>CAJTOL010000003.1 GCA_910577645.1 uncultured Lachnospiraceae bacterium
TCACTCATCTCACACATAACTTTAAGACCTCCTTCTTCGCATTTCAGAAAATGGATCCGCTTAGATAACTCTCCCTGGCTCATATCTTCCGGATCTGTCGTTTTAAAATATTTCATTAATTGGGATACTTCTGTCCCATCCTCTATCTCTGCATTCACATAGGTTACATGGATTCCATCCTCATATGTTATTTCCGTTCCTTTAAATCGCTTCTCTACCTCATACATCGTTTTCCCGGCCTTCCACAAATCCGTCTCACTAATGTATAAGATATGTACCTCCGGCAGTTGGTTATAGTCTTTTCCTTTAACCAGATATTCGCTGTCTATCATGGCTCCGTAAAATCTGGTCCGTCTGGCATGGTCTACTGCCTCTGACTTTTGGATCTCAATATTGTAAATTCTCTTTTCTCCATCCTCCGCCAAAACATCAAGAACCGCGTCGTGGGAATTTATTTTAGAAATACGATACTGGGTACGAACTTCTTTTACCACTAAATCTTCAATCCTTGTCACAATTCTGAGCACATGCTGGCAGGCCAGTTTATCCTCAAGGGCAACTGTCATGAATGTGTTGCTTAAAAGGTTCAGGCTCCTGGCCTCAGCTATCCTTCTTTCACGTTCTTTTATTCTGCTGTTCTGCTTATCTGAATCTATCTGCTGCTTTTGTCCTTTTATCACACGATCCATCCCCCTTCTGTAGCTTTATTATACGTCTCTCTATTCCAAAATGCAACGTTTCTTTTGACCCCTTATGCTGCCCTGCTTTTTGACTTTTTCAGGCCTTTCATTGCATCCTGGTACATGTCAGATGTCATTTCCCTGATATCGTGGATATGGTAACGCTCTAACACTGCTTCCAGCGCTACTCCAGTCCGCTCTAATTCCTGTTCCAATGCCTCCGTCCGGAACCTGCTCCCTGTGCTTTTCCCTTTTTTCTGCTCCTTTGTTCCCCCGTTTTCATAGGTATAAACTACCCTTCCCCCGGAATTTAAAAGGGAGAGGGAACAAATCGCCTTTTCTTTGTTATAATCAATAGAAGCGACTTGAAACCGTTCACTCGTATAGTATTTATCTCCCTTTTTCTGAATTTCTACCTCTCCTTCCGGAATCCAGATAAAAGGAGCCGTATAAAGCTCCCTTCCGATTCCCCAGTTAAAGCAGGCCCGTTTAAAGCTGTCAGAAGCCTGCCCCTTTTCCTTCTCTGCGTAACTTTCCGTCCCTACATCCTGTTTCCCAACCCACTGCCCCTTTTCGCTGTCCCACACTTCCACGGTACAAAACAGACAGCCGTTAATTAGCTGGTGGCTTCGTTTCCAGCCCAGAGGAGTATAGGTTTCATCTAATATCTTCTGGTCTACCCTGGCATCTTTAAATAGTAACAGGCTTAACCCCCTTTCATTGATTATCCCAACTCTGCACTCAATTTCACTGGCCTGCAGGAATCGGATTCCTTTCGTTTCTTTGTCCATGCCTGCCCTCCTTTCTCTTAAGCTGCCGTGATCTCAAAACGCCTGGAAGTCGTTTTCTTTAGGAACTGCTGATAAACCTCCGGCTGTTCTGCCCTCAGCCGTTTCGTATCTAACCGGTTGATTTCTATGTTAGGCCAGGACACACGGTATCTTTCACTGATTGCCGCCTCATTCCTTTCCATGTAGCAGCGTACCTCCTGCTCAATCCGGCTTTTCTCGGTTTCCAGAGCTTTCATCTCTTCTAAAATGGCATCCCTTCGGCTTAGCTTTTCGTCAAACCCGATTAGGGGAATCTTCGTCCCCTTCTTTGCTATGGGGAAATATGCTCCCAGCGCCTTTGTATAGGCACCCGTTCCGTCCGGCTCCGGCATCTGCCCCCTGGTTACATAGCAGTTCCAGAAATGTTCTTCTATCCCAATCAGGTTGGAGATTAGCTTCTCTCCCCATACGATTTTCCGGTACTGGAAATCCATACCCAGAATCACCACCGCAATATACCAGGTCTTTTTTCCGGTGACCGCCATGTAATGCAGGCATTGTAGCAGGTAGTGAACCGGTATCTGTCCGTCTTTCCATTGATCCGCCCCAAAAGCGTTGGCAGTCTTACACTCTAATCCTGCATCTTCCCCGATAATCAGCCGATCTACATCGGCAATCATAAAGGGATGCTCTGCGCTTCGGTACATCTGGTTGGAGCGGCGCACCTTTAATCCGGTTTTTTCTGTAAATCGTTTGGCTACATATTCTTCCAAATCACGTCCCTGCCGCATGGCTTCGTTATCCTCTGTCTCCGGGGCCTCCCCTGTTTTATTGAAGTAGACATCTAAGGGGCTGCTGTAGGGATTTAATCCGCAGATTGCACCGGCATCAGACCCGCCTATGCCGGTTCTTCTTAATGAAAGCCAGTCCTCCCGGCTCATGTTTTTCGTTGATATTGTCTGATACATCCTTACTCCTGTCCTTTCACATGAAAAACCTGTCATGGCTTTAGGTCCCATGACAGGCTCCTTTATCCCTGCACCTTTTTACAGGTCAATCCGAATGATAATCTCGATCATCATCTTCACCTCCCTTCAAAGCTGCAGCAAAAGAAGGAGTACCCTTTCGGATACTCCCTGATTTTCTTTCTATCTTCACTTATTTTTTATTCAACCCCATTTTTTCAGGTTCATGCGGCTGGTTTATCTCTGTCTGGATTTTCAGAAGGAATTTTTCCGTTTTCACGAAAACTGTAATACCCGTATTCTCCAAGAATGATATGATCTAGCAGAGATATCCCCAAAATCCGACCGGCTTCCCAAAGCCGGTCGGTTAAAAGTTCATCCTCCCTGCTGGGTTTTGCATATCCTGAAGGGTGGTTATGGATACATATAATATAGGAAGAGTTGTTCACGATTGCTAATTTGAATAGCTCCTTCATGTCTACATAGCAGCAGTTCAGGCCCCCTACCATTGCAATCTCTAATGCCTGTACTTCCAGCTTTGTACTTAAGGTCAGCACCGCCACCATCTCCCTGTGGGCTTTGTCAAACAGCGGCCTTACCATCTCCGCTACCTCTGTAGAGGTACGAAACCGTTTCATTCCATAAAGGCACCGGCTCTCCCTTACCATTTCCAGATGTACAATTCCGATTTTCTTTCTGGGTATGGGGCGCGCCATCATGTCATCCAGAACGGCTTTCTGTGATACTTTCTGCATAACAGTTCCTCCTTTCTTAAGTTTGAATATACTTTATGCGGCGGCTTTTACCAGGTCAAAAGCCCGATCAATCATGGGGTTCCCATCTACTGTTTTGGCAAACAGGTTTTCCCGATAATTGACCCTCTCCTTTAAAGGCTTTGCATGAGTGGCAAAATCCGATACTGCATTTACCAGGCGGTAAGCGTTCTTTCCTACATGCTGCAAATCCGGCGCGTCAAAATACCGGGCCTTTAAGTCCTCTTTCATGCGGAGCAGGTTCTTTCTCTGTTGCTCAGTCGCATTGTCTAAAAGCGGGAAAAGGGTATCAATATACTCAAGCACCTGTCTGTCCGATAGCTTCTGCCGGTTCAGATGATCAATGGCCTTTCCAAGCTCTGCCATATACCGATCCGCATAAAGAAGCGTATTACGGGCATCCTCCATTTTTCCCCTTATATTCCCGGTATGGTTGGTAGACCAGCTTCGTTTCGCTGTTGTAAGAGCAAGATTTAACGTGTTCTGGCACACCACCCGGATAGGTGTCATAGCGGCTTTGATCGCCCCGGTTCCGTCATGGCTGTTCATAAAGACCAGGTATGGGGTAATCTCGTCTCCACTGATAATATACCTCTGGGGCAGCTTTGCCAGGAGCCAGGTCCTCCTGCCATTTTGCAGGCTGCCTGCCGTTTCATAAGTAATGCCCTCGCCTAGCAGGGAATCTGTAAAGGCGAAGGCATCTTCGTTCTGGACAACCTTGTAGCGGTCAGTGACAACGCCAAGAACCTGATTGTCGCTGTCTCTTAAATTTGCTTTGAATCCGGGAACCGGAATCTCGTCATAGGTAAGAAGGGGCTTCTGGATCACCTGCCAGTCAAGCCCTGCCAGAGACAGAGCGGCGGCGGATGTGGGAGCCTCCATAACCTGGGTGCCCAGGCCGTGCCAGGGTTTGGTTCTGGTGTAAAACATGGTTTCAACATTTGCTGACATATACATTACCTCCTCGAAATTGATTTCCTTATTGGTTTCAAAGATATAATATATAAGTGAAAATTGGCATTTTTACAGAATGGGGGTGATGCCTATGAAAAATCATTTTGATTTTAAGGATTTAATGACCTTTGGTCTTTTCCTTTTGGCATTGCTTACATTCGTTTTTACGTTTTGTAAGTAACCACACATAGAAAAACCACCCCTAAACTTTGACTGAGTACGGGGTGGATTTTTCTATTTCGCATTTTTGGTCAACCCACCTTGTGGGCGGGTTGTTCCTCTTTATATGTCTAATATAACATGCCTCTCCTATTTTTCAAGAAGAAAATCTTTTCCATTACAATTCTATATTCATGGAAATATAGGTCTTATACGCTTTTATCACATCCAGGAAACACTGGATTTATAAGCATTTCAAGCCTTTTTACTTCTCAAGACTTTTCATCGTCGGGAACAATAAGGGCTTGTTACTTTCGTTCCCCTGCATTAATCCGCACATTATTTGTTTTGATTGGTACAGAAATGGTACAAAATCAACCTGTCAAATCATCTAAGGTCAGGCACAGAATTTCTCTTTCCTGCCTGAGCTGCTTGTCATTTGTAAGGAACAAATTGCAAGCAGTTTCTATTGCTGACGCAATCTGTAATGCATCCATTGCTTTAAAATGTGGATACTTCCCTCGCAGCTTTGCAGCTTCCCTAGCAATTTCCTTATCAATGTTGATAATCCGTATCCCCATATTGGAAATAAAGCTTTCAAAGTTTTCAATCAACTCCGTTTTATTCTGACGATACGGATATACCAAATATTCTTCGTAAGTTACTGCTGATGTCACAATATCCACATCTCGCTCACAGCAATCTTGGAAAAAGGCTTTCATTTTTTCAAAATACTGTTCGTTTCTCTCAAGATAATAAATAAGCGGAGCTGTATCAACAAATACCTTCTTAAACTCGGTCATTGTTCCGAAGCCCTCTAACATATTCATCTGCATTCTGTCCTCGCTCTGTAGGAATGACAAATTTATCTAAGTCTATATTCCTACGCTTTCTTTTTCCATATGGAAAATCCAAAATTGTCACGATTACATCATTGCCTTCATATGCTCGTATGTTTTCATCTTCAACAATCACAGTATTTCCCTGTATAATGCCCTTTAATGCCAGCATAGTCATTCCTCCACATAATTTTTAGATACTTCTAGTATTCATATATAGTATACCAAAATCCCACTGGAATTAGAAGTCCTAATTTATCTCCGATAGCGACAATTTACTTTCGGAAACAAAAGGATAGAATTCACCCATATGGCAAAATTAAGAATACTGCAGATCTGCTCTAATTCCAGCTCTGCTTTCCAGTACTGGTTATCCACATTGGTTTTGTCCTACTGTAAACTCCGCAACCTTCCCCAACTGGATCAAGCTGAATTTATCAACCTGATCCGAACCCACATCTCCAGCATGAAAGCATCAAGCATGAAAATCTGCATCTATTGCCGCAAATAAAACCCATCTGCCCATCCTCCGCTGGGCAAGGTTTCCACTTGGATTCCTGTCTCTGTAATTGAATATACAACTTCCTGTACTAAGGCTCCATCATAATAATACGGATCAGAAACCTGGGTTTTTTCGGAATCTCTGTAAGATAATACCTTAGTATCCGTCCGCCAGCCTTCCTCACTATATCCCACAAATGTCAATACAACACCAAAATCATCTGCTGATGAAACGGTGATAGCCTGGTCATCCTCCGCGATATAAGTTCCCGTCCAGCTTACATTGGATGATGTCCCTGTTCCTTCTGCTGCTTTTATTAAATCCAGATTTGCTTTTTCATATTCATTAAGCACGGAATCATCAAACTCATCTGCTGAAAGATATCCATAGTACCATGACTTTGAACTGAAATACTCTCTTAAGTCATCTGTCTCATACATACGCCCATGTTTCGCATATATTTCATTCCGGGCTAAGCGAAGAGTTGCCTTATCTAATCCAGCTAAATCATCAAAAGTTAAATATCTGCTGCTGCTTTCTGGTAAGATATACTCACTTTCATCTCCTTGATAATACGTGAATTCCATGTCATTGGTATCTTTCTCAAAGTAGCAGCCACTCCCCATCTGCTCCTTATCGTCTTCCCAATATAAGTATCCGTCATCCGCTATGTATATAGCGCCAGTTCCGTCTGTATACTGAACATCTTCGTTGCTGCTGCCGTCATCATTATAATGGATATATGTTAATGTGCAGTCATTAAATTGGATCTTATCACTTTTACTATCATATGTTCCTGTCATAGACCATTCTGCACTGTCAAACGCTCCGCTGCCCCAGTTGATTGTAATTAACAGCTCGTCGCTGATTTTTATAATATCCATATAGCAACGCTGGCTGTTTAAATCCCACCAAGTCCCTTCATAAGGCTCTATCTTCTGTTCAACATCCGTATTACTGAAACTTCCTTCTCTTTCATATGTATCATCTATGCCAAAAAAGTAATCTCCATCTGTATCCTTAAGCCCAGCCATATAATCATCTCTTAAATCTGGTACTTCTTTTGGACGAAACGCAGCTCCCCATGATTTTACTGAAGTCCAGTTTGTCACAACAGCCACCAGCATAACCAAAAAAATAGCTGCTGAAAGTCCCTCATTGATTGTTTTACGTAGCTTTATATCATCTCCTTTATCCCAGACTAATGCTTTCTCTATCTTCTTAATAACTCCTGGAGACCATAAAAATGCTGCTGTTGCTAATAACAGCATAATTAAAGCCAGCCAATATCCAAATTCAAATTTCACTTGGCAGCCTATCTCTTTTATATCATTCCATTTACTGCTAAGCGAGATACTTTGTAAAAGAAGAGCCGCTACCCCTGTCAGGCAGCTCATACCAATTACCGTTTTAGCCTCAGTCGCAACCCATGCCGCCGCCATAATTGTGAGAATCAGAACTACGACTTTATTCATTGTGTCTTCTGGGGTAAGCTCGTATAGTTCCATCTCATCCTCTGTCATCCCCAAATCACCTGCCAATTCATAACCGCTTGATGATATAATTGTCTCACTTCCACACGAAACGGTACAAAAGGGTAGAAAAAATGAGGCAAACGCTATTAATAAAGCAATTTTGAATCCTATTTTGATCCTTTCTCGTTTTACATTTTTTTCTTCCTTTACACTTCCTCCGGCCTCACTTGTTACGGTTTCAACCATATTTTTTTCTGCTGCCGCCATATTTCTTGCTTCAGCTGGATTTTCTTTCTTATCTGGAATTATCCGGAAAATTTCGCGTTCTATTTTCTGTGCGGATCCCTTCCCAAACGTATGTAATTTTATTGTCTTTTCTGAGGTTTTTATTCTAAGTTGTTCTCCCCAGAACACCCCTTTCAAAGCGTTTCCTGGTCTTGTTGCCTCTGTTGATGAAATTTCTGATAAATAACAGCTCTTAATTTTAGGCTTTAACCAATAAGACTGCACAAATTTAATAACCCTTTCATTTGTCAATACCAAAAATTCCTTAACATAAAAACTTCCATTTCTTATCATCACACTTGCAAAATTGTGATGGACGATATGGCGCAGAGCTACAATTTTTTCTTTCTGATTTAAATAAGGATATACATGTTTTGTGAAAATCTTTGAGTCATAGTAATCCAAAACTCTTTTGCTATCCGCATCCCTGCTTGCAAGCTGCATCAGTTCCTCTAAAAATTCCTCTTTACTTTGAGGCACAAAAAACTTCTCTTCTGCTTCTTGCTTCTGCTCGTAGTCATCAGAGTCTGTAGCCTTACTTTCCTCATTTCCCTGAGTGCCTAAAACTACCGCTTCCCCTTTTACATCTGTGTCAGTCTCATCTTCTTTTCCATTCGTACCGCTGGCTAACTTGTCTTCTTCCATCGGCTCATTCTTTTTAAGTTCCTTTATTTCTCCACTCACATTCCCAATCACTGGTTTTCCGCAAGACGGGCAAAACTTCACCTCTCCAGTTAATTCCTCCCCACATTCCGTACAATATAATTTTACTTTTTCCCCGCACTGAGGGCAAAACTTAACTGCCGCCTCTAATTCCGCTCCACATTTTTTACACTTCATCTTTCTCCTCCTGCTTGTTTCTTATTGCCAATAAAAGACCTATCCCACCGCTAAAATATGCCGCTATATCTCCTATATCACAGACAGAACTCTTTATATATAGCGGCGTTACAAATTCCCAGTAAGTTCCCGCTAATAAAAACAGCAGCATATATAACGGGAGCGTTATTTCCCGCTTTAACCAAAACCTGCTTGCTGTACGAATTATAATACCGAATACAATACCGCCCATAATATCGTTAAAGTAGCACTGGATAAATGGATGCATTTGGAACCTGCTTCGCCAATATTTATTCACTATGTATAAGCATAATGCCGCAAATAATATCCCACATTCCTTTCGATTTATATAACGTCTCATAATTCCTAACAAAGTGCCATCATCAAAATAACTGCAATAATTGTAATCGCAAATCCTACAATGGAACTAAAGCAGCCGCCAATACAACCGCTTGTTGTGTTAATACCGCCTTTCATAAGATTAAATCCTTCTTCCGGGTGATATTGCTGTTCAATCATCTTTACAGCCTCTACTTTTCCGATCTCCCGCTTCATCTGGCAATATTTATTTAAGTACTTATTTGCGCCATAAAATCCCATTGCCGCCGCTATTGCACTAAAAATCGCCAATATCACAAGAGATACCACCGCGCACATAATCACAATTTCCGTCAAATCGTAATATCCCCAATTGTTTACAAGAAGGATTAAGCATAAAATACCCGCAATGGAAAATGTTACTATATTTCCATACTTCTCTATTCTCGCCTTCTTCTCCAAAGCTGTTTCATATTGATCCTCCTTATCTCCATCTCCATTTTCTCTTCTGTCTGTATCAATCCTTTGCTCTGACTCTGCCTGACGCAGAATCCGTCCACAATTGGGGCAATATTTCACATCCTTCACAACTGTTCCGCAATCTGGACACTTTTTTTGAATTTCTGTTCCGCATTGACTGCAGAATCTCTCGCTCTCCTTTACCTCTGCATTGCACTTTGGACATATCATAGAAGACCTCCTATAAGCAATAAAAATTTTCTATTCTATGTATTTATCAATATCATCGTATTTCAACGTTGTAACCGCATTAAAAGTTATTCCATTTTCCTCCAATTGGTCCTTAAATTCTTGTATATCCTTTTTCATAATAGAATCAAGATTACATTCCTCTATCCAGTCCAAAAATTCCTCCGATGGCTCATACTTATTTTTCAAGTCAACCGTAAGTATAAACTTTTCTTTTCCCATATCATAAGTGATGTACTGCAGATTTCCTTCCTCTATCTCTAAATCAACATAGATCCGAATTGCATCCTGCTCCAAATCATAAATAAATCCCCCTTTACTTACTGCGTTATCTGGGTAGTAACCCTCTCCAAATGCGCTTTCAAAACATTCTGTAACCGCCTCATCTTTAATTGCCACAAATTTGACATCCGTCTCCCCATTATAGGTCAGTGTCCATTCCTCGTTATAATTAAATAGATATTTTTTCTCATCTTTTTCTGTAACTGTAAATTTCTGCAACTTTTCAACCGTGTCTTTGCTTTTTGAATCATTACCACAGGCGGTCATATTCAGCAAAATCAGTCCCATAATCGCGATTCTTGAAAATTTTTTATTCATTTACTTTATCCTCCCTATTTGCAGGTTAATGCTACACAAACTCAGAACATATGTTTTTTATACCTGCTTCTTCTTTTTGTTCTGATTCATGATTATACCATGAATTTATTTACTAATCCATATTTAAATCGTGTATTTTAGAATTTTCTTTTCGCTAAAATAAGGAAAAGCGAGGTGATTTTTCTTGGATACTGACTACATTGTAAAACGAATCACAGAATTGCGCCTAAAAAAGGGAGTTGCTGAGCACCGGATGAGTCTTGACCTGGGTCACAGCCGATCCTATATGCAGGGTATATCCAGCGGGCGTGCTCTGCCCAGCATGACGGAATTTCTGGCTATCTGTGATTATCTTGAAGTGACTCCCAAAGACTTCTTTGACGAAGGCAACCCCAATCCAACATTGCTTCAGACAACCTTGGATAAGCTGAAAGGCCTCCCTGAAAGCGACCTGTTAATCATCTATACCATAGCCGAGCGTCTTCAAAAATAACCCCGCCTTACCTCCACGAAAAACCAAGCCCCGGCGGAACCTCCCGCCAGGGCCTTTCGGATTCTCACACACCTCATTTACACACGCATTGAATATGAATCACGAATATATCATGTATCTATTTCACATGCACTTACATGCATAACTATAATATATCCCTGAATTTCCATACTTTTCCCCATGCCCAGTACACTCTTACTTCCCTGTCCCCAATCATTCCAAATCAGGAAATTAATCCTCCCAGATACAGCTGTCATCATACGCTGTGGACCACTGCCAGGAATTGTACAGCGCTGCCAGATAATTCCGCAGTCCCGTGACAGCGTTGTAAGTCTCATAAAACCGCTTCCCATCCCGGAAGTTCACCGTGTTCACCGCCATATGTAAGTGGAGGTATCCCGGATCCTCACCAGAGCCCCTGTGAAAAGCGTAACAACACTGAAACCCGTTCCCATACAGATAATCCAGCGCCGATTCCCCGGCCCCAATCAGCTCCTCCTCGATCAGCCCTTCATGCTTAGTGCCAATAACCAGGTGGGACACCTGTTTCCCGTCCGACTTGCCATACATCTCCTTCACAAACTCAAACCCATTTACGTTCCCTAAAGGCGAGTACTCCCACACCCCACGGCAGTTCCCCGCCTTAAAATAATTCGATGTCATCATATAATACACCACCCTGGACAACGCTTCCCCGTTTCTGTGTGCCCCTACCTTATTAACAATGATTGGCATAACTCTTCACCCGCCTTTCCCGCCGCCTTCGCTGATTCCAGGTCACCATTCTCCGCCAACTGCCTGAAACACTCCATACAAGTTACTGCCTTCCCCGTCACCTCCCGCCGGTCAATCCAACAATTCTTATATACCATATCCGAAAATAACCGGCTTTTACTGACACCCCGCTCCGAGGCTGTCTTGCTAAACAGCTCCCATGTCCTCCTGTTCACTTTTAATGATACCGTAATTGTCTTTTGCTCCTCACTCATTTCCTCATTCCTCTCTTTCCATTTATCATCTTGGTAGAAATTAATCTATATAATATATTATATTTATAATACTATATATAGTATTATTCTATATATTATACTAATATAAGTACTATATATTGTATTTGTATATTTATATTATATATTTAGACTACTCTAACAAGAAGGAGAAATCGTATTACCATTTTTTCCCTTCTTTAACCTATTGTTATGGCTTATTTAAAATTATGACACGCTGTTTCCTGTTTTAAGCCCTCAACACTAAGATAAAACTCTTAAGGAGGAGCCATATGACCATTTACAAGATCGAGGACATCTGTAACATGCTAAAAATAGGAAAAGCACCGCCTACAAAAATCATCAATCGGCACCAGCACATCATCAGAGGCCGCCAGGGCATTGATCGTAGAGATATTGATATCCAGCGCATTGTCTATGATACAGAAGTCATACTTACCCTTCACTTTCTCCAATGCTTTCTTAAGCCGGTTGTGCTGAGGTCTCTTCTGATCCAGCATGACTTCCAACGCTGCTGTCAGCAGGTTCATGTTGGCAGTCACAATGTCCAGCCCTTCATAGTCCGTAGGCTGGATTATTACCGACATGTCAAGCTCCCGGTCTGTCAGAATCTTTGCAGTCCCCGGCCTTGTATAACTATGACGATTTAACAGCTTGCTGGCATCTCCCTGCTTGTCGTTGTCAATCAAAAGTACTTTCTTGTTGTGTGCAGAAGATAAGATGTATGCAATGTTGACACTGGACACAGTTTTGGCTACCCCGCCCTTTAAATTAATGATAGATGCGATTCTCATATAGTTATCTCCCCTCTGGCATGAAAAAAGGGAAGCACTCTGCTTTTCACAGAATACTTCCCCATTTTGACTGTTTACCTTTATACATTTTTAAGTATGAATCAACTCTTTTTAAGTTTCATAACTTCCTCAATAGATACTCCCGGAACATACTCCACAATTTCCTTAGGTGAAAAGTTGCCAGAACTTATCATTGCTTTCGCTATGTTGATGGCCTGCCTCTTTTCTGTTTCTTTTCTTACTTTTTCTGTCGCTTCCTCCACAATCTTATTGATTTCCGGTTCCATAATCTCTAACAATGCCTGGCACATACTTTCATCTCCCTTCAACTCATTCACAATCTCCTGATTTGCCCGGATGCTTACCTCCAGCACCGCGTCTGCAAGCTCCTCTGTCTAGTGTTTGCGTCAACCCCTCAATTCGTTCAAGAAGTTCTCTCATTTCCGCTTTTTCCAATGTATTTGACAGAGATTTCAGCCATGTATGGCTGTCTCCATCTAATTCCTTTGTTACAACAATCTGTATTGGGAATAATTCCCTATTCTGTACATAATATATTCCATGATATGGATTTAATACTTTAAAACCACGATTTATTAAATACTCAAACAGACCTTCCGGCTTTGCCTCTCTGACTATGGATATAGTAATATCATCTGCTTTTCTCTCATCTACTGTTTTCCCATATGCTTTATACAGACAAGCATATGCTATCGTTTTATAGAATGTATCAATGTTTAAATGGTCTTCTGGTGACTTATATTCTAAAATATTATGTCCTTGAAAAATCCGCCCTATCTCATTGCTTATCTGAACACTTCTATGTTTTTTAATCACCAAAAGACCTATCTCTAATGGTTTCGTATTCAGATTGTATTCTCTCTCATAAATCAGTTCTTCTCTGTTTACAGACAGCTCCAAATCCATTGCCGCCACAAATCCGGAATGCCATTGTATCTTTACATCTTTCATCAGTCTTTCCTTTCTTTATTAAATTATAGCATACTCTCTTCTTTTTTTACAAGAATACAATTTTTATGCTTCAACCTTCTCTCATTTTTTCAATTCTGGACATCAGCCGTATTCCATCTTCAATTCCCTTTAGGTAAATATATTTTTCATGCCCCGCAGAAATTTCCACAAGCTTTCTTACGTATGCCTCCATCTGGCTCCTCTTCTCTTCCGGCAGTTCTCGTATTATCCCTTCTCCGCGGTCAGACACCGGATCTTCTCCCTCCGGTTTCTCCTGGCTCACCCAAAAGCCAATCCGCTCACTGATTATCATCTCCAAATAAGCCTTCTCGCTCATAGTATTTTCATTTTTCCCTATCATTTCAATCCCTTTCCTATGTTCTATTGATTGTTAAAAACTCTGCCACTAAACCCACTCCGCCCTTAAATCCTCTCATATATGCAATTTCCTTTCTTTTATGGTAAAAGAAAACAGGAAGCGCCCGATTATTATATCGAGTACTTCCTGCTGATTCTTTTAGCTGCGAATATTCTTATTATGCTGCATATATCACTTTACATAATCAAACTGAACCCGCCCCGCCAAGTAAACCTTCATGCGCCCACAGGTAAGCGCACCACCATGAATGAAAGTAATACAGCGCATTAGGCATCCCTGAACTTAGATCGCCTGTGGCGATGAACTTTCATAATAATAGGAATCGTAAGCTTTCTGTCAGCTATGCCGCCGTAAGTATCTTCTTTCAGGAAATAAACGGCTTCCATCTTCTCATCCCTTAACAGCAATTACGTGATTTTTCCTTCGATTTTCCCTCTTTTATTTCAACACCGTAATTTTTATATGTCTCACGGCTGTTAATAAAGAAATCTCCCAGTACGCTTTTTCTATTATTATAATATGGGCAATCCCTGGCAAAATTCCATCAAACAGATTCATGTCCAGTACATCATCAAAATAAGCCTGGGATTCTTCAATAACTACGTACTATAATTCTCTCTGGAAAATTTATCCGGCATGTATGTCTTTCTTATCTAACGTGCTCCGTGAAGTTCCAGTACATACCCGCTGTTATCCTTTTTATGAGCAGATCCATGATACAATTTAATCACTGCTTTTTTGCCTCCCTTTTTGGAAAACGATACTCTCTCCCAGTCATTATAACCAACCCCTCTTCATCCTTCAATCTATATTCCCGAACTCACTCTATCTTCCAAAACTTCTTTCCGCCTGACAAATATAACGGCTTAATTCTTATTCCGGCATATAAGGTGACGCTGTTCTCATTTCAAGCATTTCCGCTTGCTGTCTTTGATTATATTTGATTCTCTAAAAGGTGAATTGCCTATTTTTCTATAAAATCATACTAAAAATTTTCCTGATTATAATGGCCGGTTTCGATAACGATACACCAATATCCGTCAAAATCGCCTTTCCTTCTTTATAAGGCATGGCGTAGCGCTGGGACAGGTAGCGCATAGCAGCACTGGCTTCGCCGTCTGGCCCGCCTAAATGTAAAAACATATAATATAAATCCATGGCATTAGGAGCTTTTTATACAACTAAGCTGGATGGAAAGCACCTTTCTCATCTGTTTTTAAATTCAAATTTCCTAAAAACATGCTGCCGTCCTCTTTCACACGATACAACTCGCCTTTCCAGACTATCCAGGTGTCTTTTAACATGGCTCCGCTGCTTCCTAAATAATACCAAAGTCCTTTGGAGTCCGTTTTCCAAATATTACGAACCATCATTCCCGCGCCGTCAAACCAGTACCAGTCCTCACCATCTTTATACCAGGCGTTTCTCACCGGCTCTCCGGTGTCTCCCAAGTAGAACCGCCAGCCGCCATTTTCCTGATACCAGCCAGACTTCTTCTCTGGTTCTGCCGGATGCAATCTGGCCGCCACATCCTGTTTAAACTGCTCCCAGGCATCCGGATGATCGACAAACCATTTCGGGCAGACTTTTTTAGTTACATCATAATGCCGGATTAGACCTCCATTTAGCGGATCCAGGCCCCACCGGCGGCAGATATCTGCACAGAGAGCTGTGTATGACTCATAAGTAGCTGCAGTGAATTTTCCGGTTTTATCCGGATGACAAGCTTCAATACTAATAGTATAGCCGTTTGCCTGGTTGGTGCACCAGCTTATTTCTTCTTCTGGAATAAGCTGTAAAATCTCTCCATTCAAGCCGATAATATAGTGACAGCTTGCTTTTGTATCGTGTGTCTTGCTCAGACTTTCAAACCAATTTCGGTTAGCCTGAGCGCTGGTCCCAGGATTCCCAATATAGTGACAAGCTACGGCTATTGTTTTGGGTCTGGTGCTTCCAGGTCGGTTGTAACTGCTGACGGTTAGATATTGTTTTTGGATATTCATCTATTATTCTCTCCTTTTCATAACTGCACTCAAAAAAGCCCCAGCTTTCGCCAGGACTTATCCATTGTCTTTGTGCGACGTCGCACGGGTATCATCATCTTCCGGAATATCTACTGCAATTTCGATCTTTTTCTTGATAAACCGCAATACCGGGCTTAGGATAGGGATAACCACCCCTGTAGCTTCACAATTCTCCGTAATGCTAATGAGCTCATTGATCACCAGCCATGAGGCCACCATGGCCGCAAACAGCAATGGAAATTTCGTTTCGATATGTAAGGTAACCGCCACATATGACAACATACAGTCAATTCCAAATCCTACAAATATTAAGATATACATCATTACCTTTTTTACAATTCCGGCAAAGGATTTGTGGCTGGTAATTTTTTCGCCGTTTACCTTTGAAGCCGCCAATCCGGTAAAGTAATCGATAATGTTACATGGGATAAGAAGGGCTAAGGGAATTGCAAGAATTCCGAAGAAACTAAAAAAAGCACCTGCAACGGCGCTGATAACATACTCTATTGATTTTGCTTTCATTTTAATATACCTCACCTTTCTCTTTTATTCTGCCTTTTTCCACTGGTTTTCTGTTCCAATCTCTCCCGGTTCCCATACGTTTCCATCTATCAGGCTTTCCCATATCTCCCCTTTGTGCTGTACCTTATCCCCGGCAGCATAACCATTTGTACTCTCTGGCTGTTCCCAGTTAGGAATAGTATTCTCATCTGGAATTAAAACCCTGGCAAACAAAGATGGGCTGCTATCGGGCGTCCATATTTCCTGGCTGGTATGGGATTGTAATACTTTATACAAGACACCCTGATATCGAATTCTTTCACCTGCTTTATATGTAACGCCTTCCCCTGACCATTCTGGATACAGCTCCGGAACCTGCAAGGCCTGCTTATCGGTAAAACCTTCTGCCGCAAAACTGGATGCCAGATCATGGACTGTGTTTTTTTTCTGCATCTGTTTTACTTGCCTTTGTAGGGTTCCAATGTCGGTTTCTGGCATATACGAAAATACCGGAGCTGGCTGGGACGGGTCAGACAAATCAATACGTTCTAAAACACCGCCTTCCGGAATGTCCACCCATATACACAGCAACCCTTGCGGGGCTTTCTCCTGGTTGTAAATGATGCTCCAAATTTTTCCTGTTAAATCGTAAATTACTAATGCTTTCATGTTTGCCTCCTTTAAGGTGCTGTTATTAATAATGTCGCATAATCAATATAAAACGGGGTTCCAAACGGAATGAATTTGTAACTGCTGCCATATTGAAGTTGAAAAACCTTAAATCCCATGTACCACCATCCCGTATAAGAAGAAACATCAAATCTTACAATCCCATAATATTCCGCTCCGGAAGCTCCCCCTACATTTACATAATTACTCCAGTCTTTCAGTGCATACCCATTGGGGACTTGTGAATCATTGGAACATTTCACTGGTTGGATGCGCGTTGCGTGTTGAGGTTCTGCTGTCGGAGGGGCTTGTACCAAATAAATAACCGGGCTTACTCTTAAGGATTCCTGGTTTCCTATGGACATTTTTATCTCAAGAGTTCGGTAATTTGTTAGATTAATTTTCTTCTTAAACCAGACGGTTTCACAAAAATAAGATCCAGAACTCCCAACGATTACTTTTCCAGAGCTTGGGACATATCCAGCCTGTACACATCCAAAAGTCCATCTCATTTTCCATTCCGCAACGCCAACAAATCTTGCCAGAGTGTTTGAATTGCCGCTGCCTACGTTATGTAATTTAGCGGCTCCTACAGCCATAGGGCCATAGGAGCCATTCCTAAAAAGGTCTTGGTTTACATTGACATCCACAAAATTTCCCGGTATTGGGTTAATAACGATGTTACCTATCATACGTGCCCCATCACAATATACGGTTTGAGCATAGGCTTGTGGGGTGTAGGTTCCGCCATAGCCAAGGGGCATTGCGCCGGTAACATGCCCTCCATTCACCCAAGCCGTTTTTCCGGGATAAATATCACCAGCTACCGCCGTTCCCGCCGTCTGTCCTGCCAAACCATTCGCTGTTACTGTTCCGCCTCCATTGTGATACCCTGCCGGAATAGTGTAGCTTTGTCCGGCGTTCAATGTCTGGCCTGTTGCACCTCTGTTAGGCATAGCGCCCGTCCGGCGTATTTTAGCATCTTTATTATAATACGTTTTTCCTTCCAGCACATGGGAGTCCGCTGCATCCCCTGTCAGCTCCAGAGTGCCTTCTATCGCTTCGTCATTACTGTCTAAAGTAACCGCAGTAACGCCTTTCAGCACATCTCCCCGGGTCGCGGTAAGCTCATCGGAGGATGTTCCTCCTCCGCCTCCTGCATTGGTATACACTGCCATTTCTTATCACTCCTGTCACTCATTTAGATTCAATACCCTGATTTCTTCAATCTCTATATCCGTGGGCGGCGCTTTTGCTGCAACTAATATCAGCTTGCCCTGTTCTGTTTTCCCTCGGATGTTGGCCTTCTGGGCTGCCGGAATAGAATCGAATGTATAACCTATATATACGGTACTTCCCTTCCTTATAGATTCATGCTCAATCGTATAGGTTAATCCATTCCATTCTCCTGTCAGAATCATCCGGCCTGGCAGAAGGATTCCGAGCGCCTGCTCTGCTTTCTGTTTGTTATAAATAGTATTATTAAATACCTGCTCCACCACCAGCCCCATATCATCCCCGTCAGCGTCCGTCTCCCTGTCCCACCTGGGTACATCTGCAGCAAATACAGGAGGAGATTTGATCTCGCAATTTTTCATCTTTTAACTTCCTCCCTCCTAAAAAATCTCATCCATCTCAAAGCTTAAAGGAATATCCTCATCCTTGCCTTTTCTTCTGAAAGTCCGGTAAGCAATCAGATCCCCTTCCGCATCATACAACCCCATTTCCGAGATTTCTTTTTCGGTCAATTCCCCTTTGTCCAGATAGCCTGTGTACCGGCAAGTAGTTTCTTCCGGGTAAACGTGGCCTGTGATTTCCTTCTTTAACAGCTCGTTATAAAGAGCTATTTCTGTGCCAAATGTTGCCTTCGGCGTTCCGTTTTCCAGAACCCCGCCATCTCCCCAGGCAATATGGGTAATAGGCGGCAAGGGAATATCCCCTGCATGTGCTTTACACAGCTTCTTTCTTCCCACTACCGTAATAACCCCTTTGGAAGCAGCCATAATCCTCAATCCTTTCTTTACATAATCTCTCTTCCGCCGTTTAACTTCCGGCGGCCGGTTAATTTCCATGTTCCGTCCAGCTTATTTTCCGTGGTGATAATCAGATCTCCTATCTGTACTTTTTCTGTCGCCTCTGTTCTTACACCACATCTAACCGGGTACAAGTCAATAATTTTATTACTGTTATACCCAGTCAGCTTCTTACTGGCATCCAACTTCCATGTATTATCCAGCTTTAAAGCCTCCAAATTTCGCCTGGGCCAAAAATCTATCCGAAATTTTATCTCGTTTGTATATTGGATAGATATGGCAAACCCAATGATAATGCGAAAAATCAGAGCATCCAGCCATGATCTTACATTTTTCAAGGCATTTATCTGTACAGCAACCCGGGCGCCCTCCCCCAGCTTTATTTCCTGACTTTCCTCTATTGTGACAACAGCCCGGAAGTAGTACGGATCCGCTCCATATTCGTACCACTCCTCTATCTTTCCATCTGAATATATGGTTGCAAGATATTCTCTCAAAACCGACTTGGTACCTCCATGCATATACCATTCCAGGGTTTGTTTTATCAGCCCTTCCCGGATTCTCCGTTCTGCTTGCGGATCGTAATATCTGGTTCTCAATTCCAGCGCCAGAGAATCTAAAATCTCATCCGGCAAGCTTGACAAATCTGCATATACCATAAGCTTATCCGCATACTCAAGCAGCTTTTTCATAGCAATTTGTACAGCGTATCCCATAGCCTGGGTTTTGGGACTTTGAAGAGCTTCCGGAAGCAGATCATAAGGGTTGGAATTATATAACTCTTGCATCTTTCAGCCCTCCATATTCCAATTTTACGGACTTTGCAACCGATATGCTGGCTGTATGGATTTCCTCAAACTCCGGCTTTTTTATAATGGCATAGCAGGCCCCGGCGTCAATCAACATATACATCAATTGGGACGGATTCACATCCCTCCCAATTACAGCACCCTGCCATTCCTGAAATTCCTGACACGCTAACTCTACCCGCTTTTTAATGTTGCTCTCATTATTCCGTTCAGAATCGGATATATAATATACTACCTCAATTTCGTACTCATTTTCTTCCGGTGCCTTTACTTTCACCAGGTCTGTCAATGGCTTCCGGTTATCCTCGTCCAGATATTTCTGCAGCCCCTTTAACTGGCCTTCATCCGGTATCTGCCCATGGTGATAAATGATATAAATATCCACTTCCCCTGGCTTTTCGGAGACTATATAGCAATCCTCAATAGCCTGACTGTAAGTCTGTATCCAGAATCTATATGCATCCTCAGGGCCTGCCGTAGAGTATCCGGAAGGAGCCAGGTATACCCTGGAAGCCAGCTCATCATCACTCTCCTGGTCTGCGCCTCCGGATGTATCTGACACATTGCTCACAGATTGAATATAATTAATGGGATCCACAAGTGTGGTTATTGTCCCGGCCGTATAGCCGTTTCCTGCTTCTCCTAAGGTCAGGCATACTGCCGGAAGCTCTATCTCGTTTCCACCTGGATCAATGGTTCCGGATTCCTCAGTGGCAAAAAAGAGTTCATTTACTTTTGCCCGAATTCCAATGGGGATTGTAACTCCATAGTCCTGTTGCCTGGAAAGGGTAAATTTCAGAATAGTCCTGGCTGCTTTTGCCGGGTTTCTTTTCACTTTTTTCATTGCCGCCAGATTATCCAAAAAGCTTCCGGTACTGTACTTTAGCAAATTACACTTTCCGGCCCGATCCAGATACTGGAATCCCTGATAAATCATTACCGCACAGCTGTAGAGCTGCAGCCGTTCCGGCGCCGCCGCAGGAAGCGCAGACTCTTCTCCCGTTAATTCCCGGTACTTTTCCTCATAATTTCGGATAATCTCTCCCAGAAAATCATGAAATGAAAGACTGTCAATAAAACTTACTTCCGGATATTTCTCTAATTCTCCACGCATCCTATCAAACCTTCTTTCCAAAAATAATATGGGGTATCATAATGCCGGTTTCTGAGTATGAAAACGTAACCTCCAAAATCTCTGCTCTGGGTTCGTATTTTGCAACCTTATCCTCCAGTTCAACAATAAACAGCGCTTCTGCCGTCTCCGGCAATTGATCCAGACACTCCCATGAAATTCCCAATTCCCGATCAGCCGGCTGGGTACCGGCCCGAATGTTTAGCAGCGTTCTCAAGCAACGCATGATATCCTCAGCTTCTGAACAATCAGAAGCCCATTTCATAGAATAGTTAACCATACGATTCTCCTAATAATATTCCTGAAGTGTCAAATTCGCCGTTGCTTTTAAAAGCTCTCCCCCAGAAAGGATGGTATTTCTCGCCTCAGAGCTTTTTGTAATGACCCATCTGTTTTTTCCAATCTTCCGACGGCCGATTACCAAAAATTCTGCCTGCCCGCTTTCAACCAACCCTTCTATCATCTCCAACAGTTTTGCAGGCCTGATTCCTAAAGTAGCGTCCAGAATTATCTCCATTGTAATTGTCTGCAAATTAGGGCCCTGGAAATATGGAAGCGGCTTCTCTCCCATACGCTCCATAGTTCCCCAACTCCCGGTTACTTCCCGTTTCATATTACGAAACGTCAACATCTGGTTATCGCTTATCCGGAATATTAATGACGTTCCAAATGCGCCTATCTTCATTAATGCTGTGCCTCCAATTTGCGAATCCTCTGTTCCATCCCTATTATTTGAGACAGTGTTATACTGCCTGCCTCCCCTGAAAAGAGAATTTCAGGAACTTCTATCACAAGTGTATTCTCTTTCTTTTTCAGCGCTATATTTTCAGAAATGCGTTTATACCACTCCTTAGCCTCTGGCCTGTTCTCGTCATTCCAATATTTTCCCAGGATTACCCCAGAGCTTATGTCATTGCTTAAATGGAGCACCAAAACCATATCATTCACTTTTGGAATATAATATTCCCCGCCAAAAGCAAGAAACGGAAAATCTTCCGTCACCATTTTATCCCTGTCCTGATATGTTATTTTAGCGCTTCCATCTTCCGCGTTTATGCTGGAAATAAAGCCGATTCGAATAATGTCATCCATTTTTATCACTCCTTAGGAACCGTAAGCTGAGTACCGGGAAAAATCCAGTATCCGCTGGAGGAACTGCTCTTCCCTCGTTTCTTTGCCGCCTGTTCAATTACTTCCCGGTTTGAATCATATAAAACCAGATATTTGGCTGCATCTCCATAAAACTGTTTCGCCAATTCCCATAATGTATCCCCAGATTTCACCTCATAAATATCTCCGGCCTGCTGGTTCTCCCCGGCTCCTTCTGTTTCCCCGTTATTTTCTGCGACCCTCCATCCGGTAATCTGCATAGAATAATCTTTCCGGTTAATCTGGTGGATTACTTTCCCCACCTGATACCGCCCATCCAGATTTCCCAACCCTTCTATTTTGATGATGTCTGAAGCGTGGATATCCATTCTGGGATGAATGGTAAAAGAGACTGTGGTTTCCTTCCGGTTGGCGTTTCTAAGGGCATTTAATGCAATTCTTTCCGCATCTGCAGGACTGTCTGCTTTTTCAGTTGTGTTATATAACCGGCCTTCTTTTCCCACCATAATTTCCACCACTTCTTTAGACTTGGGGTTTGTATAGCTGACCTTAGCTCCTGTATAAGTTCCTAACATAGTGCTTTTGTAAGACCATTTCCGGATTTCTTCCTTTTTGATTGTGATTTTGGCATCTGCCGCCTCATATTTGGCGTATTCAAAGAGCACGATCTTACCTGAATACAGTTTCAAGCCAAATCCATATTTTTCCGCAGTCCGTTTTAAAAATTCTGCATCTGTTTGCTGGCTCTGCTCTGTTTTTAAAATAGGTATATCACTCCCATCAAACAAAAGCTCCAAGCCGTATTTTCCCGCTACCTCAGCGCCTATCTGAGACAGTGTAACTTCCTTCCACGTTTTAGAGCGCTTAGTTTCCTTAAAATCCAGGTTCAGGGGAGCGGATATGCCATTCATGGTAATGGTATCAGGAGGGCCGGAGAAACTATAGTCATCTACCATAAATTCCCCACAAGATACCATTGCAGCGCTCCCTGGAGATTCCCAGTCATATAACCCAATACTCGGACTTAGCCTGTCTTCTTTTTGGGGAACCCAATCCGACACCCATTTCCCATCCCTGTCCATAAGCGTTATTGAGATCGTATCTGATTCATCAATAGCATCCGTATAATTAGCTGAACTCAAATATGGGGTAATCTCCTTGGTTGCATTTACCCCATTGTAAACAAGTTCAAGGACATATTTTCTTGGTTCCATGTTCTATCGCCTCCATATAGGAAGATTTTCCTGCCTGTCCGGAGGTTTATCCGGAATTAAAACCTCTATCCCAGCAGGAAATACAAGATAGTCTAATAAAGAAAAATTCTTCTGCATCAAAATATCCAGGTATTTTTCGTTTCCATAGACCTTCTTTGCAATCATATCCCAGGTATCCCCCTGAATTGTGATATAAGACTTCATAAGCTGCTTCTGGCCCTTTCATAAGAATATCGTTCCATCCACTCTGTAAATTGCTCATAAGATGCCTGGACAGCCCCCTCTACCTCCTGTCTGTCAGCGCTTCCGTAAACATTTATAACAGGAGAATATACAGGAGCAATCGGCTGAGCTCCGGCTTTCCCTTCCGCCAAACCGGCATTTCCCTGAGTCAATGCCTCATATGTGGTGCTGTAATTATTCTGCTCATAGGCGCCTAACAGGCGTCCTGTCTCTTCCCACAAAGATAAGGACCGCTCTGAGCGATTAATGGGAATTGCCATTTCCGGCCCATCTTCCGCAAAATAAGAAAGAGTTGGATCCCGGATTAAACCGCCTTCCGCATAGTGAGCCGGAGTTCCGCCGGAAAATTTTTGTTTTACTTTGGATGCAAGTTCGGATCCTCCGTTTAAGATAATCTCTCCCACACCCATATTAAAATTAATCTTTCCCGAAATCGTAATCTGGTCAAATCTATTCTGAAGGGTCTCCTCCGCCCTGTCTCCCAGGCGGTTGGAAGCTTCTACAAGGGCCGGTGAATTTGCATCAATAGCAGCCGCCACTTCTTCCGGAATCGCATAACCATTCTCCCTTGCCTGGTTTAATGCTTCCTGAAACTCAGGATTATCTGCCGCAGACAATGCCATCAGCTGCCAGATTGCATCCTGATTTCCTGCAATAGCTCCAATCAAAGAGGCATCTGCTAATCCGTCAGCCACCTCCTGAGGGATTTCTTTTCCCGCCTCCAGATACTCCTGGGCCGCGGCCTGAAGCTTTCCATAGTCTACTTCCATTCCGTCCCACAGCTGGGCTATCGCATCTCTGGTAGCCTGATCCATCTGGTCGATTCCCATATCCTTTAAAATCAGGTTGGGATCCCATGCAAGAATCCCGTTCCCTTCAGCCATCATGGTGTCAATCGCTTTTTGTAAGGCGGTATCTGTCCCGGCATCAATTCCCGGAAGAAACAATTGAAACATTTCATCATATTGGCGGTTTATCGTATCAGAAGACCACTGCAGCCCTTTTGCCCGGTTCATCATCTGCTGGGTCTGGTACTGCTGCATAATCTCAGCCTGTTCCTTATCATACTCTTCTTTACTTATTTTTCCTTCAGAATATCTAAGTCCCGAAGCTGCAAGGGCATAATCTGTCGCCTGTCCCAATTCTGCTTCCTGGGCCGCCAGCTCTTCCTTTACCTGAGCCTGAGTATTCTTAAATGTCTCTGCATCAAGGTCCCCTCCAGATGCCCCTTCCCCTAAACGCTTTAATTTGGCGTCAAACTCGGCCTGGGCAACCTTCTGGGTAATTTCAGACATTTTCCTTTGAATTTCTTGAATCGTTTCCGCTTCGTCAATATCAATCACACCATCTTCCAAAGCGGCGCTGTAAACATCCCCCAGTTCCTTTCCCAACGCGGCCAGTTCTGCATTTAACTCTTCATAAACCTCGTTAAATCCGGTTATCAGGCTGTTTCCTACCTGACTTTCCCCAAACAAAGCCTGAACGCTGATAGTAGCGGTATACTGAGCCTGCTCCACAATATCAATCGATCCTCTGACCATGGAGTCTATCGCATCCGCATACTCCTGTTGATCCCCTTCACTAAGTTCAAACCCCATGCCGATTTTCCAGTTTAAACGATCCAGGTTTTTGTCAGCCTCAAAAAAATCTTCTGACAGCTCTTTAATCTTCCCCAGTTCTTCAATAGCCTGGGAAGCTTTTTCCATGTTTTTATTGGCAACTATGGCCTTGGCTGTTTCATCCAGTTCTTCCATAGATAAAGAAATCTTGCCAAAATGTCTTGCCAGATTTGCCCCGGCTGCATCCCGATTTGCTTTTTTGATAGCAGTGCTGATGCCGACTATTCCCCCGACAGCCACACCGGCTGCCGCTACCGGCCAGGCTCCTATCATCCCGGCCAGGCTTCCTACTGTCCGGATTAAAGACGTTGCCCCTTCTGCCGCTTTAAATGTCAAAAGGGCTGAACCAATACCGGAAATGGAACCGGCTAGGATGTCCGGGTGTTGCAAGAACCATCCGCCGGCAGCAAGCAGGGGCTCCAGTGCCGACTTTACAAATTCACCAAATTCTTTTCCGACTCTTCGAATTGTCGGCATCTGCTCAGTTAAATTTCCAAGGAAATCCGATTCTGTAAAATCATTTAGAAGCTTGGAAGCCCCCTGAACCCCTTCCCGCAAGATACCATTAAAGGTTTGATAGATTCCAATACCGGCTCCTTCGGCAGCGCTTTGCAGGAGGGTAAAATCTCCGGCCAGGTTATCAATCCGGGTTTCCGCCATCCTCTCGGCGGCTCCTGCGGAATTCTCTATGGATTCTGTCAGCTTTTCAAAGTCTTCAGGGGCCGCATTGGCAATGGCTAAAAGGCCGGACATTGCCTCCTGTCCGGCTAAAGATGCCGCTACGCTGGCCTGCTCTGCTGTAGACAAACCGTCAAATCCGCTTCTGATGTCCACCATGATTTCTCTAAAGGACTTCATATTTCCGTCAGAGTCCGTTATCGATAATCCCAGCTTTTCCATTGCTCCCTGTACCTCGCTGGTAGGTTTGGTAAGCCGGGACATAATGGATCTTAAAGCCGTTCCGGATTGGCTTCCCTTGATTCCCGCGTTTGCCATCAGCCCAATGGCTACAGCCATATCCTGGATACTGAATTTTAAAGCTCCGGCAACGGGAGCCACGTATTTAAAAGTCTCCCCCATCATTCCCACGTTGGTATTGGAATTGCTGGAAGCCTGGGCCAGCACATCAGAAAACACTGCCGCATCTTCTGCCGTCAGCCCAAAGGCTGTCAGGGCATCTGTTACAATATCCGACACCGCCCCCAGATCTTCTCCGCTGGCGGCTGCCAGAGAAAGGATAGCCGGAAGGCCGGCTGTCATCTGATCCGCCTTCCATCCGGCCATAGCCATATATTCCAGCCCTTTTCCGGCTTCAGCGGCGGAAAACTGGGTGGTGCGCCCCATTTCCTGGGCAACTTCATCCAATTTCCGCATCTCCCCGGCAGTGGCATTGGATATGGACTGAACTACTGACATCTGTTTTTCATATCCCATCCCCACCGCTGTGGAGGCAGACAGAATGGCTGTTCCGCCCAAAGCCGCCGCCTTAGAGGCCTGGGCAACCATGGCAAACGTCTTATCAGAAAAACTGCCAAGCTGTTCAATTCCGCCTACCGTACTCCCCTGGCGTTTTTGCTGATAGTAAAGTCCCTGTAATTCCCTTTTTGCCTTTCCGATTGTCCCTTCAAAGGAATTATCCAACTTTCCCGAAATGACGATCTGTGTTTCATATGCGCCTTTTTTTGCCACGCCTTAACGCCTCCTGCCTTGCCTTATTTTCCTCGCTGATGGTTTCTGCAATCTCCGCGATCTCCTGCCACAGCCTGGTTAATTTCAAAGAATAAAAATAAGGAAGACCTGTATGACTGTACTTTGCAGCACAGATACAATTCTTCCTTATCTGCTTTATATCATGGAGGCCGTTTATTCGGACAGATAGAAAAAACGGTAAATTCTCATCCGAACCCGCACGGCATCTCGAATTCCCAATTTCCCGATTGCCTCCACAGGCAGTCCTCCCACTTCAGCAGCAACCACCTTTGCAAACCGCATAGGCATATCTGCATAGACACTCTCAGTACCGCCCATGGCGGTATAAGTATCAAGCAGGTTGCACAGCTTGTCAAAATCCATCTCCCGCAGGCTTCTAAGGTCAAGCTCTGTAATGGCGCTTCCCTCAAACTCAATAGGGGATTCCAGTTTATATAAGAGATAATCTTCTTTCTCTTTCGGCTTAACTACTTTCTTGTTTTCCATAAATTTTGCTCCTCCTTCACATTAGCACATGTCCCGCACTTCCTTTAAGATATCTTTTCCATTTAACGTATAAATGCTGTTCATCTTGTCAATTTCCAAAGCCACCACATCATCCAGCACAACCTTGTAACGGGTTAAATTCATCTTAATGCTGGCATCCATCTTCCCGCCTGCTTTCATGGTACCTGGGTTAATCTCGCTGACGGTTCCTCCCATAGTAATGGCAACAGAAGTATATACGATCTTCTGGGTTGCCGGATCGATTCCCTGAAGCCCCCCGCGAATGGTCAAAAGTTCTCCCCCTGTAGGATCCGCCATGGAAAAGAGATCCCGATTTACCGTGAGAAAATTAATCTGCACCTCCATATTGTCTGTGAGTCCAACTACTGGAACATCCAGGTTTCCCCCTGTCCCGGCTCCTTCCTGACTGTCAACCAGATATGTAATCGTAGGAAGCGTTATTTCACCGCTGAGTCCAATTAATTTATTTCCTCCCCGGTACACGTTGTATCGATTCACTACCTGCGGCACTTTTATCATGCTTCAACCTCCCCTACAATGGCTTTCCTGAGAGTCTCCATATCAAATTCTTCTGTAGCGGCAATGTACTCCATAGGAGTGAAAGGCGCTACCATAATCCGGACTTTCACATGGCCATTTAATAAATCTTCATCCAAATTATCTTCTTTTATGTACTCCATTTTTATCCCGGCGCATCTGCCCTGGCTTACCAAGCTGTTTCCCCAGGTGTTGAACCGGTTTACCATGTCGTCAATGTTAATCCGGTTCATTCCCTGATCCAGCATACTGCTAAATTCGATCATGAAATAGTTGGCCACAAAAGAGAACATTCTTCTGCATCCGATCCATCTATCCTTGGGGTCTTGAATCTTCGGATAGCATCCGGTATTGTTTCCGAAGCTCTTCCAGCCGCTGTCATTTAATGCAGTAACCACACCGTCCCCATTTACATAAGCAGCCTGGGTCTGGTCGAGAATTACTTCTGTACCATCTTCTAATACAGCCCCATCCGCCTGCAGCTCTTTGTTGGATGGGTAAAGATATGGGACATCTCCATTGGTTGCCGTATAATAACTGGCCATGGCTCCATATACCGCCGAAAAAGCAATGTTTTTCCCATTCACAAGCAGCTCCGGCCATACTGCGATAGTATGAGGATCGGTCAGCCCTGCTTTCTCTTTTTCAATTCCACACTCTGTATACCGTTTTACTTTGCTGGTATCCAAATCAATCACACATTCGCAGCGCAGGCCGCCGTTTTCGTCTCTGCATTTCTCCTGAATCGCAGCAGCCACGTTGGAATTTTTGCTCCAGGAAGGTGCAAGAATCAGGCCGGGCGGGCAATGAAACATGGTATATATTTTGCGGATTAATTCAATCCCCGTATCCTTTCCTGCTTCAATATCCCTATAGCCGATTATGTCTTCCTCTGTAACTAACTCAGGCGCCAGGCAGCTGCATGTTATTGCCACGCTTTTTAAATCATAGCCCTTTCCTGTGCTTAAAAAAGTAATCTGTACCTTTCCCTCTTCATCAAAGGTTGCAATGTAATCCTCATCAGGCTTTAATTCCGGTATTTCTCCTGGACTCCCTATCTGCGCGGAGCCAACGGCTGCCTTTCCTACTATGTTGGCTGTCCCGTCATTTAGTCTAATGCTGCCCGGCAGAATTCCTATTTCCTCCAGCTTTACAGTATGGTTGAATACCGGGTGAGTTTTTTCCTCCACTTCCTTAATGTGTTTCTTCGGATCCAGTACATTAATAAAAATTATGGGATAAACCCGAAATTGTTTAAAGGAAGCGTACATGCTTTGACACAGTGTATACGACTGCCAGTCTTCCGAATACCCCAGAGCTTTAACGGCCTCTTCATAACTGCCAACCATAACCGGCCGGTTTACCACCGCTTCCGGATTCTGGGCTAAATTAATTGGAGCTGTCCCAACTACAACCTGAACACCATATTTGGTGGCCAGCGGGCGCTGATAGGATGTGCTTTTTTCTTCCACCGCAATCCTGTGATTATACATGATCCCCTACCTCCTGCTTCTTTTCTTCTGCACGCTTATACAAAGCATTAAGTTCACTGCCTTCTCTCCTTAATGCCTTTCTGCTTTCTGCCAGATTCTCTACGGGGACAAGCAAGCCTTCTAAAAAAGGAATTCCTTTTATCAATGCTTCTAATTTTGGCGGAAGCTGCCCCCTAAACACAGTCCCTTTCTGGACTATTCCATAATAAGACGGCCCCAGGTACACCCGGGCCGTCTCCTCCCTCTTATTCTCCTGCAAGGTTTTCTCCTCCTTCTGTCATGGTAATATCATGGGGAACCCCATCCGTATCAGTCCAAGTACCGCCAGTCACTTTTCCTTCTGCCGATACAGTAAGGGCAATTGATTGAATTCCTACGCCGTCAGCGCCAGGTTCTCCTGGAGTCCCCTGTTCTCCCTGGGGGCCTTGCTCTCCCTGGGGCCCCTGTTCTCCTCGAATCCCCTGCTCTCCCTGAGGACCGGCAGGGCCCTCCTGATGACTGGCAAGCCCTTCTTCTATATGGTTCATCCTGTCCGCCGTAATAATGTCTCCTGTTTTCCAGTTCTGTTTTGTATACATATTTTTTCCTCTCTTTCTTCAAAGCTCTGCTTTTACATCCGGAAGATTCCACTGCATCTCAATGCCTGTAAAAAACTGTGGCCAGCTGCTTGCTTCCGGATATGCTACTTTCATTTTCCTCTCACAATAGTAATAATCATGGAGCACCGGATTGCTCCGGAAACGGTTCACCAGCCGCTCCACTGCAACCGTTACATTTTTCCAGCCTGTCATTTCCATGTTTTCATCTCTGGCAGCAAGAAGAATCCATACTTTAGCCACAGCGCTTTCCTCTTCATATTCAATTTCATCAATCTGAACCAAAAAATATGGAAATACTGCCAGCTCCCAATCCGGTTCTTCCCTTTCTGGATCCCATCCAACAGAGACCGGATGAAATGGCAGCTCATAAGGATATCCTTTGATTGACGCCTGCTTTCCCTGGTAATCAACAAAAGAAACATCTTTTAAGATTATCTCGATCTCTGCTACCAGGCGGGTTATAAAGTCGTTGATTGTCATTGCATAATCCTTTCTGCTAAATGGAAGATACGCCTTCTCAGCTCATCTTCTTTATCCTCTTTCATATCACGAAAAACCATCTCCGCAAGTTTTGCTTGCCCCGGGCCATGAAATGCTTTAATTGGATATCGTTCTTTTCCTTTTCTTTGAAATAAATTTGTATAGCTATGCTCATTACCATCGGAATCTTCTTGTGTAGCAGTAGTTATAAATGCTTTTAAACCATTGCTTTTCTTTAACTCCTCAAAGCCTCCCGCCCTCTCTACTTGGGCCTGCCCAGCTTTTCGAATTCCATTTTTTCTTGTACGATAACCGGTTTTTAACGATATTGGATTGCCTTTTATCTTTATTTTTGCAGTGGGCTTAGATACCGTTGCTTTTTGGAGTTTTACATTTCCTTTTTTAAAACGGCCTGATTTCAACGCATATCTTTGATATACATCTATGCGTATATCTTCCTCCGTCTGCCTTGCCATCTCATTTACCGCATCCTTAAGTCCCCGACGCATTTCTTTTGGGGCCTGCTCCAGCTTAAGAAATACAGAATCAGGAACCTGAGTTTGTATTGTGACTATTCTCATTTCCTTCTCGCCTCCAGGCTAATACTGTAAATTCCGGATTCATTCCCCGCCTCTATTACAATATAGCTTCTTCCGTCTAATACCAGCACCTGATCCGGCTCCGGCTGCGGGCCAAAGTCTTTTGCAGCAACATAAAAGAGCAAGGATTTTTGGTGAGTACCATCCCTGCCCCTTCCAAATTGTTTCTTCTCTCTTTCTGTAAGTTCCTCCTCATCAATAATAATACACATTTCCCGCCCGGAAACCATGTGTTTTTCCCCAAATTCTTCCGGGTTTAAAAACACTCTTTTAATATCTTTCTTTACAATTTCTTTAAAACTCAACATATTGTCACCCTAACAACTTTACTTTTGCAGTAAGAGCACTGGCTGCTGCGTCTTCCACCACATAGCCCATTACGGTCTCTGTAGCCTTTACAATCCCGTCTTCTTCTGTAAAAGCGATATTGTCGCCGACAGTTAAAGTCTCTCCGGCTTTCTTGGGAATCTCAAATACCCCTACAACATGAAGAGCTCCCAATTCCCCCGGCTCCATGTCGCATCCGGCAATGCCTAACCGGTTCCCCAAAAGGAGCACCGTGTTAGCCGGGATTTTAGACTGTGTATTATTTACGTAATTTAACGCCTCACCTTTTTGAATATATACCGCTGTTTTCATCATAGCCTTTCTCCACCTCCTTATGCTAATGCGATTGGGGATTCCAGCTGAACTCCCGGATTCTTAACAATTCCCCGATAATCCAGTACCGTAATTCCCCAGTCCAGATATACGTCCCAGATAAATCCTAACTGTCCCGGAGCCTCCATACGCCGGATGTTAGGGACTTCCTGGCCATTGAGGTAGTCCACCTGGATGAAGTCCGAATCTGCCGTATCCCCTACCATGAACCAGGGAATTGCCCCATTTGCAACCTGGGCATTTAAAGTAGGATCTTCTACCACCCGAATTTGTTCCCGGTACTGATACAAGGGATTTACATCCCCGGACGCGCTGACAGTCTGAGAGTTAAATAATGTATACATGGCAAATTTATAGCCCAATGGCACTATAATAGAGCCCGGACGGATTAAAATCGCCTGGTTATCTTTCGTCAAGTGACCGCCTAAAGCTAAAATCATAGTCTGCACCGCCTCACGGGTAACACTGGTTCCCTTAGCCAGCAGGTTTTTATGCTCTGTTGAAAACAGATTTTTATTGTCGTAGATTTTAGGATTTCCAGTAAGGACCTTATATACTTGATTATTAATAGTAACTCTGGCAGCACGGGCAGCATTTCTCGGAAGAGTAGTAACAACTCCCATATCATCATTGATAAAAGCCTTCCGGGACATGGTGAACTGACGACCGTAGGTCTTTAACTGTCTCTGAGGCAGTTTTTCATCAACCGGAACCGTATGCTTTAATTCCCCATTTTCCGGGACCTCCAAAAATTCTCCGAAGCTGCCCTGCACATAATAATTATCTGCCTTTTTGAAATCAGACAAGGTGCCTTTGGTAGTAAACTGATCGAAGGTTACCGCGGCTGTTTTATGCCCTTCTACATAAGCTTTATTGATTACCTGATCCATAATTGCCGGAAAAGCTGATGTGGGGTTGTAATAAGATCTACGTAACGTTTCCTCAAATAGTTCGTTAGGATCCATCATGTAGAAGTTACGTCCCTCTGTATTACCTTCCTGAACCAAACAGCTTGCCGCAATCGTTCTCAGAGATGCCCCTCTAAATTCATTGGAACCTGGCGCCGGATTTGTAATGGAAATATTATTCCTTAATAAGATGCCGTCTGCAATCGCATTTCTCCGCTTATCCTCTGCATCCTCTGTGACTCTGGCGGAAACAGGGGAGCCTGTTCTCTGAAGTTGTTCCAAAACTTCTTTCCTTACCTGATCAATCGTATGTCCCCCAGAAACATAAGGCTCCGGATCTACTCCAAATTGCCTGCACAGAGAATTAATGCTGCTAATCCTTGTACGTTCTTCTAAAGCCGCCCTCTGCTCACCTGCTTCTCCTGTTTCATCTTCCGGATTTCCTCTTTCTCTGCTGTCTATCAGCTCATCAATCTGACGCTGAAGATTGTCAAACTCTTCCTGTTCTGCGTCCGTCAATCCCCGGCTTTCACTTTTAGCCAACTCTATGAGCTGGCGCTGTCTGGCAAACATTTCTTTTAAATTCATTTTCATTCGCTCCTTTTACATAAAAATTTTGGCTGCTTTCAGTTTCTCAATAAGACCATTAAAGTCTTCCTGTGTAGGCGCGGCCGTTGCCATCTCTGGCGCTTTCACCTGCTCAAACGGAAAATCCGGGGCAGAATCTGACGCCTGATAATTCTCTGCAATAAAAGAGCAGATGTCCTCCAAATTGCCAGGGATTTCATCTGCTTCTTTTCCAGTCAGCGCCGCTGCTACCTCTTTCATTTTTGCTTCTAAATTATTCAACTTCTCACCTCCTTGTATGGTATAAAAAGAACGTTCTCAATTGTCACGTAAAAATACGTGCTTTTTATTGACATACGTACTTTTACGTAGTACAATAATGTTATGATAAGGAAAGGAGCACAAAAGATGCCGATGACCCCTCGTGAGATGATCAAGCATCTCAAACAAAATGGTTTTACAGAAGTCAGCCAAAATGGTTCTCATATAAAACTAAAAAATCAATCCACAGGCCGGCAGACTATAGTTCCTTATCATTCAAAGGCTCTGAAAAGGGGATTAGAACAAGAGATATTAAAACAGGCGGGATTAAAATAGCCCGCCCCTTTTCCTAATAATCAAGGAGGTATTTCATGAGACAATATTTTTATCCTGCAATCTTCCACACTGCTGAGGAAGGGGGCTTCTGGGTTTCTTTTCCAGATCTTCCTGAATGTCTGACTGAAGGTGATTCTGCAGAAGACGCATACCAAATGGCGATTGAAGCTCTTGGCCTGGCTCTCACTGACCGCAGCTGTAACCAAGAGCCTATCCCAGTTCCTTCTGCACCCAATCAGATCCCCTTGGAGGACACTGACAGCCACATTGTCATCATTCAATTCGACATGGAAGCCTACCAGAAAAAGCATAATTCCAGAGCTGTTAAAAAAACCCTTTCTATTCCAGAATGGTTAAATGAAGAAGCTATTGCTTTAGGAATTAACTTTTCTCAGGTTCTTCAAGAGGCATTGCTCACGAAAATACATTCCCGTTAAAAAACTGCCGTCTGTCCCATCAGACGGCCTTTTGTTTCATTTAGCTGAATCAACCGTTCAAGCGCAGAGAGTTCTGCAAACCGGCGCTGTTCCGGTTCATCCTCCAGGTTTCTCCCTATTCCGACCGTAGAGTCTGCCGGGACAGATACAACGCTGATTTCTAACGGAGTCCAATTTTTTGCAATATAACATGGTCCGGTAAAACGACCGTCTGAAGACTTTTTCCCTGTCGCGACCTCTTCCCAGACATCTACACTATACCCGACAGACACCCCTTTTAGAGTTCCTCTTTCCACTTTTTTCCGGATAATCTCTGTCTCGTCATCTTCATCAAACTCTATTACTGCTTTTCCGCGGCCCTCTTCTATCCAGACCCGCTCTACTTTTCCCAATACCCGGTTGGTATTGTGATTAAATAAGACTACTCCAATATTTTCAAGCCGATCCAAATTTACGCATTTTTCGGAATGATCCAGAATCTCTACTCCATACCATCTGGTATATGGTTCCTCAGACGAAAAAGAAAGCTCAAATTTCCTCTCGTTCCCCTCTCCCTCAATAGCGCGGATTCCTGCGTTCATAAATCGATTTGGTTTAAAATCATTTTCACCCTGCGGATTTTTCTGCATGGGAACCTTTCTGCTTTTTATCATTGACTTCTTCATCTCCTTTTCCCCCACCTGTCGCGATTCCAAATAGCATGGTATCCAAATTAATGCCTTTTTCCTCTGCATATTCTCTGGCCTCCGCCATCTCGTCAACAACCTTCTTCCAATCCCGGCCACTCTCAGCACAAATCTGCTGGAATGTTTTCTGACCGGTTTTTAGCGCTACCGCATTAGCATTAGCCTCTTTGTATGGGTCAATCCAACGTTTCGGCTTGACTACCCACTCGTGCTTCATATATTTGTCTTTTTCTGTCCAGAAATCAGCAGGGGAAATAATCCCTTTCAGCCAGCATGATATAACAAAAGTCTCATAGACTTCATTCAGGAAACTCTCTACTAAAAGCTCTTTCTCTTCTTCATAAGCAAGATCATCTTCTATCATTGACTGTCTCGCTGATGCGTAATTGGTTTCTGACATGTCCCGGCTGGTGGCTTCATAAGACAGGCCGCTTCCGGAAGAAATCATCCTTTGTTGGGTCTTAAGAAATGCGGTAGCATCTGATCCTTGTCCGGCCGGGTTCAGCATCTGGGCCTCATCCCCTGCGTTCATCTCCATAATCATTCCGGGAACTACCCGCTTTCCCTCATAGCTTACGGTCTCTCCCGAAAAATTTCTTCCCCGCCCTGCCACACCGGAAGGAAGAATCCGTTTAATAAACACTGCCAGGCAGGCCGCTATTTTTTCCTTGAGCGTAACAGCAGTAATGAACTCATTCATATCTTTTATTCTGGTCAGAACCGGAGATAAGTCTGATATTTCCCGTACCTGGAACGGCCTTTTTTTCGTATAATAGAAAATAACTTCTTTTGCCCGCACATATACCGGCTCGCTCAATGTATACCCATCAATAGAATATTGCCGGATCCAGTATCCTTCTGGCCGGTTCCATGAATTATACTCAATTCCGCCCACTACTTTATTTTCTGAATTTTTAGGACGTATTTGAGCTGTATCCAGTTCATCTACCTCCAGAACCTGGAGCTGAAACGGAAGAAACCCCTGAGAAGTATACCGCTTTAAAACCAATATGCCGCCGTCTGCTACTTTTCTCTGTATGCACATCCTGACGATCTGGTTAAATGACTGGGTTCCTGTCACATCACAGTTAATACTCTTACACCATTTCTCCCAGGCCTTTTCCAACACCTGGTCTATTTCTTGATCTTCAGTAGTAACCCGAACCTGCAGGCCGCTTCCAATTACGTTTCTCTTGAAAGATTTTAATACGGAATTCATAACATCTGAATTTCGCTCCAAATCTCTGGCCCTTGCCCGTACTACATCTCTTTCATATCGATCCGTCATTTCAGCAGACAGATTCTGGGATTTCCACTGGCTCTGCAGCCGCCCGGAGTCGCTGGCGTCATAATTCCCACGGTAGGCCTCATATTGGATGCGCCATGCCGCCCTTGCCGCTCCGGCTTTTGGGCTTACCGCTCCTATCAGACGGTCAAATATATTTAATTTCATAATCTATCTCCTGTTGTCAAATCCGAAGTCTGCCGCATAGGCTCCATCAATGAAACCGGCCCCGCCGCTTTTTATCTGTGATTCTATCCGATCCCGTTCTGAAATCAAAGTAGCCAGATCTGCCCGGGTCAGTGAATGAGTACCGATTCTATAGCTTTGTCCCCCTGCCAGTATAGAATATATAGCCTCATTTATAGTCTTTAACCGTTCTTCCTGTGTTCCGTAAGGAATTTCCGTCCTGTTCTCATCCATCTCTATACCCATCCTTTCAATTCTTCTTGTTCTATCCATTGTTCTTCCTGGGATAAAGGCTGTTTCTTTGTCTGTGCGGCCTCCTCATATTTTTTCCATATGCCAGCCTCTCGCTCCCCGAATATCAGCGGCTGTCATGGCATATACCTCCGCGTCTAAATAGTGGTTATCCCTGCGTGCGCTTTTCTTTACCCATACCTGCTTAGGTGGCCCATTTACCTGTTTGACATTAATCCTATGTTCCGCGGTAATCTGAAGAGCATAGTCTTCATCAATCCCCTGAAATACCATCCAAGAGCCGGATCCATTTTTTCGCTTCATCCTGGCTGCTATCCGATCCTTATATTTTCCGGTATCAATCATAACCAGCTCCATACCGCAAGCCTTTGAACCTGCTTTATTAATAATGCTGAATCGGTAATCTGTATTCATTTTTTTGCTGGCGCCTTTACACGGAAGGGCATATTCCGCTGCATCCACGCAGAAATTGTATACCATGTCCGTCTGGTCGCCGGAATCTACTAATACAAGAGATGGAACCAAAAGGCTGCCATCCTTTTTTTCATAATTGAGATTCATAATATCATCCACTTCTTTTAAGTTATCCGCTTTCCCTCTGGCAACCAGCTGACTTGTCCAGCGCTCGCCCCATGCACGAATTACCCAATATACACAGGTTTCTTGAACATCCACTCCTCCGGTAAGTTCGATAGCCCAATCCGGAACTTCCAGCTCTCTTAAGTCTGTCTGGCGCTCCCGTACCAGGTCATCCGTAACTTTTACCTTCGTATCTTCCCAGGCTTCCGCAAGCCAGGAGTTAACGAAATTTTGCATTTTATCCGGTTCATCCTTAGATTTTAGGAATTCCTCCACTACATCAGCCCAGGTTACAAACACGCTGTATAAAGAATTAATGTGAAAGCCTACTGTCTTGGGTTCCCCTATTCCCCGCTTTTTTACCGCTTTCCATCTTCCTTCCCTGAGCATCTTCGGCTTATCTCTGTCAAGGATTTCACAGCCGCATTTTTCACAGATATAGACTGCTGTTTTTGCTCTCTCATAAGGAGAAAATTTGTTTTCTGGATCTTTATCAAACCTTACCTGTTCCCATTGCAATATTATTTCTTCTCCGCAATGAGGACAGGGAACAAAATATTTTCGAACCTCATCAGCATTTTCATGAAGTGTCCAGATATAATTTTCCTTTATGGTAGGGGTTGAACAGGCATATACCTTGCTTTGAGACTTAAAGGTTTTAATTCTCTCCATAGCCAGGCTGTAGGGAGATGCTTCCTTTTTGGAAGCGCCCTCCATTTTATCAATTTCATCAAAAAACAGATACTTGATAGCCTTAGATGCCAACTTTGAGGGGGAGCCAGCGCCCCTCAGGTAGATCACCATGTTTTTGAACTTAAGTCTCAGCTCTTTTGAACTGTTTTCATAAAACTGCTTCCTGATTTTCGGAGCAAGGCGGAAGGCAGGCTTCAGCTTATCGTTGGATATATCTTTGGCCAAATCATCTGATGGGTAGACAATCATAGTAGGGCCCGGTTCCTCCGTAATGATGTATCCAAGGGTATTGATGATTGCCTCTGTTCCGCCAAGCTGGGACCCTTTACACAAATACGTTTCCCGAATATGTGGATCGTTAAAGGTATCCATTATTCCTACCAGATAAGGGGTTACAGAGTTTGACCATTTCCCGGCCAGGTTACTGCTTTCATCCAAAACCCTGTGCTTTTCTGCCCACTGGCTTACCTTAAGGGGTTCCTGAATCAATAACGACTGTTTAATTACCCTTGCGAAAAGATTCCAGGTCTTTTTACGGCTTCTGTTACGCTGTGTCAATCCACTTCATCCTCCTCATCATCTCCCCCTTCCTCTTCTTCCAGTTCTGTGACGGACTGCAATCCGTCTATTTCATCCGGATTATATTCTGCCAGTTCGCCTAAAACCGCTTCCAAAGCTTTTCTTATAGTCTGCATAATCATGTTTAAATCCTCTTCCCCTGCAATCTCCATGGCAAGCTTGGGAGGAAGCGCCAGCAGCCTTGTTTTAAACCGAATCAGCATATCCGAAAGATATGCTTCCACGTCAGCCGCCTCATGAAGCTCTCTCCGAAGCTTCCGAAGTTTCAAAAGAGAGATTTGTTTTTTCACTTCCTCATGCTCCGCCTGCACTTCCTCTTTAGAGATAGATGCCCGCCTTCCCGTTTCCGCATTTATTTTGTACTCAATATACTCCTGAACACACTGAGCAAGCAGGTAGCCTTTTACTGGCTGGTTCACTTTAAAAAGCCCCTCATCCTTTAATTGACGGGCTCTCCTGGTACTGATGCCCAGACACTGGGCAAGCTCTTTCTGGTTTACTATCATCCCTTTTACCATCCCTTTCTGGCACCCCAAAAAGCGGAAGGAAGTGCCCTAATTTTTTTCCCCGGAAAGAGAAAAACTATGGGCCTTCCTCGTGACCCGCGGGAGGGCTGGGGGCTCAGTAGTACCTTGCGACTTTTTGGGTAAAAAACAGGCATCTGCCTGGGCAGATGCGAAAAAGTATGGAAATTCTTTATTTTTTGCTTGACTACCACGTTATAACGTGGTATAATTAAATCATAGAAAGGAGGTGATGATAATGGAAAAACAAATAGGCAAGTTGATAAAAGTGGTTCGAGCACTTACACAACTTGCCTTAGAAATAGGAACTCTCATAGCTGTCATCAAAATGGTTATTGAAAGTGTCCTATAGCTACCGGGGAGGGAAACCTCCCCACCTAAAATATAACACATTTCCATTATCAAAACAATATGAAAAAAACCCTTATTAGCATCCTCTCCCTGATCTTCTCCATCATCTGGCTGATTATCATTGTCGTTGGATTAGTGCTATTATTCACCCAATAGGAGGTATTCCCGTGAACTTAAAAAAACTTAGGAATGAAAGAAACTTAAGCATCCGCGCCCTTTCCGAATTAGCAGACGTGCCTAAGCGAACCATTGAAGATATTGAACGCTTTGACCGCTGCAAGGTTGACACCGCTATCAAGTTGGCGGATGCTCTGGAGGTTACTCTGGATGAGTTATGCAGGGAGCAGGCGGTCGAATAAGGCCGCTTGCTCCCTCTGCCGTGTAGCTGATGTAGAAAAAGAGATAGCCGAAGCTATCCCTTTTTCTGCTTTTTCTTAACCTCTTTTACCATTCCAGCTATTGATGTATCAAATACATTTTTCACGATATATTTTAATATTGCAATCAATTCGACAATAATTGAAGTAATATAAGCACCAATGAATGTAAAAACTATCTGAATTGTTGAGTCTTTAATCGGTTTTTCTAATTTCTGCATCTCTATCATCCAATAACCAAAATAAGAAATCATAATCGCAATTAAAACAAATTGAAGCAATAAAAAAATACTCATCGCAATCATTAGCCAATCTTTATGCACTCTTTTTTTCTCTTCATTCTTTTCAATTTGCGGAGACAAAACACGTAATAAAAATTCTTTATTTGTTTCTTCAATAATATCTTCAACAGCTTGTCCTTTTAAGCTGTTGTTTCCTATTATTCTGTTTTTAATAACTGAATTTTCGTTAACTTTTTTTAAAAGAGCCGCTATTTCATCAGTTTTTTCTTTTTTTTCATCTCTTTTTTGTACTTCTTCAATCATCGCCGAATCTGTATTTTCTTTTGTTGGTTCCATCATTAAGCTTCTTCCAATTCAACATCTACAAAATATTGCAAATCTAAATATTTTAATCTTGCAATCATAACTGGTGCTGAAACTTTAAAAATTTTCATTAATGATGCTACAGAAGGAACTATTAACCTGCTATAAATTTTATATAAGGATCTTTCAGGTATCAACAACTCGCCAGCAAATATATTAGCTTCATATTCTTTTCCATTTACTGCCTTTTGATTTTCTCTTAATTCTACATGATGATCAATCAAACTATCCGTATGTAAACAACAATGTGCTATCTCGTGAGCTAGCGTAAATCTTTTTCTATTTTCCGTTGCGTCCATTCTATAAAAAACACTTAAATCCTCCCCTTCCACAATCGTTGCACCCAAAATAGAGCCTTGAGATATGTTTACTTTATTCTCTATTGGAGAAAAGTCTATTGGCACTATAGATATTCCTATATTACTTAACAACGCGTCTATATCTATTGGTGGTTCATCAGATATTTGATAAGTGTTTAATAACTCTAGTGCTGTCTTTCCTCCTAGTTCTTTTAGTATCTTACACATAAGACCACTTCTCTCTCTCTTATATACAGAAAATCTTAATACCCTTTCTTCCATTATAGCCATAATAAATACCCCTACTTTAGAATAAAGATATTATACACAAATTCCATATATATTTTTGTAAAAGCACTGCTAAAAACTACAAAATTCTTTGACAAAAAAACGCTAAAAACTACAAAATTCTTCGGCAAGCAGAAAAATCTGTCTTTCTTTGTAATACAGTGACTTGACGCCATCCCCAGTCATTCCCAGCACTCCCTCTTTCTATATCTTATACTTTTTTTTTAACTTTTTCAATCCTTTTTTATAATTATTACAACTATATCTATAACAGAACATATGTTTCAAAATGTGTAATTGAATTTTTTATAATTACATACAAAAAGACACCCTCTTTCAAGGATGCCTTTAGGGCCTGGAATGTCTGGATGGAGAGTCCAAAACCAGGGAGAAGCCGCTGGCCTGTTTGCCTTTGGCTTCCATTCTACTATAACACGATATTTCCGATATAAACGATATATTTAATTAATTTTATGTTCTTTTAGATATTGATCCCGGATGTAGAGCCTTGGATAGTCTGGACTATTTATATACCCCGTTTTTATTGCTATCTTCTCCCACGTCATCCCGTCTTTATAAAACATCCGGAACACGCATCTGGTCTGTCCATCCTCAATAGCATCAATCCACCCCTCAACAACTTTACATTTGGCTTTTTTATCTTCTAGCTGCCTCTGCCTACGCTCATACAACTGCCAGTCAAACCCTACTACACTTTGAGGCCTGGGTTCTCCGGTACGGTAATCAAAAATGGTACTATTCCCTAAGCCATTATCACCTCGTGTCATTTCGACTAATTCCATTTCCAGAACTGGAATCTCCCGCTTCAGCTTCCGGTAACTGTCCAGCAGCTTCCGCGTAACTTTAACCTCCATGAATATCACCTCTTAATCTCAGCTATTACCACCGCCGCCCCTTCTCATCCACTACCGTCACCTTCCCCAGGATGCGTACATGACAGATGATACACATCAATTTTATCGCCTGGCGGAAGTGCCTCACACTCTCCGGCGGCCTGTCTGCGTTCTGGATGGCCTCTGCCGCCACAGCATCACGAATTCCACTTCCGTTTCTTTCGTAGTCTCTCATGCTTTCACGATTCCCTCCACTCTGCCGCCTGGCTCATCCTCGGCTTGTATGTCCTCTCACTGGCCAGGTATTCCTCTTCTTTCCTCTGCTGGCCCAGAAGCTGGCGCATCCGGTTTAATATTTCCCGGTTCTTTTGTTCCTCGAAGAATTTTACAAGTTTTTCATTCTTCTTTACCATGTCCTTGTATTCCCGGCGGCGCCTGCGGCTCTGCTGAAGCTTCGTAGCGCTCCGGTTCCGTTCCGCCTTATTCGGGGCAAACTCCATTTCATGTAGAAGATCCTGTAGGCACCTGTCTTCTTCATTTACGGCGTCATAGGCATATTGGTATTCCTGCTTACTTGCCGTTACGGCATTTAAAAATTCTTCCAGTGCCTTTGCGGGGCTGCTTTCTCTTTCCATCAAATCGCCTCCTGCCCGTTATTCATTTTTAAAGCGCACAAGGTGCAAAGCTTTCCAGTAAAAAAGTCTTCCGGAAACCCTTCCGGCAATGGCCTGCCCCAGCATTCCCGGCCGCATGATGGGCAGGTGGTGAGCTGCCAGGTCTTATCAGTTGGCCAGGAGACGTTTTGCCTCAAGGGCATCATTAAAATCCCGCCCTGGTCTGTTTGTTTTCTTGGTCCTATTTTCACTTTATATTCCTCTTATCTTAAACTTTATTAATTTGATCTTTTTCTATCTCTCAATCTTTTTTGATGCAGCCATTCCGGCTCACAACCCAATCCATAGGGTTCTATTCTTCTTGAATCAAATATATGTTGATGGTTCTCTAGAAACTTAATCAATTCATCATGTCTAACAATTACATATAGCGTCCTATTCTTTCCGTCTATCCTCCTATGCGGCAACCCTAATTTTTTTATCCAATAATCCGTTACCGCATGGACATCAACGCCCATAACTCGTGCAATTTCTCTTGCACAAATATAATCTGACGCATCCTTTACCGCGCCAAGCCCTAATCTTTTTGCTTTCGTCCGAACCGCAGTTTCTGTATGGCCAACGATCCGAGAGATAGCTTTATAGCCCTTCGTTCCCCATAAATTGCATAATTTGTTAGTTTGCTCTTCTGTCCATGTTTTCTTTCCCAAAAAATCAAACCTTTCTTCAGTACATAAACTTCACGTTACACAATTCCTCAACTTCTTTTATATGAGGAAGTTTTCGTAGCTCTGAAAAACACACATACGCGTTTTCTTTATTATCACAGTGATACACTTCTTTTGCCTCTCTCGTAAGCGTATTTCCATGAATCACTAATGCGTTCATCCCTCTTATCAAAATATTGAAAAGAAGAAATGGTATCGTCTTATCGCTCAATTCCTCGCATAAATACAAGTAATTATCCGGATGATAATCCCACGGAAACCTATGTTTTCTGCTTTCTCTCTGCCAATGTGAAATAATTGTGCTTCCGGTTCCCGCCGCCGGTTCATATATCACGCCATATTGTGGCTCCGGATTTTGCATTTCAGAAATTAATCTCGATATGGAAGTCGGTGTAAAGTCCTGCTTTCTGTTCTTTCTGTCTGCATGTTCGTCTTCAAAGTATTCATTAAACCATTCATAGCTTAAATCATAAGCAAATTCTTCAAGGAATTTTTTAAAAACCTCACTCGCTCGGTCTTTATCTGATATGATTTCCATTATCTTTTCTGGGGCTTTGTAGCTTTCATTAACTCCAATCAGCCTATTTACTTTAGACAACGTACTTTCCGTGGCTTGCTTTGACATTTCTTTCCTCGCTCCTTGCATAGATCGTTGTAGTGGCTATATCCTCATGACCTAACATCTGCTGCACCTGTTCCAGTGGCATACCACGGTTCAGAGCTATCGTTCCCGCTGTTCTTCTGAATCTATGAGGGTGACAGTTTGGAACCCCTGCTTTTTTCCCGAGTTCCCTAATCATACATTCAACCCCTCCCTTATTTAATCTTTTCTTTGTTCTCTTTCCTACAAAAAGGGCCGTTTCACTGTCAGTCCGTGTTTTCAAATATTCCGATATTGCAATTTTAGCCCTTGCGTTTAGATAAACTGTCCGCTCCTTTTCCCCTTTTCCAAATACAATTATTTCATCATTTGCGATATCATTTATGTCCATTCCGCAAAGTTCGGATACCCGGACACCAGTGGAATACAAAACCTCAACGATTGCCCTATCCCTTTTATTTCCTGCCTTTTCCCTTATAAGTTCTAATTCTGTTTCGGAGAAAGGTCTTTTTATCCGCTTTTCTTTCTTGACCGCCTTTATATTCTCTGTTGGGTTGCGAGATATGTATTCCTCTCCACTGCACCACTTGAAGAAACTCTTTAGTACTCTAAGCTCATTATCCTGGGATGTTTTGCTTAGCTTATCTCTCGTGGAGCGGATTGCTAAATAATATCGGATCTGGTCTGCCGTTATTTCTTCCAAGTGCTGGTTTATTTCATTAAAAAACCTTCTCAAAGTCCCCAGATAGTAGTGAATTGTGTTTTCTGTACAGCCTTCCACTTTCTTTGTCACCATAAACATCTGGATTGCTTTCTGCCTTTTATCACTATTTGTCATAACGATTTCCGTGCATTTCGGAGATATATCATAGTCATTTAGGATAATCCTTACACTGTCTTTAGAAACGTACTGAAGCGTGGAAATTCTGCTCACTATTTCCTCAATGCAATTCACCTGATACCTCCTAGAAGTTTTATTTTTCTTGAATGTGATATTCCGGATCCCAGACCATTACAATCTTCCCTTCTGTTTGATCTACAAATCCTATCATCCCATTATATATGGTTAAGTTGAGATTATTTTTAATACAAGCCTTCTCTATCTCTCCTTTTAGATTAATCGCTCTTTTTTGCGAGTCGCTCATTCTTTCATGCTTAACAAACTGCGATATAAATTTATCCCTATCCATAGTTCTATCACCGCCCATATACTCACCGATTCCATCCTTCAATATCCCACCATGAAGCGTCTAGCTTTCCCTCGTACCAATCATGGAAAATTTCAGATATTTCCTCATCTGTGGTATCATCATCAAATTCCATGACTTCTTCATGTGCCGCACTTGCAAATCCCGTTCCAAGGTAAAATTTAACTTTTCTCATTTTTCTCCCATTGATGCAATCCGCAAAAATCATCTTCTAGCCGCCATCCCTCTGTTTGCTCGCAATAAATGTCGCCTCCATCTTTTTTACCGCATGCACAATTACCACACCACGGTAAATCACTATTTTTATAATCCATAGTTGTACTAAATTATTCCTTGCCATCAGCAATAAGATCTTTCCCGCAGTAAGGGCAATATCTTTTCCAGCAGCTCATTGTGTCCATTCTGGTATGCTGTGTTTCCATTATGGATATAATCTGGTATTTCCTGGATCGGACAGCTTTCCGGCCTTCCGTCCTCGCTGTAATAGTTGCATATTTTATTTGTTATCCTGCACTTTGTGCCGTAAAAATCACAATCTCTGCAATGTTCTGGTAAATTGGTTACTATCATTCCTCTTTTTATTATATTTTCCATCTCTATATATCCAGCTCCATCTGCCCATCCGGCTCAAAGTTCATCCATAACACTTCTTTTTTCTTGGAACCCACTTGTGAATAGCTCACTGCCTCTGCCCGCTTCCATCCCTGCAGCCGCCTGCTATATAAAGGAGAGTCATAGCCGCTTAGCAGAACCGACCCCTTGTGTTCTTCCAGGGCATCCAACAGGCTTTCGTGTTGGCTGTCGTCCATTTCGCAACGATATTGCTTTCCGTGTCTTGCCTGAAGGACGTAAGGCGGATCGCAGTATATCAGCACGTTTTTATGATTAAATCTCCTAATCAGTTCCACGGCATCCATATTTTCAATCTGTACCCCTCTGAGCCGTTCCGCAGCCTGCATGATACGCTCCGGCAGTTTTACCCAATCCGCTGCCGCATAGGCACGTTCCCGGCCCTGGACATCATTTTTCCAGCCCACCCGCTCTCCGTTTGTGCGAAATCCATGTCCCTGGTTTAGCTTGACGTAAAACTGTGCCGCCCATTGGAATGGATCCGCCGGTATCTCTGCATCAAAGGCGACATTGTAAACCTGCCGGGAATACGGGGTGTAATAGATGATTCTGGCCAGGCGTTCTGGATCCGTCTGGATGCATGTAAACAGATTTACAACCGCCCCATCCAAATCATTAACCGTTTCGATATGGCTCCGGGGCTTGTTAAACAATACCGCCCCTGAGCCGAAGAACGGTTCTAAGTAACTGTGGTGCTCCGGAAAGTAGCTGATTATCCACTTTGCCAGCCCCCATTTGCTCCCTGGGTATTTTATGATCGCCTTCACTCTTCCTCTCCTTGATACCGTTCCGGCAGCGGCTTCCAGGCATTAACAATGGCTCCCCAGCTAACACAGCTCTTATCGCTATCTTCCGGGTAAAAAGCGCCGCCGTCCTGGTCTGTTTCATATCTCCCTATTGATGGCAAGGGAAGGTTTTCAAAGGACAGCAGGATATAGCTATCGTCCTCCGGCAGCTTCTCTTCCACTGGGATCCACCGTTCCTTCTCTCTCAGCCTGGCAACTTCTTTGGCAAGCTCTTGGTATTCTTCATCCATCTCCTGCAGTTTCCCCGGCTCAAGCCCGGTATCCTCGTAGTCTTTCAGCTTGCACAGCGCTCCATAAATTACCTGTTCCACCTCCCTGGTAATCGTCCTGCCTTCCCTCAGCATCTCCCAGGGGATATTCTTTAACGACCAGTACCCTGCGCCATCCTTCTGTGTTAATCTTCCCATTCTGTTTCCATCTCCTTTTATTTAGGCCCTGCAATTATGTAGGGCCTGGGCAAACCGTTTTAATTACTATTTGTGACTACGGTGTCAGCCCCTTTTACCGTTATCCAACCATGCTTTAGCCTGGCCTCTGCCTCCCGCATCTGGATTAGTTCCGGTGTAATGGACTGACTAACATAATTATTTGCATCCGCCTCTGCCTGGGCTTTAATTCTGGTCTTCTCAGCATCCGCTTCTGCCTCAATTCGTTTTACTTCTGCTTCTCCTTTAGCCCGCTCTACTGCTACCGTTGCTTCCGCCTCTGCATTGACTTTAGCTACCTCTGCCTGGGCCTGAGCAGTCTGTTTGTCCAACTCTGCTTTTTCTGCATCCTGCTTTGCCTGTTCTTTTGCCTGCACTTTCGCCATTAATGTCTCATCAAGCTGCACATCAATAATAAGAGCCGAAGAAATGCTGATTCCATATTCTTCCTGGAGCTTTCCATTCAGATATTCTGTTATTGCCTGACTTACCTCTGAGCGCTTGGTGCTGTAGATTTCCATTACTGTAAACTTCGGAGTAACCTCTTTTATGTACGCTATAACGGAATTTTGTACCATTCCATCAACAATCGCTTCTCCATCCATTCCGTTAAACTTTGAGTAGAGTCCTACAACTCGCTCCGGAATGAAATTATAATTGATCGTCATATTCATTTTTACCATTCCGCCATCTGCCGGGGCATCCACATGCCAATCAGCATGTTCTTTTTTGTTATAGTCAGACGGATTGTTGCTTAGTACCAGCTGCTGCTGGGATACCGGATATTTTTTTACTTTATCAAACGGACCAACAAAATGGGCCCCTGGAGTTAAGACCTCTTCTTTCACTCCATTTTTCATAGACCACACTACTCCTACCTGGCCCTGGCCGACATATTCAAACCGCATCACCGTATAAATTCCTGCCAATACTGCCAACACAATAACCCCTATAACAATTCCTCTATTCTTCATGTTCATAAATCGTATTCTCCCTTTCTTTCCACTCTTTTTCAAATTTTATTAGGTCCCTTTTTATGCTCAAATAAATCTTGTTTCCTACCCAAGCCAAAGCAAATCCGGCAAAGGCTACAACAATGCAAGTCGCTAAGAAAATCAGCCACATTCTGTTTCCATCTCCTTTTCCATCTTCTCCTGATAATCCTTATAAGCCTGCAGCATCATCCTGTGCTGAATGTATTGCCTCATACCATGCTCCAGCCAATACGCTCCCATTACCTCAAGCATTTCCTCTGTATCTGTAATCAGCTCAGCCATGATGTCTTTTCGATATGTCTCTGAGGGTAAGGGCTCATCTGAGCCGGATATATTATCAAGCTCGCCTTCACAGGGTTCCTCTACCATCCCTTCCCTCTCATTCGCTTCCAAGAATTCCGTTTTCCCAGCTACTGTACCGGGAATTTCCTGCTGCATTATCGCAGCGGATACATCCATGTTGTGCGACGTCGCATAAATTTCAGTCAAACCGGATTCCTCTGCCCCGCTTCCCCCACTGGCAAGTTCATCCAGAGTCATTTCAAAGCTGATTCTCTGAGGGAGAGCCGCCGTTCCCTCTTCCGGAACCGGCATAACATCCAGAAACTTGCTCATTTCAATCTGGCCTTCCACTTGGTAATTTTCTGGCAGCAGCGGGCGCTTTATATTCCTCAGTTCACGGACTGTCATATTGGGATTCACGTCTTCCAGCTGTTCCCCGGTCATGGCCACCATCTCAATTAGCTGGCTCTGGTTGTAATCCTGGTATTCTTCGGACAGCTCCAGGCTGTTCCCATCTTCCGAAAACCGATCATTGACAGCTATGTACCGGGTAGCGGAAGAACGGCTGATCCCAAGCTCCCCTTTTGCAAAATCCCACACAGTGGCATATCCTGCCTGCTTGTATAGTTCCCCATTCCGGATTTGCTTGAGGTAGTAGCCAATGGCTACAAAGCTCCTGGCTGCTGTTTTGAGATTTGATTTTATAAAATCGCACATCTCATTGAGACTCGCCTGGGAGTCATCCCAACGCATTGTTAACTCATCTGTCGGCTTCACTTTCCAATCCTCCCTATGACGTGTTCATACAACTCCCGGTCTTCCAGGACATACTGGTCTCCTACCCGGAACAGCCTTACCTGATCCAGTTCGTCATTGGGTAAGTTCCGGAAGCGCCGGCTTTTTCTGAGTAAGACAGAACGGATGAATGAGCGGCGAAAGGCTTTCTCTTCCCGGGTCATTTCCACGGCTTTATGGCCGCCGTTCCCGTCATCTACCCGGTGACGGGCCAGCCATTCCTCCCTCAGTTCGCTCATAGAATCCTCCTTGCTGCCTTAATTGCGCCACCACTAAGGCGTCATAATCCACATCCCGCTGGTCAAAGTTGTGGAACCGGTTAGAAGCTGCTCCCTGTGGTGAGCTGCCGGTTCTTTCCTTGCTCTGCAAATATAATGTCTCAAATTTCTCCCGGAATTTCTTTGTACTCCTGATATTGCTCTGCCAAAATGTATTTTTAATGGCATAATTCAGGGCCTGCTCTATCTCCCCTCTGCTCCGCTTATCAATCCTCTGCATCTTCTCAATCTCAGCCGCCCACTTTTGCAGCTCATTGTCAGCAGACGGAACCCTTGCCTTTGGCATCTGCTCCAGCACGGAGTCAATAAGCCTCCTTACACAGACCATCTCGAAGGATTCCGGGGAAAAGGTTGCAGCCCTCTTTTGGGTTGCAACGATCTCTTTATTATCTTTTACTTTACTTTCCTTTACTACTGTATCATTTGTATCCGACTTATCACCATTTGTAGCCTGCGAATGGTCATTTGTATCCGACATTTGGTTAAAAAAAGGTACAAAAATAACACCTTTGCACTCATCATTTTGCAAAAGCCACAGTTCCTTATATACTGTTTTGTCCCTCCGGTTCGCGGCGACAGCCCAGTAACTTTTTTGAATACCTCTACTGGTTAAGACCCCCCACCTATCAAACAGCCCCTTATCAAAAAGACCAATTTGTAAGCAGTAGCCCACTATCTCCCGGATAGTACCGGAACCCATGCCGCAGCCCATCTTCCTGGCGGTTGATGCACCATCGTCATAGCCCCATCGGTAGAAATATCCCTCACTCCCAAATGCTTTCTGGCACAGGTAGAAATATACTCCAAATCCTGTCCAGCCCTGGGCATCCAGGAGTCTGTCAATTTTAACATCATTGTCGAAGACATCAACTGACCAGCCGGCATAATCAAGCTTCTTTTTCGCTTTGCCTGCCATGTCCTATACTCTTCCTTCTCTTTTTGCGTTCCGGATAACTTTCTTATTAAGACTCCCACCCAACAAACAGCACTTTTAAGCACCCTTTTGCAAGCAGCAGCCCACTATTTCTGTTATAGTTCAGCACCAATGCCGCAGCACATCTTCCTGACGGTTGATACACCAACGACACAGCACTATCGGAAAGAAAGCTCCTTCACTTTTCCTACAACGCTGCGCCTGGGGTTGACTTCCAAGCGGCTTGCACGTCTTTTTGTAGTGAATGATGTGGTATATATTGTTATATCTCGGATGCCGTTTCTAAATAAAGCTCCCACCCAACAAACAGCACTTTCTCTTTCAAAAGCACCAATTTGCAAGCAGCAACCCGCTATCTCTCGGATAACTTTGCACCAATGCCGCAGCATATCTTCCTGATTGTTGATACACCAACGACACAGCACCACCGGTAAGCATCCTTTATTCTTTTAATAAACGCCGCGCCTGGGGTTAGACTTCCAAGCGGCTTGCACGTTCTTTTGCAATCTGTGACGCGATATTCATCAATACCATTTTGTCACTCTTATGCAGCTCCCTTGTTTAGCCGTTTCTTAGTCATATCACCTTCCTCTGCATTTTCTCTTCATAATGCCTAAACTCAAATTTATCACAGGTTTCTCCGGGTTTTCTGTCCTTTAATCTTGGATAGGTACAGTGTCCTGCATTACATGCAACGATCCCACATCTTCCCGGTTTCACATAATGCTGAATAAAATATTGACAGTTTGCACAAACCTCTTCCTGCTCATCAATTCCTAATATCATATTGTGCCTCCTATTTATACCCATTTTGGGCGTATATTATAGTGATATAATATCGTACAATATGGGCGTAGTCAAGCACTATTTGGGGAGGATTACAATATGTTTAAAGACCGACTGCGTTCTGCTAGGATTTATCGTGGTTATACATTACAAAAAACAGCAGATCTGCTTGATATTTCTCTGCGCTCCTACCAAAAATATGAATCTGGTGAACGTGAACCAAGCCTTTCCTTGCTCACTTCCATAGCCGATCTTTTCAATGTTTCGATTGACTTTTTACTTTCCCGAGATGCCTACTTGAATTCTCTCGGAGTATCCGTTGATGTACCCCCAGAAGGTCCTCCAAGGCATCCCAAACCTCAAAAGAGCCGCCAAGTTCAGCATACTCTATTTTCTGATAGTAACGAAGACTAACTCCTAACTCATCTGCAACCTGCTGCTGCGTCATTCCCGCTTTCCGGCGGGCCTCCTTTAATCGTGTTCTCATAACTCCATCCTTTAAACATGCGCCTGGTGACGGTCAGGCTCCCAGGCGCATGTGACACACCTTCCGCGACTAATATCGTGACATATTAATTTTTAAAGGCTGCAAGATCCTCTTTCCCATTAGCCGATAATAGTAATCTTCTTCATCAGCTCTTCCGGCATGGCTTTTAATCCATCTTTCAGGTACTCCTTAACGTTTTCAATGGCTTCATTCCGCCACAGATAGTTACCGGCTTCAATAAGACAGAATTCCGGCGCCCCATTGTCTCTTACACGGAATACAAAATTGCTGGCAGGCTGGGCCACCTCCTGGAAGGTCCGGTAAGGTACCAGAACCACCGGGTTAGGCACAATGGCATCTACCTTAGAAGCAATCCCTTTGGAAATAGTGGCCTTCTGGGTAATGCCGTCATCCCCATAGTTGGCCGTAGTCTTTGCCTCCACGTTTCCGGAAAACTGCATTACAGCATCCAGGTCAGGAGTATGCTCAAAATTAGACTGCAGCTCTATGATGAAACGCTCCTGATCATACCAGTTGCTAAACCGGAACTCGGATACCTCCGCCCTGGATATCATCAGGATTTCCCTGCTGCGCTCTTCGTTCAGGCCGGAAATCAGGGTTACTGTCTTGGGGCTTTCCACATGCAGAATCATATCTCCTGTGAACTCGCTTTCCCCTCTGGATTTTATGTACTCTAATAATGCAGACAGAGTATGGACTTCCAGGCTGGCGGCCTTCTCGATCTCCCCATAACGCTGCAAGCGGCGGTTTGCGTAGGTCTTCCCGCAAATCTCAATCACCTCGGTCTTCTCAGAACCTGCCCGAAGATCTGTAATATACTGCAATGCCTCTTTAATCATACTTGTGTCCTCTCTTTCTTTAAACATGCCGGTTTCCTCTCTTTCTTTTTTAGCTTACTGCGCTTTTCTTAAATCTACCGGTTCCCCGCTGTCCAGGATTTCCCCGGTATCCGGGTCAAATCCGGCCGGGCCTGTATCTACCGGAATCGCCTCCCCTACCACCTGGTACCGGGGATGGTTATTCCCATATTCCCGGAGCTCCATCCGGCCTGTATGTATGTCCTGCCCGGCAAGCATTACCGTAGCCGCTGCCTCTATGGGTACCAGACTGGTTTTGGTCTCCATCTTGGTGGTAATCACCTGTCTGGAATCATCCGGAAGAAAGGTCAGCGTAATCGTCAGTTTTCTTGGCTTTTCCGATTTGGTGTTGGGATCCATAATGTTTTTTACGATCTGCATCAGATCCATATTGACCTTTTCCAGAAGCGCCCCGCCTCCCAGGCTGTCCAAGCTTACTCTTCCCATGCGTTTCACCCCCTTTCCCCATTGCATGCTTCAGGTAATATCTCTCCCTCTGCCGTCTGCACCCTGTTCTTTTTTATTCCATAGATGTGATATTGGCTCATCATTCTGGGCCATCCCCGCTGATGGGCGATAGTGTGGTGTTCCCGGCACAGAGCTGCTACTTCTTTTCCGGAGTCGTCTACATACCTTCTATTGTTTCCCATTCCAATGGTATCTACATGATGGACATCTGCCTGCCGGCCGCAGATACAGCACCGGTGGTACCGGATGCATTGGATGAAATAACAATCTAAATCATCTGTCCTCTGCATCCCGGATTCTGTCATTATGATGCCTTCTTTCAGGGAATACTCCAGAAGAGTATTTATGAACTCCCTGGCTTCTGTCATGGAACAGTCTGACAGGCTGATAAGCTTACTGTCTCTCATTCGAAGCATATGCTCCACCTTCATAACCTGCTTGGCTGCCTCTACCGTATAGCCAGTATGATTGCTGATATCCCGCAGCGTGGCATAGGCCTTCCGCCTCTGTTCCGGAGAGATACTGCGGCCGTCATCAATCCCTATCTCTGCTTCTCTTCCGCGGCGCCTTTCTATCATTTTTTTATCGGAACTGCTGATTAAAATCGTCACTATCCCGCCAGATGAACCCTCTGCTACTTTGTCTATGGTTCCATTTATCCGTAACAATGCGCCTTTTCCTCCTGTTCGGAAATGCCGGTTTACTGAATCCTCTTTTTTAATTCCTTTTGAAACATGTCCAGCGCTACTGCCCGGATTTTGCCTTCATTGCTCATGGTATCCAGAACAGATGACACTTCACTGGCAAGCAGCTGGATAATCTCAGCTCCATCTGCATCTCCGGCAAAGCACATTCCTCCTCTAAGTTTCTTTTCCTCCCTGGAGGCAATAATTCCAATGAATATGTCCCCTTCTTTCACCTCTGTTTTTCCGGATGTTTCAATCGTTAGCTTTACCAACCTGGTATCCCCTCCTGTCCTTCCATCCTTTTTCTCTATTTTGTTCCATACCTTCCTCCTGCTTGTCCTGCCTTCCCGCCGTCAGACGGGTTCATCTGGCGCTGCTTATCCAACTTTCCGGACAAATCCCATGGAAAACATCACTGTGTCCTGGATCTTCTCTGAAATCTTTTTACGTTTTTCCTCCGGCAGCTCCTTAATGGGGATGTCGGTTCCGTCAATCTCTATGTAATTTTCGATCTTATAGTCTTCCATAAACTCCCACTCCCTTCTACTGCATTGTATGTGGCACTGGATGTACCAGGTTACTAATTGCGTTACGCTTATTAGTTCTCTTTTATTACTCTTCCTCTGCCCTTATCAGGACGCCCTGGGATGATATGATTCTATTGCGATTAGGATTATATCTTCCGGGGCGTCTGGTAAGAGAAAATCTATTTGAAGAGGCCTTTCAGTCTGGCGATTTTCCTGAAGCTGCTTTGAAGGGAAAATCCCATGAACAGGAACAACTCTATTCTGACATTATCGGAATAGATGAAACTAAACAGGTAAATCGAAAGAAAGCTGAGTAGGAAACCTTGTACATCCTGCTTTCACCTCCTCTCCAAATAAACAACTTATTTCTCTTCACTGAAAGGGATAATGCCTATATCCACTATCCCTTTCCTTTTTGCTCCAATTACCTTTATTTCCAGATTAAGGTATTTTGACGGCATATTTCTTATGTCTCCCGTCCATATGTTCTCTAAATTTTTAGTGTCGTAAATACAGACTCTATCCATGACGATTTCCTTGACATCATTTAGCTTCACCTTTTCTCCTTCCCCTGCATTACCCTGCAGGGACGGGGGTAGATATCAATGCCATTTACTTAATTCCCTCTGTTAAGTTAAGGCTTTTCCCTCTCTAAAATCACTGTTGCTATTCCCCGCCCTTTTTCTTATACTGTATGTACAGGCTCCCGCCAGAGCTGAGTACAAAAGGAAGGAGAAGCAACAATGGGATACTTACCTATTCCGGTAGACATGTATTTTAAAGACTTTGCAATGGAAGTCTTGGAATACAATGTACTGAACAATAACAATGTGATTGGCACCTACCAAGGTCTTTCCAACAGTGATGAAGATGGACGATACATCGGATTTAAGATGAGCGACCAGCCACAAATTTCTGTTGGCAACACCTTATGCACTATTGATGGATTGGAAGAATACCAAATCATCAAGGTTTCCTACGACCGTTATAAAGGCAATCCTGAATTGCTCAAAGCATATTATTGATTTTTTCCGCTATGTGCAAATAAAATTTTCGTGCGCTTTGAGCAATGAAGCTGATTGTTTCTCTCATTTCTTCTGATGTGACGCAATCAGCTTTTATTTCCATTTCTAATATAGTTCCCTTTTCATCTTTGAAAACTTCCTTTTCGGAAAATGCTCCCAATATCTCACCCCCCTCTCTAAGCTCCTTTGTCTGATGCAAAATCTCTAGGGTCAACTTCCGCTTGTCCTCTTCCCCATTCTGCCATATACTGTACTTACAGGCCCCCGCCAGAACCAAGTAAGAAAGAAAAAGAACTATGCAAAAATCATAAAAAGGAGTTTATGTTATGAATGCTATTTTTTGTCAACCGGTGACCAATGCAACTATTTCAGCTGTTCGTGAGCGCTATTTTTCCCTTGGGTGGGGAGAAGTCTACCTCAAAGGTAATGGGGCCAACGTGACTGAACTGCATCTTAAATGGTGCGGAGAAAATCCCCCTAAATTTCCGGACACCTCCGATTTGGGGCTAGACTCCCCCCACAGGTTATAAAAACTTTTACCGGAAGCCAGTCGTCTTCTTCATTAAAACCATAAAGAGGACTGGCTCCAAACTTTTTTATGTGGAGCTCTGCTACCTCCTTTTTAAAAAAAATACAAACATTTACACAATTTTCAGGTAAGCTTACAGACACCCAATTTCCCCAGTTCATTGCTCCTTCCGTGTCTCTCACCTCCTTCTTTCCCTAGTATTATTGTCCTTCGCATGATATAATTGTGAAATAATCAATATATCATCAGTACCGCCATACTGAAATATTTTACGGAGGATAATACTATGGATACTTTAACTATTTCCACTTGGGAGCAATGGAAGGATGTTCATTCCTCATCTGAACAGAAAAAGCGTCAAGAGCGCGCGTTAGAAAAGAAATGTTCCCCCATCAGCATCAACAAGGAGGAAGCTTCTGGACTTTTTAAAGGTTCAAAAGGCCAATATGTTACTTCCTTATCTCAATGTGACTGCGTTGATTTTGTAAGACGAAAACTTCCTTGTAAACACATGTACCGCCTCGCCCATGAATTAGACGTCTTCCCACTATCTAAGGATTTGCAGTCAGATCATCTTTCAAAAGAAGCGGCTATGGAACTTATTCAATCCTGCCTTTCAGAAGATGAACAGATTAAATTTAAATATTTCTGCTACCTATGCGGAAATAACAATTCCGGTGAAACTCTTTATCCAAAAAGCTTTGCCGATAAGTTAATTTCCTGCAATCTTGCAAGTGAAGTTACTCAGCCTGAACGCTTACTAAAACATCTTCACATCCAATCAGTGCGCCAGTTCCTCCCCGAGGGAGTGAAGAATCCCCGGACTAAAGCAGCGCTAATCGAATTAGTTGCTCCTTTTGTTACAAAAGAAGATATTGTTTTCCCTGATAACCAAAAATGTGTAACCCTTCATCCAAGTATTTCAAATTTAGGACATACCTTGCATAGAAAGCTTTGCGCTTTATATCCTGATGAAAGACAAGAGTCGTCCTATTACAATTTTTAGAAAGGAAGAAAGCATGGTTATTTTCGAGCTTATATTTGACTTATTTGACCTCCTTATCTCTTTCTTGAAACTTCTTATTTTTTTAATAAAAATGCTTCCTGCAATACTTGTAATTATAGTTATTGGATTTATTATCTTAGCTATTTACCGAAAAACTCAACGAAGGGCCACATCTGATTACCAGGATTCTCAATTACCGGAAAATCATATTTTGGCAAAAGCAAAAACTCCTTTACCCCCTTCTCGTCCCTCCAGTTCACCTCCACCACCTATTCAGGAAGATAACTCTCTGATCTATCCTGATGTTAGTGGACTACCACGGTTTCATGTTTACAAGCTCAAAGGGAAAAACCCGAAAACTAATCGTCAGAAAACCGAAACTGTGGTTGCCAAAGAAGGGACGTCTCCGGAAATCGTTGCTCAAAAAACGGAGTTGCTGCCACCCTATTCTCTTACCTTGGATCCCAATCCCAGAACAGAGCGCCCGGCATCAGAAGCACAAATTAATTTTGCTAAGGATATAAATATCCCTATACCTGAACATTGTTCAGTGGAAGATATGAGCTTACTTATTGGTAGGCAGACTGAAGAAAATATGACAGATTACATCACCCCTGAACTTTTTCAATTTGCAGGAGAACAAGGAATTTGTTTATCTCCATACAGTAGCCCTGAAATAGGAATTAGTTCTATACTTAACTCCTCGTGTGAACAAATATGCCTTGAATTTTTTGCTTATTTTATATATTGCTCTCTTCATGGTATATGGCATATAACCTCTCCGGAATGTTCACCGCATCATGCTATTTTCAAAGATTTTGGACAGGACTTTTTTTCTAACTCAGAACTTTTGGAAACGATACGCTCATTGTCTTATAACAACATACTTTATATTAGAGCTCATGGCAAAATTGATAAAAGAAGCTCCAAAAATGCTCAGGCTTTTTCTTTAACTTGTGACTTTTTAAACTCCCATCTTCCAGCAGAGACTCCATCTATTTGGGAGAAATGGAGAGATTGCCACCACTTACCTCAACAAATTCAAAGGCAGTGGCGCTCTTATGATAAACGTATTACTCCGCTTTTTATAGATCACAGCTCAAAGAGCGGACAATTTCAAGGAGTCAGCGGACGCTATATGACAACGCTTTCCACATGCTCTTGCCCTGATTTTTCCAGAAAGCAAAAGCCTTGCAAGCATATGTATCGTCTTGCATACGAACTAAGGGAGAAACCTAAGTCCTCTGATAATTAAGCTAAAAAGACATAAAACTTATATTTCTAAGAAAACTCCAAGCTATAAAAAATACCTTTACTCCCCCATCTTAATGATGGGGGAAATTTATGCACTTGCTTTTCCTGCTTCTAATGAATCAATTTTCATATCACCTACTTTCTCATTTTGCACCATAAAACCAAAAAACAGGCCAAGAACTATATTCTGTTGTCTTTCAGTTAGTTTAGGAGCCATTAGTTTAAGATTTTCGATTGTGTTATCGGTTAATTGAATTTCGCTAGCTCTTGTCATGTATTCACATCCCTCTTGTTGATTGTACGACTATTATAAGTCTTTTTTCGACTTTTGTCAATATAGTATTGTTGATTTTTTCAACATCTTCTATTGACTTTTTAGTAGTTGAAATTTATAATGTAATTAAACTGACAAACTGAGGGGGAATAAGATGCATGATAGGATAAAAGAGATCCGTAGAAAAAAGAATTTAACCCAGCAAGAATTAGCTGATATTCTTAATTTAAAAAGAAATACTATTGCTACTTATGAAATTGGAAAAGCAATTCCTAGTGATAGGACTATCTCTGATATTTGCTTAAAACTTGGAGTTAATGAAGTCTGGCTCCGAACTGGTGAAGGCGGACCAGAGAATATGTTTACACAAACATCTGAAGATGACGCATATTCCTTAAGTCTTGGAAAATTAACCATAGAAGAGAATCAGTTTATCAAAAATGCCGTAAATTATCTGGCAAATGCAGATCCTCATAAGCTGGAAATTATTGAAGAGTTCATGAAGAATTGTTTGGGAATTAAATAAAAAGGAGCAGTCAGATAACTACTCCCTCAGTGCCGCCACTAATATTAAGTATATACGCCGAAGTATATTTTCATCATTAATATGGCTCAGTGCTTTGACTATTAAATTTTTATAATTCTCACAGCTCATATGTACTCCTTTCCCTCCTGCGTAACCTGTATATATTGATCACGCGCCGCATTTTTAAATGTGACCGATTCTATGTATTCGTCCACTATAGTGGACGCTCCATTGAAAACAGGTCGTAAGGTGACACATCAAGCGCCAGGGAAAGTAAACATAAGGTGTGCACAGTAGGGTGCTTAATTCCGTTTTCAATATTGTTTATCTGTGATTTACTGACTCCGGATGCTTTAGCCAGTTGTCTCTCTGACATTCCTTTTCTTGCTCGGATATCATACAGATGGTAATGAATTATCGGTTCCACTTAGTTCACCTCCTGCAATAGTATTTGCAGGATATGAACAGCTATTCAGAACACATGTTCTTATTTGATTATAGAATATTTATCTGTTAATTGCAATACCTTAATTAAATAGCCTTATGGCTTTTTAATAAATATAAACCAAATGGGGAATTTACAAATGAAAAAGAATATTAACAATTAACCTAAGGAGGTTGTCATATGGCACTACCACAGAAACAATTCTATACTGCAGAAGATTATTGGAATCTGCCAGACGGAGAACGGGCCGAACTGATTGACGGCCAGCTATACGCCATGGCTCCTCCCAGTTTTGTGCACCAGAAACTGGTATCTGAAATTTCCTATCAGTTTAATCATTATATTAAAAGTCATAATGGCGACTGTGAAGTAATTCCTGCCCCCTTTGCAGTGAATCTGGATGCTGATGATCTTAACTGGGTAGAGCCTGACATTTCTGTAATCTGTGACTCCGGCAAACTGACTGTTCGCGGTTGCTCCGGCGCTCCGGATCTAATTGTTGAGATTGTTTCTCCCAGCTCTCAGTGGCACGATTGTATGAGAAAATTGCTATTATACCAGCGTTCTAACATCCGTGAATACTGGATTGTAAATCCGATAACAGAAATTACTATGGTTTATGATTTTTCCCATAATACCTTTAACGTTTATCCCTTCCCGGATCCTGTACCGGCAGGAATCTTTGAGCAGCAATTGATGATTAGGATATCTGAACTGTTAAAATAAATGAGAACCGCCCAACGGCTTGCTGCAAAACATGACCAAATCCATTCCTGTCCAATATAGGAGAAACTATTATGATGTTTCCTTATTTAACCCTAAATGATGAAACCGAAATTACCCATTCAGAAATGAAGCCTGACGGCCGGGTTAAAGTTTATATAGAAACCCCTGATGACCATGGTGGTTTTTGTAGTGCCACCGCTGCTGGAACGAAAATATGGATTACCAGTAGTGGAAAACCCTTCTTGCCAAAAATTCCGCTAATATCCCCTCTCTCCCACAGGGCAGAAATAGGCTGAATTAATATCCAAAAAAATGAAAACCGCTCCTGGGCCAACAGGAACGGTTTTCTACCAGATTTTCTCTTACCAGATGCTCCGGAAAGATATAATCCTAATCGCAATAGAATTATACCATCCCTGGAGCGTCCTGACAAGGGCGTATTTTTTATATTTAAATCTCATAGATTGAAACGTAACAGACGGTAGGGAAGATACCCGCCTGAACCGTTACCTAAAAAATTACAGGAGATGAAATTCTATGTCTGAAAAATTATCTACACTGGAAATCGGCGCCGCCTATGTGCGCGTCAGCACAGATGATCAAACCGAGTTGTCGCCGGATGCTCAGATCCGGGTAATTAAAGACGCCGCCCAGGCAGACGGCTACTACATTCCGGAAGACTTCGTATTTATTGAACGCCGGGGAATCTCCGGGCGCAAGGCCGAGAACCGGCCTGAATTCCAACGGATGATATCTATTGCCAAGGCAGAGCATCCGGCTCCTTTTAAACGCCTCTACGTGTGGAAATTCTCCCGTTTTGCCCGCAACCAGGAGGAAAGCACCTTTTACAAAGGCATCCTGCGGAAGAAATGCGGCGTGGAGATTAAAAGCGTGTCAGAGCCTATCGCAGAAGGAATGTTTGGCCGGCTTATCGAAACCATAATCGAATGGTTTGATGAATACTACTCCATTAACCTTTCCGGTGAGGTTCTCCGGGGCATGACGGAAAAGGCCCTGCGAAACGGCTATCAGGCCGCTCCTTCCATGGGCTACCAGGCCGTTGGAAACGGCAGACCTTTTGTTGTTGATCCGGACAGAATGAAAATCGTTGAGCTGATTCATACCTCCTATCACAAAGGCCAGGATATGACCAGCATAGCCCGTGAGTTAAACCGCCTGGGTTATCTGACCCAGAGAGGAAAGGCTTTTGAGCGCAGAACCATTTTCCGGATTTTGACAAATCAATTCTATGTTGGTACTGTAATGTGGAATAATATCAGCTTTAAAGGCGCTCATCAGCTCAGTCCTGCCATTGTAGAGGTGTTTGACGATAATCAGGAGCGGATTAAAAAGGAATACCAAATCCGGAGCCGCAGAGAGGCATCCGCCTGCAGGCACTGGCTGTCTGGCGTCCTAAGATGCAGCGTGTGCAATTCCACCCTGGCCTATAACCGATCCAACAATCAAAAAAAACGCGGCGATATCTTTCAGTGCTGGAAATACCTAAAAGGCGTCCACCCGGGGTCAAACTCTGTGTCTGTAAAAAAGGCGGAGCAGGCTGTGATCCAGTCCTTAAGAGAAGTCCTTACCACCGGAGAAATTGATTATGAATATATCCCGGATCCGGGAGAAGAAAGCATTAATCAGGAAGCCCTGTTAAAAGAAGCTTTAGAAAGGGTTGCCGTCAAAGAGCGCCGGATTCGTGACGCCTACGAAAACGGGATTGATACCATTGAGGAATACCGGGAAAATAAAAAACGGCTCCAGACGGAACGGAACCAGCTCACAGAAGAATTAGAAGGCCTCCAGAGTCTGTCCGCCCCTGACAGCCAGGGCGGCGGAAAGGCCAGGCTCTTAGAGCGCATACAGACTATTTACCAAACTCTGTCTGACCCTGATGTGGACTTTGAGACCAAAGGAGCTGCTATCCGGAGAGTAATCAAATATATCGTATACGACAGATCTACAAAAACATTCCGCTTCTACTACTATCTTTCTTAGTTCCTCTCCTGTCAATTATTATATGTTTTTACATTTAGGCCCTCCATACTGACTAATAATAAACGAAGCCATCTTAGGATTAGGCTGAGATATTTTTACCGGATACTGAAGCCGTTTTTCATATTTCCACATTATTCACATCCTCCTTCCCATGGCCAGGGACCTTCTACCCAGGTCCAGTAATTGGCAGAGTTGACACGGTCTATTGTCAGCGGTCCTCTCTGGCTTTCATAGTCAGAGACTGCCTGGGCATACCGGGCTGATACCTGCCTGTAATAGGCTAAAGCGCCGGCATCGCAGGTGTGTGTGTCTAAAAATAGTACTAATTCGTCTAAAGTAAATCCGGCTTCATAAACCGGTTGAAGCAATGGATCTCTGTTTGGATTTATCATAAGCGGCACCTCCTTGGCTGGAAGGGAAGATCCAAATCAGGAAAAATGGTTCCCTGGCGGAATCCCTGTTCCATAGAATAAACTCTCTGCCACTGTTGCCACGGTACATATGCCATAGCCACAGAATAGTGCTGCTCTAAATGGCCGGGAGATGTATCCGTACAGGAAATAGCGGTCACTGGTTGGTATACCGCAGAACCAGATCCTGGCATAACAGCCATACCAGGATTCATGGAAGTATTTGTTGCCGGCATAATCGGAACAGGTGATGCCGGTTGGATTGGAGCCGGGGAAGTCTGTAAAGTCCCGGTTCCGGCCGGAGTCTGACAAGTAGTAGTGCAAGCTACTTGGCTTACACATTTTGTAGTACAGCTAACCGGCTGGGTCTGTTGGACAGTATTTTGTACCGCAGTGTTAACTGCCGGTTTTGAGCAGTTTAAATTGACAGTGGTTCCGGCACAATTACCGCAGGTAACCGGTTTGCTGCAGTTTCCGCAGACAGCAGTGGTACTACAGTTTCCAACAGATACTGCCTTTTTACATCCGCAGGCTGTAGCCTCTACCATCTGCTGACTCAAATCAAGCTGGGCTGAAGATGACGGCTGAAGGTTTGGCACAGAGGCCCCCGGCATTTTTGAAATGCCTCTTGGACGCCCTGTATTCATATTTCGTCTAGGGGAATAGCAATCCATAGGAGAGCTCCTTTCAGGAAATTTCTAATATTAATCTATGACAGCCGATTAAGAAAGTGATGGTAACACTTTGTCTTTCTGTCCCATATGATACAGTACAACCTTCAAAAATCAAAGGAGACACCAATATGTGTGTATGTAATAATAATTGCAGATGTAGATGTAATATTTTAAGATGTGGGTGCAATATCTGTAAATGCGGATGTAACCCTTGCAGATGTGGGTGCAATATCTGCAAATGTGGCTGCAATCCATGCAGATGTGGGTGTAACGATAACAACTGTGGCTGCAATGATAACAATAATAACTGCGGCTGTAATGATAATAATAACTGCGGCTGTGGCAACAACAATAACTGCGGTTGTGGCAATAACAATAACTGCGGCTGTGGCAATAACAATAACTGCGGTTGCGGCAACAACAACTGCGGCTGTGACAACAATAATAACTGCGGTTGCGGCAACAATAATAACTGCGGCTGTAAATGCCACTGCCAAAAATGTAATTCCTGTTGCCGCTGCCATGCCGCCTACAAGCAGGGATTCCGTAATGGTTACAGTGTTGGCTACAGCGAGGGTTACAATGCAGGCTATAACACAGGAACCGCCCAGTGTTCTGCTTCTACCACCCCCATTCCGATCCCTCAGCCTGGCTGTGAATGTTCTTCTGAATGCACATGCCATTAACTTGATCAAGGCCGCTTTTTGCGGCCTTATTATACAAAACTATTTGAGCTTTCGTCCCGGTGCCTCCAAACTCAGCATCCTGACTGCCTGCCCTCAGTGGCCAAGGGCACACGCGCCCCTTATCCACTGAGGGTAGTAACAAAAAAATGAATGCCTTGCACCTTTCGGCGCTTCCACTCCGTCAATCGCTCATTTCACGGAAGTTTCCCACAAAAATCTGCCGTTAAGTGCAAGTGAAGGTTTCCTCTAACATTAAAAATTGCAATTTCCTATGAATAAAACGAGATATTGCAAAATGAAATCAGACGATCTTTTATTAGCAGATATCCCCATCCCCGGCACACCTGTACTGGATAGGACGGATGTAATCCGTCATAGACATACCGGTATTGGCAAGAGTTGGCGGACAACGCTACTAGAAGACCGTCTGATTTTATTTTGCAATATTCCTTATCGAGGGTTGACAGACCACAATAATAGAAAACCGTCCGGTTTCATTTTATTTTCATAGGAGTACTTTTCTATAGTCAAGGCCTCTGGCCCAACAATACAAAAAGAGCCTTGATTTCTCAAGACTCTCAAATCGGGGCAACAGGATTTGAACCTGCGACCTCTCGGCCCCCAGCCGAGCGCGCTACCAAGCTACGCCATACCCCGTTTCCTTAACGCTAGATTAGTATAGCAAAAACTCAGCGAAATTGCAACTACTTTTTTGTAAAATTTGAAATTTTTGTAAAAGTTCAAACGGATGGAAATGTGACAAAATGAAACCAGCAGAGTAGAAAACCTTTTTATTTCATTTTACCACATTCCCCTTGAATTCATTAAAGCAAAAACTGCTTTTGGGCACCAAAAGTCAGATTATGAAGGTTGCTTTCCAATGTAAGCATGGATACCGCCATCTACATACAGAATCAGTCCGTTTACAAAGTTAGAAGCTTCTGAAGCTAAGAATACTGCAGGGCCGCCCAGATCCTCTGCCTCACCCCAACGTCCTGCGGGAGTCTTAGCAATAATAAATTGATCAAAGGGATGTCTGGAGCCGTCCGGCTGAACCTCACGCAGAGGAGCCGTCTGAGGAGTTGCGATATATCCAGGTCCAATACCATTACACTGAATATTGTACTCGCCGTACTCAGATGCAATGTTTCTGGTTAACATCTTTAATCCGCCCTTTGCTGCTGCATATGCAGAAACGGTCTCACGGCCAAACTCAGACATCATAGAACAAATGTTGATAATCTTTCCGCCGCCCTTCTTAATCATAGACGGGATAACTGCCTTTGCCACAATAAAAGGAGCGTTTAAATCTACGTCAATTACCTGTCTGAAATCTGCTGCGGACATCTCGATCATGGGGATTCTCTTAATAATGCCAGCATTATTAACCAGAATATCGATTACTCCTACTTCCTTCTCAATCTGAGCTACCATAGCGTTTACGGCATCCTCATCGCATACATTGCACACATAGCCATGAGCTTTGATTCCTGCTTCCTCGTAAGCGGCGATTCCCTTGTCCACCAGCTCCTGCTTAATATCGTTAAATACGATGGTTGCTCCTGCCTTTGCCATGGCGTCTGCAATCGCAAAGCCAATGCCGTAGGATGCGCCGGTAACCAGTGCTATTTTGCCTTCCAGTGAAAATGCGTTTAAATCTTTCATTGTCCGTTCTCCTTCTCTTAAAGTTTGTATACAACTTTCTTATCTTGTATACAAATAATAGCACATCCTGAAACATTTGGCAATATGTTTTTCAACAAATTTCGAAAATTTTATGTTTTTAAATAGCCGCTATCCGATCCCTCAGCTCCACCATTTTTCTGTCTAAATCCGCCACAACGCCGGAATATTCTTTTAGCTCCTGGCCTATCAGTTTAGCCTCCTTTTTTCCCCGTTTATACCGGAGCTGGTGATCCAGGCAGGCCCAAAAATCCATAGCGCTGGTTCTCAGCTGAACCTCTGCCTCCACAGCCTCCATCTCTCCCCGAAAGTACACCGGCACCTCCACAATCAGATGAAGGCTTCGATAGCCGGAGTTTTTCGGACTTTTTAAATAATCTTTGACCCGGACAATCTTAAGGTCCTGGTGTCCCTTTAAAGCTTCCGCCACCCGGTACACATCATCCATATAAACGCAGATAGCCCTTACCCCTGCAATGTCGCAGATAGCCGCCAACGCTTTCGCATCCGGTTTTTCATAACCTTTTTTGGCAGTCTTTTTCTCAATGCTTTCCCAGGTTTTAATTCTTCCTGAAGTACCGGTAATTACAGGCCGTTCCAGCTCCATTGAAAGCTCTGCGTGAATTACCTCCAGCTTGGCCAGCAAAATGCGGATAGCACATTCGTATTTTGGTTTAAAATAGTCATTCATCTTTTTTCACATCCTGTCAATGAAATCGTCACCTTATTAATATATGAGTCCTCTCCCGAGTTTATGTGCATTTTTCCGCATACCGCATCCAGGAATCCTGCTTTTTCTCAAGTCCGGAAAATACGTCACCGGAACATTTTTCAGATGCTTCGCAAGCAGACAAGGAGGACACACCAAAAAACGTGTATCCTCCCTGTCTAATACAAATCTTTCAAATATCAAATTTTCCCTCTTCCGGCTCTTCCTCAAAATAGTCCCGGTATTCTACGTCTATCTGGTATCGCATCCGTTTCATACTGAAATATAAATGATCCTTTAGCACTTTCTCCAGCCCTGCGATATCTTTTTTCTCAATCTTCTGAAACATAGCTTCATGTTCTTTGATAATCCGCGGAAAATCGGTTTCTGTTACAAAATCCATCATACGGAACCTGGTATAATGAAGCTGCTGGGCCTGAATAATCTCCCATAGTTTCTGCTTTTTGGTCTCCTCAAACCAAATGTTATGCATTTCCGCATCCATCCGGTAAAACTGCTCCGGCTTAAAATCCGGTTCTTTGATTACCGCCTGCTGTTTGCGGATTTCATATCGGATCCGCTCCATTACCATAGGACTTACTATCTCCATAAAATCCCGGAGAACCATAGTCTCCACCGCCACGCGCATGTAAATCATCTGCTTAATATTACTTAAATTCAATAAGGTTACGGAAATTCCTTTATAGGGTACTGTCTTTACAAACCCCTGCTCCTGCAGAAGCCTTAATGCGTCCCGAACCGGGGTCCTGGAAACAGAAAAGCGCTCACAAATCTCATTTTCCCGGATTAGCTGGCCTGGCTTTAATTCCAAATCCAGAATTTCTTTTTTTAATACCTGGTAGACCATCTCTTCCCGGTTTTTGTAGTTGCTCTCTTCCATGTCTGCTCCTCCCAATTTTGGGTAATTTTGTATACACATCAATGATATTACATACAACCTTATTTGGCAAGTGCAAAATATCGGATGATATCTTTTCTGGTGACAATCCCGATTAAATTATTTTGATCATCCACTACCGGAACAAAATTTTGATTTAATGCTTTATCAATCAGTTCCTCCATGGTGGTCTCAATATGAACCGGAGCATAATCATTACGGCGGCTGATAACGGTTACCGGAATTTTTTCTGATTCCTTTAAGTTTAAATTCAGCTTGTTTTTAATATCCCACAAAAGATCTCCCTCTGTAATTGTTCCTATGTATTTTCCTGTCCGGCTAATCATGGGAATGCAGGAATAACGACGATGTTCCATCTTTTCCATAGCCTGGCGCAGGCTGTCATCCTGAAAAATATATGCGATATCCTTTTTGGGTGTCAGAAAAAATAAAATATTCAAATCCTTTCCTCCAGTCACTGCTTTATTATAACTATTCAGACCGGATATCTTCTTGCCTGGCCGCATCGGGCAAGAAAAAATCCTGTACTAATTTAGTATAGCACAGGATTTTCCAATTTTCTACTCCATAAAGTCCACCGGATCTACCGGCGCTCCCTGGTGGGTCAGCTCTACGTAAACGCTGCTGCCTTCTACACAGTAATATTTTGTAGGCTCAGCCACATATCCCAACACCTGTCCTTTTTCCAGATAGTCTCCGGCCTCTGCCTGAACTTCTTTTAGCTGACCACAGGTTATGCTGTAATCATTTCCCAGATCCAATACCACATAGTTTCCTATTTCTTCGTTGGCTCCTACAGCCGCCACCTTAGCGTCTGCCGGCGTCTTTACCGGATTGCTCACCTCTCCCTGAATTACAATGCCCGGATTGCATTTATACTGATCCAGGGTAGGAAAATAAATAGTAGAATCCATGCTGTAATCCAGAAGAATGTTTCCTTCCACCGGCCAGACCATACGGCTGTTTTCCGTAAAGTTTAAATTTACGGCAGCAGCGGCTCCCTGACCGGCGCCTGCAGGCGCTGCGTCAATCTTTTGTTCCGCCTTTGTCCCATTCGATGCAGGAGTTTTCCCCGCTGCCTGTGATTCTTTTCTGGTATTTTCAGCCAGCTGTTTGGAATTTTCAGATTCCCGGGCATTGGATGGTCCTGCTACCTGTACTTTTGTCTCGGGAGGAGCCGTCTTATTTTCTGCAATCTCTCCCTGGGATTCTCCCATTTGTAAGTAGGGCGTTTCTTCCGCTCCATTTCCTCTGTGGATGGTCATGGTTCCTGCCGCAGCTACTATAGTCAACAGGCCCAGCACCATCATGACAAGGACTAATTTATCCTTGAACAGTTTATTTGCTCTCTCTTTCACGTTTATCACCTCGGTACTATTCTTACCAAACCGAGACGAGTTATTCAGAAATCAAAACAATATTTTTATAATAATATTCTAAAATGTCCTGGGCTGTCCAGCCTTCCTTTGCTTTTACATTCCCTCCGTACTGTGACAGGCCGTAGCCATGCCCGATTCCGGAGGAAACAGCCCTGACGCCGCCCTGGTATTCTTCAATGGAAAAATCCGGCGATTGAAGACCCAGGGCATATTGAACCCTGTCCCCGCTATGTAACACGGAGCCTATCTGAATTTCTTCCACATAGCCTGCTCCGTCCCTGGATACTACCTGGACACAGCCCGGAACCATGTCTGCGGTTATGGCTTCTCCCTCCGGCAAAGCGCTTAAAAGTCTTGCAAACTCTTCCTTTGACCACGTGACCACCTGCAGATATCCGTCTGCTTCCACGTCCCGGGCGCTGTCAGCAGAGGCCAGATAAGGGTGATAGCTGTCTCCGGAACGAGTCTTTCCGGCGCTGGCTCTGCAAAACAGCGGATCGATAAGCTCCCCGTTCCAAGCTATCACCATGCCTGCTGTGTCCTCTGCTGCAGACTCCATTTTCTTATAATACTCTACAAACCGATCCGTCCCCCACAGGGCTTTTAACTGCTCTTCCTCCAAAAAGTCCAGATCCAGGGCAGATTCGGCAATTTCTTTTCCATCCCCCATCTGCTTTCTGATGTAGGTTCGGGCCAGGATTGCCTGAGCCTTTAATACTTCCGGTTCGTAGTCTGCCGGTATTTGCCTGGCAATAACGCCGGGAAGATAATCCTCCAGATCTACATAGCCGCCTTCCTCCCTGTCCAGATAAATTTTCCGTCCGGACTGCCCTGCTTCTTTAGACTGCTCCGCCGCCGCAGTCCCGCTGACAGTTAAGGTAATAATATAAGGAAAAAGAAAGCTGATCAAAATGGCTGTCCCGATTTTTTTTTTCATTCCGCCTGAACCTCCCGCGCTTTATATTGTAAATAAATTGTTACAATATATGTTTGGAACAGACAAGTCATGCGAAAAAAGCGGATTCAAGGGCAAAAATTTAAAACCAGACAAAAAAATTTTGCTTAAATGTCAAACAGAGAAAGCTGGGTAACCTGATAACGCTTCTGATAAGCGTGAATAATATCTTTCATCCGGTATAAAATACTGTAATTTTCACACCTCTCTGAAAACACCTGCCACAGCCGTTTTGCATTGGCGCTTATACATACATATTGGTTGCCGTACTTTTTCATATATTTATCCGGAAGCCCCTTTTCCGGATAAATCTCTTTTAACCGGTCAAAATACCATTCCCTTTGGTTGGCCCGCAATGTCATGCCAAAGGACGGATAAATAAATCTTGCTCCTGCCTCCCTGGCCCTCTCTATTACTGCACATACATTTTCCTCACTGTCCTCCAGCCATGGGAGCACCGGCATAAGAAGAATTCCGGCAAATATCCCGGCATCTGAAAGGCGTGCCAGCGCCTCCAGACGTCTGGCAGGCGGCGGCGCTCCTGGTTCCAAAAGTTTTGCCAGACCTTCATCTGGAGTAGTAACCGTAATTTTCACCAATACCGGAGAATGTTCCTGAATACCGGAATAAATATCCTGATCCCGCAAAATCAAATCACTTTTCGTAGCCACAGCGGCTCCAAATCCAAAGGCATCCACAAGCTCCATAGCATGACGGGTCAGAAGAAGCTGTTTTTCCAGGGGGTTGTATGGATCGCTCATGGCTCCGGTTCCTACTACCCCGGTTTTAACCTTGCGCCGCAAATCGTCCCGGATAATTCTCAGAGCATCTTTCTTTGCCCTTACCTCATCAAAATTTTTGATCCCATAGCAATCGGAACGACTGTCGCAATAAATACATCCATGACAGCATCCCTTGTAGATATTCATATTGTAGTCTATCCCAAACCACTCTCTGGATTTGGTTTTCGTTACAATAGTTTTTGCATCAATGTATTCCATAGGCTCCCTGCTTCTGTAAAAAGATAAGGGATGCGGCAAAATGAAATTATGGGACTTTCTATTACAGCTATCCGCCAGCTCTCGCTAGCGCCTGCCAATAGCAATCCGCTTTATTTCATTTTACCGCATCCCCTCTGAAAAGGTATTACAGTTCTACTTTTACCTTATCTAACTTCCAGATGTCATTTATATACTCCTCAATGGTTCTGTCGGAGGTAAATTTGCCAGCGCAGGCTACGTTGAGGATAGCAGCCTTTGCCCACCACTTCTCATCCCGGTAAGCCTTGTCGATCTTATCGTGAGCCTCTGCGTAGGAGCAGAAATCCTTTAAAATAAAATAGCGATCCGCTTTATCGCTGGACTGGGTATTCAGCAGAGAATTATAAATCGGGCGGAACAGCTCCGGATCCTGTGGAGAATAATAGCCATTAATAAGCTGCATCAGCACCCGGCGAATCTCCTGATTATTGTTGAAAATATCCATAGGCTGGTAACCACCGTTGTTCTCATAGTTAATAACCTCATCGGAGGACATACCAAAGATAAATGCGTACTCTTCGCCTACTTCTTCTACAATCTCAACATTTGCGCCGTCCATAGTTCCTAAGGTTAAGGCTCCGTTTAACATCAGTTTCATGTTGCCGGTACCGGATGCCTCCTTGCTGGCAGTAGAAATCTGTTCGCTGACATCAGCGGCAGCAAAGATTAACTCTGCGTTGGATACGCGGTAATCCTCAATAAATACTACCTTAATCTTACCGTTAATAGCCTTGTCGTTGTTAATCACCTCTGCAACCGAATTGATCAGCTTGATGGTCAGCTTTGCTACCTGATATCCCGCTGCGGCCTTAGCGCCAAAAATAAAGGTTCTGGGAATCATATCTATGTTAGGATTATCCTTTAACTGGTTGTATAAATACATTACATGAAGGATATTCAGGAGCTGGCGCTTATACTCATGAAGGCGTTTTACCTGTACATCAAAGATGGAACGGGGGTCTACATCAATGCCGTTATGCTCCTTGATGTATTTTGCCAGACGTACCTTGTTCTGGTACTTAATATTCATAAACTCCTGCTGGCATTTGGGGTCGTCCGCATAAACGGCCAGTTTCTTAATATGAGGCAGGTTGACAATCCACTCATCGCCAATCTTGTCTGTTACCCAGTCTGCAAGCAGCGGATTGCCATGAAGCAGGAATCTTCTCTGGGTAATGCCGTTTGTCTTATTGTTAAACTTATCCGGCATCATCTGGTAGAAATCTTTTAACTCCTGATTCTTTAAAATCTCGGTGTGGAGTTTTGCAACACCATTTACAGAGAAGCTGCCTGCAATAGCCAGATGGGCCATCTTAACCTGTCCGTCATAGATGATAGCCATCTTACGTACCTTTTTATGGTCCCCCGGATAAGCGGCTTCAATAGCAGCGATAAAGCGGCGGTTAATTTCCTCAATAATCTGGTAGATTCTGGGAAGGAGTCTGGAAAACAGCTCAATGGGCCATTTTTCCAAAGCTTCTGCCATGATTGTGTGGTTGGTATAAGCGCAGGTCTTGGTGGTAACTTCCCAGGCCTCCTCCCAGCTTAAATCATAATTATCTAATAAAATTCTCATCAATTCTGCCACTGCAACAGTGGGATGAGTATCATTTAACTGGAAAACATTCTTCTCGTGGAACTTGCGGACATCATCGTGATGCTCCATATATTTGGCAACGGCACGCTGTACGCTGGCAGAGATAAAGAAATACTGCTGGCGCAGGCGCAGCTCCTTGCCTGCATAATGGTTGTCATTGGGATACAGAACCTCTACAATGGTCTTTGCCAGGTTTTCCTGCTCCACTGCCTTCTGATAATTGCCCCGGTCAAACTCGTCTAAACGGAATACTTCCATGGGCTGTGCATCCCAGACACGCAGGGTATTCACTACATTGTTGCCGTAGCCTACAATGGGCATATCATAGGGAACTGCCATAACAGACTGATATCCCTTCTGCACAAAACGGTTTCTCTTACCGTCCCATTCAGAGGTTACATAACCTCCAAACTTAACCTCTGTAGAATATTCAGCCCGGCGCACCTCAAAGGGGTTTCCGTTCTTTAACCAGTCGTCGGGAACTTCTCTCTGGAAGCCGTTCTCGATCTTCTGCTTAAACATACCATAACGATAGCGGATGCCGCAGCCGTATGCCGGATAGCCTAAGGTTGCAAGGGAATCCAGGAAGCAGGCAGCCAGGCGGCCTAAACCACCGTTTCCAAGAGCAGCATCCGGCTCCTGATCCTCAATTACATTTAAATCTAACCCTAACTCTTCTAATACTTCCTTAATCTCCTTTTGGGCACAGATATTAATAATATTATTACCCAGTGCACGGCCCATTAAGAATTCCATGGAAAGATAGTAAACTGTCTTTGCATCCTCTTTCTCATATACCTTATGGGTAGCAATCCACTCGTCAATAATAACATCTTTTACAGCATAGGAAACTGCCTGAAACATTTGTTCCTGGGTTGCGTCCTCCACCGTTTTGCGAAACAGGTTCTTTACGTTATAAATGACTGATTTCTTAAAAGTCTCCTTATCAAATCCCTGATTCATGAATACTTTTCCTCCTTCTTGCCTTGTCTTTTAGGCATATAGGTATACCCGCCGGGTATTTCCTTCTCATTTTCAGCCGGTAATTTTTTCAACGCCCAGCATGACTTTCTCGCCATTAATATTCCATTCCTTGGCGTATCCTCCCATCTGTCCCATAGAAATATGATCCGCCATAACCTCTCCCTTGATCTGGTCGCCATGGGTTTTTAACAGATCGGCGATCTTATCGTTCTCATCCTGGAATACCCGGATGTGATCCATAACCTCAAAGCCGGCTTCCTTACGCATGGTCTGAATCTTGCTGATCAGTTCTCTTACAAAGCCTTCTTCAATCAGTTGGGGAGTTAAATTGGTGTCCAGGACCACTGTTACATAATTGTCCTTTTCCGTTACAAAGCCTTCCTTCTCAGCTGTGTCAATAAGCAGATCCCCGGCAGTTAATACTACCTCTGTACCGTCAAAAGTAAAAGTAAGAGCTCCTTTTTCATTTAAGGTGTCCATGGCCTCATTGCCGTCTACGGCCTGAAGAGCCTGGCGGATAGCTCCCAACTGCTTTCCATACTTTGGCCCTACAGTCTTTAGCTGGGGCTTAAAGGAATACGAGGTAAATGCCCGGACATCATCCGTAAATTCTACGGTTTTCAGATTTAACTCATCCTCGATAATCCTCTGATAAAACTCAGACAGCGCATGGTCTCCCTTTACATACATTCTGGCTATAGGCTGGCGATTCTTAATGTTGGCGGTATTTCTGGCAGCCCGTCCCAGGACTACGATCTTTAATACCTGATCCATATCTGCTTCCAGTTTCTCATCAATCCATTCTGCCTTTACCTCCGGGAAATCGCACAAATGGACGCTTTCAGGAGCAGTCTTATCAATGCTTCTTACTAAATTCTGGTAAATGTCCTCTGTCATAAAAGGAATCATGGGAGCAGCAGCCTTGGCCATGGTAACTAATGCGGTATAAAGGGTCATGTAAGCGTTGATCTTATCCTGCTCCATCCCCTTGGCCCAGAACCGTTCCCGGCTTCTTCTTACGTACCAGTTGCTCATATCATCTGTAAACTCCTGAAGAGCTCTTGCCGCCTCGGGAATCCGGTAATTATCAAGATGATCGTCCACCGCCTTTACCATAGAGTTTACTTTAGAAAGCAGCCATTTATCCATAACCGGCAGCTTCTCATATTCTAAAGTGTAACTTGTAGCGTCAAAGTTGTCAATATTGGCATATAGCACAAAGAATGCATAGGTATTCCAAAGAGTTCCCATAAACTTTCTCTGGCCTTCTGTAACTGCCTTGCCATGGAACCGGTTAGGCAGCCAAGGTGCGCTGTTAATATAGAAATACCAACGGATGGCGTCTGCGCCGTAAGTCTCTAAAGCTTCAAAGGGATCTACCGCATTTCCCTTGCTCTTACTCATCTTCTGTCCGTTTTCATCCTGGACATGGCCCAAAACGATTACGTTCTCATAGGGAGCCTTGTTAAAAAGCAGAGTGGACTCTGCCAGCAAAGAATAGAACCAGCCCCTGGTCTGATCTACGGCCTCAGAGATAAACTGTGCCGGGAACTGGGACTCAAATAATTCTTTATTCTCAAACGGGTAATGGTGCTGTGCAAAAGGCATGGCGCCGGAGTCAAACCAGCAATCGATTACCTCCGGGACCCGGTGCATCTCTTTGCCGCAGTCCGGACAAGTAATGGTTACCTGATCAATAAATGGACGGTGAAGCTCTACGCCGCTTTCCGGATAATTGCTGCTCATAGCCTTCAGCTCTTCCCGGCTGCCGATGGCGTGCTGTTTCCCACATTCACATTCCCAAATATTTAATGGGGTACCCCAGTAACGGTTTCTGGAAATTCCCCAGTCCTGAATATTTTCCAGCCAGTCGCCGAAACGGCCCTTGCCGATGGATTCCGGGATCCAGTTAATGGTGTTGTTGTTGCGGATCAGATCCTCTTTTACCGCTGTCATTTTAATGAACCAGGACTCTCTTGCATAGTAGATCAGAGGAGTCCCGCAGCGCCAGCAATGAGGATAGCTGTGCTCAAATTTAGGGGCGGAAAAGAGAAGTCCTTTCTTATCCAAGTCCTCTAATACCATGGGATCCGCTTTCTTGCAGAATACTCCTGCATAGGAAGTCTCTGCTGTCATTTCGCCCTTGCCGTCTACCAGCTGAACGAAGGGCAGATCGTACTTGCGGCCTACATTGGCGTCATCTTCACCAAAGGCGGGAGCAATGTGTACCACGCCGGTGCCGTCTGTTAAGGTTACATAAGTGTCGCAGGTTACGTAAAATGCTTTCTTGCGCTGCTTTTCACACAAGCCCAGGGCAAAATCAAATAAGGGCTCGTACTCTTTAAACTCCAAGTCTCTGCCTTTGTAGGTCCCTGTCACCTGGTAAGCCGGCTTGTCAGAATCTTTGTCTGCCAGAGGGCCAAGTACAGTATCACACAGGGCCTGGGCCAAATAGTAAACATTTCCGTCCGCAGCATTTACCTTTACATAATCCTCGTTAGGGTTTACGCACAAAGCCACATTGCTGGGCAGGGTCCAGGGGGTGGTAGTCCAGGCCAGAATGTAAGCATCCTCGCCCTTTACCTTAAATCGGGCAATGGCGGAGCGCTCTTTGACATCCTTATAGCCCTGAGCCACCTCATGGGAGGACAAAGGAGTGCCGCATCGGGGGCAATATGGTACGATCTTAAATCCCTTATACAGCAGTCCTTTTTCCCAGATCTGCTTTAAGGCCCACCACTCAGATTCAATGTAGTCGTCATGATAGGTAACATAAGGGTTGTCCATATCCGCCCAGAAACCAACAGTAGCGGAAAAGTCTTCCCACATCCCTTTATATTTCCAGACGCTGTCCTTACAGTGGCCAATAAACGGTTCCAGACCGTATTCCTCGATCTGTTCCTTCCCGTCCAGTCCCAGCATCTTCTCCACTTCCAGCTCCACCGGAAGTCCATGGGTGTCCCATCCTGCCTTGCGGGGAACCATGTAGCCCTTCATGGTACGGTATCTGGGAATCATGTCCTTAATAACCCGGGTCAGCACATGGCCGATGTGGGGTTTGCCGTTGGCCGTAGGCGGGCCGTCATAAAATACGTAGGGAATCCCTTCTTTCCGGCTGTCAATACTTTTCTTAAAAATGTCTTCGTCTTTCCAAAACTTCTCAATCTTTTTTTCCCGCTCTACAAAATTCATATTTGTAGAAACTTTCTCATACATGGCGCTTCCTCCAATCAAGTGAACTTGTCTTGCTGAAAACCGGGAGGAAAAATCTTCCTTAAAAATGAAAAAACGCCCCATCCCGCATAGGGACGAAGCAAATCTTCGTTGTACCACCCGTTTTCTGCATACTGTTATATGAGTTCCCGATAACGTAGGAAATACGGCTTAACCTACAGCAAATCTGCTCTCAGCCAGCGACTCCGGAGTGATTTTGGGGAACTGTCCTACTGGCGCCGGTCTCTCACCATCTCCGGCTCGCTTTGGCGTTTGGGCAGCCTTACTGTCTCCATCTCAGTCTTTTTATATAGCGACTATTATTATATGGAATCACTCCTTAAAAGTCAAGGAAAACCCAGTTTTTTCCCAGTTTTTCGTGCATTTTCCATGATTTTTCCACACATGTTTTGGCAGATTTGTGTGACACTAAGGATGAAATTTTATCCGTCCAGACAACTTTTAGGAGGTGTGGCATGATCCTTTCTGCTCTTTCTTACCTGATCATTCCCATATACACCCTGCTTTTCGTCCGGGGAACCGACTGGTTCACCAGTAATTTTTCTGTAATCGGGAGTCTGGAACAGCAGAAAAAAGCCTTTGCAGCATGGGGCATCCTTATCAGCTGTACTTTGTATCGGATGCTCTTTCCTTTGATTGATCAGGCGCCCTTTTCCCAGGGAAGGTTCCGGTCTGTAAAAAAGCGGAGAGTCTGCTTTTCCCTTCTCAATCTGGCCCTGCTTTTTTTAACCGCCGCCATTATCCTTCCTTATATTCCGTCCCAGTTTCCCGTTCAGGCCTGGCTTCACATTATATTTGCCTTTTTTTCCGGAGTCTCTCTGTTTTTCTGCCTGGTTTTTCTCATCCACAGTTACTACCAAAACCGGCCTGCCCTGTTTCGGACTCCCATGCACATCCTGTGGAGTTCTTTTACAGTAAGCCTGATTCTGCTTCTTATCAGCGGGATTGTCAACAGCGCCCTGGAAATCCTGGTAACCATTACCGCCTGTATCCTTACCAGGCAGATGTACCGAAAAGTGTTTGGCGTATAGCTTTTAAAACACGGCAGTCCAGGACCATTTATTGAGACAGGACCGGAAGGAGATTTTTTACCTCTTTTTCTGCTGCTTCTTCCAGGAAGGAACTGTAGCTGAAAAAGCAATATCCGGATACCTGCCCGCTTGCACGTCCCATCTCAACCTGACGCTTTAGTATATCGTCCCTCCGCAGCCACTCAGAGGTTCCGGTATAATCTTTGGTATCCGTTCCTGCCCGGTAAGCAGCCAGGCCCAGATACAGTTTTGCATTTCCTCTTTTCTTTAAATCAATCCAGGTCTTTAAGTTGTTTTCAAAAGCATAAGGGGCAGGGTTACCGGCAGCTGTTCTGGTTTCAAAGCCCCAATAAATCTGAGGCATAATATAATCAATATATCCTTCCATTGACATCCATGTATCAATATCTGTAAAAAGTTCCTGGCTGCTTCTTAACTCCTTCACATAGCCCCGGGGGCTGATTCCAAATACAACAGAGGGATTAATGGACTTTACTGTGCGGTATGTCTCTGCCACTAACTGGTTTACATTGGCTCTCCTCCAATTATCTACAGACAGTTTTGAGCCGGATGCCAGATATTCCGGCAGGTCAAAGTATCGGGACGGATTGTTATCATCCAGCTCCGGATAAAAATAATCATCAAAGTGAATTCCGTCCACCTGGTAATTTTCTACAATCTCCGCAACTCCTTTTGTCACCAGCTCCCGGACCTCCGGAAAAGAAGGATTATAGTACCAGGAACCGTCCTGCTTTAACACTCTCCTGCTCCCGGCTTCATCTCCGCTGCCAAACCATTGTTTCGCCGGGGAGCTGTCAGAAACTTCATCCCAGCTCATAAGATAGCCGGTAACCCGGTAAGGATTCAGCCAGGCATGAAACTTTAATCCTCTGGCATGAGCCGCCTTTATCATATATTCTAAAGGATCATATCCCGGATCCTTTCCGGCGCTGCCGGATGCAAATTTAGACCAGGGATAATAATCAGAGGGATACATAGCGTCGCTGTGAGAACGGACATGGACGAATACCGCATTCATCCCCCAGGATTTTACGTTATCAAACATCTGATCCACGGCTTTTTCAAAACTTTTCCGCTCCTTAGGAAGCCGCTCCCATTCCAGATAGGAAATCCATACCCCCTTTAACTCATCTCCATCGCTGGTATCTCTGTAAGTGCCATAAGCTTCATATCCGGTTGCCAGGCCAGTACCCGGGCCTATGTCAGATTCATCTCCCGGACTGGCATAAGAATATCCCGGGAATAAAAATCCGCCCCACAGCCCCATTAAAAAAAAGCTACACATAAGAGTCAACACAATTTTTTTAACAGATGCATGTATTTTCACACTATTTCCTCCAAATTCCAATGTTTCTTAATTTTAACATAGATGTGCCGGACTTCCAAGTATTCTTTCCCTTTCTGATTTCTTACATTTTTCTTACCCATCGCCTGCAAAAATGCCGGAAGTCCTCTTCCCCTTTTGGAGAACTTTGTTATTTTTCTATCAATCCCTTTGTTATTCCCCCAACTTATGATATACTATGAACACTTGGCGAGGTCTTTTCGAGCCTAGTGAGAATGCATGCCTGGACACTTAGCGAGGTCTTTTCGAGCTTAGTGTACATGGTATACTATGAACACTTGGCGAGGTCTTTTTGAGCCTAGTGAGAATGCTATCTGGACGGAAGAAACGGTTATTACCGGGAGGAATGATTATGAATCAACAGAATCTGACACTACTTACTGATTTTTACGAATTAACCATGATGCAGGGATATTTTAAAGAAAAAGATGCCAATGAAACAGTCATCTTTGACATGTTTTACCGCACCAACCCCTGTGAGAATGGATTTGCCATCTGTGCAGGCCTGGAACAGGCTATCCAATATGTAAAAAATCTCCATTTTGATACGGATGATGTGGAATATCTGCGAAGTTTGGGAATTTTCGGAGAAGATTTTCTCAACTATCTGGCCCATTTTAAGTTTTCCGGCGATATTTACGCCATTCCTGAGGGAACAGTGGTATTTCCCAGAGAACCTTTGGTTAAGGTAATTGCTCCCATTATGGAAGCCCAGCTTATTGAAACAGCTCTCTTAAATATTATCAATCATCAAAGCCTGATTGCTACCAAGACCTCCCGGATTGTTCATGCCGCCCAGGGGGACGGGGTTATGGAATTCGGCCTTCGCCGCGCCCAGGGGCCTGACGCTGGTGTCTACGGCGCCCGTGCAGCTATGATTGCAGGCTGTGTAGGCACCTCTAATGTACTCTGCGGTAAAATGTTCCAGGTTCCCATTAAAGGGACTCACGCCCACAGCTGGATTATGAGTTTTCCTGACGAGATTACCGCTTTCCGCACCTATGCCAGGCTTTATCCTACCGCCTGTATCCTTCTGGTGGATACCTATGACACTTTAAATTCCGGTATCCCCAACGCCATCAAGGTCTTTACCGAGATGAAGGAAGCTGGAATTCCCATGCCTTTCTACGGTATCCGTTTAGACAGCGGAGACCTGGCCTATCTGTCCAAAGAGGCCAAAAAGATGCTGGATGCCGCCGGATTCCCAGATGCAGTAATCTCTGCCTCCAATGATTTAGATGAAGAACTGATTAACAGCTTAAAACTTCAGGGAGCCACTATTAATTCCTGGGGGGTAGGCACTAATTTGATTACCTCCAAAGACTGCCCTTCTTTTGGCGGAGTATACAAGCTGGCCGCGATTCGGGACAAAAACACCGGAAAGTTTATTCCCAAAATTAAGCTGTCCGAGAATGCGGAAAAAATTACAAATCCAGGCGACAAAACTATTAAACGGATTTATAATAAAGAAACCGGAAAAATTATTGCCGATTTGATCTGCCTGACCGACGAACAATTCGATGAAGGCAGCTCCCTCCTGCTTTTTGATCCTGTTCAAACCTGGAAGAAGACCCATCTGGCTCCCCACAGCTATACCATCCGGGATCTGATGGTTCCTGTATTCCTTCGGGGAGAATGTGTCTATGAAAGTCCAGCTGTCATGGATATCCAGGCCTACTGCAAGGCAGAATTGAATACCCTGTGGGAAGAGTCCCGGCGTCTGGTTAACCCTCACAAAGTTCATGTGGATCTCTCCCACCAACTGTGGCACATGAAAAACCAGCTTTTGGAGTCCTATCATTTTAAGTAAATTTACTGACAATGGAAGTTTTTTTCTAAAACTTAACCCCAGTTATATCTTTTGAATAGACTATCCAGTATAATAACCACAGATACTTATTTTAAAAATAATATTTCAACTATCGTTTAAGGAGGTTTTTCTTATGAGCATGGGTGAAGCTATCAAAATTTATTCCAAAGATAATCATGATCTTGCATTAAAGGTGACCAAGGGACATTTTTCATCCGACCGCTTCCACATTAATTATTATATTGATATGACCGAATTAAAGATGCGTCAGTGCAATGCAGAGGCAGTTGCAAAAGCCATTGTAAAGAAATATGTAAAGCGCGTAACTTTAAGCTCGGTTAGTGGGTTGGCTTCTGAAATGTTTAATCAGCTGGCGGCTACCAATGCAACCAAAGCTCCCATTGATACCATTATCTGTATGGACGGCTGTGAGGCTATCGGCGCTTATGTTGCAAAGGAATTATCTGAAGTAGGCGTTGCCACCACCAATACCCACAAGACCACTTATATCCTGACTCCTGAGTTTGATTCCAGCGGTCAGATGGTTGTCCGCGACAACATTAAGCCCATGTTAAAAGGCAAGCATGTGCTGGTTGTTCTGGCCACTGCAATGTCTGGTCATACGATTGCCAAAAGTATCCGTTGCATCGCTTCCTATGGCGGAATCGTAGAAGGCATCTCCTGCATCTTCTCTGCTATCAGCGAAATTGAAGGACATCCGGTTAATTCCGTATTTGAAGCTGCTGACCTTCCCGAGTTTAAGCTTTCCGAGCCGGATAACTGTCCCGACTGCAAGGCTGGCGTAAAGCTGGATGCAATCGTAAACAGCTACGGTTATACTGTTTTAGACTAACAAAAATTTTTTTGGCAGGGATTTCTTACCGGAATCCCTGCCTCTTTGTTACCAGGCTTTTGCAAAATCGTTTTCCGTTTCTATATATTTAAGAGCCTGTGATCTGGAAATAGAAAAGTCGGCTTGGAGGACTTCTATAATGGCATCCTCTGTCAGCTCCAATTTTTTACATATCCGGATAACGGCATTGACAGTTTGCTTATGTATTTCTTGTTTTCCCTCTTCTCTTATTTCATCTTTTACTTCCTCTGAGTCTGATGAAAAATCTCCTGCTCTTCTGGTATTGAAAAGCATAGATTTTCCGAAATGAATATGAGATTAACAGATGCCATGCGGCTGAAATTTGAGAAATATATGCTTTATATCCTCAGTATAGCATGGGACAAAAATAACAGCAAATACATTCGTCCGACTCTTTTCTATTTTTATTAATTTAACCCTTTATACCAAATCCATACTCCCTGACCGAAATCCCTCCAGATCCAGTGTCACATAAGGAAATCCCAAATCTTTCAGAACCCCGGTGACAGCGTCTTTTAAATCCATGACTGTCTGAAAGCTCTCCTTGTCCACCTCAATCCGGGCAATCTGGCCGTGAATCCTTAACCGGACGTTTCCGTCGAGCCGCTCACGCAGCCAGGCTTCCCCCTGTTCAATTTTCTCTAATATTTCATAATCCAGTTCTGCCCCATAGGGAAGGCGGGTTGCCATACAGGGGGTGGAGGGACGGGCTGCCACGGAAATTCTATAGAAGGAAGCCAGAGCCTTAACCTGGGTCTTAGTAATGCCCAGCTCCGCCAAAGGGCTGATAATGCCCAGCTCTTTTACCGCCCGGATGCCGGGACGGTAAACATGAAGGTCATCCTGGTTGGTGCCTTCTAAAATCCGGGAAATTCCCCGGCCTTTGGCAAATTCCTGTAAGTGCATAAACAGGCTGCGTTTACAGAGGTAGCAGCGATCTTTGGGATTTTTGCCAATCTCCGCCTGCTCCAATTCATCTATGGTAAGAATAACGTGTTCTGCTCCCAGCTCTTTGGCCACCTGTTTTGCAATCTCCAAATCGCAGGCCGGGTGAAGCCTGGTATCAAAAGTAACCCCGTAAACCCTAGTTCCTGTTTTTTTAGCAGCTTCACAGGCCAGCTTTAACAGCAGACTGGAGTCTACTCCGCCGGAAAAGGCAACTGCCACATCTTCCCCGGCATATTTTTCCATCTCCTGCTCCAGTCTGGCACGAATTGGAAGGAGGATGTTTTCTGTCAGCTCCTTAGAGCCGTTGGAACATTCCCGCCAGGCTGCTGCCAGGCTATTGTCTTTTTTTTTATCTGACGCTGCTTCTTTGATTTGGTGATAAACTTCTGTAAAAGGCAGATTCCGGGTTCTGGCAATCTCTTTTACACTCTCATACTCCGGGTAGGCCGCCTGGCTCTGGCCCCGCTGGCAGATTTTTACTTTGGCCTTTCCCAGCTCCGTCTCAATCTCTGTGCAGTTCCTTTTTAAAATAGTTCTCTCCATTACGGTTCGGCGGATTCCAATGGTGGTGGTGTGGGTGAAAATAATTTCCTCCAGCCGGTTTCTCACCGGTTCCTTACACAAAACAGACAGCAGGTAAGCAGGCCGGTTTTTCTTCATAAAAATCGGAGTGTACCATACGTCAGCCGCTCCGGCTGCCAAAAGCTCCTCCATGGCAAAACCCAGAGCTTCACCGGTACAGTCATCTAAGTTGGCCTCCAGCTTCACCATAGTATCGCTGTCCAGGCCTTTAAGGGCCTGGCAATCAACCCCTTCGTCAATCCGGCCAAAGGTGTTACCGGCAGGTTTTGCCGGAACCTCTTTTGTCCCAGTATCCGGTTTTTCCGCTGTAATCACCATGGCCCGAAGAATATTGGCGTTTTTAAAATCTTTATTTCCGGCTCCGATTCCGATTTTTTCAATTTGATAATATTGGGGCAAAGACTCTCCGCAGTGAAGGGCTGCGGCAATGGCGGCTCCGGTAGGCGTCACCATCTCCCCCTCATTGTCGGTAAACTTCATTTTCAAATTCCACGCAGCGGCAATATTGGCAGTAGCCGGCACCGGTACCGGCATAACCCCATGCTGGCAGCGGACATAGCCCTGACCTTCTGCCAGGGGAGAAACGATAATTTTATCTATATTCAGGTTCCGGACACACACAGCGGTACTGATAATATCCACAATGGAGTCAATGGCCCCTACCTCATGGAAATGTACCTCTTCTACCGGAATGCCGTGAGCCTTGGACTCTGCCTCTGCGACAATGTAAAATATCTTCGCAGCCAGATCCTTTACCTCCTGCTCCCCGTCCATGCGGCGGATAATGGCAAGAATATCCGACAGTCCCCGGTGAATATGAGGGTGAGAATGTTCATGGCCGTCATGATGTTCATGAGCGTGAACGTGTTCATGCCTGTCGTGGTTCTCACAAACATGACCGTGAGAATGGTCATGTTCATGATGATGCCCATCCCCATTTTCCTCCAAATGCACATCGAAATCAAAGGCATCAATGCCGCATTTTTTCTTTCTTCCAAAGTGAAGGTGATAGCCGCCGATTCCCAGGCTTTCCAGAGTCTCTTCAAGCGCCTTTCTGCTGGCGCCCAAATCCAGCAGGGCCCCTACGGTCATATCGCCGCTGATTCCGGAATTACACTCTAAATATAAAATTCGTTCCTTTTTCATTTTATCTTACCGCCAATCGATTTATTTGTGTAGCAATATAACCTGCGCCGTAGCCATTGTCAATGTTTACTACGGAAATGCCGTTGGCACAGGAATTGATCATAGTTAAAAGGGCCGACAGGCCGTGGAAACTGGCCCCATACCCTACAGACGTAGGAACTGCAATCACCGGGTTCTCCACCAGGCCGCCAATGACGGTCCCCAAAGCGCCTTCCATACCGGCCACTGCCACCACGCAGTTGGCCTTTACAATCCGCTCCCTCTGGGACAGCAGGCGATGAATTCCGGCCACCCCCACGTCATAAATCCGATCCACATTACAGCCAAAGAATTCTGCTGTCTGGGCCGCTTCCTCTGCCACCGGAATGTCCGCCGTGCCGCCGGTGCATACCGCCACCAGTCCTGTCCTTATCTTATCTTCCTTTTCCACTTTTAAAATCCGGGAAATGGGATCGTAAACTGCCTGAGGCACCGCCGCCTTCACCAGCTTATACTGCTCTTCGGTAGCTCTGGTTCCCAAAACCCGGCCGTTTTGCTCCGCTAAGGACTGGTAAATTTTTACCAGATATTGGTCCGGCTTTCCCTGACAAAATACGGTCTCCCCCAATCCGGACCTTAACCTTCTGTGATGATCCAGCTTGGCGTATCCCAAATCCTCATAGGGAAGATCCCTTAATCTTTCTTCCGCTTCCCCGATGGACAACTTTCCTTCCTGCACTTCCTTAAGCATTTTCCTTACGTCCATGGCTCCATCTCCACCTTTCTCGTACATATCCGATTAATCAAAGGCCGGGAATGGCTGACTACCAAAAGGCCAATTTCCCTCCGCCTGGTTTCTTCTAATAAAAACTGCCATATCTGGCTCTGGGTAATGAGATCCAGCATGGTAGTAATCTCGTCGGCCAGGAGGAACCTGGTTCTCTCCCCCAAAGCCCTTGCAATGCAGAACCGCTGCAATTCCCCGCCGGAAAGCTCTGCCGGAAACCGGTTCAGCCAGTCCTCTTCAATGCCAAGTCCTCTGATAATATCCCGGGTTATCCTGTCCCCTTCCTCTAAAACGGTTTTCATCCGCCGTTTTGGATTCACCGAAAGCTCCGGGTGCTGCCAGATCATTTGCACCGGGCAGTAAGATCCAAACTCTTCCAAAGGCCTTCCGTCCAGCAAAATACTGCCGCCGTCCGGCCTCTCATAGCCGGCCAGAATCTTACAGAAGGTAGTTTTTCCAAACCCGCTGGGCGCAATCAGCCCTACCTGCTCTCTGCTGTCTATTTCCAGGGAAAATTTATTTAAAATCTGCCGGCTGCCTGTTTGGTACCGGAAGGATATTTCCTTTGCCTCAAGCTTCATGGCAGCTCCTTTCTAAGACATTTTACCCAGCCCCCGGCCGTTTCCTTTACCGGAATCTCTGTCTTTCCACATTCCTCTTTCCCATGGGGGCACCGGGCCGCAAATACACAGCCCGGCCCCCGCTCTGTCACATAAGGCTGAACCCCGGGAAGAGCCTGAAACCCATGCTCTGGCATGGCCCGGTAGAGAGCCTGGCTGTAGGGATGTAAAAGCAGCCCCTCCTTCTGAAAATGTTCCGCCGGCATTTCTTCCACCGTAGTCCCTGCATAGAACACGGCAATTCGGTCTGCCACTTCCAGGGCCAGTTCCAAATCGTGGGTAATCAAAAGGACTCCGGCGCCCTGATCCGCGATTTCCCGAAAATGTCCCAACACCCGTTTGGCCGCCGCCAAATGAAGGCCCGGCGTTGGCTCGTCGGCAATCACCAGCTTTGGTGTTTCCATCAGGGCTGTGGAAATCAACACTCTCCTGGCCATTCCTCCGGACAGCTCAAAGGGATACTGGCTTTCCACCTCTTTTCCCAGGCCATAGCGGTTTAACAGGCTGCGGCACCTTTCTCTGGCGGAAGGGCTTTTTTTGCCGTTTCGCACCTGCTCTCCCACCTGCATCAGCGGATCCAGGCAGGACACGCTCTGGGGCACCAGAGCCACCTCTGTTCCCACTATATGCCTTCTTAAGGGAGCATCCAGTTCTCTGCCCTCATAGTAAATCCTGCCGGAAACAGAGGCATTGTAGGGGAGAATCCCTAAAATCCCGTGAGCTAAAAGGCTCTTCCCGGATCCGCTGGCTCCTACCACCGCCGTCATTTCCCCCGCCCTTACCGTAAGGCTTAAATCGTTTATTACCGGAAGCTCCCTCTGGCGAAGGCCTCTGGTATATTGCCGAAAGGAGATGGACAGGCCGTCCACCTTCAGTAACTCTTCTTTTTCCATGTTGTCTCCTACTGTCAAATAGCCGGGCAAAAACTTCCCTTACTCATGAGCGCTGCCCGGATCCAAAAGCTTACAGACGCTGTCCCCCAGCACGTGGAACAGCAGCACGGTTATTGTTAAAAGCCCGCCGGGAAACAGGGCCAGCCACCACTTCCCCGTAGCCAGGTATTTCATGCTTTCTGATAAAATCACCCCCATGGCCGCATCCTCCGGGGATAAACCAAATCCCAAAAAGGTAATGCTGGCCTCATGGAGAATAGCATGGGGAAATAGTAAAATCAGCCCGGTAAAAAACTGGGGAAGCAAGTGGCAAACCATGTGCTTTGCCGCAATCTGAAGCTTCCCCATTCCTAACCGGGAAGCAATCTGGATGTACTGGCTGTTTTTCAGCTGCAGCACCTCCCCTCTTAAGAGCCTTGCAAGAGATGTCCAGTGAGTCAGGGTAATCCCCACAACCACACCAAAAAATCCTTTCCCGCAGGCGTAGGAAATCAGAATCAGCAAAAGGATATGGGGGATTCCCATTACCAAATCAATCAGAAAGGTAACAAAGGAATCCGCCGCCTTTCCCAGCACTGCCCCGCATATGCCAAGAATCCCTGCAAACACGGCGCTGGCCGCCGCAGTCAAAATCCCCAGCCGGATGCTTAAAGAAAGCCCGGCAATGGTCCGCACAAACATATCCCTCCCCATAAAGTCTGTTCCGAAAGGATATTCCCTGCAGGGAGGAAGGTTTTTTCTGGAAAAATCCGTAATAAGGGCTTCTTCTCTCCAGAAACAGCCCCACAGGGTAACGGTAACTAAAAATACCGCTGACAAAAGAAGCCAGCCTATGGTCTTTGTCCTTCGGTTTATTTTCATATCCCATCCCCCCTTTTGATTCTGGGGTCAATCATTCCGTAAAGCAGGTTTGCCAGGGCGTTTCCGCCAAAAACCAGGACTGCGGTGACCACCGTAATTCCCAGAAGCAGAGGCACATCGCTGCCAAGGCCTGCGTTTACCGCCGCCTGTCCTAACCCGGGATAGGAAAACACCTGTTCCACCAAAACCGATCCGCCGAATATTTCGCTGACAGAGGCAAACTGCAGTGTCATAGCCGGAAGGGCAATATTTCGCAGACAGTGGCGTCTAATAATCCGTCGGGTATCCTCTCCCCTGGCCCGGGCAAACAGCACATAGTCGCTTTCCATCACTTCTATCATTTTCTCTCTGGTGTGAAGGGCAATATTGGAAATTCCCGTCAGGCTGAGAGCCGCTGCCGGAAGAATGGCATGGACTGCCCTGTCGGCAAAGCTTACCTGGGAGGCTTCCACGCCGACAGGCACCGAAAATCCAACCGGCAAGATTTTCAGCCACACGGAAAATATCATAAGGAGGAGCAAAGCCAGGAAAAAGGCCGGCGTGCTGGCCATCAAAAGGCTGTAGCCAGTTATCAGCCTGTCCTGCCATTTCCCCTGTTTTGCCCCGGCAAGGCTTCCAAGGAAAAACCCCATTCCTCCGGAAAGCAGCCAGGCCAGGGCCATCATCCCCAATGAACCTGCCGCCTTTTCCCATAAAATCTCGCTGACCTTCCTGCGGTACAGCAGGGAGACCCCCATGTCCCCTCTGACAAAATCCCATGCCCAGGTAAAAAATCTCTGTATCATAGGTGTATCCGCTCCCCAGTAAGCCTTTAATTTTTCCACCTGCTCCTGGCTCATGGCTCCTAAGGCCCCCTGGCCCACATTGCTCTGCAGCGGGTCAATAGGGGAAATAGCCAGAAGGAAAAAGGCCGCCGCGCTAACCCCAAATATCAAAAGGGCGACCCTCAGAATTCCCATAAGAAATTTTTGTATCTGTTTCTCTTTCATTAATTATTCCAGCTCCACAAATCTACATTATTGACAACAGACCAGCCGTGTCCGTGGGGATGAATCTTTTGCTCCGCCACTAAAAGACCGGATCGAACCCAGTAAAGATGATCTACATTTGCCAGCCAGATCCAGGGAATGTCCCCATCTTGGGTAATTCCGGCACTGCCGTCCCATTGGGCTTTTTTCCACAATTGGTAAGACGTTTCCAAATCCGGCGACGCCAGGGCCTCATCCATATACTGATCCACCGTCCGGCTGGCATAAGGAGAATACCGGGCCCTTCCGCTTTCCGGCTCAGTATGGTAAATATTATAAAGCTCCATGGGAGTATGGGCCCCCCAGCCCCACATAAGAGGCTGCCGGTAAGCCATGGTATAGGCTTCCTCCCAGCTTACACCTCTTACGGATGTGTCAATTCCCAGCGCCTTTAACTGGTTGGCTGTCTCAGAAGCCATGGCCTGGCGGACCGAATCTCCGGAAGGGTAGGCAATCTCCAGCTCTGCCCGAATTTTGTCCTTTTCCCTTATCCCGTCCTTTCCTTCCAGCCAGCCGGCTTCCTCCATAAGGGCTTTGGCCTGCTCCAGGTTCTGTGTCACCTGGCTGCCCTCATAATACCAGGGCATCTTGTCACAGACACTGTAAGCCGGAGTCCCGTATCCATCCAGTACATTTTCAATCAACAATTCCCGATCCACAGCCAGGTTAATGGCCCTGCGGACTCTTACGTCACAGGTCAGGTCGTTTCCAATCACCGTACCGTCCTTTAAAGTCTGTCTGGGAAGGGCCGGAAGGTTGAATCCGCGGTTGTCCACGGTCTCACAGTCCAGCAGGCTGTAGCCGTCAATGATTCCTTCCCCATAAGAAGCCGCCGTATAAGCCAGATCTGCCTGGCCGGACAAAACTGCCGCATAAGCCGCGTCCTCATCCATAAACAGGATGGTCACTTTCTTCATTCCCGGAGCCGGGCCGTAATAATCGGGGTTGGCCTCCAGAACTACCTGCTGGCCTTTGTCCCATTGCTTCAGTATGTATCTTCCCGATCCTACGGGGGACTGGCCGTAATCCGCCCCATAGGCATGTTCCGGCACAATTCCTACAACCGCCATGGTGTAGGGCCATATGGAATAGGGACGGGTCATGTGAAACTCCACCGTGTCGCTGTCCACGGCCACCGCTTCTTTTAACATGGTAAAGTCATTGACTGAACTGACATCCCGAAGAGTATTGTAAGTAAATGCCACATCTTCTGCCGTAAGCGCTTCCCCATCGGTAAAGCTTACGTCATCCCGAATGTCCACGGTCCACAAAAGGCCGTCCTCACTGCAGGTCATCTCTGTAGCCAAATCATAATCAATAGACAAATCCGCGGCGGTTACCGTCAAAGTGCTCTGAATCAGCGGCTCATGGGCATGCTCTCCTGCCCCCCAGCCGTAAGCCGGGTCAAATCCTGCCTCCGGTTCAGAGCCGGGAGGCATCACCACCACCACGCTGTCTTTGGCGGCCTGACCGGCGGCTCCAGGGCTATTGCCTTCAATAACTTCCTGATTCTGATTACTCTGCCTCTGACTGCACCCTGTCAATACAGCCGCCATCAGCAACACTGTCATTGATTTTCTTATTCTCGTCATTTCCTGTTCCTCTCAAATAAATAAGACTCCCGCTTGCGGGATTCTGCACCGCAAACGCATCGCGACAGCGGCATCCCCATAAAAAATACCAGAAAAGCAGACCTATCCTTTTCAGAATAGTCATACCTTCCTGGTATCATTACAGCTGTCATTCATAAATGCCGTTTTCCTGGTTTTCCAATAGTTCTTTTATTTTTGTGATGACTTCTGTCACCGGTTAACCATATTCTACTCAAATTTTGCACAAATATCAAGGAAAATTTAGGCAAACGTTTGAGTTATGATACAGCCCGCAAGGCGGTTTTTACCCGGTTTTCTCTATCAGGAGCATAAAGGCTTTAAATCCAAAAGAATCACCTGCGGCTTATTATTGATCCGGATATTAATGGAATGGGTTCCCAGCCCTCTGCTGACTACCATCCGTTTCCCTTTATCCTCAAAGCTCCCGGCACACCAGGGCAGGAAAAACTGATACTGAGGCGTCATAACCCCGCCCAGAAGAGGCAGTCTTATGGTTCCTCCATGAAAATGCCCGGATAAGGTCAAATCAGCTCCCCAGTCAGCGCTTTCCTTAAAATACATAGGCGAATGGATTAATAAAATCTGAAAGCGGTTCTCATCTGCCTTTCCCAAACTGGTATAAAGGTAATCCTTTTTTAACGGCCGGGGGCGTTCTAAAAAAAGTTTTTGGTAATGCTTCTTCCTTAAATCTATGCCGCTGACTGCCACGTCCTCTCCCAACAGGCCTGTACCATTTTCCAGATAAATGACTCCCAGTTTCTTTAATATATCCCGGTACTCCTCGTATAGCCCTCCATACACAGAGCGCTCCCACACCATACGGTTTTCATGGTTTCCGTTTCCGTAATACACAGGATACTTTTTGGCAAGCTTTTCCACCAGGGATACCGCAATGGAAATCCCCGGCGTCCCTTTGCTCACCATCATGTCGCCGCCAATTAAAACGGCGTCCGGCTCTGCCCGGTCAATGGCTTTTATCAGTCTGACATTTTCAGGGCCAAACTCTTTATCATGAAGATCCGACAAAAAAACCAGTCTTTTGGGAGTCTGGATCTTTTTCGAAGAAATAGAAATACGCTCCACTGCCAGGCAATCTCTTTCATGTTCAGACCAAAGAATAAGGCTGGCCCCGGCTCCGGCGGCCATAAGCCCCAAAGCTCCCAGTAGTGTTTTCTTCATAATCTACCTATCCCTTTTCTCTATCCTATTTTCCGCACCATCCCGACGCCGTCCATGGAGCCAGCTCCATACGGATAAAATAGCCCTGTTCGTGCTGGCAGACGGGACATGTCTGCGGCGCTTCCTTGCCCTGATGGACATGGCCGCAGTTTAAGCACACCCAGCCTGTCTCTACATCCGAAACAAACAGACGGCCTTCTTCCATAAGCTTCCCAAACATCTGGAAACGATCTGCGTGGGTCTTTTCCACATCTGCAATCATCCGGAAAGTCTGGGCAATCCGGGAAAAACCCTCCTGCTCCGCAATATCGGCAAAGGACTTATACACCACGTCATGCTCCTCGTTCTCATTGTGAGTGGCTTTCTTTAACTGTTCCAGAATACCGGGATCCAAATCCACCGGATATCCGCCGTCAATATGGATGGTCTCTCCATTCATGTCCTGGAGAAAATTGTAAAATACCTCTGCATGCTCCTTCTCCTGATCCGCAGTGTATAAAAATACGGCCTGGAGTACAGGAAGTTTCTGCTCCTTAGCCTTTCCCGCCGCCAGGGTATAACGGTTTCTGGCCTGGCTCTCTCCTGCAAATGCCCGCATCAAATTTTTGGCTGTAGCGCTGCTCTTAAAATCTGTCATATAAGGTTCCTCCTAGTATATTTCCTTGGATTTCCCTCTCAGTATATCCCAAAACCAGGTAAATCATTCCTGCTTTTTCAATACCTTGTTTACTTCCTGCAAAAGCAGATCCGCATACATGGGAAACCGCTCTCTCGGAAGCATTTTTCCCTGGCTCCACAGTCTGTAAACCTCTTCAAAGGTGACAAATACCGCGTCTACCACCTCTTCCTCCTGAAGAACCAGTTTCTCCCTGGTTACATCCTGAACCGTCACATAGGTATCCACAAATCTGTCCGGCCTCTCTACTGTGTGAAGAAGATGCACCTCCTCCGGCCGGGCAAAAATCCCCACTTCCTCGGAAAGCTCTCTTAGAACACTGTCCAGACTTTCTTCCCCTGCCTTGGCTGATCCCCCTGTACACTCCCACCAAAGCCCAAAGGTCTTATCCGGGTGGCGCTGGGTTAAAAGAATCTTTCCTTCCAGGTTAATCGTCCAGATATCGGTTACAATGTGGTACTCTCCCTCTGCCATAGGCACTCCCCTGACATGGGTTTTTCCGGTTTTGTTCCGGTTTTTGTCGTATACATCCCACAATTCCATAATATACCAGCCTTTCCTTTGGTCTGCTGTTTCTATTTCTGTTTAAATACCGGATCCGCAGGATACCCTCCGGTTATTTTCTGCATGGTTCTGGGCACCGCATCTTTGGAATTTTTCCAATCCGCATTTTGGTTGCGGTAATCGTATTTTTCTACAAACCAGTCAATGTCCTCCTGGATTCTGGAAAGCTCCCTCTCCATAAGGCTACACAGAATCTCTTCCATTTTCTGCGCCTCCTCAGCCTTACACCTGCTTCTGCAAGTATTTAATACATCATAAAAATGAGGCAGGCAGAAGCCCTTGGAATCCTTTAACAGGCTGATAAATTCCGGTTCTGTTCTCATCAGGTAAACAAAGGTGTTTTGGATTCTCTCATAAGTCTCGTCAATTTTCCGGCACACATAGCAGCTTTCCCTTCCCTGCCTGTTTTCAGAAGAAGTCTTTTTCATCCAGCCAAACAGAGCGCTTTTTTGAGGAGCTGTGCCGGTCTTTCCCTCTTCCACGGATTCTTTAAAGTGATCTCTTAAATACTTCATCCGGGTTTTTAAAATCCAGGCATTTCCCAGATAGTTTCCATAATCATACATCATCTTGGTATGTTTTCTGCAAAAGCCTGTCTGATCCGTGTCTGCCCGGATATCATCCTCCATATAGGAGGATCCCAATGTAAAGCTTATGGCATCCTGCTCTAGTTTCCGCTCCAAATAACAGCACGGACATTCATCACCGGCCTTTACCGCATCCATAACCTCAATTGTGTACAGCTTTTCCTTCATATCAGCCCTCCCTTTCCTTCCAATAATTTCTAATTTCTTCCATCATACACTCTGGCAGTGCTGCCGTCAAGTACATGCACGTCTCCATTATAAAAGGCCTGTGCGAAAAAAACGCACAAGGCCTTTATGGAAAGTTTATCAATCATGATTCATGATTACCATCAATGGACAAAGAAAGGTTGCAAAATGAGGCCAGCCACATTCCCCTGCAGATTTACCGCACTTTTACACCGGATTCATTTACATAAGACCCGTCTGGAGTGGTGGTATTTTTAAGCATCTCACCGTTTGCTCCCACATAAAACCATTGTCCCTGGCTGTTTTGAACCCAGGTGTTTTTGGCCAGAGAGCCATCATTACCAAAGTAATACCACACGCCCCCTACAAACTGCCGCCAGCCGGTTGCCATATACTGGTTGGAATCAAACCAGTATTCCTTGCCGTTAATGGTCTGCCATTCATTGGCGGCCCGTGAGCCATTGGACTTTACGTAATACCAGCCGTAACTGTCCTGCCGCCAGGTCCCGCTTTGAACGCCCGGGCCTGTACTTCCATTATTGGCGCCGGGGGTTGTTCCGCTTTGTGACATTCCGGTGGAAGTAAGCCCTGCATTTGCCAGGGCAAAGCCGTAATCCAGCAATGCTTTAGTATCGGTATAATGGGTCTGGTTGCTTTTCATAACAATGGCAATAAGCCTGAGTCCATTTCTCTCCGCACAGGTGGCCAAAGTGTTTCCGGCCTTAGACGTATATCCGGTTTTTCCTGCTACAATTCCCTGATAATATCTGGAATCATTGGGATAGAGCATTTTGTGGCCCATGGTAATGGTTCGGGCTGCCGCTTTTTTTGTTGCCGGAATCTGGTAAGATAAGGTGGAAGCCGCCCTGGCTACGGTAGGATTGGCAAAAGCCGCCCGCGCAATCAATGCCATATCTCTGGGAGTCGTATAGTGCTGGGTATCATTAAGGCCATTGGGATTTGCAAAATGGGTGCCTGTGCACCCCAGTTCCCTGGCCCTGCTGTTCATTTTATCTGCAAATCCTGCCACGCTTCCGGATATGTGCTCTGCCATCCCGTTAGCCACCTCATTGGCAGATTTCAGCATTAAAGCGTAAAGGCACTGCTCTACCGTCAGCTTGTCTCCCTCCGTCAGGCTTATCGTAACGGCTCCTGACTCTAAATTTGTAGTGGCGGTTTTGGAAAAGGTAACCGTATCTCCTAAGCCGCAGTTCTCCACAGCCAGAAGCGCCGTCATCAGTTTAGTAATGCTGGCAGGATAAAAACGGGTAGTCCCGTTTTTCTCAAACAGGATCTCCCCGGTATTGGCATTTAACAGCACTGCCCCCTCAGCTGCTATGGTAGGCTTCTGCACTGTAGCGCCTGATGTATTTCCGGTGGACGGCCCCGGCAGAGTCTGGCTTCCCCCCGGCGAGGTCTGGCCGCTTCCCGGGCCTGCTCCGGTATTTGTGTTGTATACGCCGCTGGTTTGACCCTCAGGACCTGTAAAGTTAATTACTTCTCCGTAAACAGTAGTGCTCCACATCATGACAGCCGCCATTCCCAGGCATACAATACGGTTCCATATTCTCATAATCAATTTATCTCCTAATCTGTAACTCTCGTTTTGGTACCCTCAGTGAACAAGGGCACACACGCCTCAACCACCGTCTTTTGACGGTGGTTGAGGTCCAAAGGAGTTCTGCATCTCAGATTTGCGATTCTGCAAGGCACTGGAACGCGGCGTACTGGGGTACGCCAAGTGACAGTAACGACGCAGAATCGCAAATCTGTGGTGCAGAACCGTGTGTCCCCTTGTCCACTGAGGGTAAATTTAGCTTTGGCATCTGTTCTCACTAGGCTCGATAGGACCTGGCCAAGTGTTCACATTATACCACAGATTTTGTGGGGCAGGAACCTTAATTTCATGAGATTTTCTTACAACTTTCTGTCAAAAGGACTTTACCTTCTCCGGAGCATGGCCCCAATCTGCTCCATTCGGGGCAGAACAGCATCATAAAACATCTGGTAAGATTTGCAGAAATAGTTATCTCCCATAACGGCACCGTCCCCCAGCGCCCGATGGCGGCGGCATCCTCCCCGGCAGACATAAAAATAAGGGCAGGCCCGGCATTTTTCCGTGCGGTCTAAGGAAGCTTTCACAAAGGCCTCTCCGGCCGGAGATTGATCTATCTCTTCAAAGCTGTCCTCATTTAAGTTTCCCAGCCGAAACGGATCCAAAACATAGAAATCGCAGGGATAGACGGATCCGTCTGCCTCCACCACGTGCTGGACAGAGCAGACTCCTCTCTGTTCGCAAGATTCCGGAGCATAACCTGCCAGGATGCCTACAGCATTCTCAAACTGGCGGATATAAGGCTGGGTACCTTGCTGCAGATCCAGATACCACAGATCAAATAAATCAATTAAAAACTGTCCGTAGGCTTCCGGGGTCAAGGAATAATCCCTGCTTCCCGGTTCTTCTGTCAAAGGATCCAGACAAGCAATATACTGCTGGTAATGAAAATTGTTTTTCTTATAAAACTCATATATCCGGCGTATTTTAGCTGCTGTTTTAGCATTTACCACAGTGAGAATGTTATATTCCACTTTATTCTTGTTAAACAGCTCTATGGTTTTCATAACGCCGGCAAAGCTTCCTTCTCCCCTGGGAGTCAGACGCTGGGAATCATGGGTAGCTTTAACCCCGTCCAGAGAAATCCCCACCAAAAATTGATACCTGGCAAAAAACTCTGCCCACTCTTCTCCCAGTCCATAGCCATTTGTTTGGATGGAGTAGGAAATTGGAAGATTCTTTTTATTATATTTCTCCACAAATTCAACCAAATCCCGGTAGAAATCCAGCCCTGCCAGAGTGGGCTCCCCTCCCTGAAAAGCAAATCCGCAGCTCTTTTCTCCATATTCCAGAGACTTTCTTACCAAATTTTCCAAAGTCTCCCTGCTCATAAGACCGTAGCTCTCCTGCTCCCGGTTCTGGGTCACATCATAATAAAAGCAATACCTGCACCGGAGATTACACATCCCGGAAGCAGGTTTGATTAGTAATTGTAACGGCGGCATACTTGTCCTCTCCTTCCATCCATCAAAAAGCTTTCATCCATTATCTAACAAAAGGCTATGTTCTGTCAATAACAAAGGAGATGCTGCAAAATGAAACCGGCCATAAACCAAAAAGCTGCCTTATTTCATTTCGCAACATCCCCTGTGGGATTATAAAGTATCCAACAAACTGCGCCAGTAACGGGTTTTATCGGATTAACCTTTTACTGCTCCAAGGGTAATTCCCTTTGTAAAATATTTCTGGAAAATCAGGAATATGGTGATAATCGGCAGAGCCGCAAGAGCGGAACCAGCCATCAAAAGTCCGTAATCTATAGAATTCTCCGCCTGCATAGTAGCAATGCCAAGTGAAATAGTATACATGGAATTGCTGCTCAGCATAATCAACTGGATAAAATAATCATTCCAGGAATTGATAAAAGTAAAAATTGCCAATGCGCCGATACCCGGTTTAATCATGGGAAGCACAATATTCACAAAGGTACGAATCTCTCCGGCACCGTCCACGCAGGCAGCCTCCAGCATTTCACCCGGCACTCCCTCGCTGAACTGTTTTAGCAGGAATACGCCGAAAGGCCATCCCACAATGGGGATAATGGTTGCCCACAGAGTGTTAACCAGCCCGATAGCAGACATTTCACGGATCAGCGGGATTAAAATAACCTGTTTTGGAAGAGCCATGGCGCATACAATTAAGGAAAATAAAACGGTGCGGCCGATAAAACGCTTCTTTGCCAAAGCATATCCGGCCAAAGCCGCTGTAATACAGGTAATAACCATAGATGCCACAGACATAAACACCGTATTTAATAACCACCGGTATGCCGCCGGTATGGTAGGACCTGTGATTCCTAAAAACTCAAACAACGGGGCCTTTCTCTTCTCCATCAGTTTGTTGTAGTTATCCATTACCCACTCAGAAGGCCACCAAATCGGGGTAACGGACATGATTTCCGCTTTTGTTTTAAAGGATCCTGTAATAATCCAATACAGTGGGAACGTAAACAGAATCGCAACCAGGAAAACCAGGATAAATGATGCGATATCATATGCGGATTTCTTTTTCGTCATAATCTATCCCTCCTTAATCTTTTTCCTGTCCCAGCTTAAACTGAACTGCTGACAGGAGTGCAATGACCAGTGCCAGAATAACGCCCATGGCGTTTCCGTAACCATAACGAGACAGCTTAAATGCGTTATAGTAAATGTAGTACATAATGGTCATGGTAGAATTGTTGGGGCCACCGGAGGTCAACAGCTGAATCAGAGCAAAACACTGGAAGGAGTTGATGGTGGTAATAACCAGAATGTACAGGGTTGTGGGCATCATCTGAGGCCATTTAATCTGCCAGAACGTCTGAGCGTGGGTAGCGCCGTCTACTTCAGCTGCCTCAACCAGGCTTTTATCCACATTATCCAGGGCAGATACATACAATACAATGGGCTGTCCTACAGAGGTGGTAATCAGGATCAGGATGATACATCCCAAAGCAAAACGCTCATCACCCAGCCAGTTGACATTTTTATCAATGGCCCCCACTGCTGTTCCTACATAATTAAAAATACCGTAATAGTTATTAAACATCCACTTCCATACCATGGTAACGGCTACAGAGCCGGTAACAACAGGAAGGTAAAAAATACACCGGAATGCAGAGGTGGCAACCACATGCATTTTGCAGATGCTGTTTGCCGTCCACAGTGAAAACGCACAGGTAACCGGTACGGAAACAAGTACAATAACCAGGGTGTTTCTCAGTCCGATCCAGAATACATCATCCTGAAACAGCTCTGTGTAATTCTGAATGCCGATAAAAATATCTTCCCGCCCCATAGTGGAATCAAAAAAGCTTGTGAATAGGCACATAAACATGGGATATACCACAAAGCCGATAAAAAATACCAGGAACGGCAGCAGAAACAGGTAAGAGGCAATGTTCTCTTTTATCATCAATTGATGACCTTTTTTATTACTTAACCCAGCCACAATATTCCCCCTCTCAGATTTTAAAAAAACTGCTCCTTCCCTAATTAAGCCTTTAAGCAAATCGAAGAAAGGAGCAGCATTTTGTCACCTTAGTCTGTTATTAAGTCTGTCACCGGATTAATTTGCGGCTGCAGCATTGGCATTGGTGACAAAATTCTCAACACTGGTTGTGATGTCTTCTCCGGAACCAATCTTCTGAAGCATGTTCCACCACTCGGTACGGGCAGTTGCCCAGCCGTTTACTACCTGATAGTAGTCGCCCATGTACTGCATGAACTGGCCATACTCGGTCTTCATCTCGTCGCCTGCATACATATCTGCCAGGGAGTTGCGTACAGACCAGTAAGTGGATGCCTCAACGGATGCCTTGGTGTTCTCGTCGCATACCCACTTAATGAAGGTCTTAGCCGCCTCAACCTTGGCTGCGTCACCGTTATCAAACACGCCGAAGCCCCAGATACCGCCGCACAGCTGCGGATCCTTGTCAGACGGGAATGCCATGGGGAATACATCAAAGCCAAGAACGTCGGCATTGTTGGTTTCCTGAGCAATGTTCCAGCAGAAGGCCATCTGCAGAACGCCCTGAACAAACAGGTTGATTTCATCGCTGCCCTGAATAGCCGGATCAAAGTTAATACCGTCCTGAGCCACTAAGGTTTCCAGAGCCTTTACGTTCTCAGCGGAATTAGCGGTATACTCGGTATGCTCGGCATTGGTAAAGGTTCCGCTGTACATATTGTTAATCAGAGCGCGGGTACCCTGGTCGCCTCCCTGGCCGCCGCAGAATACTGCGCCCACATTGGTGTAGCCTGCATCGTACAGGGTCTGAACAGCCTTTAAGAAGTTTTCGGTAGTCCAGGTATGAGTTGCCTCATCCACATACTGCCATGCGCCTGTCTCCTCAAATACATCCCGGTTGATAGCCATGGTATGGGCGGTCATACATAAAGGATACTCATAGTAAACGCCGTCTGCGTTGCGGCAGGCCGCCTCAACAGAAGCATTGGTATCTGCCTTTACTTCATCAGTCCAAAGCTCGGTAAGGTCTACCATAACACCCTTTGCGCCCCAGTTTGCCACCAGACGCTCCGGTCCTTCCATAACGATATCAGGAGCAGCATTTCCTTCAATGGCGGTGTTTACTTTATCATCACCGTCAGCATAGGTCAGGTATTCTACCTTAACAGTGATTTCCGGGTGAGCAGCGTTAAAATCTGCGATAAGTCCGTCAACAGTTGCCTGATCCCCCCATTTTCCAATGGGATAAGTCCACAGAGAAATCTCTGCCGCTTCTCCTGCCGGAGCCGCTTCGGTAGCGTCTGCTTCCGGAGCGGCCTCAGTAGCTGCAGGCGCTGCCGCCTCAGTAGCCGCAGCAGTGGTCTCGGCAGGTTTGCTGCCACAGGCTACCATAGAAAGCGCCATTGCGGCAGACAAGCTTAAAGCAAGAATTTTTTTCATAAACCATTTCCCCTTTTCATATATATTTTGTACAACTTCGACCGATATATTGCGGTCTTATTTATATATTCTACACAATTTTTATAAATTTGTCAATATAAAAATATATAAATTCCCACAAATTTACAAACTTGACCATTTTTTACAATAATGGTATTCTTATAAATAATTATTTATGTGTCAAGGAGGGCTTTTATGAAAAAACATATTCTTTGTCTGGGAGATTCCAACACTCACGGCTACTGTGCCGATCCGGCCGATTGCGCTGACGGCGGAATCCGGTATAACGAGGAGGAACGCTGGACCAGATTGCTTGGAAAAAAGCTTGGGGAAGATTATCTGGTAATTGAAGAAGGACTTTCCGGCAGGACTACCTCTTTTTCCGATCCCCTTTATGAGGGACTTTCGGCTGTAGACTATATCAATCCATGCCTGAAAAGCCATGAGGACATTGATCTGCTGATCATTATGCTGGGCACCAACGACAGCAAGGATCGTTTCTCTGCCAGCGCTCCCTGTATTGCCCTTGGAATGAGCCGTCTTGTAAAAAAAGCCATGACAACCGATTGCTGGGGCGGCAAAACTCCCAATATACTGGTCATTGCGCCGCCGCCTATTGGGGAAGGAGTACTTACCAGCCCTGTAGCCGGTACCATGGGAACCGGCTGCGTCGAAAAATCCAGGGCCCTTGCTAAGGAGTATGAAACCGTATGTAAGCTGTTAAATGTTCATTTTCTTGATGCAGGCACTTTAAACTGTGAGTTTAACCAAATCGATTTTATGCATTTGACTAAAAAAGGCCACTCTGTCCTGGCGGAAGCCTTAAGCAGCCTTGTTCCGTCTCTCACCGCCTTATAAGTCTTCCTCCTCTGAATGGGAATCCTGCTCTTCCTCCGGCTTTGCAGGAGCCGTCTCTTCCGGCATATAGGGTTTCAATACCGGCTCAATAAACACGCTGGCAATCAGGGCGGACAGGCATGGCATAAAAATTACCGGCCACCAAAGCCACAGACATAACCAGATGGTTACCACGCTCAAAAAACTTAAGAGCATAGTTCTTGGCAGGTGAAGCATACATAAAAATACACAATTTTTAAATAACCCGGCCAATCCGGTTTCAAACCGGGACAGCAGCGGAAAGAGAAATGTGATGATCCCCAAAATCAGAAGAAGGATTACAAAATATCCCCACAAAAGCATATATCCGGCGCTGTTTGCGGAGAAAGCGGCAATCCGGTTCCAGGCAACGTACCCCAGCCAGCCTACAACCAGACAGATGAGTCCGGCAGGAATTCCGATTTTCAGATTTTTTTGAAAGGATCGGAAAAACCGGCGGTAAACCACTTCTTCTTTATACCAGAAGGTATGTACGGCAGTATCGTAAAGAGCGGCGCTGGCCGGCCCCAGAGGAATTAAAAAGACACTGAAAAACAGCCAGAGAAGGCTTAAAAACAGACAGTCTGTAATCCAGCCCATGGTAATCATCAGGCCATTTTCGGGATTAAATAGTTTACCAAACATAAAGATACCCCTTTTTCTAAAATTTCTATATCTGAAAATTGTATCACGCTTTTTAATATCTGACAACTGCAAAAAATTTGTAACTATTCAATCATGTATCTTCTTGTTTTCAAAAAGTTTTATATTATTTTTAATTTCAGTTGAAAAATCTTCACTGGAATGATACAGTAATACTATGAAAATTTAATAAGGGAGGGTTTGCTATGGACAGAGAAAAATTGCAGAAGGAACGAAATTGGGTTCAGTCTGAATTGTCGGCGTCGGTAAATTTCTGGCTGAATCATGGTATGGACAAGGTTCACGGCGGTGTCTATACCTGTCTGGATCGCACCGGCAAAGTCTATTCCACCGATAAAAGCGTATGGATGCAGGGCCGCTGCGGCTGGATGTTTGCCCATATGTGCCATGTTTACGGTGTCAAGGAAGAATGGTTAAACGCCAGCAAAAGCTGTCTGGATTTTATGGAAGCGCACTGCATAAACCGGGCTGCCGGGGATCGGATGTACTTTACCGTTACCGAAGACGGAAAGCCCCTGCGCCAGCGCCGCTACTACTATTCCGAGGCCTTCTATGCCAGCGCCAACGCCGAGTATTACGGCATCACCGGCCAGAAAGAGTGCCTGGAGCGCGCCCGCCGCGCTTATAATCTCTACTGGGATTTGGCTCACGGAGCCGCCGATCCGGTGGGAATGGGCCCCAAGACTATTCCGGAAACCCGTACCGGACGGGCATTTGGCCTGCCTATGATTATCTTAAATGTAATTGGTATCCTGCTTCGGGTAGATCCGGAACATAAGGCAGAGTACCAGGACAGGGCTCAGCAGTGTATTGATGAGATTTTTAAATATTTCGTTCATCCGGAATTAAAGTGTGTTCTGGAAAATGTTGCTCCTGACGGCGCTGCCCGCTTAAATTATACCGAAGGCCGTACCGTAAATCCGGGCCACGATATTGAAGGATCCTGGTTTATTTTAGAGCACGCAAAGCGCACCGGCGATACCAGCCTGGTTCCCAAGGCCGCTGAGATTTTTGACTGGGCCATTGAGGCCGGATGGGACAAAGAATACGGCGGGCTCCTGTACTTTGTAGACTGCCTTGGCATGCCTCCTGAGGCCTATGAACACGATATGAAGCTTTGGTGGCCTCACAATGAGATCCTTATTGCATCCCTGATGTTATACCGGGATACAAAAGACGAAAAGTATCTGGACTGGTTCTATAAAACCCTTGACTACTGTAAGGAGCATTTTGCCGATCCGGAATACGGAGAATGGTACGGTTATCTTCGCCGGGACGGCAAGCCTACCATGCCTTCCACCAAGGGTTCCACCTTTAAAGGCCCCTTCCACCTTCCCCGCTGCCTGATTCTGGTGGATCAGATGATGGGGGAGCTTTTGGAACAGGCCTGACATTAAAAAATTTTAAAGAAAAGAGGAAAATCATATGAAAGATATTACCAGATATCAGGGTGTTATTCCTGCTTTTTATGCCTGCTATGACGACAACGGCCAGATCTCTCCTGAGCGCGTTGAGGAATATACCCGTTTTTTAGTCCGCAAAGGAGTAAAAGGCGTTTATGTAGGCGGTTCTTCCGGAGAGTGTATTTATCAGAGCGTTGCGGATCGGAAGCTTCTCCTGGAACATGTGGTTGCCGCTGCCGGCGGTAAGCTTACCATTATCGCCCATGTTGCCTGCAACAATACGGCAGACAGCGCAGAGCTGGCCCGCCATGCAGAAAGCCTGGGTGTTGACGCAATTGCTTCCATCCCGCCTATTTATTTCCGCCTGCCGGAGCATGCAATTGCAAAATATTGGAATGATATCTCTGCCGCCGCCCCTGAAACGGATTTCATTATCTACAACATTCCTCAGCTTGCAGGCGTTGCCCTGACCATGCCTCTCCTTCGGGAAATGTTAAAAAACCCCAACGTAATCGGCGTTAAGAACTCTTCCATGCCGGTTCAGGATATCCAGATGTTTAAGTATGAGGGTTCCCTGGGAGGACGTCCCTTTGTGGTATTCAACGGTCCGGATGAACAGCTGATCAGCGGCTTGATGATGGGCGCTGACGGTGGTATCGGCGGAACCTACTCCTCCTGTCCGGAGCTTTATTTAAAGCTTTATGATCTGGTACAGGCCGGGGATTATGAGACTGCCCGTGCCCTTCAGTATGACATCAATAATATTATTTACGCCCTCTGCTCCTGCAAAGGAAACATGTATGCGGCAATCAAGGCTGTCCTTAAAAAGAGGGAAGGCCTGGAGCTTGGAGGCGTAAGAGCGCCTCTTATCAATCTGGTTCCGGAAGACGCTTCTATTATTGATAAGATCGCAGCCATGATTGACGAAGCCGTGGCTAAGTACCTGTAGATAAAAAATAAAGAGGCTTTCTATTGGCAGATGTCAGCAAGTACTGGCAGACAGCCATAATAGAAAGCCTCTTGTTATCGAATTTGCTTGAAACCGTCAATTTTAAGCGGAGGAACTGCATGGGCATTTTAAGATACAATCCCCTGGTAAATACATCGTTAAAATCTGCAGGGGTCAAGCTTTTGTATGTCACCTATTCTAAATATGAAAAGGATTGGCAAAGTCTGCCTCATACCCATCATTTTACCGAATTGTGTTATGTATTAGGCGGGCACGGATCTTATCTCATTGAAAATGAAGAATTTCCCATTGTAAAGAACGATTTTATCATTATCAATTCCAATATTTCCCACACAGAAAAGTCTGCGGAGGAAGCCCCCTTAGAATACATTATCCTGGGTATTGAGGGGCTGGACTTTTCCTCCGCTAATGGCTCCGACCATGTTATTTTCAACTGCTCAGGGAAACATATGGAGTTTTCTTTCTACATGAAATCCCTGTTGTCTGAAATGCAGGAAAAGCAAAAAGGGTATGAGCTGGTGTGCAGCAGCCTGTTGGATATCCTGATCACCAAGCTGCTGCGCCGCCCTATTCTGGTAAGTGAAAGTATTCCTGTGGCCAAGGCCAACCGGGAATGTTTAAAGCTCAAGCAGTATATTGACAGCAACTATCCCCGCCAGATTACCCTGGATTCCCTGGCTGCAATCTCCCATTTAAATAAATATTACCTGGTTCACGCCTTTACCAAAATTTTTGGCTGCTCCCCCATCAATTATCTGTTTCAAGTTCGGATCAAAGCCAGCAAGGAGCTTTTATCCAGCACCAACCTCAGCATTACGGAAATCGCTCATGCCTCAGGCTTTTCCTCTCAAAGCTATTTCGCCCAGTGCTTTTTAAAGCACTGTAATATGACTGCCAGCGAATACCGGAAATTATGCAGCGAAAACCGCAGCTCCACATAGACGACGAGCTATTTACAGGTTCCGCACCTTAAATTCCCGCTCCAGCTCCCGTCTCTGATCCTTCTTGGCAATGTCCTCCCGCTTGTCATAAAGCTTTTTGCCCCGGGCCAGACCGATCTCCACCTTTACAAGGCTTCCCTTAAAGTATACCTGCAAAGGCACCAGAGTAAATCCTTTCTCCGCAATCTTTCCGCCCAGCTTATGAATCTCTGCTTTGTGCATCAGAAGCTTTCTGGCCCGCAGAGGATCCTTATTAAAGATATTGCCCTTTTCATAGGGATTCACATGCATCCCATAGATGTAGACCTCCCCGTTCTGGATCCGCACAAAGGCTTCCTTAATGCTGCATTTTCCCATGCGGATAGACTTTACCTCTGTGCCGTAAAGTTCAATTCCGGTCTCGTATTTCTCGTCAATAAAATAATCGTGATATGCCTTTTTGTTGTTGGCAATGAGTTTAAAATTATCCTTCCCCATTTTTCATCCTCCTGCTATTCCTCATCCTTCACCGGAATAAAGTCGATGGTCTTTAACATCCGATCCGTGGAAAGCACCTGAATCCGGATGGTCTGACCCAGCTTGTAGATCTTTTTCGTTGATTCTCCCTGAAGCTCATAGCGCTGCTCATCAAAAATATAGTAATCATCATCCAGGTTGTTCATCCGGATCATTCCTTCCACCGTGTTGGGAAGCTCCACATAAAGTCCCCAATTGGTTACCCCGGAAATAACCCCGTCATAAACCTCCCCAATGCGGCGGGACATATATTCACATTTTTTCAGTTTCTCTGTCTCTCTCTCCGCCTCCTCGGCCCGCCGCTCCAGGGCAGAGGTTTTCACCGCCACCTCCGGCAGGATCCGATCATAGTGGGCGGCTCTCTTTTCTCTCAGCCCGCCTCTTAAATTTTCCTTAATAATCCGGTGAATCTGCAAATCCGGATAGCGGCGGATGGGAGAGGTAAAGTGGGTATAATATTTGGCTGCCAGGCCAAAATGCCCGGTACATTGGGTGGTATATTTTGCCTGCTTCATAGACCGCAGGGTCAGACGGCTGATCAGCGCCTCCTCAGGAGTCCCTTCTACCTTTTCCAGCAGCTTCTGCACCTCCTTGGGATGAATTTCCCCCTGGGAGATCCGGATAAACAGGCCAAAATTATGGATAAAGGTAGAAAGCTCCTTCATTTTCTCCGGATCCGGGTTATCGTGAGTCCGATACAGGAAAGGAAGCTGCTGCCAGAAAAAGTCCTCCGCTACCGTCTCATTGGCCGCCAGCATAAAATCCTCAATTATCTTGGTAGCCGCGTTGCGCTGGTAAGGGCGAATCTCTGTAGGGTTCCCCTTTTCATCTAAGAGAATCTTGCTCTCCGGAAACTCAAAATCAATGGCCCCTCTCTTTCCCCGCTTTTCCCGCAAAATGCCGGACAGCTCTTTCATCAAATCAAACAGGTGAATAAAGTCCTCGTATTCCGCCATTACTTCTTCATCTCTGTCTGTAACAATGGCATTGACTTTTGTATAGGTCATACGCTGATCTACCCGGATCAGAGTTTCCGCAATGCGGTGCCCCAGAATATTTCCCTTCTCGTCAATCTCCATAAGGCAGCTAAGGGCCAGACGGTCACAGCCTGCATTTAAGGAACAGATTCCATTACTTAAGCTGTGAGGCAGCATGGGAATCACCCGATCCACCAGATATACGCTGGTTCCCCTTTTCAATGCCTCCCTGTCCAGGCTGCTGCCCTCTCTTACATAATGGCTCACATCCGCAATGTGAACCCCCAAATAGTAGATTCCATCCTCCTTTTTAAGAGTCACGGCATCGTCCAGATCCTTGGCATCCTCGCCGTCAATGGTGACGGTCTGAAGATCCCGCAAATCCAGACGGCCTTTTTTGTCCGTCTCCTCTACTTCCTGGGAAATCCGTCCGGTTTCTGCCATCACATCCTCCGGAAACCCTTCCGGCAGGCCGTAAGCCCGGACAAGTGACAAAATATCGGTTCCCGGATCGTTTACATGGCCGATAATCTCCACAATCTCCCCTTCCGGTTTCCTTCTCACACCGCCAAAATCCATCACCTGTACCACTACCTTGTGGCCGGTTACCGCCCCCATATCCTTTCCCTGGGGAATAAAAACATCCTGGGTGATCTTTTGATTATCCGGAATCACAAAGCCAAAGCTTTTGTTTTTCTGGTAGTATCCGATAATCTGGGCGTTGGCGTGTTCCAGAATCCGGATAACGGCTCCCTCTGCCCGCCTTCCAGAGCTTTCGTTTTCTATGACAATCTGGACTCTGTCGCCGTGAAGCGCACCTTTCGTATGTTCTTCCGGAATGAAAACATCCTGTTCCCTCCCTTCCACGGTGACAAATCCAAATCCTCTGGGATGGCCGGAAAAAATACCGTTTACGGAAAAAGTCTCCGGCTTGCCGTATTTTCCCTTTTTGGAAAGTCCGGCCTTTCCCTCAGCCACCAGGATATCCAAAACCTGCTGAAGTTCTTCTCTCTGGCCCTTGGGAATGTTTAATAATACGGCAAGCTCTTTGGCCTTCATGGGCACATATGCCTTGTCCGAGAACAAAGCGGTAAGCATTGCTTTTCTGTCATTTAATTTCTTTTCTTCCATATTTCCTCTTTTCCAGATAATAAAGCAAAAACACCCTTGTCTCCAAGAGTGTTTATCATTAGCCTTTATTGATTAGTGCAGAATATTCAGTACCACTGCAAGAACTAAAAACAAGATACATCCCCACTTGGTAAACTTCTCTAAGTTGCCTTCCATGGTACGTCCTTTATTTTTTCCCCAATAGCTCTCTGCAACGCCGGAAATAGCCCCTAAGCCTGCAGACTTGCCTTCCTGCATCAGGACAATTGCGGAAATCGCAATACCCAGTACGACAAAAATAACGGATAAAATAATCTCTAAACCTGCCATCTATTCCACCTCCTACGGTTAAACAACGTTATAATACCACAAATTCATAGGAATGGCAACCTCTTTCTGACTTCTTTGCCCTTACTGCCGTTTAAAGCAGCCAGAGATCCTCATCCACCTTTCGGTTTTTATAATAATATTCTCTGTCCCGATCTCCAATCTCTCTTAAAACCCGGCAGGGATTTCCCACTGCCACCACCCCCGGCGGGATGTCCTTTGTCACTACGGATCCGGCTCCGATTACCGTGTTGTCTCCAATGGTAACCCCTGGAAGTACAACAGAGCCTGCTCCAATCCATACATTGCTTCCGATACGGACATCCATGTTAAACTGGAGGGTTTTCCTCCTTAGTTCCGGGTCGATGGGGTGTCCGGCAGTGGCTACCGTTACATTTGGGCCAAACATGGTCAAATCCCCCACATAAATATGGGCGTCGTCCACCAGAGTCAGATTAAAATTAGCATACACCCCTTTTCCAAAATGAACATGCTTTCCGCCGAAATTTGCCCGCAGAGGCGGTTCCACATAGCATCCTTCTCCCACCTCTGCAAACATTTTTTTCAACAGCTCCTGCCGCTTTTCCCCCTGGGAGGGGCGGGTCCCATTGTAATCATACAAAAGCTCCATGCAGGCCTCCTGTTCTGCCAGGATTTCTTTATCTCCAGGCAGGTACAGGCGGCCTTCCTCCATCCTTTTTCTTGCTTCTCTGGAATTCATAACATCCCCGCCTTTTCTCAGGCTCTCAGTTCAATTCCCATGCTCTGAAGGCCATTTAAAATCTTGTTCATAACTCCGGTAATTTCCTTTTCCTCCAGGGTGTGATCCTGTGCCCGGAAGGTGATGGAGTAAGCCATAGACTTAAACCCTTCCTTAATCTGGCTTCCCTCGTAAATGTCAAAGAGCCTGCAGTCTTCCAAAATCTTTCCGCTTCTCTGGATAATCATATCCTCAATCTGGCCTGCCAAAACAGATTTGGGCACTACCATACTCAAGTCTCTGGTTACAGCCGGGAATTTTGCAAGGCCGGTATACTTTCTGCCAAAAGTGGTGAATTCTGTCATAGCCGGCATGTCTACTACTGCCACATAGGCTTTCTCTCCAATCTTATAGTTATCTGCCACGTCCGGATGAACCTCCCCCAGATAACCTACGGTCACATTGTTATACACAATATCGGCTTTTCTTCCCGGATGGAGATAGGGATGGCTGCCTTTCGGATCGTAATGAACCCGTCCGTTCATTCCCACGCTCTCAAAAAACTCTTCCACCACTCCCTTCATGGTAAAGAAATCTCCGTCGCCATACATTCCCAGTACGAACTGCATCCTCTCATCTGGAAGTTCCGTTAAAGGCAGGCTCTTTGGCAGGTATATATTGGCCATCTCATAGAGACGCACATCCTTATTGCGGCGGTTGTAGTTGGTGGACAAGGAGGTCAGCATTCCGTTTAAAGGCAGGGTACGCATCACGCTGAAGTCTTCTCCCAGAGGATTGGAAATCACAACGGTCCGGCGCAGCATGGAATCCTCAGGAATCAGCAGCTTGTCAAATACTCTGGGGCTTTCAAAGGAATAGGTCATAGCCTGGGAGAATCCTGAAAACTCTGCAACCTGTCTTGCCTTTTCCTCAATACGCAGCTTGTAGGAAAGCTTTCCTGTAGTAGATTCTCCGGCAGGCAGAGTGGTTGGAATCTTATCGTATCCAAAGAATCTTGCCACCTCCTCTGCAATATCCGCCTCTCTCTCCAGATCCTGTCTCCAGGTGGGAACAATCACCTGATTGTTTTCCTCATCGTAACCAATCTCCAGAGGGCCAAAATAGCTTAGCATGGTTTCCTTGGAAATATCGGTTCCCAAAAGCTTATTGATCCGATCTGCATGGAAGGGAATCCGCCTCGGCTCCTTTAATCCGGCGCAGATATCGATAATGCCGCCTACTACCTCCCCTGCTCCCAGCTCCTCAATCAGCTGGCAGGCGCGGTTTACGGCCTCTAGGGCAGTGTTGGGGTCTAATCCCTTCTCGTATTTGCCGGAAGCATCGGTTCGAAGTCCCACCTTTTTGGCAGACAGACGGATGTTGGTGCCGTCAAAGCAGGCGCACTCAAATACCATGCTCTTTACATGATCCGTGATCTTGGAATTTTCACCGCCCATGATACCGGCAATGCCCACTTCCTTTTCCCCGTCGTTGATCATCAAAACGGTGTGATCCAGCTTCCGCACCTGGCCGTCCAGTGTCTGGAACTGGTCGCCGTCCCCCGCACACTTTACAATAATTTCATGGCCTGCCAGAAGGTCATAATCAAAAGCATGCATGGGCTGGCCGTACTCTTCCATAATGTAGTTGGTAATGTCTACAATATTATTAATAGGCCGGATACCGCTGGCTGCCAGACGTCTCTGCATCCACTCCGGTGAAGGAGCCAGCTTAATATTTTTTACCATTCTTGCACAATATCTGGGACAAAGCTCCTGGTTTTCCACCGTAACCTTTAAATAATCGTGAATATCCTCGCTGTTGCCGCTTTCTGTAATCACCGGCGGAACAAATGGCTTTCGGAAGGTGGCAGCCGCCTCTCTGGCGATGCCCAGAACGCTGTAGCAGTCTACACGGTTGGAGGTCACTTCGTACTCAAATACCACGTCATGAAGGCCCAGAACCTCTACCGCATCCCTGCCAACTTCCGTGTCCTCCGGCAGAATATAGATGCCGCTCTCCGGGGCCAGAGGGTACATATCCCGGCTGGATCCCAACTCCTCTATGGAACACATCATCCCCTGGGAATCTACGCCTCTCAGCTTGCCGCTTTTAATCCGGATACCGTCCTCCGGCAGGGGACCTCCGTCATGGCCTCCTGCCACTTTCCCCCCGTCCAGTACTACCGGAACCTTGTCCCCCTCCTTTACATTGGGGGCGCCGGTTACAATCTGGATAGTCTCTGTTCCAATATCCACCTGACAGATAATCAGCTTATCTGCGTCCGGATGGCGGCGAATCTCTTTTATCTGGCCTACTACAATCTTCTCTAAATTTTTATCCAAACATTCATAGCCTTCTACTTTGGTTCCGGATAAAGTCATGGCATCCGTATATTCCTGAGCCGTCACGTCCAGATCCGGAACGTATGCTTTAATCCATGATAATGCTGTATTCATAATTGATTCTCCTTCTATCTTATTTCTTCAATGCTGATTCCTTTCGGCTCTCTGTTTAAAACTGCTTTAAAAAGCGGGTATCATTCTCATACAGCAGCCTCATGTCATCGATCTCATACTTTAACAGGGCAATACGCTCTAACCCCACGCCGAAAGCAAATCCGGAGTATTCATCCGGGTCAATGCCGCACATCTCCAGCACTCTGGGATGAACCATGCCGCAGCCTAAAATCTCAATCCATCCGGATCCCTTGCAGAACCGGCATCCCTTTCCGCCGCATTTAAAGCAGCTTACATCCACCTCGGCGCTGGGCTCGGTAAAGGGGAAATGATGGGGACGGAATTTTACCTTCGTCTCCGGGCCGAACAACTCCCTGGCAAACTCGGCCAGAGTTCCCTTTAAGTCTGCAAAAGTAATATGCTTATCTATTACCAGGCCCTCAATCTGATGGAAAGAGGGGGAGTGGGTGGCATCTACCGCATCGGAGCGGAATACCCGGCCCGGCGCAATAATACGGATGGGAGGTCTGCGGTTTTCCATAGTGCGGACCTGTACCGGAGAAGTCTGGCTTCTTAAGAGAATGTTCTCGTTAATATAGAAAGTGTCCTGCTCGTCTCTTGCCGGGTGGCCCTTGGGAATATTCAATTTCTCAAAATTATACTTATCATACTCTACCTCCGGGCCTTCCACTACCTCGTAACCCATGCCCACAAAGATCCTCTCCACCTCTGCCAGGGCAATGGCATTGGGATGGCTGTGTCCCATTTTTTCTCTTTTAGCCGGAAGAGTTACGTCAATAACCTCTTTTTCCATCTGCTCTCCCCTGGCCTTTCTTGCCAGGGCAGTTTTGGTTTCCTCCAGTTTGCTCTCGATTAAGGCTCTTACCTCATTAACCATCTGGCCTACCTTTGGGCGATCCTCAGGGGCAACATCCTTCATACTCTTTAATACGGTAGTCAATTCCCCTTTTTTTCCTAAATAGGCCACACGAATGTCATTAAGTGTTTCCAGCGCCTGGGCCGCTTCCATTCTGGCCAGGGCTTTTGATTTAATTTTTTCTAACTGCTCTTTCATAATATCTCCTTTTCTCAGTTTTTTCGCAACCATTTTCCTTAAGCGCGGAGTGCACATCCCCAAAGTTTTTGTTTCATAAGATGCAATTTCCTACGAAACCCGACAAAGGGCGTTACCGGGCGTTTTGATATCAAAAAACCTCGTCCCTTCCTAAATCTATGGAAGGGACGAGGCCAATTATCCTCGCGGTACCACCCTGATTCCTGCTTTCTGCAGGCACTTTTCTTATACGTAACGAGTACGAAACGTCACTGCTTACTGATTCGGCTTCCGGTATCCTGAAATCGAAAGGTTGGGCCGTGCAGCTCCCGTGGGAAATTCAGCCATTTATCTGAACCCAAGAAGGCTTGCAGCCCGTGGCCTTCTCTCTCTGGGGGAAAATAAGGGCTTACTGTCACGTTCATCGCTTTTCATCATATTGTAATCATAAACGTTCAAAATGTCAAGTAACTATTCCGCCATAAACTCAAGACTATCTGCGCTTTTCTCTGTTTCGGTATTTAAATTCAGGAATTACATCTCCCCAATTTTCGATTCCGATAACTTTCTTAGCAAAGTCGGTAACTTCCAGCGTCTGGTTTACCTTATCAATATAGCGGTACACCTCCCAAATCTTTTTCTGTCTGGTGGGAACCACCCGGTTTCCCGCCGACATATCACAACTCCACAGGCCAAAGGCGCAGGACAGCTCTGCCTCGGAAACAGCGTCCACCTGACGGCTCATAATAAAGGCGTCAATGTGGGGGTTGCTGTCGGCAATGTAATAGGCATAAGCAAATGCTGCCGCCTGAAGCTCCTCTGTCTCTCCTCTGGAAGCGCTCTTGGAAGTGAATCCCTGCTCAGACAGGATAATCGGCCGAACCTGCCCTTTCCCGTCTAAGAAATGGCTCTGTTGGAAATAGTCGGTTAAAAGGGACAGGTTACTGAAGTTAATGACAGGTGAAGTGTATTCCCAGGTAATCAGCCCTGTCTGATTATCATCCCAAAACTCCGGTTCTGTGAGCGGAATGGAGTAAGGATGGTATGCCAAGCCCCAGTCCATCTGTCCCTTTGCCCGAACCAGGTTGTTAAAGGTATCGATTACCTCTTTTCCTCCGTATTTGGTACTGCCGTTAATCTCGTTGTTCCAGTTATAATCTACAGAAAAGTACACCCTGTCGTTGGCATTCGTACTTTTAATTGCAGTATAGAATACTCGGAAAGCTCTCTCAAACTCTGTTACATAACTGGTCACATCCATTGGGCCAATGTAGTTCCACTGCTGATTGTTAATCTCATTTCCGATAATCCAGTTGGAAATCTTACCATAATTGCCGCCGTTATACCGCTCCGCCAGGAAGGAAGCCATAGCCTTAATATCCTCATAGCCCGCCTCCGTGGCAGCATTAAACATATAGTAGTTGGCAGATGCCGTCCTGGAGGTTCCCGGATGGATCAGGTCGGGAGTGGTATCATCCCAGCTGTTTAAGATAACTGCAGTGACTGTAATTCCCTTTGCAGAGAAATCTAAAATCGTTTTGTCGTAAATATCAAAAAAGCTTTTGCTGAAATGGTAGGTCTTTCCCTCATATACATAGTCAATTCCAGTTCCCAACATGGCCTGGAAGGGAATATTGACAATCGTATGTTTTACTCCCAAAGCAAAGGCGTCATTTAGCATATCGTGCTCAATCAGCAGGCCTTTTTTGCTGAGAGGCTCGTGAAATGGGTTCTGATTGGGGGCAATTTTCTCCGGGTTGGTAATGTAATGAGGATCGCTTACCGCTATATAATTAGAGCCATCCCAGACTGTCACCACAAATTTGGAGTACAGACGGCTGTCCTCTGTACCAGCATTTAAAGGAAACGTAAAAACCGCTTCCCCGGCCTTATCCACCGCCTGAACATATCCTCTGGTTCTCACCGAGTCCTCGTGGGGCTTTAATTCCTTTAAGTAAAAATGATTGTCCGGTCCGGAGATAGCTCCTGTATTCACTGCGGTAATCCGTACATTTCCATCATCTGTAATCTCACATGAGGTAATCTGAACCTTCTCTGTCGCCTGGCCGTCCACTGTATCTGCATAGATAGTTTTCAGGTTCATCAAACACAATACTGCTGCCAGCAAAATCCAGGCCGCAGTTTTTATCCTTGTTATCCACTTAGTTGTCACGAACTCTGCCTCCTTAATGTTTATTCTCCTGAATGGTAGTCTCTTTCCGGTATTTCCCATCCGGATTCTCCCATTATACTGTCTCGAACCAAAAAATAAAAGCCTCTATCCCCTTACGTTGTCTTACGATTTCCTTAACTGCAGGAAAACCTCTGTTTTTAAAATTTTTTTAATTTATGTCTTCCCATTTTAAAACTTCTGTGGTATACTATGAATACTTGGCGAGGTTTTGTCAACTTGGGGCATTGGCGCAGCTGGGAGCGCGTTTGAATGGCATTCAAAAGGCCGTGGGTTCGAATCCCATATGCTCCATTATTTGTGGTAAGGAGGGACCCACCAAGTGGGAGGATTCCTTATCACCGGGCAGACGCCCACGAACAGAGTTCGTACTAAAACGCGTCTGCTCTTTTATTTGTGGTAAGGAGGGATCCACCAAGTGGGAGGATTCCTTATCACTGGGCAGACGCCCACGAAATAAGAAGTCTGAACTTGGAAACAAGTCGGGCTTTTATTTTTTATAAAAAACCTTCTCCAGAAGAAATAAAATTCAAAAGGAATACAACAAAATAAAACCAGGGACTTTCTATTCGCGCTGACATCCACGGATAGAAAGTCCCTTTATTTCATTTTACCATATTCCTTTTTGTCTTAGATAGCCTTACCGGCATCAGGCTCAGCCATTAATTGCTGGAACCATATTTGTCAGAATCCTCATAGGAAGAATAACTGTCGGAAGCATACGCCGGAGTACTCATACTGCCCATACCGCTATTATCACTGTCAGGAAGCTTAAACTGGCCTAAAAGCTGCTTCATCATACCTGCCTGACCACTTAACTCCTGGCTGGCTGCAGCGCTCTCTTCAGAGGTGGCAGAGTTCATCTGAACAACTGAGGAAATTTGATCTACACCCTGGGAAACCTGAGCAATAGCAGTAGCCTGCTCGCCGGAAGCTGTGGCAATCTTGCCCATCATCTCCACCATCTCCTGAGATTTGGCGGCAACTTCGCTAAATGCTGCATCTGTGCTGATAGCCAGCTTCTCGCCTCTCTCTACGTGAAGTAAAGAATTGCTGATCAGTTCTGCCGTATTCTTTGCTGCTTCTGCAGACTTCTGGGCCAGGTTACGCACCTCATCTGCAACTACTGCAAAGCCCTTGCCTGCACTTCCTGCTCTTGCTGCCTCAACTGCCGCATTTAATGCCAAAATATTGGTCTGGAAAGCAATATCGTCAATTGCTTTAATAATCTTCTGGATATTTTCGGAAGCATCTGCAATGTCCTTAATTGCCTGAAGCATCTGCTTCATCTCATCCTGACTCTTTCTTACTACTTCGCCAGTATGCTGTCCCAAATCATCTGCATTCTGTGCGTACTCAGAGGTTTTGGAAATCTGACCGGAAATCTCGGAAATCCGGATGGATAATTCTTCCACACTACTTGCCTGCTCGGTAGCTCCCTGAGCCAGAGCCTGGGCGCCGCTTGCCACCTGCCCTGCGCCTGCGCTTACCTGTACAGAAACAGAGTTTAATTCGCTGAGAACATTAGACATATTGGAGCGGAAGCTTCTGATAGAAGTCTGGATATTGCGGAAATCTCCCAGGAACTCTACGTCTGTAGTCCAGGTAAAGTTTCCCTTAGACAGCTGTTCCATTGACGTATCAATAGTATTTACATATTTTAACAACTCTTTGAAAGAGAAGTTCATCTTCTCTGCCAGCTCGCCCATCTCATTATCGGCTTCATAATCCACATAAGTATTTAAATTACCCTTGGACAACTCCAAAACCGCATCCCGAATCTTTGCCAGGGTTCTGGTAATTTCATGAGTAGTAGTAAATGCAATAAAGAGGCTGGCGATTGCCACGATTACAAAAATCACTACAGAAATAACGGTAAAAGCCTGGATTAAAAGCTGAGTCTGGGCCTGAGACTGAGATTTCTCAGTATCCGTCTTATCATTAATCTCTCTGGCAATGTTTACCAGATTAGTCAAAGCCGGAGAACACTCTTCTAATACGATCCTGTCCGCTTCCTCCCGGTTGCCTGCTTTAATCTCAGCAAGAATCCGCTCCGCAATTGCCACCCATGAGTTAAAAGCGTCCTCGTACTTTTTAGCCAAGCCGTCTGACTCGCCGTGAGTCTGCTTAAAGATCGCAATCTGTTCTCTGACTACATTTAACTGTTCCTGGATATTGCTCTCTAACTTAGAATAGTCTGCGCCCTCATCCATGATCAAAATCTCTCTTACATCCCGGGCTGCGTCATTTACCGAAATGCGGCACATTTTGATGGATGTATCTGCCGCTACAACCTGATTAAGCAGATCATCGGCATTCTTACTAATCTTTGAAAATCCCATCATACTGACTCCTGCCAGTATACCACTCAAAATAATAATCACAGCAAATACTGTTAATAAATACTGTTTCAGCTTCATTTTTTTAAACATGATTCTTCCCCCTGTTCTTATGTATATAAATATTTTGTATACTTTTTAAAACTTTTTACCGACATTTACCAGAGAAACAAAACCTATCTGCTTTCAAATTTCAAAAGTGGAGGTTGCCATCATCACTGATATCCGGAATATCCATGCACGTCTCTGTCCCTTACCGTCCTGCATAAATGATTCATATAGTTCCTCCCTTTTATGCTTTCTTTTTTTATATTCTCTATATTTCTATAAAACAAAATATACTCATTTCTAACTATCGCCTGCTTTAGAAAAAATATAAGAGGTTCTCATAAAATTTTTAAAATTTTTTCAATTTTTTTCTTTGTACAGGCATCTGGCTATCCTGCATGAAATAGAATACACTATAATTCCAATCAAAGCGAGGTCTTTCTATGGCTGAATCTATTTACACGGCAATGGCGGTAGATGATAATTTTCCAGTAACTCCACTACCAAATCCCGGGGAAGGAGGTCCTCTTCCGGACTTTAGCGGTACTCCTGATATTGCGCCCGATGACGGCGGTACTCCGGTAATCCCTCTTCCCAATCCCGGAGAGGGTGGTCCCCTTCCCACCTTTCCCAATAATAATAACGGCGGCGGACACATCCCGGTGGTTCCTCTTCCCAATCCCGGAGAGGGCGGTCCTCTTCCCACCTTCCCCAACAATAATAACAGTGGAAACAACAGCGGCGGCGGGATTTTAGGATCCATTATTACTGTGATTCCCCGGCCCATTATCCCCTGCTATTTCTGTAATTCCACCCAATATGGCACTGTCCGCTTCTTAAACGCTGCCTCCGGATATAATCCTTTCTTAATTTATATCGGCAATCAGCTGGTGGTAAATTCTTTGGGAAATTCAGAAATCAGCCAGTACGGCCGGGTTTCCTCCGGCAGCCAGACCATTACCGTTGCCGGACAAAACGGCTATGTGTACATCCAGAAATCCATAATGGTGCGCTCCGGCCAGGCCATGACTATCGCCATTTTCAATACAGCCAACGGTCTTGATCTGATGGAAATCATGGACAATACCTGTAATGCCGGCGCCGGTACAGGATGTTTCCGGGCCTGCAACCTGTCCGTCACCAATCAAAGCTTAAATGTTTCCTTAAATAACAACTACGTAAACTTCCAGGGTCTGGCCTACCGGCAGATTACCGGGGTTGTGTACCTGCCTATGGGATCTTATCTGGTTCAAGTATTTAATAACCCCTCCTTTACCGGCAACTCCCTGGTATCCTCCACTTTGTATGTACGTCCCGGCACCTCCTATACCCTCTATATCTTTAACTGGAACTCCTCCAGAGACGCCATCCGTACCCTGGTGGTAGAAGACCGGCAGGGATAACAAGATAACCATGGGCTGCACAGAGTGAACTGTCTTATTTCATTTTGCAGCAGCCCTCATCCCTGACGGCATAAATACCGTCTCAGCACCTTTTCCAGCTGCTTTAAATCCACAGGTTTTGCAATATGCTCGGTCATCCCTGCATTTAAAGCATCATTGACATCCTCGGCAAAAGCATTGGCTGTCATAGCTACAATGGGAATTTTTTTTGCGTCCTTTCTGTTCAGCTTTCGGATAGTACTGGTAGCCCCGTAACCGTCCAGAACCGGCATCTGAACATCCATTAAAATCAGATCATAATAGCCTTCTTCAGAGTTTTCCACAGTCTCCACAGCTTCTCTGCCGTTTTCCACCCAGTCTACCGAAATTTCCAGCATTTCCAGAAGCTCTGTGGCGATCTCTGCATTCAGCTCATTGTCCTCTGCCAGAAGAATCCGTTTATTAGAAAATGTCACATCCTCAGAAAAGCCGTCAATTCCGTTGTCCTTTTCCTGAGTCGGATTTATCAACCCTTTAAAACTGTTAACCAGCCTGCTCTTAAACAGCGGTTTTGACAGGAATCTGTCCACTCCCACTGTCTCTGCTTCTGTCTCAATCTCAGACCAGTCGTAAGCAGTAAGGAAGATAATCGGAACATCCTGTCCCACAACCTTTCCAATCTCCCTGGCCGTGGTAACCCCGTCCATTCCCGGCATTTTCCAGTCCAGAAGCACTGCAAAATAGTCTTCGCCTCTTTGGCGGCGCTCCCTTACCAGCTCTACAGCCTCCCGGCCTGATAAACAGCTCTCTCCAATCATACCAATATCCTTTAAGAGAATACAGGTACTTTCACAGGTACTCTCATCATCGTCCACCACCAGCACCGGAAGATTTTCCAGCTCTTCCTGGATCTCGGTCCCGTCCTCTTCCAGCTTTAAATGGATAGTAACAATGAACCGGGTTCCCTTGTTTAGCTGGGAGTCCACCTGAATCTCTCCGTCCATCATCCGAATCAGGTTGCGGGTAATGCTCATGCCCAGGCCAGTGCCGGTTACCTTGCTGACCCGGCTGTCCTCAGCCCGGCTAAAAGGCTCAAATAAAACCTCCTGAAATTCTTTGCTCATGCCAATACCGTTGTCTTCAAAGCAGAACTCATATTCCCCGAAATTCTGACTGTGGGAAGAACGCTCTTTTATCGATACCTCTATTCTTCCTCCGTCCGGCGTATATTTTACCGCATTGGATATAAGGTTGACAAATGCCTGCTGGATACGAAGGCTGTCTCCCACCACCCACTCATGCTTTAAGTTTCCTATGGATACCTCCAGCTGATGATTGTGCTGTTTTATCTGAGGCAGCACCATAGTGATCATATTCTCAATCAGATCTGCCAGGTTAAATTTTTCCTCCTGAAGCTCTACGGCGCCGGACTCTATCTTCGTCATATCCAACACCTCGTTTATCAGGCTCAACAAGTGCTTGGAGGCAGCAGAAATCTTTCCCAGACATTCCCCTACCCTGTCGGGATTATCTAAATTGTTCCCGGCAATGGCCGTCATTCCTATAATGGCGTTTATGGGAGTGCGGATATCATGGCTCATGCGTGAAAGGAAATCCGTCTTTGCCGCGTTGGCAGATTCTGCATATTCGTAAGCCGCCTGAATAGCCTGCTGCTGAGTCAGAAGCTTGGTCTTTAATTTATCAATATCTGAGTGGTACATAACCACCATATAAGGCTTCCCGTCCTTGTATTCCACTACCTGATAAGTATTGCGCCTCCAGGCTCCGTTTTCCATATTCGTCCGATATTCCAGCTCAATATGCTGTTCTTCCTTCAAGGCAGATTTCAGATATTCAATTCCTGTCATCTGTTCAAAGCTTTCCCTGAACTCCGGAGCCACCAGTTTTTCCGCTGTAAGGCTTATCATCTGGCTATAGCATCCCTTCTTAGGCACAAAGCTTGCATCCTCCAGCTCATCGTAAAGAACCAGAAAAGTATCCGACTGCAGGTCAATTTCAAAAATCCCCTTATAGTCGTTCCGCATCCCTCTTAAAACCCGCTCCAGCTTCTGGTAAGAGCGCTCTTTTTCTTTAATATCTGTAATATCGGAAATAAGGCCAAATACCTGTCTCCCCTTCTCTTTCGACTCGGTAACATTGGCGGTCATGGCATACCACCGCTTTTCCTTAGTTTTTACACTAAAAAGCTCAACCTGAACCGGCTTTTGAGAGCCGTGGATAAATAGCTCTTCCAAAACCAGAAGATCTCCCCGGGAACAAATCTCTCCTTTTCTGAGTTTAGCCAAAAAGCCCGGATGTTCATACCTGGCTTCTCCCGCCTCCCCCTGGCCTGAAGGAGCAAATACCACCAGCAAATCCGTTCTGCTGTCATAATGAAAGTTATACCGCTCCAGAGCAAATACTACCTGGCGGTACCTCTCTTCTTCCAATTCTTTTGCATACCGCTCTGTAATATTCCGGTACACCCCTACTGCAATTCCGGTAGGGATTCCTTTTGCATCCAAAATGGAGCGGAACTTTAACTCCTGTACAGTCTCAGTCCCGTCAGCCTGAATCAGCTTTACCACCCCTCTGGCCTCTTTTGCTCCTCTTATCATGGCTTCATGGAGCCGGAGATACTCTGCCTGAGTATCCTCCGATACGATTCCCATCTTGAGCATCTCATAAGGGACTCCTTGCTGAATCTCCCTGACACCAAACTGCCTTGCTGTTTGTTCGTCTACAAAAATCGTCTGAGTTTGAGTGTCATAGGTAAATACCAGGCTTCCCGACTCTTCCGCTGCAATCTGAAATGCCTTCATACTGGCATACAGCTTTTTATTTACTTCCTGCAGCTCTTTGAGATTTGCATTTTCCATGTTCTTATCCTTCTAACTCTCCCTGAAACTGTCTGATAGCCTGGCAAACCTTTTCATACTGTACGCTTACCTGGTCAAAAAGCGCTTCCGCGTCCGGACTTGCTCCGCCCCGCAAAGCTTCTGTCAATTTTCCGCTTTCCTCATGCAATTTAGTAAAACTCAGATTCTGGCTGACTCCCTTTAAGGTATGCGCTTCCCGAAAAGCGTCCTCATACCGTTCCTCCTTCAAAGCCTGGCAAAGATTGCCATAACTGGGATCATTTAAAAACTTCAGGGCAAATTTCTGAATCAGCCTGTCACTCTGAAATCGTCTCTTTACATCTCCGTAATCTGCTTCCATTTTTTCATAACATGCTTCCAGTGTCATAATTTCTGTCCTTTCTTTTAATTAAATATGATTGTCAGCCATTTTTTCTCAAAATATTTCCGGCTGACAAATTCCTTAATGTTGCGGTTGGGATTCTGTCAGCTTTCCCACTGCTCCGATGTACTGGGGATGAGTCTCCTTGGACCACAGGGCCCGGGCCTCACACAAATGCCACCGGAGCTCTCCCTGAACATCAATGAGACATTCCATTTCTATCTCCGGATTCTCCGGAGTAGCTTGATGCAGCTTGTTTGTCAGGGCCTTTAAGTTCTCCTCTCCCAATATGTCCTTCCACTCGGTATCGGAATTTAATATCACTTTATTTAATCCCAGATAATCGGCTCCCCACTGGGATATGGTCACCCTGGAAGCCAACACATTGTAATCAAACTGCAGTTCTTTGACTCTGGACGTAAAGAAATTGGTTTTTTCCCGTTCTTCCTCCATGAGCCGGAGAATCCTGCCGGAAGTACCCATATCTTCCTTTCCAAGAATCTCTCCCAGCACACCCCTGATTTGCCTGTCATTGGTCATGTTTGGAGAATCTGCAGCTAATGCGGCCTGAAGGCTGTCAGACACATCGGTTAAACACTCCAGAACCAGCGGGTTAAAGGTTCCGCACTCTCCATTGTTAATCATCTCAACCGCTTTTTCATGGGAAAATGCTTTTTTATAACATCTCTCGCTGGTTAAGGCATCATATACGTCTGCCAGGGCTACAATCTGGGCGGAAATCGGAATCTGATCTCCCACCAGACCGTCAGGATAACCTCTGCCATCGTATCTCTCATGGTGCCACCGGCATATCTCATAAGCCGTCTTTACCAGCGGATCGTCTGTATATACCGGAAGCTGTCCCAAAAGGTTGGCTCCCGCCATAGAATGACCCTTGATAATCTCAAATTCCTCCTGTGTCAGCCTGCCCGGCTTGTTTAAAATCTCATCGGCAATGCTGATCTTTCCAATATCATGAAGAGAGGACGCCTTGCTGATCCGGGTAATATCCGCCTGGCTCAGTTTATATTTATCCGTCTTTTTTACCAGGTTTTCCAAAAGTATCTCTGTTGCCTTCTGGATATGTACCACATGAAGCCCGCTCTCCCCGTTTCGGAATTCCACAATATGGCTCAGAATGTTGAGCATCATATTGTTGTCCTTCTCTCTCTCGTAAACCAGATCGATCACCATGTCAGCCAGGCGCTCCTGTCTGGCGTAGAGCATCAGGGTATTGACCACTCTCCTGCGAACCACCCGCACATCAAAAGGCCGCTGGATATAATCTGTTACCCCCATCTCATAGGCCCGCTCCACATAGCTGGTAGCGTTTTCTGCCGAAATCATAATAACCGGTATATTTTCAATAAGCCCGCTCCGGTTCATATAAGACAGAACCTCAAAACCATCCATCTCCGGCATGGTAATATCCAGAAGCATCAGATCAACGTCCCCGCCGTATTCTCCCAGAATCTCCAGGGCCCGAACGCCATTAGCCGCTTCCTGAAGCTCATAATCTTCACATAAAATCTCAGACAGAATCTCTCTGTTCATTTCCGAGTCATCTACAATTAAAATTTTCTGTTTTCCCCTTACTTTTATCTCTTCCATCTTCTTAATCCTTGTCTTTCTTATTCTTCAATGGAGCTGTCAGCTCCTTCAAAGTGGAACAAAGCATTTCCACATCAATGGGCTTTGCCAGGTGGGCATTCATCCCCGCCTGAGCCGTCCGGGCAATATCCTCTGCAAACACATTGGCTGTCAGAGCGATAATGGGAATTTTGCCGGCATCCTCTCTTAAGAGCCTTCGAATTGCCCTGGTGGATTGACACCCGTCCATCTCCGGCATCTGCATGTCCATCAGGACTGCATCAAAGGAAAATAACCCAGATTCTTTAAAAAGCTCCAGAGCCTGGCGGCCGTCATAGGCCTGAACCACCTCCACACCCTGTTCCTCTAAAATCTCGGTGACAATCTCCATATTCAAGGCATTATCCTCGGCAATCAGGATACGTTTCCCCTTAAGAGTCCCTTCTGTAACCGGGCGATTGGTCTCTGGCTCAATCTCTTTTCCCGGCATAAACGGTATAGACAAGACAAACCTGCTTCCCTTTCCCAGAACACTTTCCACTGTAATCAGGCCGCCCATCTGGGATACCAGACTTTTTACAATGGACATCCCCAGTCCGGTTCCTGTTACATTCCGGGCGCCAAACCGGGTTTCTCTCTCATAAGGTTCAAACAGTTTGGGTAAAAATCCTTCTGACATCCCCGCCCCGGTATCCTCTACCATAAAAATGTAATTAGAATTTCCTCCTCCGTCCTCACGCATTTTCAGGGTAATGGAATCCCCGGGACTGGTAAACTTAAGGGCATTGGAGAGGAGATTATTTAAAATCTGAGTGAGGCGGAAGGGATCTCCCTGAACCATGGAGTTGACCGCCTCTACTTCCAGGTAAAAATTCTTCCCTTCAATTTCCGCCTTCTCCTTAAAAGGAAGGGTGCAAATTTTTACTGACTCACACAAATCAAAGGTCTTTTCCTCCAGGGACACATGTCCCTTTTCCAATCTGGACATCTCTAATATATCGTTAATCAGATTTAAAAGCTGTTTACTGGAATTACTGATTTTTTCTAAATAATCCCGCACCTTTTCCCTGGTGCAGTCAGGATTTTTAGCCAACTCCGCCATACCAATAATGACATTTAAAGGAGTCCGCATATCGTGGCTCATATTAGCAAAAAACTTCATCTGGGATTTTTCGCTGGCGTCTGCCGCCTCCAAGGCATCCTCTAAAAGCCTGGTGTGGGAAAGCTGTCTCTGCTTCTCCTCCTCTACCTGGCGGAAACACAAAACTGCCTCCCCCTGGCTTAAAGACTCATTTAAAAGAAGACGGACATTGATCCATCGGTACTGGCCGTTAATTTTTCTAAGGAAATCTCCGCCATAATCCGTAGCCCGCTCTCCGGACAGATTCCGAATATTTTCCATAGAAAAGCTTTTTGCAAAATCCTCCCCGGTATCTTTATCCAAAAATTCCATCAGGGCATTTAAGAGAATCTTATACTCCCCTTCTTTCGGAATCGTGGTGTGCAGATCAGCAGAGCCTTTTATCATCTCATAAGAGCCCTCTTTTAAATCCAGGCGGTACAGGGCATAGTAAGAATTACCCAAAGCCCGAATGGTTTTACTGGTATTCTCCATGCTCTTTTTCAGCTTCTTATCCTTAATCAGAAGGATTCCGGTGGCGCCAAGAAACAGTAAAAGGATAAATCCATACCATAAAACAATACCGTACATGCCCTGCAGAAGGGTGGAATGGGGAAGGGTCAGGATACAGAGCCAGCCGTTGTCTGACTGATAGTAGTAGACCCCCCGGGCCTTATTATTCATATCCCGCATTCGGTTGCCGCTGGCTTCCATCTCCCCGGATTGGATCTGATTGCAGATATCCATGGCATAATCCTGAATACCCTCCTCATCTACCTCAAAAGGCGCCCTGTAAAAAAGGATCTGCCCCTTTTCGTCACAGAGGTAATAAGCGCCTCCTTCCATCAGCTCCAAACCGCTGTGGCTTTCTTCAAAATTTCTCGGAAAAAGATCAATAATTACGGTATTGCCCGTATCCGAATCCACAGCGCTGACACTGACTACCCGGTCTCCCGTTGCCCTGTTCAAATATGCATTGGTAAAACTGACCTGGCCTTCTGCCTCCAGCGCCCGCTGATACCACTCCGTCTCCTGATAATTGTAATCCTCCATTCCCTCAAAAGGAATGGTTGCCACTATTTTCCCCTTGTATATGGCATAAGCGGCAATGGTATCCCCTCCCGCCTTTTCAAGGGCATTTTCAAAGAAATAAAGGATCCGCTGCTCTGCTTCTTCGTCGGAAAGCTCCTCTGCATCCATCTCTCTTAAATGAGCCATTCCCATACGGACAACCGTTTCGTAATTTTCTATATTCTTTTCCTCATCTGCAGCATAGCTTTTCGTCAAAGCATATCCCATGGCCCCGGCATTTTCCAAAAGGGCCATCCGGGTTCCCCACAATCCGGCTGCCGCAATCGCCGACAATACTATTAAAACAGCAAAAATTGTCCAGCCACTGTACAAAGAATGGCCTTTTGCTCTCATTGGTAACCTTCCCTCCATTGGTGCTCCTCCTGAATACGGAAGTCTCAACTTCTATTATATATATAAATCGTCCTAATGGCAAGCCAAAAAAGAGAAAAGGAGATGTCACAAAATGAAACCGGCTTATTTCATTTTGTGACATCTCTTGTATCTTAAAACCTCATTGATATTTTCAGATAATAACCTTGGTGGGGCACTTAGCGGCGCACTTGCCGCAGTTGGTACATTTTTCGTAATCAATTACTGCTACATTATTATCCATGTGAATAGCGTCAAACTCACACTGCTTCGTACACAGGGTACATCCGATGCAGCCGTTGTCACATTTGGCTTTTACATCTTTACCCTTATCATGGGAATTACACTGTACCAGGTGTTCTGCCTCATAAGGAACCAGAGTAACCAGGCCTAAAGGACACGCTTCCACGCACTTGCCGCAGGCAACGCATTTTTCTTTGTCCACTACCGCCACGCCGTCCACTACGTGAATAGCGTCAAACTGGCAGGCCTTTACACAGGAACCGTATCCCATACATCCATAGGCGCAGGCTTTCTCGCCGCCGCCGGGAACTACGGATACCTTGCGGCAGTCGTCAATGCCGTAATAGCGGTACTGCATCCGGGTCTTATCACAGGTGCCTTTACATTTCACAAAAGCTACCTTCTTAACGCCTGCGCCGGCCTCAATTCCCATAATCGCCGCAATTTTTTCGGCTACCGGAGCACCTCCTACCGGACAGGCTCCTACCTCTGCCTGACCGGCGGCAATTGCCTTGGCCAGACCGTCGCATCCTGCATAGCCGCAACCGCCGCAGTTGTTGCCAGGCAGCTCGTTTCTTACCAGAATCTCTTTTTCGTCTACTTCTACTTTAAACTTCTCACTGGCAACGCCTAAAAGTACGCCTATAACGATGCCGATGATGCCTACGACTGCCGCAGCAGCCACAATACCCATAATATTCATCCTTCGTCTCCTCCTTTAAATTAATCCGGAAAATCCGAAAAATGCAATTGCCATAAGGCCGGAAGTAATGAGTACAATAGGAGAACCCTGGAAGTTATAGGGAACATCATTGTGCTCAATTTTCTCACGGATACCTGCCAGCATGACAATGGCAATGGTGAATCCTACGGAAATGCCGATGCCGTTTACCACACTCTTAACAAAGTCGTACTCCTTCTGAACATTGGTTAATGCAACGCCCAGAACCGCACAGTTAGTCGTAATCAGGGGCAGGTACACACCCAGGGACTCATAAAGTGAAACCATGTTCTTCTTTAAAAACATCTCAACAAACTGCACCAGAGCCGCAATTACCAGAATAAATGCGATTGTCTGCAAATATTCCAGCTTCAATGGAACCAGCACGAAGCTGTAAATCAAGTTGGTTGCAATACAGGCCAGCGTAATAACAAAGATAACTGCCGCACCCATACCCGCAGAAGTCTCTACCTTCTTGGAAACGCCAAGGAAGGGGCAAAGACCTAAGAACTGGCTTAATACTACGTTGTTTACCAGGGCGGAGCCGATGGCAATCAATAATAATTCCTGCATCTAATCCTTCCTCCTACTCGTCTTTCTTGGCAGTGGCGGCCTTAAGTTCCGCTTCCTTTGCTGCCAGCGCTGCTTTCTTTTTGGCAAGGGCTTCTTCCTCTGCCTGTCTCTGACGGGTCTCCAAAATATCGTGGTTCGCCATACATGCTGAGCCGGTACAGCTCATACAATCGCCGCCGCAGGCCAGTTTCGATGCCGGTACAGATCCGTTGGTAGCGGAAGGAGCCTTAAACTTGTTCTGTAATGCAGTGAGCATTGCCAGTACGAAGAAGGCGCCTGGGGCCAATACAAAAATAGAAATATGGAAATCTTCCGGTATAATGGTCATTCCGAAAAATGCGCCGGAGCCTAACAACTCGCGGAAGACGCCAATCAGGGTTAATCCTACCGTAAATCCAAGGCCCATACCAATACCGTCAAAAGCAGAAGGGATGGGAGCGTTCTTAGATGCATAGGACTCGGCGCGTCCCAGAATGATGCAGTTTACTACAATCAGTGGGATGTAGATTCCCAGCGCATCATACAGGAAGGGAATGTAGGCCTGAATCAGGAGCTGAACCATGGTTACCAGGGATGCAACAATTACGATAAAGGCCGGAATACGCACTCTGTCGGGAATGATGTTTCTCAAGGCCGCAATAATCAGGTTGGAGAAAATCAGTACCGCAGTGGTGCTTAAGCCCATGCCCAGGCCGTTAATGGCAGAAGTTGTAACTGCCAGGGTCGGACACATACCCAACATCAGGACGAAGGTAGGGTTTTCTTTCACAATACCATTATAAATACGCTCTGTATACTTATTCATTGTATCCCACCTCCTAGTTAGCCGCGCAGTTGTTTACGAAGTAAATCGCTGCATTTACTGCGTTTGTTACTGCCGAAGATGTAATAGTGGCGCCGGACATAGCCTGAATCTCATTCTCTGCCGGTGCGCCGGTTTTCGTTACAGATAAAACTTCCGCATTTTTGCCTGCGAACTGGCCTTTAAATCCATCTCCCGTTGCGTTCATACCAAGACCGGGAGTCTCTGCAATAGAAAGAAATGCAATACCGGTTACCATTCCCTCACCGTTGATGCCTACAGAGAGCTTCACCTCGCCGCCGAAACCGTCCTTGGATGTGGAAGATACTACGTATCCCACTGGATTTCCGGAAGCGTCCACCGCCTGGGCGGCAGTGTCAATATAAACATTTCCAAAGCCCTGGGACATTAAATCTTCTGCAGAAGCGGCAATCTTTTCTGCCATGCCGTCTTCCACAAAATCATTGGCATCCGGAAGAACCTCTTTATATGCCGCAATCTTGGCAGCCTGTTTTGCCTGCTCAATGGGGGCCTTGGTGATCTCATAAACGCCGCCCAGACAAAATCCTGCAATCAGGGTAATGGCAAATAAAACCACCGCGTCTTTCATAAATCCGCCTTTTTTCATGATTATTTGCCCTCCTTTCCGAATGCTTTGGGAAGGGTTGCCTTTTCAATCAGGGGAACCAGGATATTACTTAAAATAATCGCATAGGATACGCCCTCTGCGGAGCCGCCGAACAAACGGAACAGCCCGGTTAAACAGCCCATTAAAATACCGTATACGATCTGTCCATTAGGGGTAATCGGACTGGTAACATAATCGGTTGCCATAAAGAAAGCGCCAAAGATTAAACCGCCGCCGCAAAGGTGTGCCAGCAAATAGTTCATATCCAGTCCATGTCCGCCGAAAATCAATACAAATAAGGTAAAAGAAATCAGGTAAGCAGCCGGGATACGGATAGTGATCACTCTCTTCCACAGCATGTAAGCAGCTCCGATTAACAGGGCAATAACGGAAACCTCACCGATAGTCCCGGGAATCTTGCCAATAAACATAGCCGCTACATCTACGCTGCCGCCGGATTTTAGTACTGCCAGAGGAGTAGCTCCGCTGACTCCGTCCAGAGTAAAAGCAGTCATCTTTCCGGTAAAGGAAATAAGAAGGAAACATCTTGCCGCCAGAGCCGGGTTCATAAAGTTCTGTCCCAGGCCGCCATATAACTGTTTTACCACGATGATGGCAAATACGCCGCCCAGCATGGGAATCCATACCGGAATATCGGCAGGCATATTCAGCGCCAGGATCATACCGGTTACCAGGGCGCTGCCGTCTGCGATGGTAATGGGCTTCTTCATCCCCTTCTGATATACATATTCACTTGCTACACAGGCCAAAACCGTTCCTATAATCACAATCAGAGCGTTTAGGCCAAACTGGTATACGCCAAATGCGGCTGCCGGAAGCATGGCAATTGCCACATCAAACATAATATTGCTGGTAGTTACCTGATCCCTTACATGAGGGGATGAGGATACGTTTAATAATCTGTTCATTCTCTTCCGCCTCCTTAAGCTTTCTTTCTGCGGTTTGCAGCCACCTGTTTACGCATGTCCTTAAATGCCTGGGTCAAGGGCCTCTTGGCCGGGCATACATAGGTACAGCTTCCGCACTCCATACATTCCATACCGTTTACCTTCTCAAAAGCATCGCAGTCTCCTCTTAATGCAGCCTGCATCATAATAGGAGGCACGATATGGCTGGGACATGCAGACACACAGCGTCCGCAGCGGATACAGGGAGTAGGCTCCTGGGCTGCCACCATATCCTTGGAAAAACAGGTTAATGCGGAGGAGGTTTTGGTAACCGGAAGATCCAGACTGAATAAAGACATGCCCATCATGGGGCCGCCGGAAATTACTTTCTCCGGATCTGCCTTAAAACCTCCTGCCGCCTCTAACAATTCCTGATAATTGGTTCCCAGCCTTACGCTGAAGTTCTGGGGATTTACAATGGCATCGCCGGTTACGGTAATAATCTTGCGGATTAAAGGGGTCTGTTTGCAGACCGCATTGTAAATGGCGATAACCGTGTCAATATTGTCCACAATACAGCCTGCGTCTGCAGGAAGCATGGAAGAATTTACTTTGCGGCCGGTGATAGCATAAATTAAGGAACGCTCGCCGCCCTGAGGGTATTTGGTCAGAAGCGGACATACCTCAATCCGCGGTTCATCCTTTACCAGCTCCTGAAGCTTTTTGATTCCTTCCGGCTTATTGTTTTCAATACCAATAACTCCCTTGGCATTGTCAAACAGGCTTAAGATAACCTTTAAGCCCCCTACAATACGCTCCGGCTCCTCCAGCATCATCCGGTAATCGGAGGTTAGGTAGGGTTCACATTCCGCGCCATTTACCAGTATATAATCAATCTTGCTGTCGTCCTTGGGGGACAGTTTTACATTGGTAGGGAAGCCTGCGCCGCCAAGGCCTACAATCCCCGCCTCCTTTACAATGTTGCGGATCTCGTCCTTGGAAAGCTTGGTATAATCCCTGTCCTCTCCAAAATGCTCAATCTTCTCGTCCATTCCGTCATTTTCCACAATAACAGAGGTTACCATAGTGCCGTTCACCATAAGACGAGGCTCTACCGCCTTAACCGTTCCGGAAACGGAACAGATAACATTGGCAGAGATGAAGCCGCCGGCTTCCCCGATCTTTTGTCCGACTAAAACCCGGTCGCCCTTTGCAACCAGAGGCTTTGCCGGCGCTCCGATGTGCTGGGCCATAGGGAACACCATTTCTCCCTTGGAAGTCAGCACCTGTACCGGCTTGTTCTCAGACAATTCTTTCCCCTCATAAGGGTGAATTCCGCCTTTAAATGTAGCCAAACCCATCAAACCAACCCTCTTTCTATAAACATTTTCTTTACCCTCAGTGGACAAAGCGCTTCTGAGAAACAGGCGCTTCTGTCCATTCAATCGTTGCCATTATAGCATAGTTTGAGTTTGTACACAATTGCCTTTTCCAGGAGAATATACAACAATTTATAGGGATTGTCTGTATTTTTTTCCATACATTTTGTGTTTTTACAAAAATTCCCCATTATTTTCCGTTAATTTTTTGACATTATTTTACTATTTTCTTTCTCCTAAAACCATTCTCTCAAAACGGTTCTGATCTTTTTGTCTGGTGCCTGTTTGGTTTTTATCTTGTGAAATTTTTGTTAAGCCGGATTTCTCCCCAGTCCTTTTGTTTCCTCAAAAAAACATTTGTACTTATAAATTTTATAAGAAAAAATAATAAATATTTCCCCTCTTTTCTTTCTGCTCATAAAATGATATGATAAACACGTTCTAGTAAATAAGGGCGCCATTCATTTAGAAAAAGGAGAAAATTCTACCATGCATCACACAAATTCAAATCCCAAGCAGCAAAATATTGCCGGCCTGGCCCTGATGGCCCTGCTTTCCCTGCTGGTAATCCTGATCTCGGAGCCGGCCTATGCTTCCCTGCACCGTATGGCCAGAGCAGATTTGCCAAAGCCCTCTGTAATCCTTACCGACGGCACTTACACCTATGAGGATCCGGAGGCTGACGACAGCGGATTTAAAAACCAGGTATCTATGACTGTGTTTGACGGCTATATCACTTCTGTTTCCTGGGATTGTGTAGGAGCTGACGGCACAAGCAAACGCCAGCTTTCCTTAGACGGCCAATACGTCATGACCGAAGACGGGGCTTTATGGGCAGAGCAGTCCGATGCCGTCTCTTCCTATGTAATAACCAACCAGACCTTAGACGGCCTTATTGACGAAAGCGGCTACACCCAGGCAGTTGCTTCTGTAAGCATTAATCTTTATGGATTCTACAACGGAGTAAACGGCTGTATCGCTCAGGCTACCAAATAATCCGCCCCACCTTTTGCAAAACCTGTCAGGAGAGCTTATTTATGGAGAAAAAAATCCTTGTCAATTATAGTCTTCTTCGGATTCTGGCAATTTTTTTGGTAATTGCCACCCACATGCTGGCCGGAATATGGATCGCGGATCCTGTGGCCCAGCCTATGGCCTGGCATATAAGAGAGATTATCCGTACACTTACCCTGACCAGCAACGGGCTTTTCTTCATGCTCAGCGGCCGTTTTATCTTAGAACGTTTTGACGGGGATATTCCCGGTTTTTACTGGAAACGAATTGTAAAAATCGGGATCCCTTCCCTCTTTGCCGCCTTCCTCTACTACGCCCAAAATCAGGGAATTTCCCTTTCCCCCGCTTATTTTAAAGACTTTTTCAAAGGCTTTCTCCAGGCCCGGGTAGTGGGATATTTATGGTTTGTCCTGGCCCTTGCCGGATTTTATCTGGCCGTTCCCTTTCTCTGGCGGATGTTTCAGCATATGGGAAAACGGGAGCTTTGGTGGCTTCTCTTTGTCAGCCTTTTCTATTTTGCAGTTCAAAATCTTTACCAGATTTTTCATATGGAGCAGATGCTCACCTCTTATTTCCTCTATAGCTGGGTGTTTTACTGTATCCTGGGATTTCTTCTGGACAGGCTTGACCTGACAGACAGGCAGGTCCTGGGCTTTTTTGCCGCCGGCCTTTTGGCCTTTTTCCTTTCTTCCTTAGAAGAAATCTATTTTACCGGCCAGAATCCGGCCATATACAATTATGCCCCGTCCATGATCCTTATGTCCATAGCGGTATATCTTTTGGTGACCCGTTACGGCGGCCTGGTAGCCAGGCCCCTGGAAAAGCCCGTTAATTTTGTCAGCCGGTATATCTTTTTCGTTTACCTGTTCCACGGGATGACCCACAATTTTATTTTTGATCACCTGGTAGAGCCGGGAATACCGGGATACGGGGCCTGGCTCCTTCTGTCCCTCCTGTCCTTCTGCCTGGCTTTGGGCCTCTCCATTCCTGTATACCATGTCCTGTATCAGCCTTTTTGTAAGGTGCTTTTATCCCTGCCCTGGCCCGGGAAAGATTTGACTTTATAACAAAAGTGGCTATCGGATTGTGTCAATCCAATTCCTTCATCCCTGTATAAAGCTCATAGTACCGCCCTTTCATAGCCAGCAATTCCTGGTGGTCTCCCCTTTCAATAATCCGGCCGTTTTCCAAAACCATAATGGCATTGGCGTTTCGCACTGTAGACAAACGGTGGGCGATGATAAAGGTAGTCCGGTTGGCCATAAGCCGATCCATACCGTGCTCAATGTGTTTTTCCGTCCTGGTATCCACCGAACTGGTAGCTTCGTCCAGAATCAGCACCGGAGCCCTGGAAATGGCGGCTCTGGCAATATTCAGAAGCTGCCTCTGCCCCTGGCTTAAGTTGGCCCCGTCCCCCTCCAGCATGGTGTCATACCCCTTGGGGAGGCGCATGATAAAGGAATGGGCGGAAGCGGTCTTAGCTGCCTGGACGACTTCCTCATCGGTGGCATCCAGTCTGCCGTAACGGATGTTTTCCCTGACTGTCCCTGTAAATAAATGAGTATCCTGAAGCACCATTGCAATATTGCTTCTTAAGTTTTCCCGGTTCAGGCGGCGGATATCCACTCCGTCAATGGTAATAGCCCCTCCCTGAATATCGTAAAACCGGTTAATCAAATTGGTGATAGTAGTCTTTCCTGCGCCGGTAGAGCCTACAAAGGCGATCTTCTGCCCCGGCTTGGCATACAGGCTGATATCCTCTAACACCACTTTGTCCGGATTATAGCCAAAGGTCACATTTTCCAGCACCACATGGCCTTCCATAGGATTCAGCACCCTGGCGTCTCCATCATCTGCCGGTTCCGGCTCCGCATCCATCACCTGAAATACCCGTTCTGCACCTGCCAGAGCAGAGAAAATAGTGCTGACCTGCATAGCAATCTCATTAATCGGTCTGGCAAATTGACGGGAAAAATTTAAAAACACCGTCAAGCCGCCTACATCAAAGCCCTTTAAGACACATAAAAGTCCTCCTATGCAGGCTGTCAGGCCGTAATTAACCTGGCTTAAATTGCCCATTACCGGCCCCATAATGCCGCCGAAAAACTGGGCCCGGATCTGATTCTTTTTCAGATCTTCATTGAGGCAGTCAAACTCCTCCTCTGCAATCCTCTCATGACAGAATACCTTGACCACCTTCTGGCCTGTAATGGTTTCCTCAATATAGCCATTAACCAATCCCAAAGCCGCCTGCTGGGCGGAGAAATATTTTTGGCTTCTTCCGGCCACAAACCCTCCGGCCTTCATCATCAAAGGGATCATCACCAGGGTGATAACCGTCAGGTACACGTTGGTGTAAAGCATCAGCGCCAGAGTTCCCACAAGACTTAACGCCCCGGCAAAAAGCTGTACCAGGGTGCTGCTTAACATCTGCCCTATGGTATCCACGTCATTGGTAAACCGGCTCATTAAATCGCCGTTATTGTTGGTATCGTAAAATTTTATCGGAAGCTTCTGCATCTTGGTAAACAGATCCTCCCGGATTTTTACCAGGGCATTTTGCGCCACAGTCAGCATAATCTTTGCCTGAAAATAATTTGCAAAAACCCCAAGCAAATATACCAGCCCCAGAATCACCAGGGCCCGGAAAAGTCCTGCCCCGTCCCCCCGGCTTCCGTCTAAAGGCGCAATGTAGGTGTTGATAATGGGGCGCAGCATGTAGGAACCGGCCAGGTTGGTAACCGTGCCTGCAATGACACAGAGAAAGGCCAGGCCCATCCCCAGTTTATATTGGTTTAAATAGCCTAAGAGGCGTTTTACCGTGGCTTTGGTATTTTTCGGCCGTCCGCTCATTCTTCTGGCTCCCGGGCCGTGGCCAGGCCCATGGCCTCTGCCTCCTGTCAGACTGCCAGCGGCATTTACCCGGCTCCCATATCTGCGCTTTAAACTGTCTATTTTATTCTGTTCCATTACGCCGTCACCTCCTGTCCGTTTTGGGAAACCCCGGCCTTTTCTTCTTCCTTATCCCGCTGGGAATAGTAGATTTCCTGGTATGCCGTGCTGACCTTTAACAGCTCCTCATGGGTTCCCATTGCTTCTATTCTGCCGTCATCCAATACCAGAATCCGATCTGCATTCTCCACAGAACCGATTCGCTGGGCAATAATAAACTTGGTAGTGTCCTTCAGCGCAGTGGCAAAGCACTCTCTTATTTTTGCTTCCGTAGCCGTATCCACTGCACTGGTGGAATCATCCAGTATCAGAATCTTAGGCTTTTTCAAAAGGGCTCTGGCAATACAGAGCCGTTGTTTCTGGCCGCCGGACACATTGACGCCTCCCTGCCCCATCTCAGTTTTGTATCCCTGTTTAAATGAAGTGACAAAGCTGTCGGCCTGGGCGCTTTTAGCCATTTCCCGGATTTCTTCTATGGATGCGTCCTCATTTCCCCAGCGAAGGTTCTCCTCAATGGTGCCGGAGAACAGCACATTTTTTTGAAGCACCATGCCTACCCCCTCTCTTAAATGCTCCAGAGAGTAGTCTTTTACATCAATCCCGTCCACCAGAACCCGCCCGCCGCAGGCATCGTACAATCTGGGAATCAGCTGCACCAGGGTAGTCTTTCCACTGCCGGTGGAACCGATGATGCCGATGGTCTCTCCAGGATTGGCGGTAAAGCTGATATGTTCCAAAACCATCCCGTCGTCTTCCCCGCCATAGCGGAAGCTGACATCCCGGAATTCTACCCTGCCCAGAGTAACTTTGGCATCCTTTCTGGCTGAATATTCATCCGTTAAATCAATGGCGGTATCCAAAACCTCGTTGACGCGTTTTGCGGAAGCCATAGCCCTGGAGCTCTGCAGGAAAATCATGGACAGCATCATCAGGGACATTAAAATCTGAACAATATAAGTGGTAAAGGCAGTTAAGTCTCCCACCTGCATCTCTCCTGCAATAATCATATTACCGCCATACCACACGACTGCCAGGGTGGTAATATTCATAGCCAGCATCATCACCGGCATGGTGGTAATAACCACGTTCAGGGCGCTTAATCCTTTGTCCCGCAGGTTGTAGTTGTTGTTTTTAAATTTTTCTTCCTCCAAATCTTCCCTGACAAAGGATTTAATAACCCGCACATTAGTCAGGGCCTCCTGGATACCGGAGTTTAACTTGTCAATTGCCTCCTGCATTACCTGGAACCGTGGAAATGCTGTTTTTAATATCAGGGCAATGGTTCCGGTCAGCACAGGGATTACCACCAAAATCACCAGGGCCAGCCTGGCGTTCATGACAAATGCCATAATCAATGCTCCTATCAGCATACCCGGCGCCCGGAGCATCATCCTCAGGCTCATCATAATCAGGTTCTGCATCTGCTGGATATCATTGGTAAGGCGGGTTACCAGGGAACCGGTACTGAAATCGTCGATATTCTTAAAAGAAAACTGCTGCACCTTGGCAAACACATCCCTTCTTAAATCCGTAGTAAAGGAAATGGACGCCTTGGCTGCAAAATAGGCGGCTCCCACGCCGCCTGCTGCCATAATCAAGGCAGTGGCAAACATGAAAATCCCCACTCTGATAATGTAGCCGGTGTCCCGGTTGGCTACGCCATTATTGATAATCATGGACATCAATTTCGGCAGGGCAATCTCTCCGGCCACCTCCGTAAGCATCAGGATAGGGCCGCATATAAACGCGCCCTTGTAGGGGGTAATATACTTTTTATAACGCTTCAAGTCAATTCCTCTCTTTCTGTCTTAATATCCGGATCCCTTAAAATCTGTTCCAGATTCCCGCTGATTCGATCCAAATATTTGGTAAGCCGGTCAAAATCTTTTTTTGAAAAGCCTTCAAACATGGCTTTTTCCACTTCTCCAAAAATCAGTTGACTGGTTTCCACAATCTCCTGCCCTTTTGGCGTTAAATGAATCTGATTATACCGGTTATCCTTCTCATCCACTGCCCGGCGGATATAACCCCCCTTTTCCAGCTTCTTTAAAGAAACGGCAACGGCGGCTGTGGAAATTTTGTGTTGGCCGGCAATCTCCTTTTGAGATGCTTTGGGGTGTTTTGCAATATACATGAGAAGTTGGTGCTGGCTTCGGTACACTCCGGTCTGGCTGAACTTCCTCTCCAGAATGGAGCGGTGCATTCTTGTAATCTCCATGTATTTCCAAATACAGGAACGGCCGGGATTCTCTTCCTCCTGCTCCCGGGCTTTTTCTAAGGGGTTCATAAAAGCTCCTTTCCATATCTCTATTTTTATTTTATTAACTAACTAGGTAATAATTAATCTTGGAATAATTAATTAGTTAACTTCTCAAGTATTATAAATCCGTTCTCCTGAAAATTCAAGTGGAATTTTATTAAAAATAAATAAAGAAGTAATAACCGGAAAATGCATACTAAAAAGGCGCTGAAGCATAAATATGAATCAACGCCTTCTTTTTCACACTAGTTTTCTTCGTCTTTTAATATGTAAATAACTGAGTCCAATAAGGAGTCCCGTTAGAGTCCTGATAGTATCCCACTCCAATAGCAGTATACTGGCTGTTTAAAATGTTGGCTCTATGGCCCTGGCTGTTCATCCAGCCCTCCATAACCTGCTCCGGCGTTCTCTGGCCGTAAGCAATATTTTCTCCGGATCCCCGGTAAGATATGCCGTTCTGGCTTAATACCGTAGAAAAGCTGCTGCCGTCCGGTCTGGTATGGGAAAAGCTCCGGGATGTCTCCTCTGCTCTCTGGGCCGCTGCTTTGGAAAGCTCTGCCGTCTGAACCAGAGGGCTTAATCCGGCTTTCGCCCGCTCTGCATTTACCAGATCCACAACCTGAGCCGCATAAGAGCCGTCCCCTTCAATTTCCTCAGGGGGCTGTCCCGGAATTGTTGGCTGGTCAATGTCCGGATTCCCTCCAGGCTGGCTGATATCGGGATTTCCGGGAACGTTGGTTCCAGGCTGCCCGGGAATAATAATTCCAGGACAAGAGCCTTCCGGAAGCTGGAATTCCCAACCGGAACATCCATTTCCCGGAAATCCCGGCATTACGTTTTGGAAACCGCCTGTACACCAGTTTTCAACCCCGCTAATATCACAGCCAATTTCTGACAGCCATCCCCAGTCTTTGCCGTCCAAATCTCTCACCGAAAAATTTCCGCTGTTGCCATTAATTACAACTGCTTTTACCGCTGCCTGGGCCGGAAATGCTGCCGCCCCTGACAGTGCCAATGCCGCTGCCGTTCCATAAACTGCAAGTCTTCTCATTGTTTTCCTCCTGTGATGCTGTATACTTTTTACATTTCTGTTACAAGCTGATAGTAACACACAGGAATTGGCAATACCAGCGGGAACAACTGGGGCAGCTTCCAGAATCTTTCAGGTTTGGATGATGCCGGGAGAATTCTTCCGCCTCTTATATCTGCAGGTTCCCTTCCATTCCCAGATAATCCACTGTCATGGTCCTGCCGTCTTTCATCTCCAAAGTCACCGGGCCATAGCCGCCGCAGTTTTCCGGATCTGTAAAAGAAATCTTTCGGATACTGAAAATTTCATCCTCTGTAAAATCCTCAAAGCTTTCCCTGGTAATCACCTGACTGATAAATACAAATGGCTCATATGCGTACAAACTCTTTCGGAAAGCCTCTGCCCCGATAATCAGGCTTTTTTCGGAATCCGGATTGGTGCCTTTGCCGGGAATCAGCTTTAAGCTCTCCCAGGCGGTAAATACGGTCATTGCCATCTGTTTTTCCTTGCCCTGGGAATCCAGTCCCTTTAATACAATGGCTTTTGCGCCGTCCTTTTCAAGCTCCCTCACCTGGACATCTCCGTTATCCGGAAATCCATAGGAACCCAGAGTAACCGCCAGGCCTCCCCGGAAGGTACGGAACTTATCTACGCGAACCAATCCCTCTGCCACAGAAAAATCCGCCAGATTCATACAGTGAAGCCAATGCTCTTCCTCTTCATTGTCATAGTGGAAGAAATTCCTCCTGTACAGTACCCCTTCCCGGCAGCCGTGCCATAACAGGGCGTTAGGCCGCTTGGTAGTGCGGAAGGTCTTATCATGAACCAGGTACATCTGGGATTCATACCATCCTCCCAGACTGGCTTCCCAGGGATATTTGGTATTGTAGGCAAGCTTTGCGTAGCAGCACAGGCCGTTGTCATCATCCCTCTTTCGGATCACCTTGCCGGTACGCATCTCTGTGGTTCCATTATCTTTGTGGTTTGCCGTACAGAGGCCCGGGCCGTTCAGTACGGTCTCAAAGGTTTCCCCGGCCGCCATGGTATCCCAAACGCCGTTTTCCTCCCTGGCAGTCCAGAAGGGGTGATCCTCCGGAAGGTGCAGGCACATAAAAGCCTTTGCCATCCAGAAGGGACTTTCCGCACAGCTATAGCTCTGTACCAGGGGCAGGAAAGACTTATAAAATCCCAGTGTGGGAACTCCCTCATACATCAGATCGTCTCTTCCCAAAAACTGCATCAGAGCGCCGGAAGAAATCCTTCTGGCAAGCCCCGGATTGGCGGTGGGATTTTTAAAAAAGAAATTGCCGTCAAAACTGGAGGTGGCTGCATTTCGGTAAATATTACTTCTGCCCCACATGTTAACCCAGCCGTCTGCATCAAACATTTTTGGGTAGGATTCCATAAGCTTATTGGAATTTTCCTCAAATCTGGCTGCCAGATAAGGCTCATTCTCATAGCCATACCACCGGCACCAGATAGGTGTGTAAACCTGGAAAGCCCACGCAGAATAATAATCCATGCCGTGGCCGTCCCGATACCAGCCATCCCCTGTGTAGTAATTTAACACTACCTGGGCATGGTGGCGCATAATCCCCTTGTCAATCGGATAACCATTCATATGGAGAAATGCCAGATCCAGCATATTAAAGAGACGCCAATTCTGGGGAACCGTATTTTTGTGGGCATAGGGAGTGAGGAAAGAAGCAATTACATCTTTTTCCTCTTTGGCATAAGTATCCCAAATTTCTTCTTTGCACATCCAGAGACAGATTACCAGAGCGCAGGTTTCCACTGTCTGTTGATAAGTATTCAAAGTCTCTTTGGGTTCCTCGGTATTTTCCATCTCGTCATAGCTTAAAACAAAATTTGAATCTCCGGGGGTACAGGCTCTTAACACCTGTTTTTTATAATATTCCCTGAGAGGCATCCCCGCCACTTTCACATCCTTTTCAATGTGAATAAGAGGAGCTGCCAGGAAGAAGCTTCTGGCCAGGCCTTCAAAGATTTCCGCCTGGACCTTCCAGGGGGGAGTCCCCGCATTTGGGTAGGTAATCTCTGTCTCATAACGGGGCACAATTACCGGATCCTCTATACTTTTAATATGTTTAAAAATCCCTTCCAGCATATACTTATCTGCGTCAATCCAGTGCTTTCTGGTAAGTCCGGTGTAAGGGCTTAACTGGTAATCCAAATCTTTTGGCTCAAATCTCATTTTGTCCCTCGATTCTTAAACTGTAAAAACTTCCTGTTCCCGTTATTACCAATAGATGTTCCAATCCGGCATCAGGACTCTGTGAAGCGCTTCCATGTAGAAATAGTCCCCCCAGGTTACACACTCGTCCACTCCCTCCGGGGTACAGGTATTATAGGGAGTCTTTTTGGAGTAAGTGCCATGGAGAAGCTGGCCGTTGCTCTGCGCCGGGTCCGTCACTCTGTAATGGTCAACCATGGCTTTAATCAATTTCCTGGCAATTGAGGTATAGTAAGCGGCATCCTCCGGCTCCATATATTTACTCATCTCCAGCATACCGCAGGCGGCAATTGCTGCAGAAGAAGAATCTCTGGGCTCCTCATCCCCTTCTCCAAAGGTCAGATCCCAGTAAGGGCACAGATCCGAGGGGAGATGCTCTAAAAAGTACCTGGTTACCCTCTTGAAATATTCAATATACTCAGGTCTCTTTGTATAACGATAACCCACAGCGGTGCCGTAAACCCCCCAGGCCTGTCCTCTGGCCCAGGCGGAACCGTCTTTGTAGCCCTGGCAGGTTGCCCCGTGATCCGGCGCGCCGGTCTCCGGGTTCATAAAGAAGGTATGCCAGGTAGAATCATCTTCCCGGATAACATTGGCCAGAGCGGTATGAATATGCTTTTCCGCAATCTCTTTATACCTGGGGTCCCCGGTCTCCTCCGTTGCCCAGTAAAGCAGAGGAAGGTTCAGCAGGCAGTCAATAATAAAGCGGTAATTGTCCCTGGCTCCCATAGTCCCCCATGCCTGAATAAACTGTCCTACCGGCTGAAACCGGCTGATTAACTGTTCTGCTGCCTGAATGGCCGCCTCTTTTCCCTCTTTTAAACCGGTAAGCTTATAAGCTGCCACACAGGAAGGGCTGTAGAGAAAACCCATATCGTGATGATCCACCTCTACATGATCTTTAATTCTCTGCATAAAAGAAGCAACCTGGATATCTCCTGCCTTTTGAAATGCCGCCTTTTGATCCTGGTCTTTTGCATTTTCATAAGCCAGCCAGATTTCTCCTGTCCAGAATCCGGTAGTCCAGTTCAGGTTTGGGCCTGGTTTATAGAAATTATCAAAGCTGTTGGCTCCCGGAAACTTATCCGTAAATTCCGGCAGATTCCGCTCCACCTGAGCTACGGCAAATTCCATTGCCTCTCTCATCTCAGCCTCAGCAGCCTCCGGATAGTTTGCAAGATCTTCCATTTTGATCCATTTGTTCATGGATTTTCCCCTCCGCTTTCTTCAATTTTATTATTAATCTAGCATAAAATCCAGGGGTTTTACATGTGTTATTTTCTATATTTGTTGTTATTTTTTACTGTCTTTTCTTTTTCCATTAAAAAGCTGCCCTTTTTTTGCAATAAAAAGCCCGGCTGCCGCCCCGCAGCACTCTGCCGCGGGAAATGCCAGCCATACTCCCAAAAGCCCCAGGGGCTCTGCCAAAAGGAATGCAAACAAAAGCATAAAGGCCAGCTGGCGTAAAAATGTGATGAGAAGGGAATATATCCCCTTTCCAAAAGCCTCAAAGGTTCCGGAAAGCACCACCGGAAATACGGAGAACACAAAACCTGTCCCCATAATCCCAAGAGCCTCTGTTCCCATCTTTATCATGGCTTCATCCTGGCTGAAAATCCCCATAATCTCCCTGCCAAGCAGCAAAAAGATCAAGGTCCCTGCCGCCATGATTCCCCCTACAATGGTCAGCGAAGCTCTGATAATCTGCCGAATCCTTTCTTTATCTCCCGCTCCGTAATTATAGCTGATCATAGGCCGCATCCCCTGGATCAGCCCGTTTGCCGGCATGTTAACAAAGCTCTGAAGCTTAAAATATACGCCGAATACTGCCACCGCTGTCTGGGAAAATCCTATGAGAAGCCCGTTTAAAAGTCCCACCAGGGCGGACGGCATAGCGGTAACAATAGCGGAAGGAACTGCAACCATATAAAGCTCTTTTACCTTTCCCCAGGAAAAAGAGAAATTCTTCCAGTCTGTCTTTACCGGCAGATCCTTTTTTACCAGAAACAAAACTGCCAGCAGGCAGGCGCTCATCTGTCCCAGAATCGTGGCAACGGCCGCTCCCATAACTCCCATAGCCGGAATTCCCAAACCTCCAAAAATAAACAGGGGATCCAGTACAATATTGATTATGGCTCCGGCGGCCTGAAGAGCCATAGGGGCTACCATATCCCCTACCGCCTGGAAAATCTTTTCAATCGCAATGTGGAATATGCTTCCAAAGGACAGACAGATCACAATCTGGCAGTAGCCGGTTCCCCAGGCAATGACCTGACTGTCAGAGGTAAACATCCGGATAAAAGGCCCGGAAAAAAACAGACCCAAAAGGACAAAGAAAAGGGAGTGGCATCCTGCCAGCAGAATCCCATGGGCAGCGCTGCTGTTGGCCTGTTTTGTGTTTCCTGCCCCCAGGTTTCTGGCAATGCTGGAATTCATTCCTATCCCAAGCCCTACTGCCAGAGCCAGCACCAGATTCTGGAGAGGAAACGCCAGGGACACTGCCGTCAGGGCATTTTCCCCCAGTCTGGCTACAAAAATGCTGTCCACCACATTGTACATGGACTGAATCAGCATAGAAATAATAGGCGGCAGGGACATGGTAAGCAGAAGCGGATATACCTTTCTGGTTCCCATGGGGTTTTCCTGAACCGGATTCTTTAATGATTGTTTCTCTTCCATAAAAATTTCCTCATCTTTCTGCCCCTTTCCCCGAAACAGCAAAAAGGCTGTAGATTGTACCATTTAACCTCAGAAATGGTATAAATCTATAGCCTTTTTAAAAGCGGTTTTATAATCGTTTAAACAAGATATCTTTTTGCCCGGCTGCGCTGGACAAAGGGGGTGTTTCATGCTGTTGCATTTTAACATCTGACCGGAAGATTGTCAAGCAGGTATTTTTTCGTCCATTACAAGTAGAAAATCATGCAAAGATTTTGTAAAAATTATACTAAATTGGTTTTTTTATACAAAAAGACTACCTAGACAAAAGGTTTTGTGATACAATTTAGCTATTAGTATTTATACATAACAGGGAGGAAATAACATGGCAAAAGAAATGATTGCAATGCTTCTTGCCGGCGGTCAGGGCTCCCGTCTTTATGCGCTGACTCAGAAGCTGGCAAAACCTGCAGTTCCTTTTGGCGGGAAATATCGTATCATTGATTTCCCTCTATCGAACTGTGTAAATTCCGGTATTGATACTGTAGGTATCCTTACCCAGTATCAGCCCTTGGTTCTCAACGAGTATATCGGCAACGGGCAGCCCTGGGATTTAGACCGTCTCTACGGCGGCGTTCACGTTCTGCCCCCCTATCAGCAGGCATCCGGATCAGACTGGTACAAAGGCACCGCCAATGCCATTTACCAGAATATCTCTTTTATTGAGCGTTACAATCCTCAATACGTAATTATCTTGTCCGGTGACCAGATCTGCAAGCAGGACTACAGCGATTTCTTAAAATTCCATAAGGAAAAGAACGCCGAATTCAGCGTAGCGGTTATGGAGGTTCCCTGGGATGAAGCATCCCGTTTCGGCCTGATGGTTGCAGACGAGAATGATAAGATCACCGAGTTCCAGGAGAAACCCAAGAATCCCAAGTCCAACCTGGCTTCTATGGGCATTTACATCTTTAACTGGGACATTTTAAAGAAATACTTAGTGGAGGACGAGGCAGATCCCAACTCCGAAAACGACTTTGGCAACAACATTATTCCCAATTTACTTCGGGACAGCCGCAATATGTATGCTTACCATTTCAACGGCTACTGGAAGGACGTTGGAACCATCTCCTCCCTCTGGGAAGCAAACATGGAGGTTTTGGATCCGGAGCACAGCGGTATCAATTTGTTTGATGAAAACTGGAAAATCTACAGCCGAAACAGCGGTATGACCGGCCATCGGATTATCGGCAACGCTGTAGTGGAAAATTCCATGATTACCGACGGCTGCCGCGTGGAAGGCACTGTAAAACATTCTATCCTGTTTGCAGGCGTTAAAGTAGAGCCGGGCGCCGTAGTAGAGGATGCCGTAGTTATGGGCGGCACCACCATCAAAACAGGCGCTGTAGTAAAGCACTGTATCATTGCAGAAAACGCTGTAATTGGTGAGAACGCCGTAGTAGGCGCCATGCCTTCTGACAGCGAAAAGGGCGTTGCCACTATCGGCCCAGGCGTCTATGTAGGCGACAATGCCAAGATTGGTCCTAACGCAATGGTAAATAATAACGTAAAGGGTGGTGAAGAACAATGGTAAATTCCAACGCAAATGCTCTGGGTATCATTTTCCCAAACAGTTATGATGGTCTGGTACCGGAACTGGTAGGCGAGCGCCTTATGGCATCTATTCCCTTCGCAGGCCGTTACCGTATGGTAGACTTTATTTTATCCAGTATGGTAAACTGCGGAATTGACAATGTATCCATTATTGTCCGCAAAAATTACCACTCCCTTATGGATCATTTAGGTTCTGGCCGTGAATGGGATTTGGCCCGTAAAAATGGCGGCTTAAATATCGTTCCTCCCTTTGCAGAGAAAACGGTTAAGGTATATAATGGCCGTGTAGAGGCTCTTGCAAGCATTGTAGATTTCTTAAGGGATCAGAAAGAAAAATATGTGGTAATGTCCGATGCCAACACTGCGGTGAACTTCGATTTTAAGGCCATGTTAAATGCCCATATTGCAAGCGGTGCTGATGTCACCGTCGCCTACAAGGCAGAGGCCCTTCCCAGAAGCGCTGTGGAGAGCAATAACATCCATCAGGATTTATACTACACCTTAGACATTGAAGACGGCCGCGTAAAAAAGCTGAACATTAACGAAAAAACCGGAGACATTCAGAACTTCTCCCTGAATATCTACATCATTGACAGAGAAATGTTAATCGAACAGATCCGAAACGCTTATGTTCACGGCCATATATACTATGAGAGAGACATTTTAGCCCCCCAGATTGAAACCTTAAATGTTCAGGCATTTGAGTTTACCGGCTATACGGCCCGTATCTGCGATATGAAGGGTTACTTTGATGAGAATATGAAACTTCTGGATTCCGCTAATCTGGATGCCCTGTTCTCCCCCAACCCCATTTACACCAAAATCCGTGATGACAACCCCACCCGCTACATTGAAGGCGCTAATGTAAAGAATATTATGGCTGCTGACGGCTGCGTAATTGAGGGCCAGGTAGAAAACAGTATTCTTTTCAGAGGCGTTAAGGTTGCTAAAGGGGCTAAGGTGAAAAACTGTGTGCTGATGCAGGATACCGTTATTGAGGAAGGCGCAAGCGTAGAGTACATGATTACGGATAAGGACGTTACCGTCACCGCCGGCAAGGAGATGAAGGGTACAGACACCTATCCCGTTTATGTGGCCAAATATCAGGTAATTTAACCGAATGTCAAACGCGCCCGCCAAACTTTCATGTATGGCGGCGCGGAATGCCGGGCGCATGAAGTTCCTTCACAGAAAGGCCGTCGCTTACAAGATGGATTGTCACCTGTAAGCGGCGGCCTTTTATTACCTGTCTCTGGCCTCGTCCACTGCCGCCAGTTCTTCCGGCGTGCAGATCTGGCGAAACTGCCTGGTCAGCTTGGGATACGGAAGTTTTCCCAAAACCATAACCAAAAACAGTCGATCTTTTCTGTTTTCCAAATTATAGAGCTTCATCAGAAATCCGGCCACTGCCTGGGAGATCTTTTCTTCTGCTCCAGGGGATACATTGCTAAAGAAAGCTTTCACTAAAATCTCCAGAACTGTCGGTATATAGGGGTTTGCTTTCATCACTGTGGTGGCGGCAGAAACGCATCCAGTCAAATCTCCTATATGGTAATAGCCCTCCGCCAGATAAATCCATGCGTCCTGGAGCCGGCCGCTGGCTATCATGGAACGATCTGTTATTCCATATTGATCTAGTAGCTCAATACTTCGCTTAAAATGCTCTGCCGCTTTTGAATAATTATGGTTATTTCTATAGTATTCTCCCAAAAGAAAATCAAAATCCGCATCCTTAGGGATCTTTTTCACTGCTTGATTATATACCTCAAGAAGCTCTGCCTCATCTGCCTCTAACTCCCGTAAGGTAACTATCAACCACTCAAAAGTGGTAACAGAACGGCTGTCTGTGTCCGGAATCCTTTCTGGCATATATTGGATTGCTTTGTAATACCACTCTCTGGCCTTTTCTTTCTCGCCAACTGTGCTATAAGAGTCCGCAAGGTAACCCATCATATCATAATTATCTGGTTTTTCCTCCAGCTCCTTTAAAATGATAGGAATATTGCGCCTCCCTTTTTGTCCCTGTCCGTCAGCCATTTCCCCATAGCCTGTGTGGAAAATAGAAAACTGACTGCAGGCATCTACTACAGGCAGCGGGCTGCCGTCCACAGACAAGGTTTCATGAACACGATTCCGGTAACGCAGCTTTGGAGTATTCCGAAAAACGCGAATTTGAGTTCCTCCAGCCATTATTCTGCCTGTGTCTTCCATTTGAAGCCAGCTCATGGCTATTCCATAAAATCTTCTCCCTACTTTTGTAAGAAACTCCGGAAGCTTTGCCGCCTCCTCGTTACTTAAGTATTCGTCGGCGTCTAAAAATGCAATCCACTCTCCAGATGCCAAATCAATTGCATAGTTCTTTGCTGCTGAGAAATCGTCAATCCAGGTAAAGTGATATACCTTGGCCCCCATAGACTTTGCAATTTCTACTGTCCTGTCTGTACTCCCTGTATCCACTACAATCTGCTCATATGCAATATCCTTTGCCCAGGTCAGGGCTCTTGCAATATTCTTTTCCTCATTTTTTACAATCATACACTGAGAAATTTTAGGAAAACTCTTTCTATCCATCCTCTCTCCTCCGCTCTTTTCTATGTGACAAAAGGGATGAGACAAAATGAAATAAAACGGACAGTCATAATAAAAAGACCGGTAATCTCATTTTGCCGCATCCCCTTTTACAAGGTTCTCAATTAATATTTGCTGTAATCCACATTTGAATCTTCCTCCGCCACCGGTTCTCCGTAGGAGCCAGCCCCAATCATATTCTGACTGCTTCTTAAACGAACCGTGCTTACCAGGCGTTTTAACACCTGAGCCTGAGAAGAAAGCTCTTCACTGGCAGCAGCAGACTGCTCGCTGGTAGCAGAATTTGACTGTACTACGCTGGAAATCTGCTCAATGCCAATGGTAACCTGATTGATAGCTTTTGCCTGATGTTCGCTGGCCTCAGAAATCTGATTAATAATCCTGGTTGCTTCCTTAGCGCCTTCAACAGCCTGAAGCAGAGACTTTGCAGTCTCGTCTGCAATCCGGGTACCGTTTTCCACCGCCTTAATAGAACGCTCAATCAAGGCTGATGTATTCTGGGAAGCCTCGGCGGACTTGCTGGCCAGGTTACGCACCTCATTTGCCACTACGGCAAAGCCTTTGCCGGCAGCTCCGGCCCGGGCCGCCTCTACCGCTGCATTAAGGGCCAGGATATTGGTCTGGAAAGCAATATCCTCAATCGTCTTAATAATCTTGCCGATCTCTCTGGAGCTGCCGCTGATATCAGTCATAGCCTCCATCATCTCTTCCATCTTCTTGTTGCTTACCTGCATACCCTCGCCTACCTCATTTGCCTTAAGGCTGGCGGTTCTGGCCACCTCAGCGTTGGTATTTACCTGCTGGGAAATAGAATTAATGGAAGAAGAAAGCTCTTCTACCGAACTGGCCTGCTCGGTAGAGCCCTGAGCCAGAGCCTGGGCTCCATTGGCAACCTGCTCCGCTCCGTTTGATACCTGTTCTGCAGAAGTGCCGATCTGGTAAAAGTTTTCATTCATCTTATCTGCAATTTTGTTAAAGGAAACCAAAAGAGGGTAAAATCCTCCGGTGTATTCACCCGGGCAGACAGATTCCACTGTATAATCGCTGGCAGCAAGCTTTGCCAAAAATGCATTCTCGTCATCTATAATTGCTTTTAGCTTCCGTACCAGTTCCTTCATCTGAGCAGACAATACTCCCAGCTCATCCTGAGAGTTGTAATCCAGCTGAATATCCAGGTTGCCCTGAGCCATCTTGACAGCTGCATTTTTAATCTCTTCCACCGGTCTGTGGATACTCTTTGCGACTGCCGCAGCCACCATCAGGCCAAAAGTGATTACCATCACTACCAGAACAATGGAAATCCCAACGGAAACCCGATAAAGCAGGGCGCTGTCCTCCCCTGCCTCATAGGCCCCTGTGGAATTATAATCAGTCAGGGTATCTAAGGCTTTTGTCATTGCATTATAAGCGGTCATTGCCTCATTATCCAAAATCTCCATAGCCGCGTCATAGTCACCCTTATTTGCAGCATCTATCATTCTGTTATGGACAGTCAGATATTCATTCCATCTGCTGGTTACCGCATTAATATATCCGATATCTTCCGTCTCATCAGGATCTACTGAAGCAGTATAGCGATCAACCGCTTCCTGAATCCGGCTTTTTAAGGCATTCATCTCTGTGTCAGCCATGCTTCGCTTGGATTCTGTATCCGCAGTTATGTATCTCAACTCATTAAGATGGAAATCAGAAATATACGTATCCACTGCTCTGGACTCATTTATGCCGGTAAGCCAGCTGCCTACAATATCTGCAGTATCTCTGTTCATCCGTCCCATCAAAGTAAAAGAGCATAGAGCAATAATTACCATTCCGACTATTGCCACGCCACTCATAAAAAATAACTTCGCAGAAATCTTCATGTTCTTAATCCAAGTATTCATCATCATCCTCCATATTAACGCTGCGTATTACACTCTCTTTCTGCCGCCTTTTCTAATGAAAAATGCACAAGACCCTCATGTATATACTTAAGATTCAGTATAGCATATTGCCCCCTGAAAATCCACACAAAAATTCAACATTTTTTTCTTATATATTTTTCAGTTGTGTCGATAAATGATATATGGTATTATGTTTTATAAAGCTTAAAAAGGCGGTGTAAATAAAATGAATAATAATATGGAAAGTATGCTTGACACCTACCTGTATGAGGTTAATTCCCTTTTGGATTCTCTGGACGAGATGCTGGTAGCAGATGAAAAGGTGGGGGATTTTTCCACCGATGATGTAAATGAGATTTTCCGAATCATGCACACCATCAAAGGTTCTTCCGCCATGATGGAATTTGGCTCTCTCTCCACCATCGCCCACCATATAGAGGATTTATTCTTCTATATCCGCGATAAGGGAATTGATTCTTTGGATGCAGAGCAAAAGAAAGAACTTTTTAACCTGATGTTCCGCTCCGAGGATACTCTGCGAGGTGAGGTGGCAAAGGTTGAAAGTGGATCTCCCCTGTCTGAAAATATTGACTCTTTTGCTGAAGAAATCAATGTTTTCCTGAAAAAGATCAGCAATGCCTCTTCAGGAGCTGCTGCAGATTCTTCTGAAAGCCAGCCTGAACCGGCGGCTTCCGACAGTCCTTCTATGGACAGCTCCCTTCCCGAGGATGATAAGGCTGCATGCTTTTTGCATATTTTCCTGGATGAAGGCATAGGCATGGAGAATCTTCGGGCCTTTATGATTGTCAATTCCTTAAAAGAATGTGGAATCGATCTTCGCTATTACCCCTCAGATTTGGAAACTAACTCTGATACCTGCCAGGAAGTTATCGAAAACGGTTTCTTCCTTGCTCTTGATACCAAAGATATGGCAGGTCAGGCTGTAGCCGTTCTTCAATCTCAAAACCACATTCGTTCTTATGAGCAGATAGATGTTCCGGAAAAGGCTCCGGACAAAAAACCTGAGGCTTCCGCTGATTCCGGTTCACAGTCAGCCAAGGCTGCCGCTCCCAAGGCAGATGCCGCTCCTCAGGCGAAACCTGCCGCTCCCCAGGCTTCTCATGCTCCTGTTAAGCAGAGTCTTCTGAGCGTAAATTTACAGAAGTTAAATAATCTGATTGATATTGTAGGAGAAATCGTCATTACCGAGTCCATGGTTACCTCTTCTCCTGAGCTGCAGCTTCTTCCCAGAGATAGCTTTGACAATTTTATGAAGTCAGGCAGGCAGCTACGCAAGCTCACTGACGACCTTCAGGATATTGCCATGTCCCTGCGAATGGTTCCCATATCCGGCGTATTCCAGAAGATGAACCGAATCGTCCGGGATATGAAGCAGAAACTTAACAAGGACGTACGTCTCACCATTATCGGAGAGGAAACTGAAGTAGATAAGACCATTGTAGACAGTATTCAGGATCCTCTGATGCACATTATCCGTAACAGTATGGATCACGGCATTGAGGAGACTGTAGAGGAACGTATCCGGGCAGATAAGGATCCCCAGGGAGAGATTATTTTATCTGCATCACATACCAGCAGTGAGGTTATTATCTCCGTTTCTGATGACGGAACCGGTATTGACCCCGACAAGCTGCTTGCCAAGGCACGGGATAAAGGTCTGCTTACCAAGCCGGAGAGTGAGTACTCCAGAAAAGAAGCTTTGATGCTGATTATGCTTCCCGGTTTTTCTACCAACCAGACCGTTACCGAGTTTTCCGGCCGTGGCGTAGGCATGGATGTTGTAAAGAAAAATGTGGAATCCGTAGGCGGAACCATCTCTCTTTCCAGTGAACCCGGAAAAGGAACCACTACTACTTTAAAGATTCCTCTTACTCTGTCTATTGTAGACGGTATGAAGGTTACAGTGGGAAGCTCCATTTTTACTATCCCCATTTCCAATATCCGTCAATCCTTTAAGGTAAAGGCGGAGGATATTATTCTGGATGAGTGCGGCAATGAAATGGTGCAGTGTATGGATAGCTTCTATCCTATTGTCCGTCTCCACAACTTCTACAATCTGGAGACTCAGGTTACTTCCATGGAGGATGGTATTCTTCTTTGGGTAGAGGCCAGTGATCGTTCTTACTGCCTGTTCGTAGACGATCTCCTTGGAGAGCAGCAGGTAGTAGTAAAGCCTCTTCCTGTTTTCCTTAACCGCTACAGCTTAAAGACCTACGGTATTATTGGCTGTACTATTTTGGGAGACGGAAATATCAGCATTATCTTGGATATCCTTGGCCTGCATACTGCTGCCATTGATAACAAATAATTGGAGGAATAAGCCATGTCAGAAGAATTAACTTATATTAATGAATCGGAGATTCAGTCCTCCGTTGAGCGCTGCCTCACCTTTGAGTCCGGAGGCCTGGTGATGTTTCTCAGTACCAATTTTGTCATTGAGATTATCAATGATCATTCCATCACCCCTCTTCCTCTGGTTCCCCCTTATATTAAAGGGATTATCAACCTGAGAGGTCAGATGCTGCCTATCGTGGACATTCGCGCCCGTATGGGCAAGCCTCAGGCAGAATATACTTCCAAAACCTGTATTGTAGTTCTGGAAGTTGATTCTGTTCCTTTTGGTATTATTGTAGATTCTGTCCGTCAGGTAATGGACATTGATTTGCAGGATGTACGGCCGATTCCCGTAAAACGGCAGGAAGAGCTGTTAAATGGTATGGTAACCCTGGAAGACGGCAGTGTTTTAATGTCCTTTGACTGCAGATCTCTATTTGTATATTAAAAGGAGTGGTTCCATGTTTACTTTATCGGATTCGGATTTTGTCCGTCTTTATACGTATATTAAACAAAATTACGGTATTGATCTAAGCAAGAAAAAGCAGCTTATTGTAAGCCGTCTCAGTAATACTATTTCACATCAGGGCTATGCCAGTTTCTCTCAATATGTAGATGAGATTCTTTCCGGCAAAAATAAAGATATGGTAACTGCCCTCTTAAACAAGCTGACTACCAACTATACCTACTTTCTCCGTGAGGAGGAGCATTTTCAATATTTAAACAGCACTGTCCTTCCCGCTCTTGCCAAAAAGCATGAGCGGGATAAGGTTCTTTCTATCTGGAGCGCCGGATGTTCTTCCGGAGAAGAACCTTATACTATTTCTATCTATTTGAAGGAATTCTTTGGCGCCAATGCTTCCCAGTGGGATACCAGAATCCTTGCTACGGATATTTCCCAGCAGATTCTTAATACTGCCCGAAATCCTCATTATAATGGAGAAGCTCTGGAACGAATGCCTGCTACCTGGAAGCAGAAATATTTTACCAAAACCGGATCTGATTCCTATACCATTGCCCCCATTATCAAGCAGAACGTTATCTTCCAGACGTTTAACCTGATGAATCCTATTCATTTTAAGCGCTCTTTTGATTTAATTTTCTGCCGCAACGTTATGATATATTTTGACCAGCCCACCAAAGATGCCTTGGTTCGCCGTTTTTTCAACGCCACGGTTCCGGGCGGTTATCTTTTTATCGGTCACTCTGAGGGGCTTAGCAAAACCGACTGTCCCTATGAGTATATTATGCCTGCGATTTACCAGAAAACTTCCTCTTCTTTTTCTGGTTCGCGGCTGCAGAGAGGTTAAGCAATGATTAGCAAAAAAAGAGTAATGGTAATCGATGATTCCATCCTGTTCCGTAACTGGCTTATTAACAATATTAACAGCAATCAGCGCTTTGAGGTAGTAGGGTATGCTATCAATGCCTTTGATGCAAAGCAAAAGATACCTGCTCTGAAGCCGGACATAATAACCTTGGATATTGAAATGCCAGGTATGTCCGGCATTGACTTTTTAAAGGAATTTCTTCCTGTCCATCCTATCCCTGCTATCTTGGTGTCTTCCCTGAATTTAAGGGTATTTGACGCCCTGGCTGCAGGGGCAGTGGACTTTGTAAGAAAGCCGGATATGGAAAGCGGGCAGAGTAAGGATCTTTTTCTTTCTACGCTTCTTTCCAAACTGTCTATTGCTTCCTGTGCCCGAGTCCGGCTGCCCCGTACTGCAGAACCGGCCGTAACAACCGCCAGGGCCGGAACAGCCCATCAGATTCGCCCGGCAGGCCACTCTCCTTTTCCTTCTCATGGTACGGTCTCTTCTGCCCCGGCAGGCCCTCTTACAGGTTCCAAGGATACCAGAGAGCTTTCTTTTTCCAAACTGTCCTTTGACAATGACCGTCTTATCGCCATTGGCGCGTCAACAGGAGGAACCGAGGCTATTTTAGAGGTCTTGACCCACTTGCCTGCTAAGATTCCGGGGATTGTTATTACCCAGCACATGCCTCCTGGTTTTACCTCTATGTATGCGGAGCGCCTTAACCGGCTCTGCAAATTTGAAGTACGGGAAGCTCAAAGCGGTGATCGGGTTCAGCCTGGGCTGGCGCTGATTGCTCCCGGCGGCCTGCAGATGAAGCTGGTGCGAATGGGAAATGGCTATGCGGTTAATTGTGTCCATGAGGACAAAGTAAACGGGCACTGTCCTTCCGTGGATGTACTGTTTGATTCTGTAGCCTCCATCGCCCGTGATAAGGCTATTGGGGTTCTGTTAACCGGAATGGGAGCCGACGGTGCTGCCGGACTTTTGAGGATGCGTAAAAACGGAGCATATACCATTGGACAGGATAAGGAATCCTGCATCGTATACGGGATGCCTATGGAGGCTTTTAATATTGGAGCAGTGTGCAAGCAGCTTCCGCTGACCTCCATCGCTCAGAACCTTCTTTCCAAGCTGGCTGAGGTATGAAAGATTCTGTTCTATACAGGCTGATAGCAGCAGGCGCCGTGGTTTCCGCCGCAACCTTGTCTATCAGCCTTTTTGTTTACTTTGAGCCGGATACCGCCAAAGGGGCAGTGGAAAAAGGAGGCCAGCTGGTAAATGAGCTGGCTTTGCTGCTTCCCTGGGTAGAAGAAGAAAGCGCCGCAGATCCTGATCTGGAAGATTGGGTTTCTTCCATGGAGGAGAATGCCGGAACTGATTCTAATCAGGCGGAATCCAATGTTTCCCAAGCGGATTCCGATACTGTCCGGGAACTGGGGGATATTTCCGAGCTGAATATGGAATACTCTCCTATCCCCACTGACGCTATCTACTCTTCTATGCTGGACACTTCTATGGGGCCTATGCTCTACTACTGTCAGGGTGACAGACGCTGGGCGGATTACCTGTACGGCGGTGCAGACCCTATGAAAAAATACGGCTGCGGCCCTACTGCTGTCGCCATGCTGGTAAACAGCTTCTCACCTTATGCCGGATATGGCGTCACTCCCGTAGATATGGCGGAATGGGCGGCCTTAAACGGCGGCTATGCCCCTCAGGGCGGCTCCTATCACAGTCTAATCCCCAACGCCCTCTCCGCCTATGGGCTTCAGGTAGAGGGGATTCAGGATCGTTCTCCGGAAAATGTAACCCGGCTTCTGTCTGAGGGGTGGGTTTTCGTAGCTCTCATGGGGAAGGGGTCTCTTACGGAAAATGGACATTTTGTTATTTTCACTGGTCTCACCGATACCGGAAACATTACCATAGCAGATCCCAACCGATATGAAAATTGCTTGAAGGAGTGGGATTTAAATCAGCTCTTATCAGAGCTTAAAGAAAACTATGACAGCGGAGGGCCCCTGTGGGGGGTAAAAATGGGAGGCGCCCCATCTCCTTAAAATACAATCCTGGCCAAAATCCAGGAGCAATATAATCTCAGCCCTGAAGCGGCTAAAAAATATCTGTAGTGCTATGGAAAGCATCCTCAGACCCTCAAAAAGTCCAGGATGCTTTCCTTATAGCACTATATTCACAGTTCATTAGGTGCATCTTCTTGTTCGTCTGGGCATCCGCTTAATGGAAACCATAAATACACAATGCGTTTTCTGATTGAGTAAATCTGTATGATATGGTAAAATATAATAAAAGGATGGATAACCATGAAAAATATACAGATAACGAGTACTCCTTACGATGATGTATTCCGTACACTGCTCAGTGATTGCAGTCCCCTCATCATCCCGGTAATAAATGAAATCTTCGGGGAACATTATTCCGGACGGGAAAAAATCACCTTCTCTCCAAATGAGCACTTTCTGAAACAGCAAGACGGAAATGAGGAAAAACGAATCACAGACACCAGTTTCAGAATAGAAGGAAAAGAAACAAAAAAATACCATTTGGAATGTCAAAGCAGCACCGATAATAGTATGCTGGTCAGGTTCTTTGAATATGATACACAGATTGCCCTTGATGGAGGAGAAATCAAAGGAAATATTCTTACCGTTACATTACCACACTCTGCTGTATTATTTTTAAGGCATCATGCATCAACGCCTGATTCGCTGAAAATCAGGATGGTGACACCAGGCGGAACTGTAGAATATGATATCCACGTAATAAAATCCCAACAATACACCCTGGAAAAAATCTTTGAGAAAAATCTCCTGTTTCTGATTCCTTTTTATATCTTTTCCCACGAAGCACAGTTTGAGGAATATGAAAAAGATAAAGCGAAACTGAAGCTATTACAGGCGGAATACGAAGGAATCAAAAACAAGCTGGAAGAACTATCGGCTACGGAAACTATCAGCGAATATACAAGATGTACCATTATGGATATGTCAAATAAAGTATTGGAACATATCGCTCTAAAATACAATTCTGTTAAGGAAGGAGTGAAAGCAGTTATGGGCGGAAAGGTTCTGGAATATGAAGCAAAAGCAATAAAAAGAGAGGGTATTGAGCAAGGCATTGAGCAAGGCATTGTTCAAGGTATCACAGGCACTGTCTCAATACTAAAAAATTTAGACATTCCCCCACAGATAATCCTGGCCAAAATCCAGGAGCAATATAATCTCAGCCCTGAAGCGGCTAAAAAATATCTGTAATACCGATTCAGGAACCAGAGTGGAGTTTTCCGGCATAACCGCTGGAATCAAGTCCTATCCGGAAAATGAGTTCAGTAAAAATGCTGACTACGTTATCAGCATAAGGGGAGATTCTATGGAGTCTGAATCTTAAGTCAAAGGAGGATTTAAAAATGCTGGAAAAGAAAGACTTGGAAATGATAGCTGAAATCATGAAAGAAATAAACAAGCCCGTAAACGAAAGGCTGGATAAGATAGATTCCAGGTTAGACCAGATGGATTCCAGGTTAGATCAAATGGATTCCAGGTTAGATCAAATGGATTCCAGGTTAGATCAAATGGATTCCAGGTTAGATCAAATGGATTCCAGGCTGAATAAACTAGAGTCAAAAGTAACCGAAGTTCAAATGACTTTAGAAAATGAGACTAATAAAGAAATCCGTATCATCGCCGAAGGCCACCTTGACCTATCTCGTAAGCTGGATGACGCCTTAAAGGTTGAAAATGAAAAAGAGATGCTGCTCTTACGAGTAACCCGCTTAGAGAATGAATTAAGACGGCTTAAGCAAAAAATTGAGGAAATCGCATAAGACAATATAAAATGGTCTTCTATTAATTAGCAGGTGTCGGCAAAAATTGGCAGGCAGCGTTAATAGAAGACCTTTTTGTTTTATTTTTCAGCATTCCCGGTTTTATCACATAAAAAATAGCGCTCTCATCCCCGGGAAGCTTTTTCATACTCCTATAATACAAAACAAGGCCGTCTTCAGGAAATCCCAAAGACGGCCTTAGCCTATTCATTTACATCAATCTAAACTCCGGATAAGTTGATTGTCATGAATTGCTGATTACTGTAACATGCTCAGCACGCCCTGCGGTACAGCGTTAGACTGGGACAGCATGGACTGTGCAGCCTGAAGCAGGATGTTGTTCTTGGTGAATGCAGTAATCTCATCTGCCATATCGGTATCACGAACACGGCTCTCAGCAGCGGTGATGTTCTCGGAAGTAACATCCAAGTTAGCAATGGTATGCTCAAGACGGTTCTGAGCAGCACCGAGGTCTGCACGGAATTCAGAAACAGTATCAATTGCATCGTTGATGGTATCAATTGCATTCTTAGCTGTCAACTGGTCATCTAACTGAATACCGTCAACACCCAGAGAAGTTGCATCCATCTTGGTCTTGGTAACAGACAGAGTCTCAGCAGAGCTGGGGCCAATCTGGAATGTCATCTTACCGCTTCCGCCTGCGCTCATAGGATAAACCTTATTGAAGTTGGTGTTGTTAGCGATACGATCAATCTCGCTGATAAGAGCGTTAACCTCTTTCTGGATGTTTCCTCTAGCAGTAGAGTTATAGGTACCGTTTGCAGACTGGGTAGCCAGAGTAGTCAAACGCTGAAGCATGGAGTGAACCTCGCTTAACGCACCTTCTGCGGTCTGGATTAAACCGATAGCATCCTCTGCGTTCTTGGAAGCCTGGTTAATACCATTGATCTGAGATCTCATCTGCTCGGAAATAGCAAGACCTGCTGCGTCATCGCCTGCACGGTTAATTCTGTAACCGGAAGACAGTTTCTCTAAGTTCTTGCTTAAGGAGTTCTGGTTAATGCCTAAATTTCTGTAAGAGTTAACTGCTGCTATGTTGTGCTGAATAATCATATATATTTCCTCCTGAAATGATTTCTCTAACGGGAACCTCCCTGTCCCCGCCGCCGGACTTCCATACGGGCCCTGTATGAATGTCCTTTGCAAAGCTCTATATGAATTTTGCTTTACACTTAATTATATCGGATGGTTTTAAAATAATATAAGTAAAAATTTACATTTTTCTTTAATTTTTGTCAAATCCGTATTGCCCTTTTATCCGGCGTTTCCAATGAGGCTTAATACGGTCTGAGCCATGGTGTTGGCCTGAGTCTGCATGGACACAGCAGACTGAAGCACTACATTTCTGGAAGTGTATCTGGTAATCTCCTCCGCCATATTGGTGTCCCGGATAGCGCTCTCTGCAGCGGTCATATTCTCGCTGGTGACGCTAAGATTGTTGTGGGTATGCTCTAAGTGGTTCTGGGATGCGCCAAAGTCAGAGCGGATCACCGTTACTGCCTGTATGGCATTCTCCAGGGTATCAATAGCCTTGTTCGCTCCCTCTATGGTTCCGAAGTCCATATTGTCTATCTCCAGAGCCTTACTGCCCAGATAATAGAACCCCACATCCATAGTTTCTCTTGAGGAAGCCCCAATCTGAAGTCCGATATCTCCCTGCTGACTCTTTTGAGGCGCAGGAACAATGGGGTTCGCATCTGCATCAAACAAAGGAATCTGATTAAAATTGGCATTCTCACAAATCCGGTCAATCTCGCTTAACAGCTGCTCCTTCTCTTTGTTGACATTCTCTCTGGCAATAGAGTTGTAGGTGCCGTTGGCCGACTCAATGGCAAGGGTTTCCAGCCTATGAAGCATAGAATGAACCTCTGTCAGGGTTCCCTCGCCTGTATTAACCATGCTGATTCCGTCATTTACGTTGCTCATAGCCTGATTAATCCCCCGGATCTGAGCGCGCATACCCTCGGACAGAGCCAGGCCTGCCGCATCATCTCCTGCGCGGTTAATACGGTATCCTGATGACAGCTTTTCAAGGGACTTGCCCAGCTGGCCTTTGACGATACCCTGGTTTCTTGATGTGTTGATACCTGGTATGTTATTTCTTATCCGCATCTATATTCTCCGCCTTTCTCTAATAATTCTATGATCATCTCCTGTCCGCCTGCCGTTTTAAAAGGACCCGGAAATGTTATGCAGCAGGATAAACATTGCTGCTAATGTCTGCTGTATTGCTCTTTATACTATAATATATCGGCAGTTTGGGCAGGAATATAAGGGTTAAATTGTAGATGATGTATTTTTTTCAGGTACCCTCAGCGGGCAAGCTTTGCCAAATATTCTCCATACTGAAAAATTAAAGGGAATGCTGCAAAATAAAACCAGATAAAAGACCGTCTTATTTTGTAACATTCCCTACAAATATTTCTATATTTTCATAATAAATCTGCTAAATCTGTTCTTTGGAATTCCCCTTCCTCTTATCCATTAATACTTTATAGACATAATACCGAATAGCCGAGTCTGCTCCGTCCGTAAGATTTAAAAAGCAGCAGCCATAGCCATATTTTCCGTCTGACATCCGCTTGGCCCGCAGGGTTGTGGCCTCAAAAGTCCGCAAAGCTCTGCGGAACGCGTAGTTAAAAGTAATATACTCATCTTTCCCCAGCACCTGTGAGGTAACAAGGAAAAATCCTCCTGCGCTTAAGTTCTCAATAATCCCATAAAAGGTTCCGTGCTGTCCCGAATGGAACAGCATCTCTATGTGAACTCTGGCGCGGATATCCTGCTGACGCTGAACCACATTTTTCACATCCAGGATCTGGCAGTCTCCCATCCATGGCTCCGGTATGTCGGGAAATGCAGGATTTTTTCGCAGAATCACGTTGCACAGAGCAATGATCAGTCCTTTCTGCTCATCATAAAAATCAATCCTGGTACTAAATTTAGCCGCATTCATATTATATGTATCAAAATACAGGGAAACCCCGTCCTCCCCATGTACTACCCTGGCCTCTGCCAGGTGTTCTCCCTTTGGGGTATATACCAGGCATCTTGGACAATCTTTCAATACCATTATCCCGTCTCCTCCTGCTTCTTTTCCTGGGCAGTTTTATAACAGGAAACTGCCAACCTCCCGGTCTGCATTCATCATCATCTGCAGACGCAATATCTGAATCAGATTTGCAAAGCTCTCTTTATCCATGGTAATTGTCCCCTGAGCTTCATCTGTGGTCAAACCGCTAAGGGCGGATAAGCCATAGCCGGATGTTAAGCCAGAAAGGGAAGATGTTCCGGAACCGTAGCCGGACAGTGCAGACAAGCTTGTTAACGCTGACAGGCTGTTGCCGGAGGAAAGCCCGCTGGCATAGGAAAGCCCGCCGGCCGAAGCCAGCGCACTGGTATAGGAAGCCAGGCTGCTGCCGCTTGTCATAACCGTCTTTCCGGCATAAATAGCCCCTTCTCCCAGATAAGACATAATCTTTTTTACATAATTCTGAGTCTCTTTGTAAGGAGGAACCCCTCCGTATTTCTGTACGGCTCCCGGTCCTGCGTTATACGCAGCCAAAGCCAAACTTACATCCCCAAATCGATCCAGATTTTCCTTTAAATATTTGGCACCGCCCATAATATTCTGCCGTGCATCATAAGGATCTGTAACTCCCAGGCTTTTTGCCGTTCCCGGCATTAGCTGCATAACCCCCATGGCTCCTGCATGGGACACGGCATTGGGATTAAAATTAGATTCCGCCTTTGCCACTGCCTTTATAAGGTTGGAGGGCAGCTGATACCTGGCAGCTGCTTCCTCAAAAATAGCATCCATATCCTCTGTAACTCCTGCTATCTTACCTTTCAGCACATTCTGAAAATCGGATCCGGAGACAGAGCTATAGACGGTAGACTTTTGCTGCTGAAGCATCTCCTGAGCTTCCGCAACTGATGTAATCAAACTCATTGCCAAATTTCCTTTCTCTTTCTATTACAGGGAGGCAGCTCATTGTGGGCGGGCAATGCCGTCAGCCCCAATGACCCAGCCGTCTATTACCATATTTACCATCATATGGCCATTAACATCCATATAATACCAGGTTCCATTGATATTTGTCCAGCCCTGGGCCATAGAACCGTCAGGATGGAAATAGTACCAGATACCGCCTCCCCCGTCAATCCAGCCGGTCTGCATTTTTCCGCTGTCATCCATATAGTACCAGATGCCATCCACATTGGTCAAGCCCCTGGCCATTCGGCCGCTGCCGTCCAGATAATACCACACCCCCGGATTCCCCTGTGCCCAGCCGGTCTGCATTTTTCCGTCCGTTCCCAGATAATACCAGGCGCCTCCGCCTGCATCCAGCCAGCCGGTCTGCATGGCCCCGTCGCTGTTCATATAATACCAGGATCCGCCATAATTGAACCACCCCTTGGCCCGGTTGCCGCTTTCATCAAAATAGTACCACTTTCCCGATATTTTTCTCCAGGAATTTTTTACCTTTTCCCCGTCGGGAAGGACATAATTTTCTCCTTTTATGGAACCGCCGTCGTCGGAATTGTTTTTGCGTACTTCCTCATAGTCCTCCCACTCAAACTCCTGATCCGTGGAGGTAACAAAGCGGCCCTCCTTTAAATATTTTCTCTCATCTGAGGTACGCGGAATCGCCTTTACCTCATAATAATAGATTTTCTCCATGTCCTTCATATACTGAGACAAGTCTGCGCTGTTGGTCTCTACATTGAGACGCTTTACCAGCTTATCGTCCCCGTAGAGGGAAACCGTATAACCGGTAGCATAATCTACCTTGCCCCATACGGCTTTGGTTTTGGAGCCTTTGCTCCATCCGGCCTTGTCGGTCTCTCCCAGTACGGTGACCGGGATAAAATCCACTTTAATCTGTAAGGTAGTTTTGTCCAGAGCCTTTGCCGACACAAAATTTGCCCCATTCACCTTACATTCGGAGCGGTTTAAGGATACCGGAAAATATTTGCCCTCATCTGCGTTAACGTTAATCTCTATCCGAACCTTTTTCCCCGGTTTCCATTTATCATAAGCAGTTCCAAACCGGATTTCTCCCACAGAGCATCCGGTTCCGTTAACCGTAATCTCCGGATCCAGTATCTCCTCCGGCTCGCCATAGTTGGTTTTCACGGTAACCGTCAGTTTCTCAATGATACTGGACTCCGCTCCGTAAACTTCCTGAGGCCGGACAGGGCCGGCTCCCGCTCCTGCCACTGTAAGAGCCGCAGCCAGGCACAGCGCCCTTCCCCATTGCTTCCACGTTTTAAACATATTCCACCTCTTTCTTTATCTCCGGAATATTTCTCCCCGGAATTTGATTCCAGTCTGTATTTACCTCCAGATTCCGTCTGCATCTACATAAAATCCGTTTATACTGGTATTAGAGGCCATTTCTCCGGAGTCCGGATAGAAATAATGCCAATTTCCGTCTATCTGGCACCAGCCGGTTACTATCTCCCCATTGGAATCGGCAAAGTAAGTTTTGTCATCCCTTTTAATCCATCCGGTAAACATCGCTCCCAGAAGGCTGTTGTCTACTGTATTGAGGTAATACCAGCGTCCGTTCTGATTCAGCCACCCGGTATACAGGGATCCGTCTTCATTAAAATAGTAATAATAAGGGCCGATAACCTTCCATCCGCCGGGAACCATCGTTCCGGCTGTCTCGTCTTCCTCTTCCCCCGTATGGAAAAAGTACCATTTGCCGTCAATTTTTGTCCAGCCTACCGCCATCTGGCCGTTGGGATAGAGATAATAATACTGGTTGTCTATATTCTTCCAGCCTGTCTCCATCACTCCGTCAATACTAAAGTAATACCACTGGCCCTCTATGTATTCCCAGCCGCCCCGGCAGATCGTGCCGTCGGGATAGGTGTAGCTCCACTGCTTATCCTTCTGCTTCCATCCTGTTTCTTCGGCTCCACGAACCGTCTTGCTGTTTGCAGCCTGCTGTCCCTTTCCGTCAGAAACATAACGATCCGTTATCTGAAGCTCCCCGGACTCTATCCAGTCGCTTTTCTTTCCGTATTTGGATACCGCATCCGTCCCCGGTACGGTCCTTACACGGAAGGTATAGTCTCCTGCCTTAGTCATATAGGGATAGAAATTATACCGGACCGCCGAGGTCCTGGGAATCTTGTAGACAGACTTTCCATCCCTGTACAGCTGAACCTCATAAAAGCCGGAGGTGTCTTTGGGTTTTTCCCAACGTGCCTCCCCCAGGTTCTTCTCATACCAGAAGGCGTCTAAAGGTTCTCCGTATTCTCCCCTTATAGGCTTGAGAGCCAGCGTTACCACCAGCGAATCCCCTTCCCGCCTGGCAGACAAAAAGGTGCCTCCGCTGACGGATATGGAAGATTTTTTATAGCTTGCAAGAAAGTAATATTCACTTACATCCTCCGGCTCCAAAACAACCCGCATCCTGGGTTCATCGGCAGTATAAACCTCCTTGCCGCTGCTGTCCACCCATTCCGCCTCCGCTATTTCATACCGGTCATTAGACTCGCTGACCGCAATGCCTCCCTCTGAAGGGCTGGTTCCGATGTCAATATCCGGAAGCTTGCTTCCCGACTCAATCTTGGAATTTACCTTGATGCTTACAGAGTTAATGGGCTTTGACGCCGCCAGCGCCGTCCCCGGCACAGCCAGCAGGAAGCTTCCTGCCAAAAGGGCGCCTGTCAGCCCCTTAAATCCCGATTTCCTCATGCTGTATCTCCTCCGCTTCTTTTTTATCCGGGACAAATCCCAGAAAATACAGGTATATCTCCACCACTGCCTGATACAATTCTTCCGGTATGGCGGCCCCCAGCTTTACCTGGTTTAAAAGGGTAGCCAGAGAATCGTCCTCATAGATGGGAACCCCTGCCTCCATAGCAGCTTCGGTAATCCGCTCAGCCATATAGCCCATTCCGGATGCAACCACCACCGGCGCACCGTTTTTCTCCGGGTCATATTTGAGGGCTACTGCCTTGCGTTTCATCAAATCATCAAATTCTGACATTGATAGTCCTCTCCTTTTCCCTAATTTCCGGGAATACATCCTCCAAACGGATCTCTCCCCTCTTTTCCTTTACCAGAAGGCGGTTGACATCCATCCCGTTTTTCTTCAAGATACCGGATATGTTTTCCTGGATCTCCTGAGCCTTTTGGGTAAGGACGGGAGGAACATAGAGCTGCATATCCATTCTCCGGTCCTGGAGGGACAGAGCCATATTAAAGTTCCCCAGTTCCCGGATGTCAAACCGGAAAAACATCTTGATTCTCCGGCCTCCCTCTTCCGGATCCTTCTCTGCATCCGGATCCGCCCAGATCTCCGACATTACGTCCTTCCCCTGATAGCGGAAAGGAAGCACAATATGAAGAAACGGGAGATACACGCTTTCATTCAGCAGCATCCCGTTTAAAATATTATAAAATTGCTGGATATTCTCCAAACCGGCCTGACCGCCGGTCCCTTTTAAAAGCAAATCGGCAAAGGTATCGGCAAAAGCATTTTTTCCTTGTCCGCTGCGGATGCCTTCCAGCACCTGATCCAAATCCGAAAGACCGTTTTTGAAAAATCTCTCTGCTTCCCGGTTTCCTGCCAGCCGATCAAAAAGCTGGGCCAGCCGGCTCTTATCGCCATTTTCATACTTTACTGCATGAAGGACGAAAAACATTACCGCGTCCCGTACCGCGCCGTAATCGTGGGTCCTTGAAATGTACCGGGAAAGGAACGGAATCAGCCTTCCGTTAAGGACTTCCGTATTCGCCGCCGTATCCCCGTCAGGTGCCCGCCAGTTTATCATGTCCCTCAGCGCTTCAAAATCGCCTCTGTAGCTCTTTAGCATCAGCCGGCTGATATCATCTGTGAGAGAACGCATCTGAAGAAGCAGATGTTCTCCGGAAGAATAGTCATTATATCCCTTTAAAAAAGCCAGAGCCGCCTCCTTAAGTCCCTGGGAAGCATTTTGGAACAGGATGTTTCTGATCCCGTCAAAGAAACTCCCGGAAAACTTTACCTGGGCTGCCTGCTGGCTCTGCAAAAAAGCCAGAAGCTCTTCCGGGGAGTTAACATTAATGGAGGTAAAAAGCTGCTCCACCAGCCCCGCCACGGATTCCTGGTTTCCGAAAATAATCCCTGCGCTGTCTTCTAAAAGGAGCTGTTTCAGCAATTCGGGGAGTTCTCCTGAATCCTTTAACCGCTGAATAAAAGCGCCGTAATTGCTCTCATAGTCAATCACGCTGTAATTTCCGTCATGGGCAGCGTTGCTCCCCCCCTTCTCCTGTCCGTCTGCCCGGACTACCCTGGAGGGGTCTACCTGATTCTGTATATGCTGGTTGTTAATATGATTTCTGGGGTCACGGTTTTCCAGTGTCCGGTTCTCTATATCGGGAGTAGGTCTTGTCACTTGTAGGATATTTGCCATGGTTCCTCCTCATTCGGCATAAAAATCTATATATCGTTATATCGGCATAAAAACATAAGATTATTAGATTTTTTCATTGCAACCTTAGTATACTACATTTTTTTAGGAAGGGAAAGGGAGATCTGCTGACTTTTTTCTGTCTTTTTTCTGTCACTGCTTAAGTAGAAGAAAAAAATGCCGATAAATTATATGTAAGCTATGAAAACCGGCAGGGATACTCCCCTGATGTTCCTCCCGTTTTATCAACATATCAGGGTCAAAAGACCATGGACATCATACCTGTATGATTCGATATGATTTCAGCCCTGCGTCACTATATTATTTATTTGTCAGAAAGGAGGACATTATGAATATCAGATTATATACAAAGAAGGATTATCCCAGTTACTCTGCTGTTCCCCCCATAGCTGACCGGACAAAGCCGGCGCCGGAAAAGGCGGCAGGAAATTATGACACCGTCACGTTCCAGAAAACCAGCGCCCCGGCAGATGATTCAAGCTTTGCCCGCGTACTGGCCCGTGAGACCGCTTCCAGGATGAAACAGGGAGCCGCGCCGGAAAAGGTGATGAACCTCCAGCAGCAGGTAGCCTCCGGAACTTACCGTCCGGATTCGGCAGTCATTGCCAGACGGCTTCTGGGCTATCATTAACGGCAGGAGGATTTGATATTTTATGACACAGCAGTCATCGGACACCAGCCTGGAGCAATTTGCCCAGGTATTAAAACAGCTTATAGAGGCAGTAACCGTCCTTGCAGGTCAGGAAGAACAGATGGCCCAGGCAGCCGCCTTAAGCCAGCATCATTTGATCAGCGGCTTCTTAAATCAGGAGCAGGCTCAGCTTCTTAAGCTCAGGGGACTGGAGCAGAAACGGCTCCGTCTGGCTTCTCTTATGGGCTGGGAAGATCTTACTTTCCAGCAGATACTGGAACAGGCAGAGGCAGAACAGGTTTCTTTGCTGTCTCCCTTGTTTACAGATTTGAACCGCCAGATCAAACGGCTTCTCAGCGCCAGGGACTCGGCCGACAAAGCTATCCGTCTCCGGATGAGGGAACTGGACGCCGCTATCGGCGCTATGCAGGGACGCAATCCGGACGATGTGGAGTTTTCCAGAAAAAACTCCCCGTCCCATTTTCAAAATAAATACGTTTAGATATTTTATGGAGGATATAACACTATGCTGCGAGCATCTTTTTCCGGTATCAGCACCGCCCTGTCGGCCCTTCAGGCCAACCAGAAGCGGCTTGATATTATCGGTCAGAATCTTTCAAACATGAATACTCCGGGATATACCCGCCAGCAGCTGGAGACATCCAGTTTAAACTACTCCCATCCTGTTTCCCACTATACCAACGGTTCGGAGATTACAGTCGGCTTTGGCGTATACATGGATCGGGTTTCCCAGATTCGCGATCCCTACCTGGACGTTCAGTACCGTTCCCAGATGAACAAATCCAGCTACACCGACTCTATGCAGACTGCTTTGGATTCCCTGGCCAGAGTTTTGGACGAATCCAACATCTCCGGTATTCGGGATGCCTTTTCCGATATCCAGGCCGCTCTCACTGATATGCAGGATCTCCCCAAGGTTGACAACGCCGTTTATGAGAGTGAGCTTCGGGCCCGTATGCAGGCTTTAACCAATCTGTTAAACCAGTCGGCAAAGCAGATTCACGATGCGGAAAAAGCTGAGTTTGACCGGCTTAACGGGGCCGGCACCAGTGAGGAGGGAGCCGAGCAGAAAGTAAATGACATTCTCCGCCAGATTGGCGATTTGAACATTACTATTAAGAAGAATCAAATCTTCAATCAACCCAGCCTGGAGCTGATGGACGAGCGGAATCTGCTTCTTGACGAGCTGGCCAGCTATCTTCCCATTGAAGTCACTTATTATAAGGATGCTGCCCACAGCGGCACCTATACTGCTCCGGACGGATCAATTCGGGATAAGGGCTATGAATATGATAAAAATGGTAATGTTATCGGTAAAAAGGAATGGCCCGATGATCTGAGGGTTACCATGGATTATACCGACGCTCAGGGAGTTTCCCATACCCTTGTTCTGGTTAACGGCACAGAGGGCGGCAAGGATCAGAACTATGGAAGCATGACCGTAGTGGGCGACCGCAGCGATCCTACCAAGGTTTCCGTTACCCTTAATTCTTCTCCCAATATGGACGGGACTACCGGACTGGAAGCAACCGCTAACTTTTCTGCCTCTGAAAGCCAGCTAAAAGGCGGCTCCATTCAGGCCAGCCTGGATATGCTGGGAAAAACCGGCACCGGCCAGACCATTCCCGGTACCCAGACCCAGGATAAGGTAAGAGGTTATGAATATTATATAAAGCAGCTTGACCTTCTGGCAAAAACCTTTGCGGATACTATGAATACTATTAATAATGATCCTAATATTGCCGCAACGCCAGGCGGTGCATTATTGGAAGCCCAGGGCGGCGGCGGCATTACTGCCGAAAATATTTCCATCAGCCAGGATTGGATCAGCGGAGCTGCCAAAATTGCCAGCGGTTCCTCAAACCGGACGGATGTTATTTTGGAAATGTTAAATTCTATGTCCAAAACCTATACCGATTTAGGCAATAACTCCTACTCTGACTTTATGAATAATGTATCCGTTACACTGGCCAGCGATTCCAGCTCCAATCAGACCTCCCTTAAAACGGATGTTATCGTGCTGAATGGCATCCATAATTCCAGGGATTCTGTTTCAGGAGTCAGCCTGGACGAAGAAGCTGCCAATATGATGGCCTTCTCTTCCGCTTACAATGCCGCTTCCCGTTTGATGACAGCCTTTGACGAAGCTCTGGATCGGCTGATCAACAACACCGGCCTGGTAGGCAGATAATTCATTTGGAGGGAATAACAATATGAGAGTTACCAACACATCTACAAACAGGAATTTTACCAGCGGCATCAATGATGTCCACAGTAAATTGATTAAAAGTTTTAATAAAATTTCTACCGGTAAGGCTTATGAGGCTGCCGCTGATAACCCGCTTGACTATTATGAAGGCAAGAAAATCGATAACCAGTATCTGGATACCATCAGCAAGCTTTCCCTCATCAGCGATGTAAAAAATCGTCTTTATGAGCAGGAACTTGGCGCCCGCTCCATCCAGGACACCTTATCGAAAGCTAAGTTAAAGGTAGAATTTGCTGCTTCCGCCACCAATAATTCTTCTGACGCTACTGTACAGACTGTCCGGGATGATCTGCTTCAAAAGCAGCAGTCCATTGTAAATGAGTTAAATGCCCAGTTCCAGAATTGTTATATTTTCGGCGGAAACGATCTTTCCACCACGCCCTTTACCTTAAGCGAAGACGGAACTACCCTGACCTTTACCCATCAATTTCCCGGAGATGCCACCGCCACGAAAATTACTATGGAGTTAAAAGAAGATCCCAATTCCCCGGGCACCTATTCCTATGATATCAGCGATCCGGACAAATTGCTTCAGGCTATGAGAGAACAGGGACGGATTGACATTGGATACGGAAATATTTCTAACAAGAATACTCTTCTGGATACCTATACCGGCGGTATCAATCTTTTGACCGGACTGAATTCCGATACTCTCAACGCTATGAGTGATGCAGACGCAAAAGCCGCCATTCAGGAGCGCCTGGATAAAAGTCCTCTGGGACTTATCGGATCAGCTGTCATGACCATGAACGATCATATTGATGACCTGAAAAACGGAACGGCCGACTGCTCTGCTTTTTCCGAAAAGATGGGAGAAGTTATGGAGGAGATGACTCTTACCGAGCACTATGTTAGCACCGTATACAGCGACCTGGGTAATAAGTATTCCCTCTTAGAGACCACAGAGTCCAAGCTGACTCTCAGCAAACAGCTTTTAACGGAACAGTATGCCGATAAGATGGGAGCCGATCCTTACGAAGCTGTTATGGAGATGTATTCCTACCAGTATTCTTACTCGGCAGCTCAGCAAGTTGCCACCAGATTATTCCAGTCATCTTTATTTGATTTTATGAGATAAATATTTATTAAATTTGGAAAGGGGGACCTTTGCATGTCACAGCTAATTCGAGTAACATCTACACCGTATCAGGCAGTACATTTTTCACAGAGGGCCCAGCTGGTTCCTTCTGGCATGGTAGATGTGGAACGCCGCAGGGCTGTCGCCCGTCAGATTGCTTTCCACTCCAGGCATACAAAAGGGGCGTCCATTGATATGGAATCTTACCAGAAAATCCGCCGCACCTTCAGTCCTTCTCCCGGCAGTCAGGCTCCGGCTCAGACTGCCAGGCCAGTCAGCTTCTCTGATTCTCAGTCTCAAACCGCCAGCCGCCCTGCTGCTGATGTTTCCACAGAGGCTTATAAGGGAGCTGAAAGCCAGATGATGTCTGTCGCTTCTTCTGTGGATGCTGTTTCTTCTCAGAATGTGCCTTCTAAGTATGAAGCCGCTTACGACGTACAGCTTGCTTCCTTTGAACTGCGCGCCGCTCGGGGAGATATCTCTTATCTGCCCGGTTTTGACGTAACTGTCGTGATCCAGCGTCCTGAGATTCACTTCGAATATCTGGGTGGTTTTAACTATGTACCTCCCCAGGAAGATGCTATTGGACGCAATGTAAATCTCTATATATAGGAGTGTTTTGATTACATGACCATACAGACCGACTATTATGGACTGATAGAATATAAGGAAGAGGATTTGATTATTCTTCCGGAAGGCCTTTTCGGCTTTCCTGATTTAAAACGTTACCTTCCTCTTATGATGGATGAAGATGATGATTCCATGCTTTTATTCCAATCTGTTGAACGTCCTGAAGTTGCCTTTGTGCTAATTAACCCGACTTTTTTACTTCCCGACTACACTCCCTCTCTTACGCCGGAAGAGCTGGCATTTTTGGAGGTAGAAGACAGTGGTGAGCTTTCTTATTTTGTCATCTGTGTAATACATGATAACTATCTGGATAATACAGTAAATCTTAAGTGCCCTCTGTCTATCAATCCTACAACCCGAATTGGCATGCAGATTATTATGGAGCAATCTCCTTATGGTTTTCGCCATAAATTGAGTTCCTTCCCCGGCCTGGCCAATCCGGAATCTTTTAAATGACAGGAGTAATTGCCATGCTGGTACTCAGACGCAAAAAGAATGAAAGTATTTTAATCGGTCAGGATATTCGTATTACCATATTGGAATGTGCTTCTGACGGCGTGCGTATTGCCGTAGATGCGCCGAAACAGGTTTCTATTATCCGTGAAGAGCTTTCCGCTGCAGAACAAACCAATAAAATGGCGCTTGCCCCTAAAACAAGCGCCATAAAATCTCTGTATGCTGCTCTCACTCAACATCCTGCTTCTGATTCGGAATCCTGCCCACCAACCCATGAACAAGGGGAGTCCTAACAAGAAGCTTCCATATGGATTCCTGATTTTACTTTCTCCTGACAATCTGAAATAATAATCGGATATCTCTCCGAATCCAACAGATTGGAAGAAGCAATGGGAGCTTCTCCACAGAAGGGTATAACCCGCACATATATCGATATTCTGGAAACAGCCAGCGCAGTCCTCGTCTGAAGGAGCTATGGCTGTCTCCAATATGTTCTCTAAACTTCTTCCACTTTTCTTTATTTAATTCCTTTTTCTCTATTTGTTCCAGAACCCGCTCCAGATACAGTGCCTGAGGATTTGTCTCATTTTTCACTTTCCCTCTGCTTAAGATGCGGTTTTCCAGCATATCATAAACCTCTGTTTCCTCAGAAGGCATTCCAAAAACCGAATCTGTTTTGTTTCCAAACCACATCTTTGTCAACTGCATCAAAAGCTGGATCAAATTGTCAATGTTAAAGTCCTCCAGTCCCTTTATGATATATTCGTCGCTCATTTCACTTTTCCAGTATTGGTAAAACAGATAAGTATCCAGAAGTTCCCGGATTAAAAGCTCATCGGTTACATAGTGATATGCGATCTCAGCGGAACGGAAAACAAATTCTCCTTCCAGAGAGAGAATCCTCACGTATTGGAAGGGGCTCCTGATTGGGGCATGCCCGATAAGCTGAAGCAAATGCTTCTCATAAGCAGGAGGCTTAAATGGAAAGTGATGGTAGAGCTCCACCTGAAATCCTGAGATACGCTTCATCCTCTCCCCGCAACCTTTATAGGTTCTGTCAGTTTCGTAGCCCAAATCTATTAAAAGGCCTTTGGCCAGAGTATAATCCTCTCCGCTTAAAAATAGCCGCAACGGATTATTGGCGGCTGTTTCCTTTAACTGATATAATTCCCGGATGCTGCTGGAAGTTAAAATCGTACAAGGAATTTCCTTCATATCTAAAAGGGCCAGAATCTCCCGCTCCGACTCTTCACAAGTCTCCCCATACCGCAAGGCCGACTGATAGCGCTCAAAAAAACGTTCTCTCCACCTGGCATTTCTTTTGGAATCGCTTCCTAAAAGCCCCAGATAGATAACATTTGCGATTTTATGGTATTCGGCAGTACGGTACATCAGCTCCCAATCGGTTCTTCCATACATGGGGCGAAAGGTATCCTGGCGTATAATAGAGCTGGACATATTAATCAGAAAACGTCCCTCAAATATTTGTCGATTCATAGTCTCTCCTATTGCTTCATACAGCGATTTGCCTTGCTGCTTCGTGAGCCAGATAAGGAAAGAAGGGCAGCCGCAAAAGCGGCGCCCTCTTCTTCCTTATCCCAAAGTATTCAAAAGCATTCCTACTGTATAATAATTTCCGATATTATAAGCTCCGCTTCTGGCAAAGTTGCCCATATAGCGGAAGCTGTCGTAGTAATTGCCTCCATTCTGGGTCTGGCTTGATATGGAAGATAAATCGTTGCTGGCAATTCGCTGTACTGGAGAGGATAACGCCGCATCTGCTCTGGCAGCCGCCTTCTCTGCAATTCCAAATTGGCCGCTGATAAGCTGGCTGGTACCTTCATAATCCTTTACCAGGGCTTCTTCCAGTTTTTTCTTATCCAGTACTAAATTTCCCTCTTTATCATGGGAAATTCCCAACTGTTTTAGGGTCTTCTCGTCTGCCAGTCCCCGTCCAAAGGATGCATACTGCTTTGCTGCGCCTACTCCCCGGCCGGTATTCTCTGATAAAAGGTTTGTAACAGAATTGTAATCCTTTACCAGATCCTCTACTGCAGAAATAACCTTATCTGTGTCAATGCCTGTAAATACGTTGGTTTCTCCTGTGCTCTTTAAGGTAGCATGGATCCGGCCTACATCCAAGTCAATCTCATTGCTGTCAGAACGGTAAGACTGGCTGAATCCGTTTTCCGTAACCGTATACACTGCATCCTGAGCTGCTATTGCCGCATTTTCAATTCCTGCGGCAGCGCCTGTGGAGCCGGTCACCTTAAATCCATTTGCTTCCCCTGTTTTTCTGGATGCAATGGAGAGGGATACCTTTCCTCCGTCATTTACCACCTGGGCCCTGACGCCTGTATCCTGAGCGTTAATAGCCTGGGCTGCTTCCCGGTACATCTGATTGTAGGTCTTGGCAGTTCCGTTGTCGTTGAGTGCAGAGATAGAAACGGATATGTTTCCTCCTGAGGTCTCAATCTCAAAGTTCATATCCTCGCCTGCCTTGGCTGTCTCCTGTCCCACCTTAAAGCCGCTTTGATTCTGCTGACTCTGGGCCAGCGACTCAACCTGGAGCCGAATGTCTGTATCTCCGTTTAATTTGTAGCCTGCTTTTACATCCGCTACATCTTCGTTAGTGCTCCCCACCTGGTAATCATTAAACGCATTGCTCTTGCTGAATCCTGAAAGCTTCGCTGCTGAACTCTCCAGGCTGGTAAGTGCAGACTGATACTTAGTTAAAAAGGATTTCACATCCTGATAAGGATCGGATGAGGAAGTAGTCTTTCCTATCCGGTTTATCGCAGAGACCGCGTTTAAGGATGAGTTACGCATAGAGGACATCCTTAAAAGGTTCAGGGTATTCTGATACTGGTAATTACTATAACTGCTGATTCCGTTTATTGCCATATTCTTTCCTCCTTTCTTTGATTATTTTTCGCTGGATGTTTTCTTATAGAAGGATTTCTCCCCGCCGGTACTCAGGTTTAATCTCTCATCCAGTTTCCTGATGTCCCTTAAAAGCTCAAGAGACTTTTGGCGGATCTCCAAAATCTTCTTCTCTTCAAAACTGCCCCCCGGCTGATTTTGCCGGGGTTCGCAGCTAAGAAGCTGTTTTAAATAGGCTGAGTGGTCTCTGTCCTGTCCTGCCAGTTTCCAAAGCTCTTCCTGACATTCCTCAATTTTTGCCATCTCCTCTGCCCGCATCTGCAGCAGAAGCCGGACAGAAACTTCATCTTTTCTCTCAAGAGCCTCCTTTAGCTCCCGGGTTAATCGGTCTATCTCTCTGAGAAAACCGTAACGCCGCTGCACCAGCAGCATTATCTGCTCTAAATCCATGGGCCATCCTCCTATCCGAAGACACTTTTCTCCCTTACAATGTGATTGTCTCCTACCACACGGCTGGCCTGATCAAAGGCTTCCCGCAGCTCCGAAAGGATATTACGGATACGGCCAATCTCGTCTTTCTGACGCTCTCTGCCGGCATGAATCCTGCTGATATCAAAAATCAAATAATTATAAATCCTGCGAAGATCCCGGCTGATAGGATAGCTCATATCCAGTATATCAATCAGATAACGGATGATCCGGGAAACCCGGTCAAGACAGTCCTCAAAATCTTTATAATCCTTATCCTCCAAGGACATCTCCGCCCTGGTCAGCCGCTTAATGGCCTCGTCGTAAAGCAACAGCAGCAGCTCGGGCCCGCTCATAGAATATATGCTTTTTTCTTTATATTTTTGATAACCGTTCATAGCTCTCCTTCTCTAATATCCAGCGCCCTTATACACTAAGCTGGGATAAAAAGCTGGATTGGGAATTCATCTGGCTGATCAGCTTTTCCATAGATGCAAACTGAGTGATATAGCGATCCTGCTCGCTCTTTAAGCGAAGCTGAAGCTTATCCAGATTCTCCTCCATATCCTTTAACTGCTTGTATATCTGGTTATTGGTGAGAGACATCGGTATCTTCTCAGAACCTGCTTCCTCAATCAAACGTCCGTAGGAGTTGCCGTTTTTGGTGGCATATTTGGTTGCATAAGGGGTGAAGGTCTCATCCAAAATAGTCATCAGGCCCTTTTTAACTTCCCCGCCTCCTGTAAAGATATCGGAAACCTTATCCGGATCTGTCTCCATGGCCTGCTTAAACTTCCTCTCATCAAATTTAATGGTTCCGCCTTCCTTATAGTCATCGGAAAAGGTAATTCCCATGGCCTCCAAATCCTCATTCTTGACATTGCTTCCCAGCAGCTTAGTAATAATGCTCTGCATATCCATGCTCAAATCCCGCATTATGCCGTCGTTAAACAGCAAACCGGTTTTTGCCTTTTTCTCCCAGTTTTCAATGGATGTCTCATCCATCTCATCCTTCTGCTCGTCAGTCAGAGGGCCAATGGAGCGGTTTGGCTTTGTCGTAACCTGGGTATTGATTTCTTTTACCAGGGCGTTATATTCTTCGATAAAGGTTTTAACTGCCTCTGTAACCCCCTCTGCGTCTGCCTTTGCATCAAAGGTCACTGCCTGGGACTTATCTTTTGAATACACACCACTTTCATTATAGCCGAATTTCCCGGATACGGTTACCTTCATCCCCCCCAAATCCAGGGTATTGGTAAGGCTCTCCATCTCTGTTCCCTCTCCGTCTCCGTTTCCGTAGCTGACCCGGACTACGGCGTTCTGGCCGTCCTTGGAGAATCCGTCTTTGGATCCGTTAATGCCGAACAAGGCCTCTGCAAACCCACTGTCGCCTGTCAGGTCAATTTCTCCCCGCTTTCCGGTTTCTGAGGCTACCAGGACAAACTGGTTAGTAGCGCTGATATAGGATGCCCTTACCCCGGCTTCCGAATTACTGTTAATCTCATTTAACAGCTGATCAACGGTCATGTCTGCCGTAAACTCAATATCGGCTCCGTTGATCGTCATCTTCATTTTTCCCTCAGCAGGCTCTTTCGCTATCTTATCAAGCCCTAATTTTTCCCAGTTATTCCGCAGGCTCAGCCCGGTGCTGATTTTGTTGGAGGTCTCTTTATCAAAGCCCAGCATCTTTCTGGCCTCGTAATCGCTGGTGTTTATGGTTAAGGTCTCTTTTGCATCCTTTACCTGGAACTGAAGTTCTCCGCTGCTGAAGTCCGCAGTTACGTTTCCTTTTCCAAAGGCTTTCTCCAGATGCTTGTTGGCATATCCCTCCAGCATTTCCATCTTTTTAGTTTTATCCGTCTCATTCTGAATCGCATCGGATTCTTCTTTCGTCAAGAGAACTACATCCTTAGACTGGCCGCCGTAGCTGATGGAAAACTTGCGGTTTGCCATATATTCATCAACCGTCTGCCTTGTTACATAGCTGTCCTTAAATGGGTTGGTGGCAATATCCTGAAAGCTCTTAATGTTTTCTTTTGGGTTCCCGTCTGCATCCAGATGGGAACCATTAATGCTGATTCCCTGAACCTCTTTGCCCAGCTGATCCTTATCCACTCCAAGAGCTCCTAAAGCGGTAGAGCTCTTACCGATAACAATCTCTTTTTGGAATTTGTCCTCTGCCTTAATGCCGAAGCTGTCGCTGGCAGCATCGTATTCAAAGCTTATCATCTCTGACAGCTTATATTTTTTATCTCCCCACTTAATTTCCTGGGTTTCCAGGGCTTCGTTCAGCTGTTTTACCACTTCCTCAGGCTCATCCGTGTAATTAACGGTTAGTTCTGTTCCGTCTGCTTTTTTATAGGTACTTTTAAAGTTAAAGGTAAACTTTTCCATGTAGCCGTTGGTGCCAATCTGGCCAAAGCTTAATTCCCTGCCGTTTAAATTGGAGGTAACGCATTTTTTATTCTCCAGTCTGTCAGCGGTAATTCCGCTGGCAGTTACCCAGGTCTTGCTCTCCTTAGCATCTGACATACGGGTTGCCGCTGTAGCGGTCTGCTTTACCCCCAGAATCGATAAGTACTGCATCATATCAGAGCTTCCGGTGGCGGAAACGTATTTGGTATATTTGGAATCTCCCAAAACACTGATCAGATTTTTCGCAAAAAATGACGGATCCGACAGATTGTTGACGGAAGCATAGGAAAAGTAATTATCCTGCATATCCAGAATCATATCGCTGATCTTCTGATATGCCTCTGCCTTCCACTCCAGGCTGGTCATCTCTTTCTTTTGATTGCTGATCTTCGTGGTAGTCCCCATGGTCATCTGCTCGATCATAGAATCTCTGTCGATACCAGAAGCAAATCCTCCAAATCCTCTTAAAGCGGTATTACCAAGCCCATTACTTGCTGCTGAAACACTTGCCATATGTGTATTCTCCCTTCCTTGTTAATAATGCTGTGTTTAAAACGGAATCCCGCTGCAGATGCAGCAGCCTTATTATAGATGTCTTATGATATATCTTCTACTTAATTTATCGGCAGATTTGGTTAAAAAATAAGAAAAAAATACGCACCGGCAAAAAGGGATTTGTTTTACCGTGTGCGTATTTGGATACTGTTTTTTACTGCCGCCTCTATGGTTGATGACGGGGATTGTCTCTTACCTGCATACAGGCCTTAATAATCTCCGCAAGGGTATTGGACTTAAATTTATTCTCATAATAGCCGATAATGGGAGCCATGGCTCCTTCATCTACTACCACATATTTAGCCGGAAGCCCGGTAAGAGCCAGGGCCAGCACATCGGCCCGGCACCGGCTGCACATACATACATTATACTCTTCCATGTATTTTTCCAGCTTTTTGCGGCCCAGAATCTCCTCCATTACATTGAGCATATGATAGATCTTTTCAGGCTGGCTCTGCTTTTCCTCTGCTTTTTCTGCTGCCGTTTCCTCAGGCTGGTTCTGCTTTTCTTCCGCTTTTTCCTCAGGCTGGCTCTGCTTTTCTTCCGCTTTTTCCTCAGGCTGGGCCTGCTTTTCTTCCGCTTTTTCCTCTTCCTCTAAATGATTGGTAAGATTATCCAGTATTTGATTCTCTATTTTCTGGTTCTGGCTTGACTCGTCCACTACAATCACCCTTTTCTCACCGGAGGAAACCACTTTTACCGGCATCTCTTTATCAGCGGCAGGCAGCGAGGCTTCCTTTTCCGGCGCATCCTCTCCTTTTATTTCTTGTTCTGACTCCTTCTTTTCCGGCACTTCTTTCAGCTCCTCCTGCTCTGCTCCGGAATCGCCAGATCCCCCATTTGTAATAAGGTTCAGCACATGCGATGTCTTATTGGTCTTCTTGGCCATTGCTTAGCCCTCCTTAAAATGAATGATTTCCATCACTTCGCGTATGAAATCCTGGTAATCGCCCACTGCCGCAGAACGCGGGTTGTAGTCAAAAATGCTTTCTCCGTGGGCAGGCGCTTCGGCAATCGCCACTCCGGTACGGATCCGGGTGTCAAATACTCGGGTATCTATCTGTTTTGCAAGCTGCTGAGCCATCTCTAAAACATCTCTGGACAGTAAAGTCCTTCTGTTAAACCGGGTCAACAGGATTCCCAGCACGTTAAGCCCGGGATTTACAGAGCTTCTCACCGATTCAATGGTCTCTGTAAGCTGGGACAGGCCCACCAGGCTCAAAATATCGGACGCCATAGGAATAATCAGGTAATTAGACGCCGTATAAGCATTTACCGTAAGCAGATTCAAAGCCGGAGGGGTATCAATTATCACATAATCATATTCATCTTCTACAGGCTTGAGAACGTTTTTAAAAATACATTCCCTGCGCCCTAAGTCTACCTGATCCAAGCCGTTGCTGAGCATAATATCTGAGGAAAGGATATCTCCGTAGGGGGTGGAGCTGACGGCTTCCCGAACCGTCATGGTTCCCTTTAAAGCCTCTAAAGCGCCGGGACCGCTTTGAGATTCCAGCCCCAGACAAAAGCCCAGGTTTCCCTGAGGATCAAAATCCACTCCCAGCACCCGCTTTCCCGCCAGGGTAAGCCCGGCAATCAAGGCCGCAGATGTGGTAGTCTTGCCAACGCCGCCCTTCTGATTTGAAACAGTGATAATTGTCGCCAAAATGTTACCTCCGAAAGTATTTCTATCATTTTATGTAGCAGTCTAAACTGCCTTTGTACTATAACCCCCACAAATACAGTTCTTTTGTGGACGGGGCTTGATCCACCGCCTGTTTCACATTCTCTTCATCCAAAGGGAGAATTCCCTGAAGAGTTCCGGCTCCGGCCTCCCTCTCCGCCTGGCTCAGGATATCCTGCCAATCTTTATAGTCTGTCTCTTCTCCGTTGATGTAGCCTACCGGATCTCCCCAGTCATTAGTTTCTGTGACAAACTGCCATACAGGCTCAAAACAGGAGTCTCTGTCTCTCATAACAAAATAATCCTGACTCCCACCGTCTTTTTCCTCCATAATCAGCCAGGCGCATTGGCTCTCCGGATTCCAGGACATTCTGGAAGTCTGTCCGCTTTCTTCGTCAGACTCCACAGTAATCTCCAGTTTTTGATCATCCGGATCCCAGACTGCCGCCAAAAGCACCTGATCCGGATCGGTTACCCGGTTAAACACTGCAATATCCTTATAGCCGTCGCCGTTAAAGTCAAAAAGGACAAAGCCCGGCTGTTCCTGGGCCTGATCCGTCTTTTTTTTGCCGGATTTTTTTCTGTTTGAAAGAAGCAGCTTTTTTACAGCCTTTCTGTAATCATCAAATTCCGTAAGGGCCGTGCCGTCCGGCCCTACGTATTTATCATCCTTGGTGAAGGTATTATAGCATTTTGCCCCATCCTCCCCCATATAGTAACGGCTTCCGTCTTCTTTGTCCACTACCCAGCCTGTTTTCATATATCCTTTGGCGTCTAAATAATATTCTTTCCCATCATAGGTAATCCATTCATCCATTACCGGTTCTCCAGGCTCATAACAGTACATCCATCGTTTGCCATCATCTGAAGCTACCCATGTTCCCTTGGGCGCCCCATAGGCAGTAATTGATGCGCCCAATATGAGGAAAGCCGCCAGCCCGGTGAGGATTCGGTTTCTTCGTCTTACCAAACTTTCCCCTTTCCTGACATGCTTTTCATATCATAAAGACATTATGTATTAATAGTTTGCAGTCTGCCGCTTAAATCTATCCAGAAGATCATCCAAAATTGTAATTAACTTTCCGATCTCCGGCTTGGCAAGCTGCTCGTCAGCTCCCAGCTCTTCTCCCTTTTTCCTCATCTGCTCATCAATCAGAGAGGAGAAAATCACTACCGGAAGTTTCTTTAAATTGGGATGTTCCTTTACCAGCTTGGTCAAACGGTGTCCGTCCATTTCCGGCATTTCAATATCCGTAATGATCAGATTTACCTTCTGATACAGAGCCGGATCCTCGCTGATGGATCTGAGGTAATTCCATGCCTCCTGGCCGCTGTTAAAGTTGGAGATCTGGGTAAAGCCGGCCCTCTCCAGAGAATCGTCAATCATCCTGCGGAGAAGAACGGAATCCTCTACCACCATAATAGGAGAGTTATTAATCGGACGTACGCCTAGACTTTCTACTTCAGACACCTGAATCGTGGTCTCGGGAGAAATCTCAGCTACAATTTTCTCAAAGTCCAGAATCGACACCAATTGGTCCTCGCACTGGGCAATTCCGGTGGTAATACTCTCTACGCCGTTTGCCAGAGTTTTATCCGGCTTCTGGATAGCTTTCCAGGAAATCCGGCTGATCCCCTCAATACTCTGTACCCGGAATGCAACTGTCATCCGGTTAAAATTGGTTATAATAAATAAGTCTCTGGGGGTTTTCTCAGCCATCTCGCCGGAAAGATAGTGGGAAAGGTTGATTACGGTGATCAGGGTATCCCTGGGCTTAAAAATACCTTCAACGGAAGGATGAGCGTGGGGCATAGGTTTCACTTTAGAACTCATGATGATTTCCTGTACTTTCGCTACATTAATACCATAAAATTCCCCTTGCACGGTAAATTTCATTACCTCTATCTCATTGGTTCCTGATTCCAGCAAAATTTTATCTCTTTCTTGTGTTTCCATTGCCTGCGTTCTCCTTCCTTTACTCTATAAGAATTTTTCAGCCCGTCCAAAGGTCCTGACAGACACGGCTCCGGTCTGAATATTCAAAATCATGGTTCTTGCGTAGCTTCCGCCCGTATCTTCCGCAGAGACCCGCAGTCCCTCCCGCATCAGAGTCTGCTTTACTGCAGCTTCGTTGCGTTGTCCGATATTTCCGAAATCCGCGTTGCCGCTGATCTCAAACATCTTGGCCCCGCCTGCAATTTTTACTATGGTTCTGGACTTTACCATACCGAAAGCCGTAAGCTTACGGACAGTCTCATGGATCCCGGAATCCGCATATTTAAAGATATTGGCATCCCTGGTATCCACCCGTGACGGCAGCATAATGTGCAGCAAGGCTCCCAAACGGAGCTGGGGGTCATAGAAAGTGATGCCGATACAGGATCCGAGGGCATATGTAATAATCGTTCCCTCGTTCCTGGTAAGTTTCATGTCTCCAATTCCTACTTTTAATTCCTTCTCAAACATTAGCAAACCCCTAATTTTTCAAGAATATCGTTTAGGGAGCGGATATCCGGAAGCATTAGCAGCCAACCCGGAAGCTTCTGTCCCTCCATAAGAAAGTCAGCGTTAAAATACATCAGTTTATCTGTCTCATAGCCATATTCGGCAATAGGCACGGTAAGGATGCCTCCCAGCATATTTACCGTAGCGCTGGGAACAGAAAGGTTAATGTCTACTCCCACCAGTTTGGAAAATGCGTTTACATAAGAACAGATAATAATATTTCCTACTTCCACCAGAGCCGAATAGCCTATCTCATCCAGCTCCATAAAGTCTTTGCAGCTTTGCCCCATCAATTTTTCTAAAATTACATGGGCAAAATCCGCATTGAAAAGAAACAGCATCAGGCCGTTTATCTGGCCGTCCATTTTTACCAGAACACCCGTAACAATTTCCTCCGGGTTTCCGATACGTCCAATGGCTTCCTCATATCCTAAAACACTAATTTCAGGAAGGGTAATTCTTATTTCCTTCTGCAGAAGCTTTGACAGGGACGTGGCCGCATGGCTGGTACCAATGCTTCCTATCTCTTTCATTACGTCCAGCTCCTGGAGATTCATGTCTTCATAATGCCTGATCTTCATAGCTTTGTTGTCCCTCCCTTTATCCCCTTAAGCTATTAATGGTTCCTGTAATTTCATCGGAAGTTGTAACCACCCTTGCCGCAAAGGAAAAGGCTCTCTGACATTCAATCATCCTGGTTATCTCTTTTGCCATATCAGTTCCGGAACCCTCCAGAACGCCCTGGGCCAGGCCCGGATTCTCTACTAAAACAGGCTCCATTCCGGTATTTCCTACGGTATATTCGTTGTTCCCCACGCTGAGCAGGCGGCTGGGGTTGGAAAACGTATACACGCTTACTCTGGGCCGATCCTCGTCTTCCTCCCCATCGTAATCGTCTTCATAATCCTCCTCATAGTCGCCACCCTCCAGGGCTTCCCGCATAGCCTCCACATCTGCTACCTCCAGCAAAAGCGGCTGACGGTTCTGATCCAGCACCAGCTTGCCTGACTCTGTAGTCAGATAAAAACCATCCTCTCTCTCCCCACGGTGGAATCGGCCGCTTCTGGTATAAGTAATCTCCCCGGACACCGGATCCTGAAGCATGAAAAAGGCATTGGGCTGGGTAATGGCATAGTCATATTCCAGGCCGGTTTCCCGCATAGCGGAAACTCCGAAATCAGTGTTCGTTCTCTGAACCCTCACTCCGGCCCCGGCGGTAAGCTGGGTTACTGCCTCCGGAGAATCGTTGAGGTTGTAGTTAATCAGCTCTGAAAACACTGCCGTCTTAGGCTTAAATCCATTGTTATTCACATTGGCAAGGTTATTTGCAACTACGCTAAGCTTTCTGGAACAGTGATCTGCTCCTATGGCTCCTACATAAAATGACATATTCATTGGGGTGTCCTCCTTATAGCCTTCCTATCTCCACCACGGATTTGCTCATAATCTGATCATACATTTTAAGAGCCTGGGCAGCGCCCTGAAGAGCTCTCTGGGCCGACATCATGGCGGTCATCTCATTTACCATATTGACATTGGATTTTTCCAGGCTCTGCCAGATAATCTTTGTTTCCTCCCCATTGGAACCGGTCGGAATCTGGGCCTGGCCGGTAGAAAAAATGCCGTTGTCTTCTCTTTGAAGCTGGTCGTAATCTGCAAAATCTACCACCTTCAGGGTTCCGTAATTCTGGACTTCTGTCTCTACCTCATAATTGTCCCCTTCCTCCCCGGTCATGACAAGGGAAAAGGTAATATTCCCCCGGCTGTCCACGCTAAAATCCTCGTTATCAATGTGAATCGGCTGGTTTTCTGTGGAGAGAACCCGGCCCACCCCCGGAAGCTCCAGGTAGCCCTCATTGTCCACGGCAAAGGCTCCGTTTCTGGTGTAACGCTCCCCGCCTGCGGTCTGAATACAGAAAAAGCCTTTTCCGGAAAGGGCAACGTCAAAAATCCCGTCCGTCACCTCGAAGCTTCCCTGCTCATAGTTGACATAAGTTCTGTCTGCCGCCTTAATTCGGGAAGTGGTAGCCAAAGGCTCCGGATTCGCTTTCGACGTTCTTCCGGTACGGTAAAGCATTTCCTCCTGGAAGGTAGTGCTGACCATGGTATCCTGTTTGTAGCCAGGGGTCTGGACATTGACCATATTGTTGCCGATAACATTCAGGTTCCTGCTCTGGGTAAGCATACCTGACGCAAGCTTATAAAATCCATCATACATTGCTTTCTCTCCTTGTCACTACATTAAATATTTATTCATATAAGTCTTCAGCTTTTTAATGGCAGCGCTATGAATCTGGGAAATCCTCGGTTCACTGACCTGCATTACCTGGGCAATCTGGCTCATATTCAGCTCTTCTACATAGTATAGCGAGATAACCATCTTTTCCTTTTCCTTAAGGCTTTCTATGGCATCTGTCAGGGTTTTGACCACCTCGCCCTGAAGATAAGCTCTCTCCGGCTGGGAGGCAGTATCATTGTTTGCTATCTGGAAAGCCTGGCGTTCTTCGCTGTCTCCCATTATCATATCCAGAGACAGCACGTTCATCATAGTACTCATCCTCTGAATCTTCTGGCATTTTTTTACATTCATCTGAAGATGCTTTGCCAGCTCCTCATCAGAAGGAGAACGGCCCATTTCCTCTGACAAATGCTCTCTGGCCATTTCAATGGATTTGTTCTGCTTATGGTAATCCCTGGGCATCCAGTCATTTTTCCTTACCTGGTCTATTACCATCCCCCGGATGCGCCGGGATATAAATGTCTCAAACTTATTATCCTTCTCCGGGTCGTATCTGTCAATCCCTTTCATAATGGCAATGACACCTTCGTTGATAATATCTTCCTGTTGAGCAAAACCGGAATAAAGATTCTGGGTCTGGATTGCCACCGCTTTTACAATATAGAGATACCTGAGGGTAAGCTCCTGTTTAATATAAGGATCCTTTGTTTGCTTATAAGCTGCAAACAGCTCTTCATTTGTTTTATCCTTCCATTCATCAATGCCTGCCATAATCTGCCCCTCACTTCCAGTTGGTCTGTCCCGGTCCGCTCTGAAGGTTCAGGCTGCCGATAGACTGAATCTGTACATTGTTGGCAATTTCGTTAAAGGAAAGCACCCGCACATTGGGATAAAACTGCTCTATCAGCCGGTAAAAATGAATCCTCATAATCTGGGAAGTCAAAATTACCGGGGTTTGGGAAATTCCGTTAAACTTTCTCAGCTGATCCGCTGTCTGCTGAATAATACTCTGGAGAATATCCGGGCTCAGGGCAAGATAGTGTCCGTCTCCCCCCTTTGTAAGAGAACCGGCCATAGTGCGTTCCAGTTCAGAATCCAAAGTGATAACTTTCATACTTCCATCTTCGCAGTACATTCGGGTTATGGTTCTCTTTAAGGCGGCTCTGATATGCTCTATAATACCGTCCAGATCTTTTACCGGTAGCCCTGTATCAGCAATAACCTCCATTGTAGTCTCTATAATCGTTTCCAAATCTTTGATGGGGATCCCTTCTTTTAAAAGGCTGGTAAGGATTCTCTGAAACAGGTTGTATGTAATAATATTTGGAAACGCTTCCTCCACCAGCTGCTCTGCCGTCTTTTTGGTATTCTCCACAAGCTGAACCACTTCCTGCCTGCTAATCAGCTCATATGCATGCTGCTTTACTACCTCGGTCAGATGGGTTACCATAACCGACAAGGGGTCAATAACCGTATAACCGTAAAGCTCAGCCCGCTCTCTGTCCTCAGGCCGGATCCACCGGCTTGGGATACCGTAAGCCGGTTCAATGGTTTCGATTCCATCGATTTCTTTCTCCGGAGCGTCTGGCTCCAATGCCAGGTAGTAGTCCATAAGGATCTCTCCCTTTGCCACTTCCTCGCCTTTAATCTTAATACTGTACTGATTGGTTCCCAGTCCGGAACTGTCTCTAAGCCGGATGGAAGGAATAACAAAGCCCATATCCTGAGCGTACTGCCTGCGGAATATTACAATCCGGCTGATAAGCCTTCCGCCTACGGATTCATCTGCAAGAGGAATCAGGCTGTAGCCAAACTCCATCTCAATGGGTTCTACCGTAAGGAGAGTATAAACATTATTTACATCCTTGTAATACTCTTCTTCTGTTAAAGGCTTGGCGGCGGCAGCCTCCTGCTGGGCGGGAACCATTCCTGCCATTTCCAGCCCTCCTGCCTCCTGATAAGCTCCGGAAGCAATATAAGCCGGCTCCGCCTGGATTTTTCTGGACAAGTAAACGCCTCCGCTTATCAGCCCTGCAGCCACAATCAGAAGTTGGAGAATGGGCATACCCGGAATCACCGACAGAATCGCCACTGCTATGCCGCTCATCATAATGGCGTTAGGCTGAGCCATAAACTGCTTGGAAACATCCTCGTTTAAGCTTCCTTCTGCCACGGCCCGGGTTACAATCATACCCGTTGCAGTGGAGATAAGAAGAGACGGGATCTGGCCCACCAGACCGTCGCCTACTGTAGCGATAGAATAGGTGCTCATTACCTGGCTGATACTGTCTCCCGACTGGACAATACCAATGATACTTCCGCCGATAAGGTTGACAGCCGTGGTAATCAATGACATGGTGGCGTCGCCCTTTACAATCTTGGTGGCGCCGTCCATGGCTCCGTAAAAGTCAGCCTCTCTCTGTATCTTTGCACGCCTGGTTTTGGCCTGCTGCTCATCAATAAGCCCGGAGCTTAAATCCGCATCAATTGCCATCTGCTTACCTGGCATTGCATCCAGGTTGAATCTGGCGGCAACCTCCGCTACTCGCTCTGCGCCTTTGGTGATTACAATAAACTGCATTAAAACGATAATAAGGAATATGATAAAGCCTACGACCACGTTGCCCTGGAGTACAAAGTCTCCAAAAGCTTTAATTACCTGGCCGGAGGATCCTGAATTCGTAAGAATATTTCTGGTAGTAGATACATTAATTCCCAGCCTGAACAGCGTAGTAATCAGCAGCAGGGAGGGAAAAATAGAAAATTCCAAAGGTTCCCGGATGGTCATGGTAATAACCAAAATCATCATGGATAAAGACATATTCAGTATAATCGCCACGTCCACCAAAGGGGCCGGCAGTGGTATAATCAACAACAATATGATAGTAAGTACAAAAAATACTACCGAATATCTCAATAAGTTCTTCATCCGTTACTCCATCTGTCTCACTTAATTATGTAAACATATCTTCTCTGTGGCTGGCCTTGTAGATATATACCAGGATTTCCGCCACTGCCCCGTAAAACTCTGCAGGAATCTCCCTGTCCAGTTCACAGGACTCATATAAAGCTCTGGCCAAAGGCCGGTTTTCTGTGATAAATACTCCGTTTTCCTCCCCTACCTTAATAATCCGCAGCGCCAGCTCATCCTGGCCTTTTGCCAGCACCATAGGGGCGCCGTTTACATTGGGATCATATTTCAGGGCAATTGCATAGTGGGTTGGGTTTCGGATAATAACATCGGCCTGAGGAACCTTCTGAATCATTCTGCTCATGGCCATCTGACGCTGCAGGCTGCGGATCCTTCCCTTTATCTGGGGATTTCCTTCTGTCTGCTTAAATTCATCCTTTACTTCCTGCTTGGTCATCTTTAAATCTCTCTCGTATTCCCAGCGCTGATAAAGGAAGTCAAAAAATGCTACTACTGTAAAAGCAAGGCAAACCTTCATCACCAGGCTAAAAACCATACTCATCATAAAGGCCGCCGAATTAATAGGGGGCATATCTACCATCCTGGCAACCTGGATGGCATCATCCATCAGGATATCGTAGAGCAAAACCAAAAGCAGGATGATTTTCAACAGGTTTTTAATAAGCTCTACTACCCTCTTTAGAGAAAACATATTTTTAATCCCTTTTAAAGGGTTCAGCTTGCTGAACTTTGGTTTCAAAGGGGTAAAAGATACGTTAAACCGGGTCTGAACTCCGTGGGAGATAATCCCAAACATCAAGGCTCCCAAAAGAAGAGGCAGTGCACATTGGAGCATCACCCGAAGGGTTGTTCCCAAAAGCTGGGCGGATAAAAAACCATCTATACAAATCCCTTCTATAATCCATGTCAGATAAGTTCGGAGGTTGGTATAAATGTAGGACATCATAAACCGCATTAAGATAAAAATCCCTGCCAGCATGACTACTGTGACAATGTCCTTGCTCTGAAATATATTTCCTTCTTTTCTGGCGTCTCTCCGCCGTTTACTAGTCGGTTGTTCTGTCTTTTCCTGTCCATTGCGCTCTGCTGCCAACCGTCACCACTTCCTTTCAGGACAAGTCTATCCCATAAGCACCGCCAGGTGCTGCAGGGATGTATACATTTCATTAAGGATTGAAAACAAACGGTCTGACATAGGACTAAACAGAAATACCAGCATCATAAGTCCTACAATGATTTTCAGCTGAAAATTAACGGCAAATACATTAATCTGGGGAACAATCCGCATAAGAATCCCCACCGCTGCTTCCACAACCAGTTCCATAGCCACCACAGGAAATGCAAACTGCAGTCCCATAAAAATACATTCCTGAAAGATATTCAGCACTTCCAAAGGAAGCTCCGGCCGCAAATTTACCATTCCAAATGGAATCCGCAGGGCGGAACCGTAATAGATTCCCATAAGCCGCAGATGTCCGTCAGTGGAAAAGAACAGCAGTATCATAAAGGCGTAATACATACCGGAGGTAATGGTCATCTGAGCGCCATATTGGGGATCGTACACCTGAGCCATACTAAGGCCCATAGAGTGATCCATAATTCCGGATGCAAAACGAACCACCAAAAAGAAAAGTTCCATGCCAAAGCCTAAAGTAAAACCAAAGAACAGCTCTTTTAACAGCATAACTCCATATTCCATCATGGTGGCCGGCTCATGAGCCAGTCGCCCCCCTGTCCCCACATAGAGCATCAGAGACAATATAAATATAAAGTAAGCCCGGACACTGGCAGGAAGATTGGTCCGTCCAAATACAGGATTAAAAGTAATAGCCCCTGTCATCCGCATGACAATCAGGGAAAATAGTATCAGCATACCCTATCATCCCCCTGCTATCAGGGAAAACATGTAGGTGGTAAACTCCTGAAGCATTACCAGGATAGAACTTCCCATAATCCCCATCATTGCCAGAATGGCCAAAAGCTTAGGAACGAAGGTCATGGTCTGTTCATTAATCTGGGTCGCCGCCTGGAATATGGCGATGACCACACCCACAATCATGCTCACCAGCAAAAACGGGAGGGAGATCCTCAATGCAAGCATAAATGCCTGATACATAATATCAAGTACCTCTAAGTTGCTCATAGCTATCTCCTTTCAAACCCTCATCGGAAACTCTGGACAATGCTGGAAAACAACAGCTCCCAGCCATTTACGGTAATAAACAGCAGCAGCTTAAAGGGAAGGGATATCATGGCAGGCGGCAGCATAACCATACCCATAGACATCAGGGTTGTAGCCACTACCACGTCAATTAAAAGGAACGGAAGGTAGATTAAAAACCCGGCCATAAAGCCTCTCTTTAATTCGCTGGTCATAAAGGCCGGCGTCACCACTGTAAGAGGGTATTCCTCCACGTTTTCCTGAATTTCAGCTCCGGAAAGCCGGACAAAGTGATCCAGCGTATTCTTTTCCGTGTTGCGGAGCATAAATTCCTTTAAAGGTCCTCCCGCTCTCTCCACAGCCTCCTGCTGAGTAATCTCTCCCTGAATATAAGGCTGATAGGCTTCCTCGTTGATCCTTCCGATTACCGGATTCATAATATAAAGGGTAAGAAATAATGCAATTCCCACCAAAACCATATTGGGAGGACTCTGCTGGACGCCCATAGCATTTCTGGTAAAGGAGAGGATGATAATGGTCCTGGTAAAGGAAGTCATCATCACCACAATAGAGGGAAGCAGGGCTGCCATGGTCATCAGGATAATCAGGTCAAGAGCAGGAACATTCCCTCCGTTTAAACCTGTAAGAAGGTCGTTCATTTATTACTTCCCTCCTTTTTCCGGTTGGTAAATGCATAGCTTTTCATAAGTTCATAAAAACCGCTGTCTTTTTTCTCCGGTTCTTTTAGTTCTTCCAGCTCATCCTCTATCTGGGCAATAAGCTGTATCCCTGCCCCGCTGACGCCAATCAGGTAAACATGGCCGCCAAGCTTTACCAGGAGAATGGATTTATCAGTTCCCACGCGGATTTGTTCCAAGATCTTTATGTTCTTCCCGGATGCCGCGCTGACCCAGCTTTTTCCAAGCATACGGCTGCACCACCAGGCAAGAGCCAGGATGCAGACTACCATCAGAATCGCCCCTGCCAGCGACATAAGCTCCTCTATCATTACAAACTCTCCGGATTAATGTTGCGGGAAATAATCTCCGTTACACGGATTCCGAAGTTGTCTTCTACTACAACGATGTCTCCCTTTGCAATACATTGGCCGTTTACATACAGATCTGCCTGCTCGCCGGCCATCTTGTCCAAGACTACCAGAGAGCCTTGAGTGAACTCCAGAATATCCTTGACCTTTTTCTTGGTTCTGCCAATCTCTACGGAAATTTCCAGAGGCACCTTCATAAGCATTTCCTGATTTTCCTGGGCTTCCATACCATCTTCAAAGCCAGCGTCAAAGGAAGAGGAATTTACAGAATGAATTACTGCTGATTCTCTGGGCTTCTGAGGTTCTCTTTCTTTGCCCTTTAGCTCCTTCATAAATTCCATCATCTGCATCTGAGACTGCTGCATCTGATTTAAGAGCTGAAGCATCATAGGATCCCCGGCAGGCTGATAAACCGGCTGGCCGTATGGCGGAGGCGCCATCTGAGGCATAGCCGAAGGCTGAGGAGCCGCCGCCTGAGGGGCTACCTGAGGCTGGGGAGCTGCTGCCTGAGGAGCCGGGGCCTCCTGAGCGGGAGCCGAACTTTGCTGCAGAAGTTTTTCAATCTCTTCCTGGGACATTACTCCGCCGGAAGCCGGGGCTGCCGCCGGTTCTTCCTTAACAGGCTCCGAACTCTGCTGCAAAAGCTTCTCAATCTCTTCCTGGGACATTACTCCGCCGGAAGCCGAAGCTGCCGCCGGTTCTTCCTTAACAGGCTCCTCCTGAACCGGAGCCGCCGGCGTAGGAGAAGCTGCAGGCTCTGCCTGGCTGAAACTGTCTTTGAAAGGCTCCAGAAGGCGTTTTGCCAGTCCTTCCGGCATAATATTTAAGAATTCGCTGTTTAACTTTCCCTCTACCTCCAAAGCGAACCGTACTACTACCCGGTTTTCAACGGTTGGGAAGTATTTATCTTTAAAAGTCTGCTCGTCTTCTACCTCAAAGGATACCGGCGTGGAAATGTTTACCGTCATGCCCAAAAATTCTGACAGCGCGGTCGCAGAGGAACCCATCATCTGATTCATAACCTCACAGATAGCGCTGCGGTTAATCTCATCCAGCTCAAAGTCTTCCTCCGGTATCTCCATGCCCATAAGCATTCCCACAATAATGCGGACATCATTGCGGCTAAACATCATAATGTTGCTGCCTTCTATTCCTTCTACGTAGGCGATCTCCACTCCTACTGCCGGTTCCAGTTTGTGAAATTCAAATTCATTACTGCTGGCAACCTTTACAACGGGAGTGGTAATATTTACGGTTGCACCAAGTAAGGTGGAAACCGCTGTTGCCGATGCCCCGAGACTGATGTTCATAATCTCGCCTATGGCATCTATTTCCATTTCGTTAAAGCTGATAGCGCCCATCCTTAATCTCCTCTACAGTTCTTATTTTCCAATCTCCAATGCTTTCTGCGCCATCAGCTTCATCGCATTTAAAGCAGTCACATTTGCTTCATAAGATCTTGTGGCTGACATACTATCAACTGTTTCCTTAAGCAAATCTACGTTGGGCAGGGTCACATATCCGTCTGCGTCTGCATCCGGATGCTCCGGATTGTAGACCAATTTCATTTCTCTGGTGTCTTCTATAATGGCAGATACCCTTACGCCGGAATGCCGGCTGGTAAATCCCTGTCCCCTGGAAGCGTTTCTCATTGCCTCCTGAAAGGAATTTTCCCCGTAGCTCTGGAAAACAACGTCTTTTCTGCGGTAAGGGCCGCCTGCCTCAGTTCTTGTGGTATCAATATTTGCAATGTTTTCCGCCGCAATATCCATGCGGAGGCGCTGAGCGCTCATACCGGAAGCACAAATATCAAATGAGCCTAAAAATGCCATCTCAATACCTCCTGAAGGTTAATTTCCTAAAATCTTATTCACAGTCTGAGCAATTCTTTCCTCATTAAAGGGCTTTACCACGAAATCCTTTGCTCCGGATTTAATCGCATCTACTACCATGCTCTCCTGGCCCATAGCGGTACACATTACCACTTTTGCATTGGGGTCATTTTCCCTGATTTTTTTCAGCGCCTGGAGGCCGTCCATGTTGGGCATGGTAATATCCATGATTACCATATCCGGTTTTTCCTCATCATATTTCTTTACTGCCTCGGCTCCGTCCTGAGCCTCAATAAAATCGCTGTAACCATTTGCAGTTAAAGCCTTCTTAAGCATCATACGCATAAACGCTGCATCATCCACTAACATAATTTTCGCCATTTTTATTACCTCTCTTCCATGTTATTTATCTTCTTTATACTTTATTTTACTGGGATACACCCGGTTCCTCAAATTCCATCTGCCGCAGCCTTACATACTCTTCACCGTCTGCCGCTTCCGTCTGGTTCGTATTCTCATCTTCGTCCTTTTTCTGGTAAATTCTGTCCTGAATACGTACTGCTACATTTTTCTTGTAGCGGCCCATCTCTCCTGTAAACCATGGCTGCCTTCCAACATACAGGGTAACAAGGCCATTTTGGGGTTTGTTTAAATCAATTACATCTCCTACCCGCAAATGATAAATATCATTTACATCCAGTTTTACCTTACCAAGCTGTCCGGTTACCGGAAGCTGTGAGTAACGGATATTATCCAGAATACTTTCCCTGTTATTCTCATAAGAGAAACCTCGGGCAATATGCTTGCGGTGGTCAATTGTATGGAAAATATTCTCCAGCAAAGTACCGGGCAGACAGAGCCGAAGCTTTTCTACCGAGTATCCTGCCATATCCACATTTAAATGAATAACGGCAACGGTCTCGTCCAGGCCTACATCCTGAACCATACTGGGATTCTCCTCCACACGCTGAACCTTAAACTGCATATTGATGTAGTTGGCGAATCCATCCTTTAACGCCTGGGTGCAGTAATCTACCACCCGCCGGTAAAGGGCCAGCTCCACATCAGAATAGCGGTAATCCACATCTACCTTTATTACCTCATCGCCTCCTCCCAGCATACGGTTAATTAATGTAATTACCATACCCGGCGTAATAAACAACATAAGAGGCACATTATTTTTCCCCTTTTCTTGGACAAAGACGTCTACCAGAGTGAGGCAGTCATTTTCATGAAAGGAATTGACGTATTCATAATACCGACATTCCTGAACCTCCAGCACGGTAATGTCTGTCATTACACGGAAGATACCATTTACCTGAGAAGTAAGGATTCTGGCGTAGTTTTCGAATACGCTGGTAAGAATCTTCATCTTCTCTTTGGTAAATTTTCTGGGGCTGTAAAAATCGTATCTATTATATTTAGTAGCTGACGCTTCTTCGGTCTTTTTTTCGACTACTTTTTCTTCCTCTACAGGCCCGTCAGTCTGCATGGATTTTAAAAGCGCGTCTATCTGACTTTGAGATAATACATCTGCCATCGCTAAAAACCACCTTTTCTCAATCTATTCTACCGGAACCATGGCGTCTACTACTGCAGCCGCTGCATCTGGCACAACTGCCGCTGCGTCTGGTACAGCTGCTGCCGGTTCGGCAGGTAGACCCGTTTCAGCAGATGCTCCCGGGGCGCCGTCCACTGCCGGAGGCACAAGGGTAGATACCCCGTCCTCACTGGGCTGTGTAGTGGAAAAGCCCTCCCCGGTTCCCTGGCTAATCCCGTCTGTCACAATTGTGGTATCCGCATTTACGCCACTTTTATATTCCTCGTAATACTCATTTAAAGAGCGGATATTGGCGCCGTTGTCTATCATAAGAATTTCCACACGCCGGTTTTGCTCCCTTCCCTCTTTAGTGTCATTAGAGGCAATGGGACGGAACTGTCCATAGCTGACATTTACCAGCTTCTCCGGCTCTACGGCTCCGCTGGTCTGAATAAAAATACATACTTCCGCGGCGCGCATGGCTGACAGCATCCGGTCTGTCCGCGGATTATTGGGACGGTTGGGATCTCCCTGGGCTGTATGGGCCATAATGTCAATCTGCTCCAACTGACCTTTAGCAGGCGAAATTACATCGCAAAACACTTGAAGCACCTGCTGGCCCTGTTCCGTAAGCACGGAGCTGTCGCCGTTGAAAAAGGCTCTGTCCTGAAAGGCAATAAACGTATAATCCTGTCCTCTGGAAATGGAAACCCCGTCGATCCCCATCTCATTCATCTTTTCCGCAATGGTAAGGTAGAGAGTATCCATATCTATTTCTTCCAGCCCTACCTCCGGAACATCCGTCATTCCCTGAAGAGGCTCATCTTCTTCTCCTATGGGGGCGTTGATTGCCACATCTTCTACCTCCACGCCGGCATTAGGTGTTATACTGCGGACGAAAATCTCCCATTTCTGCTGATTCAGACTGGACATGGAATACAACATAACGAAAAAGGTCATCAGCAAGGTAACCATATCGCCGTATGTGTCCATCCAGTTTCCGCCGCCGTCTGTAGGACGTGGTTTCTTCATAGCCATTATTCCTCACCTCCGGATGCTCCCTTGCCTGCTCCGGCAGCAAGTAGTTTTTTCTGCTTGGACTGCTTTAAGGAGGCTAACAGATGCTCTCGTAAATATTTGGGATTTTCTCCCGCCTGGATTGCAATAATACCTTCAATAATAGTGGAGCAGTAAAGCTCTTCCTCATCCTGACGGATTCGCAGCTTCTTTGCAATGGGATGGAAAAACATATTGGACAGGGCGCTTCCGTAAAAGGTAGTAATCAGGGCCACTGACATATCCTGTCCCAAAGAGGAGGCGCCGCCTCCACCGTCTAAGTTCATTCCCTTTAACATATTAATAAGGCCTACCAGGGTACCAATCATACCAAACGCAGGGGCATAAGCGGAACCCTTCTCATAGAGTCCTGCGGCCTGATCGTGACGGGTCATCATATTTTCCAGCTCCCGCTCCAGCACCACCCGCACCTTATCCGGGTCATTGGCATCCACAATCATCAGCACACCCTGTTTAAAAAACGGGTCTTTAATCTCCTCCGCCTTTTCCTCCAGAGCCAGAAGACCGTTCTGTCTCGCCACCATAGCCAGATCTACAATCTGCTCTACCAAAGCGGGAACGTTATATTTCTTTCCCCGGAATAAGACCATCATATGCTTGGGAATATCCATCAAAATGGAAAGAGGATAGCTGGCGATAATTGCCGCCAAGGTACCTCCCACTACAATCAGAAGGCTGGGCGCATCAGCGAAATTCCCTAACTTTTCTATGGTAATTCCGTTGACAACTAAAGCTATTCCCACTATAAGACCAATTAGTGTTGTTAAATCCATTGCAATTTCCTCCTGTAACGATACTGTACGAATTTATTTCGTTTTATCTGCGAAGACAGCGCAGCCGTATAAGAATTTGGCGGCCTGCTCCATAATTGACTCAACCTTATCCTTTACAAGATAGTAATCGCCGTTCATCATGGTAATTTTTGTTTCGGGGATTAACTCTATGTATTCAATCTGAAGATAGTTGAGATATATAATTTCACCACTCAGACGGGTTGCCTGTATCATACTGCTCCTCTTTCCACTTTCACTGCCCTGCCGGAACTGCCGGCAGGGCTGAAATGCGTTTTTGCCTCAGGCGGCATGCCTGCTGGGAATCCTTTTTACAGGCATACCCGGCAGGCGTTTATGATTAACGCTTCATGTTTACTAGTTCGTTTAAAATTTCGTCGCTGACGGTAATAATCTTGGTATTAGCCTGGAAACCGCGCTGGGCGGTAATTAACTCGGAAAACTCCTTGGCCATATCTACGTTAGAACCCTCAAGGAAACCGGTCATCAGAGTGGGGGCATTGCCGGATCCCGGCTCTCCTGCCGCCATATCTCCGGCATTGTCATTCGGGTTGGTAGAATAATAGTATCCTCCTTCCTTGGTAAGACCTTCCGGGTTCTGGAAGGTTGCTATTGCAACTTTTCCCAGGGTAACGGTTTCTGTTATCACTTTAGTGGCATCCTTTGGATCCGGAATTTCTATCGAAGCTGTAATAACGCCCAGCTTATTAATCTCGATCTCGGAGGAGATGGCGGCTTTGCCGGTAAATGAATGGTCCGCAGCCGGTATTCTCAAAGGTTTAAGTGTTGCGTAGTCATAAGTCATAGTGGTGCCTACCGGATTATCCGGCTGAAAGCCATAGACAAAGTTATTGTTACTGTCAACAATATATCCGTTGCTGTCAATAGAAAAAGCTCCCACACGGGTATAGCTCATATCAGCATTCGCTTTCAGAGTATCATCGTTTGCAACGTCAGAATTTTTGGGGCTTACCATAAAAAATCCCGCTGCGTCAATGCTGGCATTAAATCCGCCTACATAGCTAGGGGTACTTGCGGTCATATCCATGGAAATAGACCCTGTCAAGCTACCATAACCATATTGAGCCGCGTTGCTGCCCGCTGCTGTAGCCGTGCCGCCGGTTGATGCGGATGAGGTCTGGTACATTGCCTCCTTAAAGGTGTAACTCTGGGACTTAAATCCAACTGTATTTACATTGGCAATATTATGGCCGATTACATCCAGTTTGCTCTGATGAGCTCTAAGTCCTGCCACTGCTGAATCCATTGCTCTTAACATAATTATTCGATCCTTTCTGCTGTCTGCTGCCGGTGCGCTTCAGGCATCCGGCCAGGCATCCATTCCGGTCCTGCCTACATAAAGACAGCACTGTCAATATTAGTAAATATTTTGTCTTTTAAATCATTCTGTGTCATAGTGGTTACCACTACGTTGTTGGGAACATTCACAATGAAAATCCCCTGGCTGCCGATAACAGCCACATCCCGGGCTCCTTTTTTCCGGGCTTCCTCCACCACATGCTCCAAATTGTCCATAAGAGTATTATCCATATGAATCCCTCTCTCGTCAAGTCGTTTGGCTGCATGTTTTGAAAAGTTCAGGCCCTCCTTTGCCCCTGCCCGCAAAAGTTCCTGGAAATTGTTTGTCCCTGCGCCTCCCTGCGTCCGGACTCCTGTCTGCTGAGACGTTTGCTGGACACCGTGAAGCTTCTGTATTCTGTTGACATCCATATTATCGTCCTCTCAAATCCGATGAAACACGTTGCCGCCGCATTTTTCCGGATACTCCATGATACAGCAGTCAGGCTTTCTCTGGCCCTTCACTTCCGCCGTTTTCTCCGGAATTTCCTCCATCCGGGCCCTCAGCTTCTCCTTCTTCTTTCTCTGCATAAGGATCATCCAGATGTCCCATTCCCATGATGTAAGACAAGGGGTATTCTTTGCTGTCACCCTCGATCATAATGGTAGGCGGTGTGTTTGCCAGATTAACGGAAACTACTTTTCCGTATTTTACTCCCACTGCAGTCTCCTGCCCATAGCTGTTTTCCTCTGTCTGGACAATGGTAACCTCCTGACCTACCAATCCTGCCGCATAAGTCTGTGTGGCAATGACAGAAGAATTGTTCATAGAATCCGTCATGGTGCTGATAGCCTGCATCATGGCCATCTGAACCATCTGCCCCATCATCTCATTGTTGTCCATAGGATTTGTCATATCCTGATTGGCAAGCTGCGCTGCCAGCAACGAGAAGTAATCGTTTATCTGCAGAGTTCCCTTTTCGTTGTTTACTGTGCCCTGAAATTTTTGGTAGGGATCTGAGGTTCCGCTTACACTTCCTACTGTTGAATTTGCCATATCGGCCGCTCCTTTCCTACACAAGTCCCAGTCTCAGCTGCTGTGCAAATGCATCCGACTGTTCTTTTTTCCTTGAGTCTTCCTGTTCCTGATTCTGTCTTCCTTTTCCCTGCTCATCCGTTTTCTCACCCATCTGCTGCTGGGCCTCGGGAGTGTAAATTACCGTTTCCTGACCGGTTTTCTCTTCCATAATACGGGCAATCTCCGCCGCGTTCTGGTTTAGCAGCTCCAGGGTTTTGGGATTGTCGGCCATAATGGAAACTGCCGCCTTTCCCGCCTCATAAATTACACGGATAGTCAGTTTTCCAAGCGAAGCCGGTTCCAGTTCAATGGTCAATGTACCGTTTTTCTCCGGTATCCTGGCAGCAAGGGTCTTTCCTATATCCGGGCCAAAGGTTTCAGGCGTTGTCCGGACAACCGGGGTATCCGCCGCTTTTTCCAAACCGCTTCTGCTCCACTGGCTTTCCGTATTCTGAGTACGGAACATTTCGGAATAAGCATTTGTGCTGCCGTCAAGCTCGCTGCTCTGAGAACCCGAGTCTTCCTTTTGGCTGTACTCACTCTGACGGCCATAAGAAAGCGCTTCTACCGGCCGTTCTCCGTCTCCGGCATCCGCCATGATTTCTCCTTCGGCAAGCCCTCCTTCTGTCTGAACCGCCGGCTTGGCATCGCCTTTGTCTACAGCCTTTTTAAAGGCCGCTGACAGATCCTCCTGCAAAGTTAAAACAGCCGGATCTAAGGGTATCCCTTCTGTCTCCGTACCTGGCAAGGCTTCTTCCGCCACAGGCTCTACTACTTCCAGGCCAGCCGCTTCACCGTCCGGATTCTGCTCTGTCAAAACCTCTTCCAGGTTTACCGGAACCACCAGTTGCATACTTACCTGAAGCTGAGCTATGGCCTGTGCGGAAATATTCTCCTCTGTGTCAGAAAGATTTGTCTCTGCATCCTGGACTTTTCCATCGTCTTTTTCAGATACCTTATCCTGAGTGTCTTTTTCAGATACCGGAGCCTTATCCCGGTTATCGGTTTCCGATGCCGGAGTTTTCTCCTGATTATCTGTTTTTGCTGCAGGCGCCTTTTCTTTAGAGGCATGTTTTTGAATCATGGATATGAAATCCTCCTCTTTTGAGCCTCCTGAACTTCTGTTTCCTTTTACCGATGCCGAAGTTTGAGTCATAGGCTTAAAGTCAATTTTTACCATCTTGCTTTCCCTCCTTTCTCTCTCTTAATATCTATTGTAATCATCAGCGAAGATCCGCTGTAATTACCATCTTTGTTCTATATCTGTTTTACAGAAATAATCCGCAGCGCTCTTTCTTCTATAAAAGATTCTTCTTCCTTCAGCTCTGCCTTTCGGTATTCTACCAGTTTCTTATCCTTCAGCTTCTCAAATTTGGAGGTATCTACTCTGGCCTCCACCACTTCGTTTTTCTTTTTTTCCTGCTTCTCTTCCAAAACGGCAAGGCGTTTGTTTTCTTCCTTGATCATCTGCTCCATTCTGTCAATACACATGCTGTAAAGCCGGTAGTTTTCAATGGTGGCTCCGGAAGTTTTAGTCTGATCAAAGTCACTATGATAGCCGTTTAATTGGCCGTGAAGCCGGTTAATATCCTCCCGTTTCTGGTTTACGCTTTGGGTAATAGCCGCATGCTCCGTCTTCAAATTATCCAGCACCTGGTTTTTATAATCCAATACCGTATCCAGGCTGTATTGAAACCGTTTCATGAAATTCAGTGCCTCCTGTTCTCAATCAGCTTACCACAGATTCCATTAGTTTAAAAGTCTCTTCATAAGAAAAGCTTTCATCTACTCCCTGCTGTAAAAACGAATTCATCTTGCTAATCCTGGAAACCGCCTCGTCCAATGCCGGATTGTTCCCTTTTTTATAGGCCCCGATGGAGATTAAATCGGCGTTCTTTTGGTACAGTCCCAACAGATTGCGGAACCGGGAAGCAGTCTGAAGCTGGTCTTTTGGCACCATCTCGATCATCAGACGGGAAATACTGGCCCCAATATCAATAGCCGGAAAATGGTTCTCATTGGCAAGCTGCCGGCTGAGGACAATATGTCCGTCCAGGATACCCCGGACTGTATCGGAAATCGGCTCGTTAGTATCATCGCCTTCCACCAGGACAGTATAAACTCCGGTAATACTTCCTTTATCAAAATTGCCGCTTCGCTCCAAAAGCTTAGGAAATTCTGCGTAAATAGAAGGGGTATAGCCTCTGGCAATAGGGAGCTCCCCGATTGCCAGCCCGATTTCTCTCTGTGCCATAGCGTAACGGGTCAGGGAATCCATCATAAGGAGCACATCCAGCCCCTGATTCCGGAAATATTCCGCTATGGTGGTAGCCACCAGAGGGCACTTTAAACGCAGCATGGCAGGCTGATCCGAGGTGGCCACCACCAGTACGGAGCGGCTCATACCTTCTTCCCCTAAATCCTTCTGGATAAATTCCAAAACCTCCCGGCCACGCTCTCCTACCAGGGCAATTACATTAATATCTGCCTTAACATTTTTAGCAATCATACCCAACAGGGTACTTTTTCCTACGCCGGAACCAGAAAAAATACCGATTCTCTGGCCTTTTCCAATGGTGTTTAATCCATCAATGGCTTTAATACCGAATTCCAGCCGCTCCCTGATAGGCGGCCGGTTAAGAGGATTTACATAAGGACTGTTTACCGTGTAATACTCTCTGGGGTGAAACCTCTCCTTGCCGTCAATGGGCTCTCCCATGGCATTGATAATCCTTCCCCGAAGAAAATCTCCCACCGGAACTTTAAGACGGTGCCTGGTGTTGCGTACAAAGCTTCCTGAAGCAATACCGCTTGTGGCTTCATAGGTCATAAGCTGGATCTTGCCGTCCTTAAAGCCTACAACCTCCGCTGGCACCTGCCGGTTCTGTTCCTCATTGTAAATCATTACAATATCCCCGATACTGGAGCGTCCTCCCGATGCCTCCATGGACATGCCCACTACATTTTCAATTTTTCCAACATGGCCTACTGTTTCGGCCCTCATGACCATCTGAGGTATCTTTTCAAACATAGGTGCTCCTAAAATCTGACATTTTGAACAATTTCCTTGATATTTTCCATCTGAGTGTCAACACTGATGTCTATAATTTCTTCCGGCGTCTCAATGATACAATCTCCGTTATTTTCTTTTTCCATAACGATAAACTTGATATTGTCAGAGAGCCTGGACAGTTCGCTGACAAGATCCGCATCAGCCTTCGCCATCATCTCATAATCGGTTTTTGCCATATAGATCTTGACCCAGGCAGTCTTTTTCAGCTTCTCGGTTTCTGCCAGTATCATACGCCGGATAACGTCTCCGCTGGAGCTTAAGCTGATGTGAATTACCTTCTCAGCAACGGCGATGGAGCAGTCCTTCAGCTCATCCATATAATTTCGGATGCATCTGCTTTTTGCCTCCTCCACAGAAGAGAGGGCATTATGAAGTTCTCTTTCAAACTCCTCCTTCTGCTCCCTGCGTTTTTTTGTTAATTCTTCCGCCGCCTGCTTTTCTCCCCGGGAAAGGCCATCCTCATATCCGGCTTCGGCGCCTTCTCTGGCTGCCTCCTCCTGAATCCGCCGGGCCTCTTTCCCTGCCTTTTCCAAAATCTCCTTTGCCTCCGTCCGGGCCATTTCCAAAATCACTTCTGCTTCTTCTCTGGCCTTCCGAAGAACTTCCTGGCTCTCGTAAAGTTTGCGGGTTTTCTCTTCTTTCCGCCGTTCCGCTTCCTCTGCCGTAACATTCTTTGAAGCCGCCTTAGGCCTGGGCACAGGCTTTTTAAAGTCATGGACCGGAGGAACGAATGCATGAACCTGCCCGGCAGATTCCGCTCTCAGGATTCCTTTAGACAATAACGTCGCCATCGTCTCCTCCCTTGCTGATGATAACTTCTCCCATATCCTCTAACTGGCGGATAATATTTACAATACGCTGCTGTGCCTCTTCTACGTCCTTCAGCCTTACATTGGTTGTAACTTCCATATCGCCGCGGACGGTCTCGGCCATACGTTTGGACATATTGGCGAAGAAGATCTGGCGCATCTCCTCGGAAGCCGTCTTGAGGGCGTATACAATATCCTTGGCATCGCAGTCCCGAACAAATCTCTGTACAGATCTGTCGTCCATATCCAGGATATTCTCGAATACGAACATCTTGTCCCGAATGCTCTGGGACAAATCCGGATTGGCCTTATCCAGCTCTTCGAAGATACGTCTCTCGCTGCTTCGATCTACATGGTTCATTACATCTGCCACATAATCCACACCGCCCAGGTTCATGTTGTCCTCGCTGGTGATAATAGTTGCGTACTTACGCTTCATCTCTTCTTCTACGATGGCAATGGCCTCGGGGGATACCCGATCCATCTTTGCCATACCCTCAATTGTCGGAATACGTTTGCTCTCAGGAAGCTGTTCCAACACCTGAGCCGCCTGAGCCGGCTCCATATAAGACATAATCAGGGCGATAACCTGAGGCCTCTCATGCTGCAGCAGAGACAAAAGCGCCTTCGGATCCCCTTTGACAAAGAAGTTAAAGGGCCTGGACTGCAAGGTTTTGGAAACCTTTTCCAAAAGGCTTCTGGCCGTCATCTCGCCAAAGGCTTTCTCCAATACGTCTCTGGCATAATCCAGTCCGCCGTCAGTCATCATTTTGTGGGTCAGGCACAGCTTGTAAAACTCATCCAGCGTGCTCTCCACCTGAGCATTGGTGTTTTTACCCAGTTTTGCTACCTCATAGGTTAAATCTTCAATATCCTGCTCATTCAGATATTTATAAATCTGGGACGCTTTGTCAGCTCCAAGAGAGACAACTACCAGCGCTGCCTTCTGTTTGGCATCCAAATCTTTTACTTCGGCATTCTCATTTTTGTTTTCTTCTTGGGTCACCGTGGTTCCCGCCATTGGTAGTATCCTCCCCTCTTAACCAGCTTTGTACTAATTTTGCGGCAATCTGCGGATTCTGCTCCACAAAGTCGCCAATATTCTGCTTCAGCTTTAAGCTGTGCTGCATACGGAGATTGATAATCTCTTCATTTTTCTCCAACTCATCATCTTCTTCAAGGGATATTGCCGCTTCTTTGGCTCCAGTGCCAGCCCCTTCTTCTGTAGGGAATTCATCCTGGCCGGTATCTTCTGCCACAGCAAAATCCATTTCTTCTGCCTGAGCTTTCTTCTTTTTGGAACGAAGAAGCAGCAGAATCAACAGCAAGAGTAAAAGAGCTACGCCAGCTCCTATCGCAATAATAATAGGAAGAGGAATTGTCTTCGTCTCTGTAGGCGGTACAGAAACCGGAACATCCGGTTTTGCGGCTTCTTCTCTGGCCGCAACGGTGGCCGGCGACAGAGCGCGGATCACCGTTATCTTCTGTCTGGCTTCTTCTGTATCAATTCCTGCGGAATTGGCTATTAAGGCAATTAAGTCCTGATCTGGAATACTCTTGTCGTCTGTATCAATTACTACGCCGATAGTGGCGTTTTCTAAAACACCGGGATCAATCTGGCGCTGCTCTTTTACAGAATTATACAGCCACTCTCTGGCAGCGTTACTATTAGCATATGTATCAGTTGCCGTTTCGCCATTAGCTCCGGCTGTATACCTGGGAGTGTCCGCATTGGCGTCTGCCCCCACAACCCCTCCGTCTCCCGCCGCCAGGGAACCAGAGTTTTCGCTGGAAACATTTTCCTGATAAAGAAGGCCTGTTTTATCCTCCTCGTTAATCTTTTCCGGCGTGGTATACAGGATGCTTTCCTGTATCAGCCTTTCCATATTAAGAGTGCCCTTAACAGAAACCGCTACTGTTCCTTCTCCGTAAAGCTTCTCCAGCACCCGTCTCACGTTTCCGGCAATATTACTCTCCACCATGCTGGTAATGGCAGTTATGTCCGTAACATTTCCGTAAGGACTTTCCTCATTCTCCCCGGCCACTTCCATCATAGTCTCTGCATCAAATACCGATACATTGGTAAAATTCATCCCACGGACTGCTCTTGCTATGAGATTTTTAATAGCAGAAGCCTGGTTACTGGTAAGCTTCTCCCCATTTTGCATAGTTACTACAACAGAAGCAGAAGCGTTTGTTTGGGTATCATCCCCCAGGGCATATCTCTGCTCCCCCGCCTCAGCAATAGTTACCTTAGCATCCCGGACTCCCTCAAACAGGCGGATCTGAGCGCCTAACCTATCCTGGAGTTCGTAAAGGGTGTATTGCTTTTTATCGGATTCCGTTGTCATAAGCCCGGCATTGTTCCGGTACATGTCGTATGTAAAGCCGCTCTGGGGATAACCCTTACTGAGGAGCTGCGCCCGAACCTGATCCACCTGGGAGGCAGGTATCTGAACCGACCCGTTGGCATCATTAAAACGATAATCCGTCCCCTGCTCCTGTAAAAGAGCCACCACTTCCTGGGCCTCTTCCTGATTCATCCCTGTAAACAGCGTGCTATAGTCGCTTTTATTGCCAAGGGCCAGCACCCCTAACCCAACAATAGCAATTGCAACAGTTCCTGCTACAATTGCCATAAGCATTTTCTTAGTTTTACTTGACATGTTCTGCCAATATTCCTTTAAACCTTGCACAATTATACCCAACCTTTTTACGTTTGTATAGTAAAATTAGACGTTCATCTTTATCAGTTCGTTATAGGACTCCAGAACCTTATTTCTCAAAGAAATCATAACATCTAAACTGAGTGCCGCTTTAGCCTCTGCAATAGGGAGACTATGCGCGTCATCCAGCTGGCCTGTGGCTAAAAGATACTTCTTATTTTCTACATCCGCCTCGGTTTCATAAACCTGGCCTACCACCTGATTAAAAATGCTCCGAAACATTGTGGCTTCTCCGGTAGAATCCTGCTCCTTCTCCGGTTTCACTGTCTCTGTGGTAATCTCCCATGCCTTCATAGGAGTAATGGGGGTAATAAATGCTGCTTCCATATCTGATATTCTCCCTCTTCTTTGTCTCAAATCTCTGTCTTTAATGCTCTTTGGCTAATTTTAGAAGGCCCTTGCGGCACTCTTTAAACGGTTTAAGTCGTTATTGATAGAACTTAACATGTACTGGTACTCATAAGCATTGCGAACCAAAGACACCTGCTCCTGATCCATATCCACATTGTTGCCGTCCAGTCTGCTTGACTCATCCAAAGTAGTTCTTACAGTAGCTCTGGATCTGTCAATAGCCCAGCTCACTCCCAGCCGCGGTTCCTGCCCGGCAGAAGCCTTTTCAATCCGTGCCTTAAGCTGATCCTCAAACGTAATATACTGGGACTTAAACCCCGGAGTGTCTACATTCGCAATATTATTAAGAGTAACCGTCTGTCTCCCCCATAAATAATCAAGAACTCTTTCCGTCAGCGCAATCCCGTTGCCATATATTCCCGACATGTTAATTTCTCCCTTCTGTCATTTCTCAACAACTTCTGTATTGTTTTTATAATAGATAAGGCTTCCAGGGGGGACACCCCTTCCTCCTTATCCGAAAAGCCAAATGCATTTGTATATATTTATACATTTTTATTTTATAATAGTACCACTAAGACCAAATATAGTCAAGAATATATGGCAAACAACATTTGGATCATTTTGGAAACAAGTATAAACTGCAAATTAATTAACGAGAAAAAGGGGCTGCTTTCATTCTGCAGCATCCCTTTTTATTTATATAGTTACGTCACTGGCCGTTTTTCAGACGGAACTGGCTGGTCTGATTGTGGAGAAGCCGGGCCTGCTCTAATACCTGGGAGCTGACTTCTGCGGACCGTTCACTGGAGGAAGAATTGGTCTGCACCACTGTAGAAATCTGGCTAATCTCTTCTGTTACCTGGGTAATGGAATCTGCTTCTCCCTGAACCGCTCTGGCAATATCCCCGATTTCCCCGCTGGACCGCGCCACCAGCTCCAATGTTTTCTGTAAAGTTGCAGAAACATTCTGTACAATGCGGGTTCCCCGCTCTACAGCCTGGGAAGAGGTTTCAATCAGCTCCTTGGTGGCCTTGGCTGCCTGATCGGACTGGCCTGCAAGCCGGCGCACCTCTCCGGCTACTACCGCAAAGCCTTTTCCGGCTGCGCCTGCACGGCTGGACTCTACTGCGGCATTTAATGCCAGAAGATTGGTTTGGGACGAAATAGTTTCAATGGTAGAAATAATCTTTCCAATATTCTCAGAGGTCTCACGGATATCTTCCATAGCCGCGATCATTTCTTTCATCTGCTTTTCACTTGCAGCAACCTGCTCCCCGGTGAGACGGGCATTTTCCTGAGCAGTTATTGCGGACTTTACGTTTTGGGCAGCTGTCTTTGACAACGTATCCAGGGTATCTACAAGCCGGTTAACCGCTCCCGCCTGCTCCCCTGAGCCCTGTGCCAGGGACTGGGCGTTGTTGGATAATTGTCCGGCATGATCCGAAAGCTGGCGGCCGGCATCCTGAATGTTTGCCATAGCGCTGGATAAGGTTCTGGTAAATTTCTCAATGGATTCTTCGATAGAACGGAAGTCCCCGATAAAAGCGGTGGAAGTATGTACGTTAAAGCATCCCTTGGAAAGCTGATCCATAATCCGGTTAATGTCCGCTACATAACCTCCGATAACTTCCATGGACTTTTCCAGAGTCCTCGCCAGGTCTCCCAGCTCATTATTGGCCTTGGGTCCTAAGTCTAAGTGAAGCTGGCCCTCTGACATAGGCTTGCTCTTGTTGGTAATATGAAGAATAGGTTGCAGAATCTGGCTGAATACATATTGTACCAGGCTTAACAGGCACAGCAGCACCAGTGCAAAGAAAACATAGGAAACTACCAGCATGGTGCGGATCCCTTTATTGACCTGCTCTGAACTTTCTGTATTCAGTTCCTCACTGCGGGTTACCACATCATTCAGCTTGCCTACTAAAACCGTCAGATTACTTGATATGGTCTCCTGGTAATATTTCTGGGCTTCTTCGGGATTGCTCTTTAGCATGTCAAGGACATATACGGAAGATTCATGGAGCTTCTTGTGCAGTGGTTCCAGCTCTTTTCTTATCGCCAGCACCTGGGCATCCTCTGTCCCGGCCTCGCCGTAAATCCACTGTCCCAGCACACAAGTTGTCGGATCTATGCTTCCTGTAAATTCCGTTCCTGCGTAAAGGGCATTGCTCAAGTTGGCTGCCCAGCGGTAATGGGCGCTCTCTGCCGTCTGGGCTTTCTTTAACACAGTGCTGGCCTGGACGCTGTCTCTTTCCGCAGACTGAAGGTTCTTGATGTTAACGTTGATTACGATAATAAACAGCAAAATAGATACAATTGCTGCAACAGCTCGGAACCAAACCATTTTTTTAATGCTTTTTCTCATAGGTTCTGCCTCCCTGATGGATTGATTTGTACCTTTTTAGAATAACATTTTATTACCTTCTTTTCAAGATAAATCTAAGTCTTATTCAAAATTCCTTACGCTAAATTAACGCCTCCATTTCTGTCAGCCGGTTAAAAAACGGATCCTCCACCTCCAGCTTCATAAAATCGCCTTCCGATATCCGGACATGATGGATGAGCTCCAAAAATACTTCGTCTGCCTTTTTGCTTGAATCCCGGCTGCTTTCCGGACATATCTCCAGAAAAGTCTCAAAAAATTCTTTTATTCCTGCCTGTGCCCTCTGGAAACATTCTATCCCTCTCCTTCCCCTGCTCTCCTTTCCATAGCAGGCCTCTCCATTTTCATCAAACCCTGTTACAGAGGGCATGGGAGAAGTCAATATTGTTTCAAGAATATAATAGTTGTCAAATATGCTCCTGCTTTCTTCCTTTTCGCTGTCATAAAAGGCCTGAATGTCAAGACTCCTGTCTCTGGCAAAGCCTTTTTCAAGCTGGAGGAAGTAAAAGCCTTTCAAATGATTGGAAACCAGTCTGCTGCAATACATCTGGGTAGTGCCTTTTGCGACAAAATCAAAAAAGCCCAAATCCCCGTCCCCCGGTTTTAAGGAGGCAATATATTTTTGATAATTTCTTTTGTAAATCAATGCCTGGCTTAGAATCTGCCTGCTGTATTGAGTTAAATCCCCATGTCCGGATTCCTCATCCGATATCTCTATGCCAAACCGCTCCTTTAACTGTTCCTTCACAGTCCCGCTGAATTTCATCTCTGCTATATGGCGGATATCTTCTATATTTTCTACTCCTGCCCTGACAGCAGCCGCCCGGGAGGTTAAAAAATAAACAGATTTATTTTCTCCAACCAGCCTGTCATATAATAACTTTATTAAATAGCCGTCCCTTGCGCCAAACCACATATTGCTTACCGGTTCTGAACGGAGCTTTTCTGCAAGCCACACTACAAAATCCGTAACCACCGGAGCTATCAGCAAGTAGCCCAGATCAAAGGCAGAATTTATACACAGCTTTTTTTCTGATGTTTCAAATTGAAAAGGACTGTTAAACATCAGTGTACAAGGGGCTACAAACGATATAAAGAAATGTTTCAGATATGCAGAGTGGAAAAGTCAGATTTTCCACTCTATTTTTACATACTCGCTGGTTGCGCTGATTGATGAAATCAAGCCGTCCGTGGCTTTCCTCTT
>CAJTOL010000004.1 GCA_910577645.1 uncultured Lachnospiraceae bacterium
GGTTTACGAAAACGGCAATATCAGTGTTCACTTTAAGTTTGCGGACGAGTTCCGCCGGATTGCCGAGTATATTGAAATCAACACCACTGACACCGCCGAGGCGGGCTGACCCCCGCCAAAGCATAAAATCCTTTTGACAGTGTGTTTTCCTAATAAAACGCAATCTTATGCCCGCTAACCCTTAAGGCTGTTTCCACATCAAATTGTATTGCATACCAATCTTCTATTCTCTTTAAATCTTCCCAGGCAGCAGGCAGAATCTCAACTTTATATGTCATTTAATCTCTCCCTTAATCGTCCTCTTGCTTGTTCTATGCTAAGGGTTTCCGCTCCGTCTATGCGTTCCTGCTCGGCCTGCAATACCTTTTCACGAAGATTTAGCATTTCTTCTCTCTTCTCAAAGGCATCAATACTCATGAGTACCAGATCCCCTTCCCCATTCTTTGTAATATATATTGGCTCTTTCGTCGTTTTTGCCATATTAGAAATAGATGCATAATCATTTCGCAGAGCTGCTGACGCTTTAATTATCATGACTCCTCCTATATATCTTTTTTATGATATAATTATATATTTATATTTATATACTGTAAACTCTTTTCTTGGAAATTCCATAAAATGTAGCAAAGGGAAACTATCCGCCTTTCCTTTACCAAAAAGGCCGCCGCAAAACTTATCTCGTCTTGCGGCGGCCTCTTCTTATCTAAAATAATATTATTAGAATAACGGAACTACAGCTCCCTCATAGGTTTCTTCAATAAACTTTTTAATCTCATCACTGGTTAAGGCTTCTACCAAAGCTTTGGACTTGTCGCTTGTTTCATCGCCTTCTCTCACTGCCACTACGTTGCCGTAGGTGGTTGCGGCGATAGACTGGGAATCCTCAATAGCCAGGGCATCGCTGACCTTTAACCCGGCTTCAATAGCATAGTTTCCGTTAATTACGGCAATGTCGACATCAGGAAGTACACGGGGAATCTGAGCGGCTTCCACTTCCATAATCTCCAGGTTCTTGGGATTCTCGGAGATATCATTCTTGGTCGCCTCCAGGCCGGCTCCCTCTTTCAGGGTAATCAGGCCCTGTGCTTCCAGAAGAAGCAGCGCTCTCGCCTCATTGGTCACGTCATTGGGCACTGCCACTACCGCTTTGTCTGCCACTTCTTCTAAGGAGCTTGTCTTTCCGGCATAAATGCCAAAGGGCTCGTAGTGGATAGAGGCAGCGGAAGCCAGTTTGGTGCCGAACTGGGCATTAAAGGATTCCAGATAGGGGAAATGCTGGAAATAGTTGGCATCCAGATCCCCTGCATCTAATGCATTATTGGGTTGTACATAGTCGCTGTAAACCATAACCTGCAGATCAAAGCCTTTTTCCTCCATAAGAGGCTTGGCAGCTTCCAGGATCTCCGCATGGGGAGCCGGGCTTGCGCCTACTACCACTTTAACCAGCTCTCCGGAAGCCTTGGACTGGGCTTCACTCTCCACTGCTTCTGTTTCTGCTGCCTCTCCACTGGTTTCAGTTTCCGCTGCCGTAGTGGCCGCCGCTGTGGTGGAATTTGCGCCGTTTCCCCCGCAGGCGGTTAAAGAGGCGGCCCCAAGAAGGGCGGCCAGCACCAGACTTATCTGTTTTTTCATAATCGTTTCCTCCTCTTTAAATAAAAAGTTTTGGTACAGCCCCTGCCTGAATTTTTCAATACATGCCAGGGCTGTACCGGTAATTTATATCACAGGCCTTTCCGTTGCCGAAACAGGCTTTGCAATATCATAAAATATTGGGACAAAAAAGCTTTTGACCCTTCTATCGGATCCGTTTGTCATTTACCTTTGAAAGCTTCATAAAGGATTCCTGAATAATCTGGACAATGATTACCATTATGGCCACGGTAATCAGCATAATGTCTGTCTGATAACGGTAGTATCCGTAATTAATGGCAATGGCTCCCAGTCCTCCAGCCCCTACAAAGCCGCCCATGGCGGTATACCCTAAAATAGTAGTGACAGAAATTGCCGCTCCCACCAACAGGGAGGGCTTAGACTCCGGAAGCAGTACTTTATAGATGATCTGCCAGGTGGAAGCCCCCATAGACTTGGCCGCCTCAATCACCCCGGCGTCCACTTCCCGGAAGGAGGATTCCACCATCCGGGCAATGTAAGGGGAGCCAGCCACAATCAGGGGAAATACCATGGCATTGGGGCCAATGGTGGTTCCCACTACTTTTCTGGTAACCGGAAGAAGCATAATTGCCAGGATAATAAAAGGCACGGAGCGAAGAAGGTTAATGATAATCCCCAAAGCCTTTTCTACAGCAGGAACCGGCTTAATGCCGTCTTTTGCCGTAACCACCAGGATTACTCCTAAGGGGATCCCGATTACATAAGAAAAAATGGAGGACATGGCTACCATATAGATGGTCTCCCAGATTCCTGTCCCCAGCATATTCAAAGTTGTGGAATCAATCTGCATCTTCTGTTACCTCCTCAAAAGGCACCTTGGCGGCATTTAAATAGCTGGTCACCCTCCGCGCCTCCGTCTCGTCCTCGGGAAGCTGGATAATCATCTGTCCCATGGCAGTTCCGTTTAAATCCCTGGTGGCAGCGTACATAATATTTACCGGTGTTTTACAGGCCAGAATCAGCTTGGCTAAAACCGGTTCTGAGGATGCCCTGCCGTCAAAAATAATCCGGATCCGGCGGCTGTTGCCAAAATCCGTGTTTTCCACCGCATCTCCCAAAATAAGCTGACGGCCAATTCTGGATTTCGGCTCGGAAAAGATCTCCGACACCTTTCCTGATTCTGCAATCTGGCTTTGATCAATAATGGCAACCCTGTCGCAGATAGCCTCAATTACCGCCATCTCATGGGTAATAACAATGACCGTAACCCCCAAATCCTGATTAATCTGTTTTAACAGCTGCAGGATGGATTTGGTAGTATTGGGATCTAATGCACTGGTGGCCTCATCGCACAAAAGCACCTTGGGGTTGGTAGCCAGCGCCCTTGCAATGGCCACCCTCTGCTTCTGTCCGCCGGACAGCTGGGCCGGATAGGCCTTCATCCTGTCCTTTAAGCCTACCAGCTCCAGAAGGTCTTCTGCCCTCTTTTTTGCCTCCGCCTTGGGGACTCCGGCAATCTCCAGGGGAAAGCAGATATTCTGCAGAACATTCCTCTGGGCCAAGAGATTAAACTGCTGAAAGATCATACCCATGGATCTTCTGGCAGTACGGATTCCGGCTTCTCCCAGATCCCCCAGGCTCTTGCCTTCAAAAATCACTTTTCCGGCCGTAGGTTCTTCCAGGAAATTAATACACCGCACCAGAGTACTCTTTCCCGCTCCCGACAGTCCGATAATCCCAAAAATCTCTCCTCTTTCAATTTCCAGGTTAATATGATCTAAAGCAGTAACCGTGCCGTTTGCAGTATAAAACTGCTTACCCAGCTCTTCCAGCCTGATAATGGCATCTGCTGACATAGTGTTGCCTTCCTTTCTTATGAGCACAAATCAATAATTACCTGGGCAAAAATCTCTGCGCTGACCACCAGCTCATCAATAACGGCAAATTCATCTGCCCCGTGCATCCGGTTGTCAGTCTCCGGCATGGACGCGCCAAAGGCGACTCCGTTCTTTAAGTGGTGGACATAGGTGCCGCCGCCAATGGCCAGGCATTCTCCTTTTCTTCCTGTGTAATCCTCATAAACCTTTAAAAGAGTCTTTACAAAATCAGAGCTGCCGTCCACATGGTGGGGAGGGGTCATCTCCTTGTTGTGAAGAGTGATACCCTTTTGGGCCATTGTCTCTTTCACTACGTTCAGGGTATTTTCCTCGTTGGAGCAGATGGGACAGCGGGCGTCAAATGTGCCGTCTAAGCTTCCCTCATCAATGGTCAGAAGGGTAAGGGCCAGGGTTAAATCTCCAGACAGCTCATCCCTCATTTTTACTCCCAGAGCTTCTCCGTTTAAATCCCCATGGGGGAACAGTTCTGTCAGTTTCTTTACATAATCTGTCTGGGGGCACTCTGCCAGAGGCAGACGGCTAATCAGGTTTAAAAGGGCCGTCAACGCGTTTTTTCCTGCCTCAGGGCTGGAGGCATGGGCGCCGGCGCCTACAGCGGTGATGGTATAAATCGGGTCATCTTCCAGGGAATCCTGGGCAGTAAGCAGAAACTCTATATCCAGTTCCTTTTCCGCCTCATCGATTATCGGGCGGATATCCTCTAAGGTAAGGCTGCCCAGCTCAATAGTGGCAAAAGCCTTTCCCGGAACCACATTGGCCTTGATTCCTGCTTCAAAGGAAATCAGCCGGGGAAGGGCCTCCGACTCCTCCCACTCTGCCGTAAAATGACCGTTTAACCGGCCCTTTTCAATATTGACCACAGGATAGGAAGCATCCGGTGAGAAGGTCATGGGAGCCTCCGGCTCCTGGTCATAATAGTGGGCAATATCTGAGCTTCCGCATTCCTCATCTGTGCCCAAAATCAGCCGGACATTTTTCTTTAAGGGGATTCCCAGCTCTTTTACGCAGCGCATGGCGTAAAGGGCTGCAACTGCCGGGCCTTTATCATCAGCGGTTCCCCGGCCATAGATCTTTCCGTCCTTTACCAGGGGTTCAAAAGCCTCTGTCACAGTCCATCCCTCTCCTGCCGGTACTACGTCCAGATGAGCCAGGATGTCCAGATGCCGCTCCAGATTGCCAAAATCCACGGTTCCCACATAACTGTCATAATTGGTGGTAATAAAACCGTAATTCTCCGCCATGGAAAGGGCGGCTCCCAGGGCCCGGAAGGTTCCGCTTCCAAAGGGCATCCCGACTTTGTAGGACATCTTTTCGCTATTAATGCGGCACAGAGTGGAAATATCCTCCAACATCTCCTGCTTATGATCTTTCATATATTTTTTAATCTGCTCCTGATACATACAACTCCAATCCTTTCTATGGTTAATTTCCTCACTAGTTCCTTCCAAATTCGCTGAGCACCAGGCCGGGATTGCGTTCCTCCACCATTCCCACGCTCCAGCTGTTGACAAACAGCAGCAGTGGATTTCCTTTTAAATCCCGGATCCGCTTCATATCCGAGGTGCCCTGGATCCGCTCTGCGTCCACCTCTTCCTTATTTTCTACCCAGCGGATATACTCATAAGGCAGCCGGTCTAAACGCACCTCCACGTTATACTCGTTCTGCAGACGGTAGGTGAGAACCTCAAACTGAAGTACTCCTACTACCCCTACTATAATCTCTTCCATCCCGGTGTTAAATTCCTGGAAAATCTGGATAGCTCCCTCCTGGGCAATCTGGTTAACCCCCTTTAAAAACTGTTTCCTCTTCATGGTATCAATCTGCCGCACCCTGGCAAAATGTTCCGGCGCAAAGGTAGGGATTCCTTCAAATTCAAATTTCTCATTGGACAGGCACAGAGTATCGCCGATAGAGAAAATGCCCGGATCAAAAACTCCGATAATATCCCCTGCATAGGCCTCCTCCACAATCTTTCTGTCCTGGGCCATCATCTGCTGAGGCTGGCTTAACCGCAGCTTTTTTCCTCCCTGGACATGATTTACTTCCATTCCGGCCTGGAATTTGCCGGACACAATCCGCATAAACGCAATTCGATCTCTGTGCGCCTTGTTCATATTGGCCTGAATCTTAAATACAAAGGCGGAAAAATCCTCCCCAAAAGGATCAATCTCCCTGGTAATGGCTTTTCTGGACAAAGGAGAGGTAGTCATCTCCAAAAAGTGCTTCAGGAATGTTTCCACGCCAAAATTGGTAAGGGCGGAACCGAAAAATACCGGGGACAGCTCCCCTGCCCGAACCCGTTCCATATCAAACTCATCACTGGCTCCGTCCAGCAGATCAATTTCATCTAAAAGCTGTTGATGAAAATCCGGTCCGATAAGGGCGTCCACATCTTCTCCTGCCATGTCAAATTCCCGGGAAGCCACTTCTTTCTGGCCCCCCATGGCTGCCGTAAAGGTGGTAATCCTTTTGGTGTTTCTGTCATAAACCCCCTTAAAACTCTTTCCGCAGCCGATTGGCCAGTTGACGGGGCATGTACGGATGCCAAGGACATCCTCAATTTCATCCATCAGTTCAAAGGGCTCCCTGGCTTCCCTGTCCATCTTATTAATAAAGGTAAAAATCGGGATATGGCGCATAACGCAGACCTTAAACAGCTTGATGGTCTGAGCCTCAACACCCTTGGAACCGTCAATAACCATAACCGCAGAATCCGCTGCCATCAAAGTACGGTAGGTATCCTCGGAGAAGTCCTGATGCCCGGGGGTATCCAGGATGTTGATACAGAATCCGTCATAGTTAAACTGCATAACAGAAGAGGTAACGGAAATTCCTCTTTCTTTCTCGATCTCCATCCAGTCGGAAACCGCATATTTGGCGGCCTTTCTTCCTTTTACCGTTCCGGCCAGGTTAATGGCTCCGCCATAAAGCAAAAATTTCTCCGTTAATGTGGTCTTTCCTGCATCAGGATGAGAAATAATCGCAAAGGTTCTTCTTTTTTTTATTTCTTCCGCAATATTTGCCAAAAGTCTTTCCTCCAAAAATTCATTTTACCCCAGTATCAAAACATTCTAGTATTATTCCGTTATAAAGTCAAGATTTTCCGGATTTTTTTCAACGCGGCGCCCAAAGAGAGTTATCCGAAAATCTCGCTTAAAAGCCTGTGAGCCACCTCTTCTTTGGTCATCTTCTCCAGCTCTGTTTCTTTTTCCGGAGTAATAATGGTCACCACATTGGTATCCACGCCGAATCCTGCTCCGGGTACCTTCAGGTTGTTGGCCACGATCATGTCCAGATTCTTTTTCTTAAGCTTATCCCGGGAATTCTCCAGCATATCCTGGGTTTCCATGGAGAACCCGCACAAAAACTGGCCGTCCTGCTTATGGGTTCCCAGATAAGCCAAAATGTCGTCGGTTCTCTCCAGGTCAATGGTCAGATTGCCGTCTTTCTTCTTTACCTTCTCCGGGCTGACAGCAGAAGGCCGGTAGTCTGCTACTGCTGCTGCCTTGATAACACAATCCTGCTCCCGGCTTAACAGGGCCACCTTGTCAAACATCTCCTTGGCAGTGATCACATCTATGATTCTTACAAACCTGGGCCGTTTTAAGGTGGTGGGGCCGGTAACCAGGGTTACCTCTGCCCCCCGGTAAGCGGCGGCGGAAGCGATGGCATAGCCCATTTTTCCTGTGGAATGGTTGGTAATATAGCGCACCGGATCCAGGGCTTCTTTTGTAGGCCCTGCGGTAACCAGGATTTTCTTTCCCGTCAAATCCTTGGAATAGGCAATCGCTCTTCCGATATAGTCAAACAGCTCCTCCGGCTCCGGCATCTTTCCCGCTCCGGTATCGCCGCAGGCCAGGTATCCGGTTGCCGGCTTTATCACTTCCATGCCGTACTTTTCGCAAATTTTTAAATTGTCCTGAGTGACAGGATTTTCATACATATTAGTATTCATAGCCGGAGCAATGATCTTATGGCAGCGGCAGGCCAGCGCCGTGGTGGTCAGCATATCGTCGGCAATGCCGTGAGCTATCTTGGCGATCACATTGGCGGAAGCCGGGGCTATCATAAGTACATCCGCCCTTTTGGCAATGGCCACATGTTCCACGCTGAACTCAAAATTCCGGTCAAAGGTATCCACCAGGCATTTGTTCCCGGTAAGGCTTTCAAAGGTGATGGGATTAATAAAGTTGACTGCATTTTTCGTCATCAGAACCTGGACATTGGCGTTTTTCTTTACCAGCATGCTGGCCAGCCCGGCGATTTTATATGCTGCAATGCTTCCGGTAACACCTAAAAGCACATTTTTTCCCTGTAAGTTCATGGCAAATTCCTCCCCTGGCAGCTTTACAGCCGCCCTATCCTATGTTACAATCTCTACCATCATAGCATAATTCTAATATGATGGAAAGGAGTTTCCACATGATTTTAGCAATTGACATGGGAAATACCAATATCGTGATAGGCGGTATTGATGAACAAAAGACCTATTTTGAAGAGCGGATCACCACTGTCCATTCCAGAACCAGTACGGAGTACGCTCTGCTGATTAAGGATATTCTGGAGCTACATTCCATTGATAAAAGTCAGATTGAGGGAGGCATCGTATCCTCTGTAGTTCCGCCCCTAAACGCTCCCATCCAGTCTGCCATCAAGAAAATTTTCGGCCGCAGGCCTCTTATGGTGGGGGCAGGGATGAAAACCGGCCTTAATATTATTATGGACAACCCAAAAACCGTGGGAAGCGATCAGATTGTCGATGCCATTGCCGCCCTTCAGGAGTACCCCTGTCCGATTATCGTCATTGATATGGGAACCGCAACCACCATGTCCGTAATAGACAAATCCGGCAATTACACCGGCGGCGTAATTCTTCCCGGCCTTAAGGTCTCCCTGGATTCCTTAAGCAGCAAGGCCGCCCAGCTTCCCTATATCAGCCTGGATATTCCGGGGCGGGTTATCGGCAAGAATACCATTGATTGTATGCGTAGCGGGATCCTCTACGGCAACGCGGCCCAGATGGACGGAATCATTGACAGAATGGAGGAGGAATTGGGAGAAACCGCTTCTGTAGTAGCCACCGGAGGCCTCTCCCGCTTTGTAACCCCTCTGTGCCGCCACAAAATCCATTACGATCAGGCCCTCCTGCTAAAAGGGCTGCTGGTTCTTTATCGGAAAAATACAACAGAAAAGGGAGCCTGATTCACAGAACCGCTCCCGCTTCTTTAATCTCTTTCTCTATCTGATCTCTGTCAGCAGGCAGGCCTGGCCCTTCTGGTTACCAGCTCTTCCTGCTCTCTTTTTACCTTTCTCATTCTCCAATAGTAAACCGGCACCAAAGGAACCAGAGCCATAATCCAGGCAGCCGGATCCGCAAAGCAGATTCCCGTGTATCCCAAGGGACCGGATAATAACAGGATTGCTCCAAACCGCGCCGCCAGCTCAAACATACCTCCCAGCATAGGAACCAGGCCGTCCCCCAGCCCCTGAAGGGTATTGCGGTACAAGAAAATCAGGCTCAGAGGCGGGTAGAACCAAGCCGAAATTTTTAAATATTGGACCCCGTACCCGATCATCTGTCCGCTCTCTCCCGATGCAAAGATCTGGATGAGCTGAGGTCCAAACAGATACACCGCCCCACCGGCCATTACACTGCATATGAGACAAATAACAAACCCGGCAGATACGCCGGTCTGAACCCGGTCAAGCCGTCCTGCACCCATATTCTGGCCAGTATAGGTTGCCATGGCAACCCCCAGAGCCGGAAACGCCTGAGTGGCAATATTCCCAATCTTTCCGGCAGCAGAAAATCCGGCAATATATACAGGGCCGAGGCCATTTAAGGCCGCCTGGACAATCATAGTCCCTACTGCCGTAATGGAAAACTGGAGTCCCATGGGAATCCCCACGCTCAAAAGCTTTTTACTGCCGGAAAGGTCGGCTTTGATATCCTGTCTGGAAATCTTTAATATATCATATTTCCTGGCAATATGTAGGATACACAAAAGAGCGGACACAGCCTGGGCAATCAAGGTGGCATAGGCAGCTCCTTCCACCCCGGTATGGAAAACCAGAATAAAGGCAATATCCAGCACAATATTAATGATAGAAGAAATCACTAAAAACACCAGCGGCGTCCTGCTGTCCCCCAGGGCTCTCAGCATACCTGCCAGCATATTAAAGGCAAAGGTAATGAGAATCCCTGCAAACAGCACTCCCAGGTAAAGCCTGGTCTGATCAAAAATCTCCTGAGGGGTATTCATCAGACGAAGGATAGGGTTCAGCCCCAGTACCAGAAGCGCCGTCATAAATACGCCCAAAACACCGCACAGCCACACGGCCACCCCTTCATAGCGGCGCAGCTCTTTTTGGTCTCCTGCCCCGAACCGCTGAGCCAAAATAACAGAAAAGCCGCTGGTAAGGCCGGTTACCAGCCCCCAAACTAAAAAAACCACGCTTCCGGTGGAGCCTACTGCCGCCAGAGCGTTTACCCCCAGAAAGCGGCCTACTATCACCGAATCTACCACATTGTAAAACTGCTGAAAAATATTTCCTGCCAGTACCGGCAGCATAAAATAAAGAATCAGGCTGGCCGGGCTTCCTTTTGTCATGTCATTGGTCATTGTCTCTTTCCTCTCTGCTGTCTTTTCTCTTTGAATTCAAAAGTATACGCCCAAACCAAAGTTTCGTCAATTTACTATTTCACCAATTTTTAAGAACAAGAGCCTTGATTTTTGGTTTTACTGCCGGAAAAATTTTTTCTGTGATTACAGGAAATTTTTTTCAGTTCCCAAACCGTATAATTCTGTCCAAATCCGTCCATCATTTCCATATGACACAATCAGATCCCTGCTGTCTGCGGCGGAGGATTTGACCCTGCCGGCAACAGGCAATCTGTATCAATCTGTGTATAAGGGCATCCCCTGGCCCGTTGCCTGCAGGAATAACCAATGCGGAGGGAAGAACAATGTCCGGATATAAAGTAGAAATCTGTGGGGTAAATACTGCCAAGCTTCCCCTTCTTACCAACGATGAGAAGGAAGCTCTTTTTAAACGGATTCTGGAAGGCGATATGGAAGCCCGGGAGCAGTATATCAAAGGAAATCTGCGCCTGGTTTTAAGCGTAATCCAAAGGTATGCCGGAAATAATGAAACCTTAGACGATTTGTTCCAGATTGGGTGTATCGGCTTGATTAAAGCCATTGATAATTTTGATATTACACAGAATGTACGGTTTTCAACTTATGCAGTCCCTATGATTTTAGGAGAAGTACGGCGGTATCTGAGAGACAACAATTCCATCCGGGTCAGCCGATCTCTTCGGGATACTGCCTACAAGGCCATCTACGCCAAGGAAGGCCTGACCCGCCGAAACATGAAAGAGCCCACTATTATGGAAATCGCCGAAGAAATCGGGGTCAGCAAGGAGGAAATCACCTATGCTTTAGATGCCATCCAAAGCCCGGTAAGCCTTTATGAGCCTGTATATACAGACGGCGGCGATCCTCTCTACGTAATGGATCAGATAAGCGATAAAAAAAACATAGAAGAAAACTGGGTAGAAAATATTTCTTTAAACGAAGCCATGAAACGGCTTCCGGAGCGGGAACGCCACATCATTGACATGCGGTTTTTTGAGGGAAAAACCCAGACTGAGGTGGCGGAGGAAATCCATATCAGCCAGGCCCAGGTAAGCAGGCTGGAGAAAAATGCTCTGAAAATCATGCGTAATTATCTGGGATAAATAGTAGTCGGAACATCAAAAAGGCGATATTGTAAGAAATAAAGGGACTTTCTATTAGCGCTGCATGCCAGCTCTTGCTAACAGAAAGTCCCTTTATTTCAATTTAGAACATCGCCATTTCTATGGACTTACATTAATTTCTTAAATTCATCTGCTACAAACTGCACCTTAGGTCCGATAATAACCTGTACGGCAGTCTTGCTGGGACGGATAACTCCGCTGATACCTGCAGATTTGATCTTCTTCTCGTCCACTGCAGTGTAATCTCTGATTTCCAGACGAAGTCTGGTAATACAGTTGTCAACACTGGTTACGTTCTCTTTTCCGCCAAGGCCTTCTAAAATGATAGCAGCCATTGTGGTAAAGTCGTCATTTGCCAAAACAATCTTGGTCTCATCCTCACTGTCGTCCTCACGGCCGGGAGTCTTAAGGTCAAAAGCTTTAATTGCAAAACGGAATACAAAATAAAATACGATTGCCGCCCCAAGGCCCAGGGGAAGAATCAGGAACGTATTGTTTGCTGCCGGAAGCTGGGAACTGAAAATTAAATCTGTTAGACCGGCAGAGAATGAAAAGCCTGCGCTGAAGCCCAAAGATACCGTAATAAAGGTAATCACACCATAAAGAATAGCGTAAATCAGATACAAGGCGGGAGCCAGGAACATAAAAGCAAACTCAAAAGGCTCCGTAACGCCGCAGACAAACGCACAGAGAGCTGCTGCGCCTACCAGGCCGGCTGCTTCTTTCTTTTTCTCCGGTTTTGCTGAATGGACAATTGCCAGTGCTGCCGCCGGAATACCGAACATCATGGACGGGAAGAAACCGGACATGTACATACCTGCATGGCCGCCAGCGCCGTTTAATACTTCGCCTGCCCAGAAGTTTCCAAGGTCATTAATGCCTGCTGCATCAAACCAGAATACAGAGTTTAATGCGTGATGCAGACCGGTAGGAATCAACAGACGGTTTAAGAAGGTGTAAATAGCTGCGCCTACTGCCCCTAAGCCTACAATGCCCCCGCCTACTGCTACCAATGCGCCGTAAACAACAGGCCAGATAAAGAACAGAATAGCCGCCGCAATAATGGATACCACTGCGGTAGCGATGGATACGAAACGCTTTCCAGAGAAAAATGCCAGCGCATCGGGAAGACGGGTACCCTTAAATTTGTTGTAGCAGGAAGAACCGATAATACCGGAGATAATACCGATAAACTGATTCTGAATCTTGCCAAATGCCGGATCCGCTTCGCCGCCCACTAAAACCGCTACGGTTCCGCTGGAAAGCAGGGTGGTAATTACCAGCCAGGATACCAGGCCTGCAAGACCTGCAGTACCTTCATGATCATCTGACATTCCCACTGCAACGCCGATTGCAAACAGCCAGGACATGTTATCAATCAAAGCTCCGCCGGCCTTAATTAAGAAGAATCCCACAATAGGACCAAAGCCAACAATGTCTCCTCCCTGCATAGCTGCCGGGGACAGAGCGTAACCAATTCCCATTAAGATACCGCAAATCGGAAGACATGCAACCGGCAGCATCAGGGATTTACCGAGTTTTTGTAAATATTTCATCATATTTACTTTCCCTCCTTCAATAAATTTAGTGATTTTATTGTACCGGATAGGAAAAAAGTTGTATATTTACAATTTTATCTATTTTATGGAGAATCTTCATTTATTAAAACTTTATAAATTTTAAAAATATTTTATAAAATATTGATATAGACGATTTTACTTTTTCTATGGATTTTTTTCTCATATTCTATTAAAATATACATAATTCAACTATACTGTATGGTGCTCAGTGCAAAATTATTGATAATATTGATATTCTCAGAAAGGAACTCCTTATGCTCCCTTTTTTTAAAAAGTCCCTTGTATCCAAAGAATTTGCTCTTTTAAGGATTCGAAATATAAAAATCCGTTACCGGCTGATTCTCTCCTACTTTTTTTCCACCTTGCTGCCTCTGACCGTGGTATATCTGTATTTCTTTTTCCTTTATGGAAACAGTGCTCCCGCCGGCAGGCTTCTGCTGATATTCATTATGCTGATGTGTGTTCCTATGGTCATGACCGCCTGTACATATTTAAGTATCTCTCACCCTATCCGGCATATGGTCCGAACCTGCCAGGCCATATCCGACGGGAACCTGGATGTGCGGATTCAGGATTCCTCCAATGATGAGCTTGCCTTTTTGTCCGATAATATTGACGGAATGGTAACAGAGATTCAGCTTCTTTTGGAGCAGCGCCAGGAAAGCGAGGCCAAAAAAAGGGAACTGGAGCTTAAAATGCTTCAATATCAGATCAATCCCCATTTTCTTTTCAACACCTTAAATACCCTCCGCCTGGTTGCCCAGATGAATCAGGATAAAGTGGTGGCAGAGGGTATTTGTTCCTTAAGCGAGCTTCTGAAAAACACTTTGATTAATCAACAGGAATTTATTACCATCCGGGAGGAAATCTGCAATTTAAAGCACTATTTCTCTATCCAGGCCATACGCTATGCAGGAAGCTTTCACGTTAATTATGACATACCGGAGGAACTATCCTCTTTTCTCCTTCCGAAACTTATTCTCCAGCCTCTGGCCGAAAATTCTGTTCTCCACGGAACCTACAATGACGGAAATATTATGGAAATCTATGTAAGCTGCCGGTTTCAGGATAAGGATATCCTTCTGGAGGTGCGGGATGAGGGAAAAGGGTTTGATTTAAATGCCCCAAAGACCGCCTCCAAAGGCCTTGGCGGGATTGGAAACCGCAATGTAAATGATCGGATTCATCTGTATTTTTCTCAGGGATACGGTCTTCAGGTGGATAGCCGTCCAGGCATGGGCACCTGCTGCCGGATTTTGCTTCCGGCTATTTCTTCTTCCCAGGATATCCATCATATTCAAACTCACTAGGAGGTATTTATGTATCAGGTACTGATTGTAGACGATGAACCCATTGTAAAAATCGCTCTCCGCTCCATGCTGGACTGGGGAGAGCTGGGCTTTCACATCTGTGCCACTGCGTCCAATGGGAAGGAAGCCCTGGAAAAGGCGGAACAGTTCCATCCGGATCTGATTATCTGCGATCTGAAAATGCCTGTTCTGGATGGAATTGGCCTGATTAAAACTGCCAAAGACATGGGCATGGACTGGGAATTTCTGGTAATCAGCAATTACGAAGATTTTAATTCCGTCCGTACCGCTCTGGTGCTGGGGGCTTTTGACTATATTCTGAAGGTAAATATCAGCTCTGAAGAGCTTACCGCTCAGCTTAAAAAGATCCGGTTAAAGCTGGATCAGAAATCTGCCAAAGGGCTGGAAGCTCAAGCCTCCGGGAGTAAAGCGCTGGCCCAGCAGATCCATGCTGTCTGGAGGGACTTTTTTATTCACAAAACCTACCCTCTGACTGATCTGGCAGAATTTACCGGAATCTGCCTGGAGGACATAAAACTTTTGTCTATCTGTCAGATTTCTTTTGACTGGTATGTACAGAATCTGGATCCCCTTCCATCGGTGGCCTTAATCCGCAGTACCTTAAAAAATGCCCTGGAGCAGCTAAGCCGCCACCAGATCATTTTTTTCGGCCCCAGCAATATCCTGCTAATTGTACCGGACAGCGAGCTTTCTCTCCACCACAATACCATTGCAGGGCTGTCTGCCAGGATTTCTCAGCTTTTTCAGTATTATATGTCTCTGACTCCGGATATTCTGTATCAGAGCCAGATACCGGATTTGGAGGAAACCCGCAAAGTCTACTCCCGCTTTCAGGAGCTTTTGGAGCTTAACTTTTACGGCCCCCTGGGAACCATAGACGCTTCTGCAATTCCCAAAAACACCCCTCCTGGTATCCCTTATAAGGAACTTTCCTCCACTATCCAGAATTATACCGGTAAAGACAAGGCCTCCTTTGCCCTGGAAAAAATTACAGAATTTCTGGACGACTGCCGCAAAGACTATATTCCTCCCTTTCAGGCTATCCAGTACTGTATCCGTTTTTTAGACAATCTGGAATACCACCTTCCCGGCAGCACTCTTCCCGCCCATGACCAACTGTCAGACCTGGCTGACGCTATGAGGAAAGCAATCAGCCTGGAGGAATTGATCCGATATATTACCGACGCCCTGCCCATTATTTTTTCCCCGGAAGCCTACCGCATTTCCCAGACCGGCTACAGTCCGGAAATCGCTCAGGCACTGGCTTATATTCAGGCAAATTACAGCCGGAAAATCAGCCTGACTTCAGTGTCAGAACATGTGGGCCTAAGCTCCAGTTACCTCTGCCGTATTTTTAAGGAGGAAACGGGGCTGAGCATGAATGCCTACATCACCAACCTGCGTATGTCAAAGGCAGGAGAGCTCCTTAATGATACAAACAGCTATATTAAAGAGGTGGCCATCTCCGTGGGCTTTGAAGATCAGCTGTATTTCAGCCGGCTTTTTAAACGGTATTACGGGGTAACGCCTTCTGAGTACAGAAAACCCGGAAACAGCGTTTCCCCATAAATCCTACTCAAATTTTACGATTTCCTTTTTAAGGCGTTTCATAATCTTTTTCTCAAGTCTTGAGATATAGGACTGGGAGATCCCCAAAAGATCCGCCACCTCCTTCTGAGTCATCTCGCTGCCATCTTCACTGGTTAATCCAAAGCGCAGTTCCACAATCTTGCGCTCCCTTGGCTCCAGCCTGCTGATGGCAGCATTCAGAAGGTTCTTCTCTATCTCATCTTCGATATCTTTATAAATCACATCTTCATCTGTTCCCAGAATATCCGACAAAAGCAGCTCGTTTCCGTCCCAATCCACGTTCAGCGGCTCATCAATGGATACCTCCATCTTCGTCTTGCTGCTGCGGCGCAGATACATGAGGATTTCATTTTCAATACACCGGGAGGCATAGGTGGCAAGCTTGATATTTTTCTCCGGGTTAAAGGTATTAATGGCTTTAATAAGCCCGATGGTGCCGATGGAAATCAGGTCCTCCACTCCCACTCCCGTGTTGTCAAATTTTTTGGCTATGTAAACCACCAGGCGGAGATTATGCTCAATAAGCCTGGAACGCGCCTCCTTATCCCCGGAATTTCCCAGTTTTGCAATCAGCTCTGCCTCTTTAACCGGGTCTAAGGGCGGTGGCAGAATATCTGCCCCTCCTATGTAATGAACCTCTCCCTGCCTCTGCATCAACAAGGTCTTAAACCCTGATGAAGTCTTAAACTGGAAACGGCTGGGTATGGAAACTTTGATGATCATGATAAATCCTCCTCTTTTCTATTTACACTGTTCTCCCTTAAGAGCGCTTCCATGAAGCAATAACTGATATTCTCCCTTTGGCGATACCGGGCGGGAAGACAGGGCCACCAGGGGCTTTTTTAACAGGATGGCCTCTTCTTCTGTCTCTATCTCCATGGTATCAAAAAAAATCGCAGGCAGTATTCCCTCTGATACTCCTATGGTTTGATAAGGAATACAGCGCACTGCCTCAACAGTTTCTACAATTGTCCTGCATACCTGGCTGTCCAGGATGTGAACCGGCTGACCGGACAGCGGATCAAAAAGCTGGTTTCCCGTATCCCAGAGAGCCATAATCCCACATTCCCTTCCTCTGTATGACAGCCGAACCATTCTGAGCTTCTGACGCTTTTCCCGGTTTTCTGTAAGAAATCCAACCGCCCCCCTTGCAAAAAAATAAGCTCCCACTCCAAAACACAGCAGACTTCCTGCAGTGAGAGCCATCGAAAATGCTTTTTGTAAAAAAAACATGGATGTCAGGGCGTATATTAGGCCTCCCATCAACACCGCCGCAAAAAACAGCGCACCTGCCGCCCTGAAAAGCCCCTGCCTTTTTAGAGGGCCATAGGCAACCTGAGCCATTATAAGGCTTCCTCCCACAGCACAGGCTATCCGCAAAGCCAACAGAAAGGCCATAAAAGGAAAAGAGCCGGCCCACCCCTGTGTTGTCTGGCCAAGGCCTATAACCGCGGCTGTCCCGGCCCCGGATACTGCTGTTCCGGATAAAGCTCCCAGGCTTAAGCGCCCTCTCTTTACCGATAGCCCCAACAGTCTTTTTACCAGAGCCAGAAGAAAATAATCCATGACAAAATTAATAAAAATCCACTGATCCACATAGATTTTTACTGTCACCGGCATCCCTCCCTCCTGCCTGACCTACTTATTATAGCCCTGAGGTTTAGCAAAATTTGTCAAATCCAGGAGTCGTATTCCTATTTTTCATCGCCAAAAAGCGGGCCGGATCGCGTTTGTGAGGGTCCTTTCATAAGGATCAAAAATCCACCCAAGCCTGACCTGTGGCATTCTTCCTCAAATACCCCTCAACGCAAAAAAAGCTGCCGTAAAAGAAGACAAACGTCTCATTCTACGGCAGCCCCTGCAAAATATGCTGAACTGGTATTTTTTATTGTAACCGTTTAGATCAGGTATCTTCTTGTCCGGCTTCGCCGGACAAGAAGCATCGGATGTTCATCCGATGTGGAATTGGAAAGAAATTTGAGTTTACAAGCAAGCTTGACGCTCAAATTTCTTTCCAATTCCCCGCCGTCTAAACTGTTACCTCTTATTCTTTAAAAAATCCGGAATATTGATCTGGACTTCCCGGTTTGCCGGACGATAGGGCGCTGCTCCCGGCTGGGAGGTAAAGGAAGGAGCCGTTGCAGCCGCCTCAGGGCTTGTCCTCTGCACCGGTCTCTGAGCCTGCTGGCCAGCCGCCTGGTTTCCGCCGGAGGCCGGAGTCTTGGGCTTAAAACCTCCTGTATTAAATCCGGTCATAGCCTTTGCAACCGGAGTATTGGCCCCATGGGCATCCAAACCGGTGGCAATAACCGTAATATTGGCCTCATCCTGCGCGCTTTCGTCATACATGGCGCCAAAGATAATATTGGCGTCATCACCGGCCAGTTCCTGAACATAGGTAGCAGCCTCATTAGCCTCAATCAGGCTGATATCACCGGAAATATTGATGATTACATGGCTTGCCCCCTCAATCGTAGTCTCAAGCAGCGGACTGGCAACTGCCTGTTTTACCGCCTCCAGAGCCTTGTCGTCGCCTTTGGCCTTGCCGATGCCGATGTGTGCAATGCCCTTGTCGATCATAACGGTCTGTACATCCGCAAAATCCAGGTTAATTAAGCCCGGAACATTAATCAGATCCGTAATCCCCTGGACAGCCTGCTGTAGCACCTCGTCTGCCTTCCTTAAAGCATCCGGCATGGTGGTCCTGCGATCCACAATCTCCAAAAGCTTATCATTGGGGATTACAATCAAAGTATCCACGTTCTCTTTTAAACGTTCAATTCCCGATAAAGCGTTGGTCATACGGGTCTTTGCCTCAAAACGGAAAGGCTTGGTTACTACGCCTACCGTAAGGATCCCCATATCTTTGGCGATTCTTGCCACAATAGGAGCTGCTCCTGTACCGGTGCCTCCGCCCATACCGCAGGTTACGAAGACCATATCCGCCCCTTTCATAGCCTGTGAAAGTTCCTCAGAGCTCTCTTCCGCCGCTTTCTCACCGATCTCCGGCCTGGCGCCTGCTCCCAGCCCTTTGGTCAGCTTCTCGCCAATCTGGAGGACTGTGGGGGCCTTACAAAACTGCAACGCCTGCTTGTCCGTATTTAAGCCAATAAACTCTACCCCTGCGATATTTTCATCAATCATACGGTTTACCGCGTTGTTTCCTGCCCCGCCTACACCAATTACAATAATTCTTGCAGCATTATCTGCCTCATTTATTTTAATCTCTAACAAGATAATATCCTCCTTTAGACCTTCTTCTATCTTTTATCTATCTGATTCTGTCATATATCCTATTTCAACTCACCTTATACTATATTTGATTTCCAGGAAAATATCAAGGTTTTTTTCAAGAAATTCATGGTTGGAATTCATAGTTGTATTGTATCCGGTTTTTTATTTTGGCGGCTTCTTGTCCGGCGTAGCCGGGCAAGAAGCATCGGATGGCCATCCGATGTGGAATCGGGCGTAAATTTTTCCTTACAAGCAAGCTTGACGGACAAAATTTATGCCCGATTCCACGCCGTCCGGCTGATTACTCCTGTATAAAAGAAAACATGGTATCTGTTTTCAATTCGTCATAGGTATCCAGATAAAGCGTTCCCTTTAATCCCTCAATCTGAGGCAGCATATCATGAAGCTCGGAAATCTTTCCGTTCATATCATCGCTGGTCCCTAAAAATACATTTACATCCCCCATAGTTAAGGTAGCCTGTTCTTTGACATTATAAGTAATCTTGTCCACTTCCATATTATAAAGGGAAAGCACCTGTGTCAAATTTAAAATCTCTCTGAAAATGTCCATATTCGGAGCAGGAAGAGGTTCTCCCAATACAATCTGACCAAAATTCAGTCCCTCAATCCGAGGCACCCCCTCCAGTTTATTGCTGGTGCTTTCCACAATAATTCCGTCCTTATCAAAATACATATAGCTATTGAGATAAGAAACATACCCTACTATGCTCTTTTCATAAACCATAACCTCTACTTTTGAAGGGCTTCGAAACAGGATGTCGTAATCCGCCACAAAAGGAATCTCCCTGTGAGGCTGAAACCGCTCTTTATAAAGGCAGTACAAGGTATTCCTGTCCATGCCTTCGGGAAATAAAAGATTGGTCATCTCTGCCTCTGTATACCTGGCGCTCCCTGTCACTTTAATATCGGTAATCCGTATGGACCACAAAAGAATTCCCAGCAGCAGCAAAATAGCTGCCGCCAGAATCCATTTTTTTAAACGTTTTCTTTTCATCTGTGCCATCGTCTCTCTTTCTTTTCCTATGGCTTTCTGTCTTCTATGGAGGCTCCAAGAGCTTTTAAGTCCCGGCATATATCTTCATAACCTCTTCGAATATACCGGCAGCCTGTGATCTTTGTTTCCCCCTCTGCCGCCATCCCTCCAATTACCGCGGCAGCGCCGCCTCTTAAATCTCTGGCCTCCAACTCAGCCCCTTTCAGCGGAAATTTTCCCGCGGCTCCAAAAATCCTGGCATTCCTTCCATCTATCTCTATTCTGGCCCCAAGCTTTAAAAGTTCCCCGGCTGTTGCAAACCGGCTCTCAAAAACCGTCTCTTTAATCCTGGAATCTCCTCTAGCCGCCGCCATCACCGCCATTGCCGGGGACTGGAGATCCGTAGGAAACTCCGGATAAGGCCCGGTAACAATGTCAAATCCCCGGGGGCACCCTTCCATCACAACCTCTATCTGATCCTCTCCCATGTGAAAGACAGCGCCGGATCGGGAAAATGTTTCAAGGACGGATAACAGATGCTTTGGATTTATTCCTTTTAGCAGAACCTTTCCGCCTCTGGCCATCACCGCCGCCAGGTAAGTACCTGCCACAATCCGGTCCCCGGCCACTCTTCTTGTAACCCCAAAAAGGCGTTTTACCCCTGTGACAGTTAAGCTGCCGGTTCCGGCTCCCTGTATCTTGGCTCCCATCTGATTCAGCAAAAGGCATAATTCTTCTATCTCCGGCTCCTTTGCAGCCCCCTCTATCCGGGTAATTCCCCGGGAAAGAACAGCGGCTAGCAGGGCATTTTCCGTGGCTCCCACGCTGGGGTAAGGAAAACTGATTTCCCCTCCGGTCAGCCCTTCTGTCCTGGCCCGGATCCATCCTTTCTCCTCAGTGATTTCCGCTCCCAGACAGGTAAGGGCTTTAATGTGCAGATCAATGGGTCTGCTTCCTATCAGGCAGCCTCCCGGATAGCGGGTCAGGGCTTCTTTCTTTCTGACTAACAGCGCCCCCAGCATCATTACAGAAGAGCGCATGGCCGTCACATAGTGTTCCGGAATCCGGGCCCTGTCAATAACAGAGGCATCAATGGTCAGGGTATTTCCCACAAAAGAACACTTACACCCTATAAACTGCAATATCCCCATCATACAGAACACATCCTGTATCCTGGGGACATTGGTAAATATGGTGGTTCCTTCTGCAAGGAGCGCCGCCGCCATCATAGGCAGCACCGCATTTTTTGAACCTTGAATTTCTATAGCGCCGCTAAGCGGCCCTGTATTCCGGACTAAAATCACAGCCATCGCTCCTTGCTTTTCGTCTTGCAGACATTTCTCTCATGCTCTATTTTATGAGAGAAAGGAGCTTTTGCATCTCGTCCGGGCAATATTATTTTTCTAATTTAATCTGATTGGAAACACTTAACACCATTCCCATTTCCGCCATCAAAAACAATACCGATGTACCTCCATAGCTGATAAAGGGAAGGGTGATGCCTGTATTGGGAATGGTATTAGTTACAACGGCAATATTTAAGATTACCTGAATGGCGATATGTCCCATAACGCCCACTACCAGCATGGCTCCAAACAAATCCGGCGCATTATTGGCAATGACCATAAAACGGTAAATCATAAATAAGAAAACAAGGATTATAGATACCGCTCCGAAAAGCCCCAGTTCTTCGCAGATAACGGAAAAAATCATGTCATTCTCAGCCTCAGGAAGAAATCCCAGCTTCTGGACGCTCTCCCCCAGCCCTTTTCCCCACAGTCCTCCGGATCCGATGGCATAAAGCCCCTGAAGAACCTGGTAACCGGATCCGGTGGCAAAAGCCTCCGGATCCCTCCATACTAAAATGCGGCTTAAACGGTATCCGATATCCGGATTTTTACTGTAAATAAACTCTACAATGGGGCCTGCAGTAAAATATGCCGCCAAAACCAGCCCTGCACAAGCCAGAAACGGGGCCTTTCTTTTGCTGGCCACAAAAGCCATAACAAAGCCGATTCCCATAATGATAAGACCGGAGCTTAAGTTATTAACCGCCACTATGGCGCCAATGGGAAAGGTTCTTATGGCAATGGCCCAGAGTCCTTCCTTCTTGTTCACCCGTTTTCCCATTTTGACGATAATTGCTGACAAATATAAAATCAGCGCAATCTTTACAAACTCTGTAGGCTGGATGGTCATATTCCCCACCCCCAGCCACCGCTTCTGTCCGTTTATGGTTTTACCGATAGTCATAACCAAAAACATTAAAATGTATGAAAGTATGTATGAAAACCGGGCAAACCGGGCAAAAAAATGATAATCCATTTTAGAGATGGCAATCATCACCGCCAGGCTGCCCAGAGCAATCAACCCCTGCCTGCGGACAAAATGAAAGCTGTCTCCGTCATAGGTCAGCTGGGCCGAATAGGAACTGGAACTGTAAATCATAACCAGACCGAATAGTATCAGAAAAATAATGGTAAAGACCAGGCTGTAGTCATAAAACCGGCGCACCTTTGCTTTTTTCTTTTTTCCCTGATGCTCTTGCCGTTCTGCCATCCGATTTCCTCCATATTACTATTTCTGTTCCCGCTTTTATTCCTGCCGGGCTGCTGATTACAGATTCCGCACACATTCTTTAAATACGCGGCCTCTCTCTTCATAATTTTTAAACATGCCCCAGCTTGCACATGCCGGGCTCAGGAGCACATTGTCCCCCATATTGGCATAAGATGCACAGACCTGTACTGCCTCAGACATATCCTCGGCATACATAATTTCCGTAAAGCCGTGGGCTTTGGCGCACTCTGCTATTTTGTCTCTGGTCTGCCCGATAAGCACCAGGTATTTTACCTTCTCCCCAAAGCTCTCAATCCACTCATCGTATTCGCTGCCTTTATCATATCCTCCTGCAATCAAAAGGGTAGGCCCAGGCATGGCCTTTACTGCCTGGATTGCCGCATCCGGGTTGGTTCCCTTGGAATCATTGTAATATTTCACGCCGGATCTCTCCAATACAAACTCAATCCGGTGTTCCACAGCCTGAAACCTTCTGATAACCCGCCGGATGGTTTCCATAGGCACCCCCATCTCCAGGCTCACGGCGGCAGCAGCCATTACATTCTCATAATTATGGCGGCCCAAAAGGTTCATATCATGGACATTGATCAGCAGAGTTTCCCGCCCGTTGTGACTGTACATAATGTTATCCCGATCCAGATAAAAGCCTTCCTTCAGTTTTTCCCTGCTGGAAAAGAAAAGCACCCTGGCCTTGGGCTTTTGTTCTTCATCCTGGCCAAACTCTCTTAAAACCGGATCATCATAGTTGAGAACCACACTGTCAGACCCGGTCTGGTTTAAGGTTATACCCTTTTTAATTTCAATGTAGTTCTCCATAGTTTTGTGACGGTTTAAGTGATCTGGCGTAATATTTAAAATCGCGCTGACATTGGGCCTGAAATCCATAATGGTCTCCAACTGAAAGCTGGAAATTTCCGCCACGGTTACCGACGTATCCTCCGTGTCAAGAGCTACCTGGGTATAGGGGATTCCGATATTTCCCACTATAAATACGCTCTCATAGAAGGCCTTCATAATCTCCCCTGTTAAAGCTGTGGTAGTAGTCTTTCCATTGGTTCCCGTTATGGCCGCAAGCCTTCCCTTTGCACAATGGTAGGCAAGCTGGATCTCCCCCCAAATGGGAATCTTCGCATCTATAATAGTAGCAGCGAAGGGGGAATCCATGGGAACCCCAGGGCTTACAATACACAGCTCCACTCCTACCAGATCTGTCCGTTTCAGTTCTCCCAGTACCAGAGTAACCCTGGATTTATCTTCAAAAGCCGCCAGGACCTTCTCTCTATTCTGGTTTGCGTTTCCGTCATAGAGAACCACCTCCCCACCCATATCCAGCAGTAATCTGGTGGCTGCTATGCCACTGATCCCGGTTCCTGCCACAATGACCTTTTGCCCATGACTCATAGTAAAACCTCCTATAATCCTAAGTATGCTACCAGACACAAAATCGCAGTAATAATGGAGAACACGGCTACCACCCGGGTCTCCGACCATCCGCAAAGTTCAAAATGGTGGTGAATCGGCGCCATTTTAAAAATACGCTTGCCGCCTGTTTTTTTAAAGTAGGTCACCTGGATCATAACAGACAGCACCTCCACCAGATAGATAAGGCCTACAATGGCAATAAAGATGGGCATCTGCATCATATAAGCGCTGGCTGCCACAAATCCGCCCAGTGCCAGGGAGCCGGTATCCCCCATAAATACCTTTGCCGGATATACATTGAATAAGAGGAATCCCAGCAGGCTTCCTACTACTGCTCCGGTAATGGGGCTGATTCCGCTGTTTTCCCCGATTGCCACAATGGTAAAAAAGGTGGCAATGAGAATGGTAACACTGGTACACAAACCGTCTAACCCATCGGTAAAATTAACCCCATTATCTGTACCCAGCACGATAATAAACAAAGCCGGAATAAACAAAACTCCCAGATCCAGGAAAAACCCATTGTCAAAGCCGCCGGTAAAGGGAATCAGCATATCTGTCCCCACCTCCCCGCTGCTCATCAGATACCAGGCGAAGATGCCGGTAATAATAATCTGTCCCAAAAGCTTTTGTTTGGGATTTAATCCTTCAGAGCGCTTCATGACAATCTTAATATAATCGTCTAAAAATCCGATAATGCCAAAGCCTACGGTGACAAACAGCACCGGTATGATTTTGGGGTATCTGGGAATATAAAACATAGACGTAATAATAATACTGGACAATATAATCAGACCACCCATAGTAGGTGTGCCCTGCTTTTTTAAATGCGCCTGGGGGCCGTCATCCCGAACCTGCTGGCCGAATTTCAGCCTGTGAAGAAAGGGAATCACAATGGGGCACAAAAGAGCGCTTATGGCAAAGGATATAATAATCGCTAAGATTGTTTCATTAATCATGTCGCACCTCAGTTTCTTATGTATAAATTTTAGTATTGCCCTTTGCTCCGGCTATGGCCGGGGCAAAAGATGCACATTAGGTAGTATACGTCTTTTTTTTCGAATAATCAACTATAGATTCGAAAGGCGCCGGTACTTTCTTCCACTGCTGGCTCAATTTCCAAATAGGGAAGAATATTCTTGAAAATATCGGCAATTACAGGCGCCGCTATGGTTCCTCCATAGTAAATTCCTTCCGGCTCGTCAATGGTAATCAGGGCGATAACTTTTGGGTCATTGGCAGGGGCAAAACCGATAAAAGAAGAGATATATTTTTTTAAACTCCTGGGCAGCTTTTCCGATGTAGCGGTTTTCCCTCCAATCCGGTAACCGGGAAGGCTGGCCTTTTTTCCGCTTCCCTCTGCCACCACCTGTTCTAAAATGTAACGCATGGTCTGACTGGTTTCCTCTGACAAAACATTTTCCTCCACCGGATAAGAAAAAGTATGGACATTCTCCCCGTCACTGCTTACCACCTTCACCCCAAAGTGGGGTGTAACCCGGGTTCCCCCGTTTATCACCGCCGATACGGTGGCAATCAGCTGAACCGGCGTAATCTGAAAGGACTGCCCAAAAGACACGGTGGCAAGCTCCACCTGGCCCATATTTTCTTTTTTGTGCATAATAGTGGCGGCCTCACCTGGCAGATCGATGCCGGTTTTCCCTTTTAAACCCAGCTTTTCAAAATAGGCATAATACTGCTCAATTCCCAGTCTCTGCCCTACATCTATCAGCACCGGGTTGCAGGAGTTCATCATCCCCTGGAGGAAATTTTCCCCGCCGTGGCCTCCCACCTTATGGCAGCGGATTTTTCGATCCTCCACAATTCGAAATCCCGGGCAGGAAAAGCGGTCGTCAAGATCCACTGCTTTTGCTTCCAGCCCTGCGGCTGCCGTTATGATTTTAAAGGTGGATCCCGGCTCATAAGTATCGTTGATGCAGGTATTTCTCCACATCTGGTTTAACAGATCCTGCTTCCCTGCCGCCCCTTTCCCGGCAGCAGCCTGCTCCGCCTCAAATTCTTCCTGCCTGGCGCTTTCACTCACCAGGTTCTGCCCTGGGGTAAAGGGATCGTTTAGATTAAATTCCGGCACATTTACCATAGCCATAATTTCTCCGTTTTGAGGATTCATCACAATAATCGACACCCTCTTGGCATTTTTCTTTTCCATAACCTGATAGGCGGCTTGTTGGCAGTAAGCCTGAATATTCCTGTCCAGGCTGATATACAGGTCGTTTCCGGCCACCGGTTCTACCCGATCCTCTGCCGCGTTTTCAAGCTCCACCCCCCTGGCGTCTGTCATAGTAAGAATCAAACCGTTTTTTCCTTTTAGATATTCTTCGTATTTTACCTCCAGGCCGATAATTCCCTGATTATCGCCTCCGGTAAAGCCTAAGACCTTGGAAGCCAGGCTGTCATAGGGGTAATACCGTTTATAGTCTTCATCTACCTTTACCCCGGCAAGCCCCTGATCCCGGATGGCATCCCCAATCTCTTTATCCACATTGGTGCTGATAATCTCCCTGGAACTGTATTTTTCCACCTTCTTCCGCACCGTTTCCTCCGAAATATCCAGATACCTGCACAACACCTCCACCACCTGATCCGGATCGGTAATCTGGTTGTGGATAACGGAAATGGTGCATACCGTCCGGTTTGTGGCAATTACGGTTCCGGTGGCATCAATAATCCGGCCTCTGGCCGCCTTAATGGTGCGTTCCCTCTGGTGCAGATCCTCCGCCATAGCGCTGTAGTGATCTGCCCGGTAAATCATAAGAAAAAACAGCCTTCCCAGCAGAACTGCCGTTATGACAGACGACAGAACAAACAGGAGGGCTATTCTTCCTCTATGACATGTCTGATTTGTGTTCATAACATTCTCCCCTGTCCCATCATCAATTCATATATATGATGGAAATCAGAGGGTTATGACGTTTCCTCTTCAGAAGATTCTCCTGTCCGGGATTCCCGGCTGTTTCCGGTTTCCGCTCCCGCTTCTTCTCCCTGAGAGGAGGCAGTACTCTCTGCAGGCTCTCCGGAAAATGCCGGATCCTCCTCCGGCGCTCCTGTTAAGTTTTCTGGTAAATCCAATTCTTCTAAGCCTGCCGGGAATCCCGGAAGCGCTTCCTCTCCCTCAGCTTCCCCTACAATATACTCGTCTGTGGCATATACCCGGGGTTCTGTCTCCGGCTCTGTCTGGTCAACGGTTCCTGTCTCCTGATCCAGAATCCCGTCCTCTTCCGGCAGCTGTTCTCTAAGCTCTTCCGGCAGCTGTTCAGTATCCGTAGCAGGAAATATATTTAGATAAGGAAGAGATTCTGTCAATATCTTCTGTACAATCTGAGTGGCAAAGCTGCTGTGGGCCTGCTCTTTCCCCGGAAGGTTGGGGGTGTCAATTGCCACGTACACCATAATCTGGGGATTATCTGCCGGTGCAAAACCGATAAAGGATACCAGATAATTTTCTGCGCTTCTGGGATACTTCTCTGCAGTCCCTGTCTTTCCGCCTACGGCATAGCCCTCCACCTGGGCGGCTTTTCCGGTTCCTTCGCTTACTGTTTTTTCCAGGGCGGTTTTCAGAAAGGCAGCCGTGCCTTCGCTTACCGTCTCCCGCACCAGCACCGGCTCTATCTTTTTCACCACAGAGCCCTGATCATTTAAAATCTGCTTTACCACATGAGGCTCATAGTAACTGCCTCCGTTAATCACCGATGCAAAGGCTGCCGCCATCTGTACCATGGTACAGTTAAAGTTCTGCCCAAAAGAGTTGGTGGCAAGATTGGAGGAACGCATCTGGTCTGCCTGGTAAATCAACGTAGAAGTATCCGCCTCTCCGGGAAGATCGATATTGGTTTTCTGACCGAAACCGAATATTTCCTGATATTTGGAAAATCTCCGGCCTCCTGTCATGGAAGCCAGCCGCATCATTACCACATTGCAGGACTCCATTAATGATTCGGTTATGGTAAGAGAGCCGTGGCCATTGCGGTTTACACAGTGGATCTGATGGCCTCCCACCTCTAAAACGCCTTCACATTCTATGGATTCATTCCCTGTAATATAGCCTTCCTCCATAGCAGCGGCCACGGTAAATATCTTGGAAGGAGATCCCGGCTCAAAAGAATCGCTGACACAGAAATTACGCCAAATCTTGTTCCAGGCTACCTGCTGTCCCAAAGAATAGATCTCTTCTTCCGAATAGTGCTGGGAAACCTCTTCCTCCGTAATGGTAAGATCTCTGTCCTGGTTCTTCCTCTTGTAGTCATCCACAGCCTCCAATCTTCCCATGGCTCTGATTTCTTCATCCGTAAACTGTCCCTCTAAATTTCTGGGATCGTTTAAATCATAACGGTTCTTAGTCGCCATTGCCAGAATTTCTCCGTTCTGAGGATTCATCACAATGGCAGCGCTCATTTTGCTGCCAATTCCGGCCTCCCACTCATCAATATATTTTTCCGCAATTTTTTGGAGATTAATGTCAATGGTGGAAACGATGGTTCTTCCGTTCTCCGCCGCCTTGATCACTCTCTCCAGGTTGGTTTCCTCGTTTAAATAACCATACTCTCTTCCGTTGATTCCGGTTAGCTGATCATTATAATACTGTTCAATGCCGTTCATTCCTTTGGCTCCGTTATCATAAGAAAATCCGATAACCGTGCTTGCCAGGGCGCCATAAGGATAAACCCTTTTATATTGAGGTTCAAACCACACTCCCGCCACTTTCTGTTTTGAGGATGTCCCCTGGGCCGCCTCAGAGTTGGCTTCAAAAGCTTCTTTCTGCTCCTGTGTAATTTGTTTTTCATAATTGATATAGGACTTGGCTTCATTCTCGTTTATCAGTTTGATCAGTTCTTCCGTATTGTAGCCAAAGGTCTGGCTTAAAACAGATACGGTGGTGGTTAAATATTTGTCTTTATCTGACAAAATCACCTTGGGATCGATAATCAGGTTATATACCTGCTCGCTGACAGCCAGATAGGTTCCGTTTCTGTCCATAATTTCTCCCCGCCGGTAGGGAAGGATCTGGCTGCTGTAGTTCTGATGATCCAAAACAATCTGGTTATAGTCCTCCTGGTTGTGCTTTATTAAATTATAAAGGACCATAACCAATGCAAACAAAGCCAGCGTTATTACCAGAACGGTAATCGCCAGCTTTTCCTGCATGGTTTTCGTAAAAACTCGTTTATTAGTGTTCCGGGATGCTTTCATTTTGCCTTACATACTCACTTTCCGTCTTCTTATACAAACGCACCTGATTTTTATCTGCATAAACCATACCCAGCTCCTCAGTTGCAACTTTGTAAACGTAATCCAAATCGACGGATGTTTTGATTCTGGTCTCCAAAGCATCGTTTTCCGCTTTCATATTTTTGATTTCCTGTTCCATTTGGGCAATGCTTTTTACCTTGGTGGTAATTGATGCCTGAAGCTGAAGATAATTAATGCATAAAAATAATGTGCATACTGCCGCAAAGGTTAATGCGATAACGTAAGGGGCATCCATATACAAAGCCTTGGCCCGGTTGCGCTTTACCCTGGTGCTTACTTTTCGGCGAACCTTTTTGGGCTCTGCTTCCTCATAACGTCTGGCAGGCGCTGCTTTATGGACAGTATTTCCCTGAATATAAGCGCTGTATTCATTTGTATGATGTGCTTTCTGTCTCTTAGCAGCCATAATAAACCTCCTGACTTTTAGTTTCTCTCAAATACCCTGAGCTTGGCACTTTTGGAGCGGTTATTTTCCTTAAGCTCTTCTTCCGAGGGCAAAACCGGCTTAGAAGTCACTACCTTTCCCCTGCTTTTTCTGCCGCATACACATACCGGAAAATCCGGCGGGCAGGTACAGGGATTCTCATTGGCTTTAAACCGTCTTTTTACCATTCGATCCTCCAGGGAGTGGAATGTAATAATGGAAAGCCTCCCCCCGGGATTTAATAAATCGATCATTTTATCCATAGCCTGGTTTAAAACCTCCAGCTCTTCATTAAGTTCAATCCGGATAGCCTGGTAGGTTCTCTTGGAGGGGTGGCCTCCTGTAGCCCTGATTTTTGCCGGAATAGCCCCTTTAATAATCTCATTAAGCTGGCCGGTGGTAGTAATCTCCCCCTTTTCTCTGGCCTTTACAATGTGTTTTGCAATATTTTTCGCAAACCGATCCTCACCGTAATCCCGGATAATCCGGAACAGCTCCTGTTCACTGTAGGTATTGACAATAATCGCCGCCGTCTTATCTTTTCTCTGATCCATCCTCATGTCCAGCGGCGCGTTTTCTTCTCTGTAAGTAAATCCTCTCTCCGGCGTGTCAAGCTGATAGGAGGAAACACCCAAATCAAGGTAGATGCCATCCACCTTTTGAATATCCAGATTCTTTAAAACCCGGGCTATGTCCACATAATTGCTCTGCACAACCGTCACTTTGTCTCTAAATGGTTCTAATCGGGAAGATGCTGCTTTTATGGCGTCTCCGTCCTGATCAATACCGATTAATCTGCCCTGAGAACCCAGACGTTTTGCCACCTCAAAGGCGTGCCCTCCGCCTCCCAAGGTTCCGTCTACATAAATCCCATCCGGCTTTATATTCAGGCTGTCTACGGTCTCATAAAGCAAAACGGACTGATGTTCAAATATCATATTCCGAATCCTTCCATACTTTCTGCAATATCTTCGATGTCATCATAAGAATTAATAGCAAGCCACCGCTCTTTGCTCCAAATTTCCAGATGGCTTCCTGTTCCCACCAACACGGCTTCCTTTTCAATACCGGCATAGTCCCGCAGCACAGAGGGAATCAGGATACGGCCCTGCTTGTCTACTTCACAGGTGGTAGCTCCTGCCAGAAAGAAACGGGTAAGCTTTCTGGCGCTGGCATTGGTAACTGGTAAAGCGGTAAGTTTCTTTTCCATTTCGGCCCATTCAGGATTTCCATACACAAACAAGCAGCTATCAAACCCCTTCGTTACCACGAATTCATCCCCTAACTGCTCTCTAAACTTAGAAGGTACGATTAAACGCCCCTTCGCGTCTACTGTATGATTGTACTCACCCATGAACATATTTGTCACCCGTTGCCGTTCCGGTACAACCAATCCACTTGGCCACCATTATCTACCACTTTACTCCACTTTTTACCACTTGTACATCTATTCTAGTACAGAACCGGGGAATTGGCAAGGATTTTTTCCAAAACCGGGGCAAAAAATAAGGAGAAAAAAAACAGAAACCTCAAACAAATGTTTGGGTTTCCGTTTTTTTCCTCCCCTATAGGTAGTATGCCTTTAATATCCGGCCACAATATACTCTTCTATAAGTCCGTCCAGCTCTATACTGCACTTATAAATCTCATCATAATTGTCATGATTGCTAATACTGGTATCCAGCTTTCTTCTGCTCTCTTCTATTTTGCTAATCAACTCTTCTCTCGTCATCTACCATACCTTCCTTTCTCCCCTGTTAAGCCGGAGAGCCTATGTCTGCTAATAAGAATTGCTGCGGCCACAGCTACTAAAGCCATAGAAAGTGCCTGAGACACAGGAATACCGGTGCCGAAGAGAATCAGTTGATCCGTCCGCAGGCCCTCTATCCAAGTCCGCCCCAATCCATAGCCCAGCAGGTAAATCCAGAGCATTTCCCCATCAAACTTCTTTCTCCTGCGATACCACAACATAAATGTCAGAACTCCCAAATTCCAAAGAGATTCATATAAAAAAGTAGGATGCACCTGAATATACTGAATCCCCTGCTCTACAATCATGTTCTCTGACAACTCCCTGGAAATCATAGACGGATTCACCAGGGACATTTTGATCCGCATGGCAAAAAGGTTGTCTGTATAGCCGCCAAAGGCCTCCGTGTTAAAAAAGTTCCCCCATCTTCCAATAATCTGCCCTAAAATGAGGCCCAAAACGCCGCTGTCTGCCATAGAAAAAAAGGACTGCTTTCTTACTCTGGTAAATACAATCAGGGTCAAAACCGCTCCGATGACCCCGCCATAAATGGCAAGCCCGCCTGCCCGCAGATTAAAAATCTGAAGCAGATTGTTTTTATAGGCATCCCACTGAAAAACCACATAATAAAGCCTGGCTCCTATAATGGAAAAAATAATAGCATACAGCGCAAAATCAAGATAGATTTCCGGGTTCTGTCCTCTCCTTTTGGCATCAGACTGAGCCAGCCAGATACCAGCCAGCATACCAATGCCGATGATAATTCCGTAATAGGCAATCTGGAATCCAAATATTGACACGCTATTATGCAGATTTTGAATAGAGATGCCCAGATGTACAAAGCTGATATCTGTTCCTTCTGTCATATGTTGTGTAAAGCTCCTTTCCTAAGATTTCTCTATTTTACCCCCAAAAACGTCAAAAATCAATGGCTTTCGATTGACACTAGCCATCAGAATTCGACAAAGACCGACTCTGTTCAATTCCCGCTTTCCTTTTTTCTCATAATGTGGTATGCTTTAAAAAGTTTCATTAAATCATATATTTCATTAATTTTAGGAAGGTACGCATTATGAAATTAGGCATTGTGGGGCTTCCCAATGTGGGCAAAAGCACCCTTTTTAATTCTCTGACTAAGGCAGGTGCAGAGTCTGCCAATTACCCGTTCTGCACCATTGACCCCAACATAGGAGTGGTGGCTGTTCCGGATCCCCGTTTAAAGCTGTTGGCTGCTCTTTATGATTCTGAAAAGATTACCCCGGCCGTTATTGAATTTGTGGACATTGCAGGCTTGGTAAAAGGCGCCTCCAAGGGGGAGGGATTAGGCAACCAGTTCCTTTCCAACATCCGGGAGGTAGATGCCATTGTCCATGTGGTCCGCTGTTTTGAGGACAGCAACGTTATCCATGTGGATGGCAGCGTGGATCCCTTAAGAGACATTGAGACCATTGATCTGGAACTGATTTTTTCCGATCTGGAAGTACTGGAGCGCCGGATCTCCAAAACTGCCAGAAGCGCTATGAATGATAAATCTTTAGCCAAAGAGCTGGTAACCCTGAAAGGCTTAAAGGCTCATCTGGAGGACGGCAATCTGGCCAGAAGCTATCCGGCTTCTGACGATGATGAAGCTGCTTTTATCGCCACTTTAAATCTTTTAACCGCCAAACCGGTAATTTTTGCCGCCAACGTGACGGAGGACGACGTGGCTGACGACGGCGCTTCCAATGGCCACGTAGCGGCAGTCCGCAGGTTTGCCGGTGAAAACCACTGTGAGGTCTTTGTGATCTGTGCCCAGATTGAACAGGAGATTGCAGAGCTGGAAGAAGATGAGAAAAAGATGTTTTTAGAGGATTTGGGCCTTTCAGAGTCCGGCCTTGACAAACTTATCGCTGCCAGCTACCGGATTTTAGGTCTTATCAGCTATCTGACCGCCGGTGTTACCGAAACCCGGGCATGGACTATCAAAGTGGGGACCAAAGCGCCCCAGGCTGCCGGCAAGATTCATTCTGATTTTGAGCGGGGCTTTATCCGGGCCGAGGTTGTCAATTATCAGGATCTGTTAGACTGCGGCTCCTACCCCGGAGCCAAGGAAAAGGGCCTGGTAAGGCTGGAGGGCAAGGACTATGTGGTAAAGGACGGAGATGTGGTTCTGTTCCGTTTCAATGTGTAGGGCTGGACAGAGCAAAAAGAGGATCGGACGGGCATTGCTGCCTGCCAGATCCTTTTTTATTTCCCGCAAAATTTGGAGAGATTAATCCTCCAGCTCCTCTTCGTCGACGATCTCATCGTACTCCGCCTCGTCTAACAGTTCGTCAAAGGCGTCTGCTACAATCTCGTACTCCTCATCGTCCTCAATATTTTCCAGCTCAGGAACTCCCTCCTCAGTCTCCTTATAACGGTAGAGGTAAACTTCACCTTCATCTGTCTCCTGTCCCTCCACAGGCAGAAGTGCAATATAGTCTTTCTCTCCTGCCTGGAAAATGGTAAGTACCACACATTCCAACTCGGTATCATCATCTAAGGTCAGGGTGACGGTCATCTCTTCCTGTTCTTCCATCTTGTTCTTATCGTCTGCCATGTTCTCCTCCTTCTTTGCCCTGCTTTTTAAGCATCAGGGATACCCGCAGGGTGTTTGTACTTCTCTTTTCATAAGAATAGCCTGCCGGTTTCACACATCTTTTTTGTTAACAGGCCCAGGACGCCAAGCGCCTAAGACCAATTTAACAGACCAGGCCGGAAAAAGCAAGGAGTATTGAAATAATTTTACGCAGATACCTTTTTAGCTTCTATTGCTAAGGATCCCGGAGCAGGATAGGTACGTTCTATCTTAATCATTCTATATCCTCTCGTTTTTCAAATTCTGCTTTTAACCTCTGATATTCCGTCGTAATATTTAATGCCAGGTAATCCGGAAATCACATGTCTGCATATAAATCAGCCTTAATTTTTAACCCGCCTATATAAAAACGCTGCCCGGCAAAATACATCATCAGCCGGGCAGCAGCCCCTTTATCTCCGTTTATATTTTCCAAATAAGGTTTTCTTATACCTGGACAGCTCCTGACCGGCAGCTTTAAACCCTCCCTGAAATGCCTTTTGGTAATAGGCGATGGCCTGATTGATGTCCTCCTGAACTCCCAGGCCCTTGTCATACATATCTCCCAGATATTTCCATGCCTCCGGGCGCTTTGGCCCTGCCTCTTCAAAAAGCTGTTTTGCCCTTTGATAGTCCGGCGCCACGCCGGTTCCGTTAAAGTAAGCCTGTCCCAGGAGGAGAACACAGCCAGGACTCTGGGTCTTAAGGCCCCGTTCCGCCCATTTTACCATATTGGTATAATACTCCAAATCCTTATAGCTTGAGGCAATGGTGAAATAATAATCCCGCAGATCCAGCCTGTCTTCTACTGACTCCATCCATTCCATGGCGGCCCTTAAATCCTTGGGCACGTCATTGACTCCCTCTCTCACGCTGTTAAAGGCATTGCGGAAAGAAGGAATACATCCCTGAACTGCAGAAGCCCGGAACCATTTAAGCGCTTCCATGGCATTTTCTTTTCTGCACTGTTCAAAATCCAGATCTGTATGAATCTGGAAGTTCATGTACATATCCCCCCAGAAATAAAACAGGCCAACTGCGTACTGAGCCATGGGTTCCCCATTCTCCGCCATCTGTTTTACTGCTTCAAAGGACTGGAGCAAAGTTTTGGTCATGGCTTCCTTTACGTCTCCGTCTAATTCTCCCATCCGGTCTGCCCCTAACACGCACAGATCGCTGCCAAGCTCAATCCCCCGCCTGGAAAGCTGACGGGCCTTATCCGGATTCTCCTTTACATTGCCATCCTCCCATGCATAGCATCTTGCCAGGAAATAATAGGCATCCGGTTCGTCTTTTGCCACAGCCTCCTCCAGCAGTTTCACACCTTCAGGAAATTTCCCGGAATCTGCCTGAAAATATAAAAGTTTTAAAGCCCGATCCAAAGTGTCAGAATAGTATTGGCTCATCTTGATAAAACTCCTCTCGTTTTTCAAAATCTTTCTCTCTATTATAGCTTCTTTTTCCACAAATTTCAACTTTTGACAGCAAAAAGAGATTGCCTGCCTGCTGAATAATTATGACCTCTCCGACGTGGTATCTTCGATATTAGCAGAAGGAAAGATATCCGCCACCTCATTAATTGCAATATAGGCCTTGGGATCCATTTGATGTACAATGTTTTTCATCCTGCCTATTTGAAAATGATTGACCACAAAATAAATCAGAGTCCTGTCCGAATTGGAGTAATATCCCTTGGCACTAACCGTTGTAATTCCGTTTTCAAATGTATCTGACAGGGCTTTGCACACCTGCTCCGGCCTTGTGGTAATAATAAAAGCCGCTTTAGATCGGTCAAGGCCTTCCACTACAAAGTCAATGGTCTTAGAGGCCGCAGCATAGGTTACAATGGAATACAATGGCAAAATCCAGCTGTTCATCACTATTCCGCAGATAATGTAAAGCACTACATTGTAAATCATAACAAAGCTTCCCAAACTCAGACCAATCCGTTTTGCAAACATTACGCCCAGAATGTCGATTCCGTCAATGGCGCCGCCAAAACGAACCGTCAGGCCGCTTCCCATGCCGGATATAATTCCGCCGAATATGGCGCACAAAAACAGATCCTGATTGGCTAAAGGCGAGGCAAAAGATACATCTACCGGAAGTACATCTGTAATAATCCAGGCAACCAGGGAATAGATCAAAACCGCGTATATAGAGTAAATGGTAAAAGGCAGTCCTTCCTTTTTCAATCCAATTAAAAAAACAGGAATATTCAAAAGCACCAGCATCAGGGACAGACTGCACCATTGAGGTGTATATTGTGATATCAGCATGGAAGTGCCGGAAATCCCGCTGTCAAACAGCTTTACCGGAGCCAAAAACATAATAACCCCGTAGGCATTTACAATACCGGCTAAGGTCAGCCCCAAAAAGTTTGTCCACTTGATTCCTTTTAATTGTTCCTTTATTTTTAAAATATACGCTCTTCCCTTCAAATTACTCCTCCAGAAATATTAGTATTCGATTCCTTCTCTGGCCTGAATCCCTTTGTCATAGGGGTGGCGAAGCTTCTTCATTTCAGTAATATAATCAGCCATGGCAGCCACAGACTCAGAAGGCTCCCGGCCGGTGAGAATAATCTCCTTTTCCTCTGCCCGGCTGTCCCTGCCAATCTCTGACAGCCAGGAAACCAACCTATCCTCCGGCACCAGACCATAGTTGCAGGCAGCCATAATCTCGTCCAGAATCACCATATCGAATTCTTTGGACTGGCAGATAACCTGCTCCAAAAGCCTGCTGTAATATTCCTCTGCTTCTTTTTTCTGTTCCTGGCTCATACGAAAGTAAAATCCAAAGTTCTTTTCACAGGGAATTACCTGGATTTCCGGAATAAAAGCCAGAGCCGGCACCTCACCGGAATCATCGGTTTTTAAAAACCGGGCAATCAATACCTTTTTTCCCCGGCCTGCTGCCCGGACAGCCAAACCTAAGGCTGCCGTGGTTTTTCCCTTTCCATCTCCGCAGTAAATGTGGATCATCCCTATTCCTCCTAGTATAATAATAAATCGGCACGCGACGTACGGCGTCTCCTGCCATATCGTCGGAATGTATCCTGAAAATGCTTCAGTTTAAAAATTACAGCAGGAAAACGACCTAGCCAATTCCGTTTGAGTATCTCCTACCTTGGCGGCCCCAGATATTCTTTGACAAACCGGGAAACCTCCTGCTTTTTATGGTATCGTTCTTTGGTAAAATAGACATGGAGCCTGTCCTTTGCCCGGGTCATTGCCACATAAAACATTCGTCTCTCTTCTTCCAGATCTTCTTTCAAAATTGCTTTGTTATGGGGGGTAACGCCCTCGTTGGCGTCCGGAATATAGACAATCGGATACTCCAGGCCCTTGGCGCTGTGCATGGTCATAACCGCCACGCTGTCCCTGTCATTTTCCCATAGTCTTTCTGATTCCTGAGCCTTTTTCATCAGCTCTTCTTTATATTCCTTCATATGGCCCTTCCATGTGTCCATTGTCTGATATCCGGCGGCGCTCTCCAAAAGCTGATCCCCGATTTCCAGCAGCTCCTCTGCATCAAGCCGCCGTTCTCCGGCGTATTCCCGCAGGTAATCATCATAGCCCACCGCTTTGCGAATATAATTTACCGCTGCTGCCGGGGCCATATCTTTTATTATTTCCAGATCAGCCTCCAACTGTTCCAGCCGCTTTACCATCCAGTCTTTCTCCTGGTAAAAAGATTTAATCCGCTCAAAATCCACCTGAGCAGTCTCAAAGGCGTCCCGGCTTATGTAACGCTTGGGGCGGTTGATGATTTTCAAAATCTGCCCTCTCTCCCGATTTCCCCGGGCTATGGACACATAGGTAAGAATATCCCTGGAAATCCAGTGCTCATACAGGTTGGGAAGTACATCCCGCATTTGAAACGGGATATTATATTCCATAAATTTTTCTACCAAAAGCCTGGCTCCTCCATTGGTGCGAAATAACACCGCCATATGGCTGTAAGAAATCCCGGCCTGTCCATAGTCCCGGATCTCCTCCGCTATGGCAGAAGCCTCCTGTCTGGCATCCTCAAAAACCCTGGTAATTACCGGCTTCCCCTGACCTCTGGCTGCATAAAGCTCCTTGGGGAACCGCTTGTCATTGTAAGCAATCAGCCGCCCGGCTGCCTCCATAATCTCCCTGGAAGAGCGGTAATTCACATTAAGAAAGGTCTTTTTGGTTCCCGGGTAATCCTTCTCAAAGCCCAGCATAATCTCCGGCCTGGAGCCCCGAAACCGGTAGATAGACTGATCGTCATCCCCCACAATAAACAAATTGTTTTCCGGCAATGCCAGCATTTTTACAATCTCATATTGGATCCGGTTAATATCCTGGAATTCGTCGATAAGCAGATACCGGTATTTATTCTGCCAGGCAGACAAAATATCCGGTCGCTGGCAAAGCAGATCATAGCACATGGTCAGCATATCGTCGAAGTCTACCAGGGCCCTCTGTCTTAAAAATCTGGCATACCCCTGATACAAAGACCGGAAAATCTCTTCTCCACAGCTTTTGGAATAATAATGCTCCAGGCTCAGCATATCCCCTTTTACCCTGCTGATCTCACTTAATACCGATGTAATAAACTCGTTTTCATCCTCCACATCCAAATCCAGTTTTTCCATATACTCCCGGATACACTGGATTTTCTGCTCCTCCCGGACAATATTGGCGGCAGTAAAGCCATAGGCCAGCTTTAATATCCGGAAAAATACAGAGTGGAAGGTGCCAAAACTGACCCTTCCACTTACCGTTGCTTTTTCTTGCCGGGACATTTTATCATAGCGCCCCTCCATCTCCCTGGCCGCCGCCCTGGTAAAGGTAATCACCAGAATGGAGGAAGGATTCACTCCCTGATGCCGGGTCAGGGAAAAGATCCGGTTGGTAATCACGGTAGTCTTTCCGGATCCGGGGCCTGCTAATACCAGCATTGGGCCATCCTTGTGAAGGATAGCTTCTTTCTGCGCTTCATGAAATGCCATATTTTCCTCTTTCTGACACAGGGTTCGCCCGGTTGGGGCGTCCAATGCGTCATCCAGGTAAATTTTCGTTATTTAGAAAGCAGTTCTATCCCTTTGCGGATTCTCTTTAAGGATTCTTCTTTTCCCAAAATCTCCAGAATCTCCGTAGCCCCTGCCGGGGTCATCTGCTTGCCGGATACGGCAGTGCGGATAGGCCACATAACGAATCCCGTCTTTACCCCCTTATCACTTACATACCGGGACAGCCTTTCATAGAGGGCGTCATTGGAAAAATCTTCCTGAGACTCCAAAACAGGCAGAATATCCTGTAATGTCTCCAGGGAATTTTCCAGGGTAGTTTTCATCTTTTTATGGGCGTACATAGACGGATCGTATTCCGGAAGCTCCTCAAAGAAATCAATGTGATCCCGGATCTCCGGAAATACTTCAATCCGGGTCTTTACCATAGCGGCAATCTTTTTTAAGTCCAGATCCTTTTTAATGACTTCTTTCAAAAAAGGCTCTGCCATTTCATAAAATCTGTCAAAATCCATGGACTTCATGTATTCGCCGTTCATCCAGCGAAGCTTGGTCATATCGAATACCGCCGGGGATTTGCTCATTCTATGGTAATCAAAGTCTTTTACCATTTCCTCCAGGGAAAAGATCTCCCGGTTGTCCTCCGGGGACCAGCCCAAAAGAGCCACATAGTTTACCACTGCCTCGGAGATAAATCCCTGTTCAATTAAATCTTCATAAGAAGAATGGCCGCTTCTTTTGCTCAGCTTTTTATGTTCCTCATTGGTAATCAGAGGACAGTGAACATATACGGGAACCTCCCAGCCAAAAGCGTCATAGAGGCGGTTATATTTTGGGGATGAGGACAAATATTCATTGCCCCGGACCACATGGGTAATCCCCATTAAATGGTCATCCACCACATTTGCAAAATTATAGGTAGGATAGCCGTCAGATTTAATTAAAACCATATCATCCAGCTCATCATTGTTTACCGAAATATCCCCGTAAATTTCGTCATGAAAAGTGGTAGTCCCCTGGGAAGGGTTATTCTGACGAATCACATAGGGGACACCTGCCGCCAGCTTTTCCTCAACCTCTTCCCTGGAAAGGCTGAGACAGTGCTTATCATAGGCCATGATTTCCTCGCCATTTACCGTCTTTTTTAAGGAGTCCAGACGTTCCTGGGTGCAGAAACAGTAATATGCCTCCCCCTTTTCAATAAGCTTTTTGGCATATTCCAGGTAAATGCCTGAGGCCTGGCGTTCACTCTGAACGTAGGGGCCTGCGCCTTTGTCCTTGTCCGGGCCTTCATCATGGATCAGACCTGTCTTTTCCAGAGTGCGGTAAATAATCTCCACTGCCCCCTCCACATAACGCTCCTGATCCGTATCCTCAATCCGTAGCAGAAAATCGCCGCCTTCGTGCTTGGCAATCAGATATGCGTATAATGCGGTTCTTAAGTTTCCAACATGCATTCGCCCGGTAGGGCTGGGGGCGTATCTGGTTCTTACTGTTTTACTCATGGGTTCCTCCATATACTTATCTATAACAATCTTTTTTCACAATCTTTTTTATTATAGCGCGGCCAGATGGAAAAAACAATGCTATTTTGAGGACAGATGTCCAATATTTTTAATGAGAACCGAAACCGTCCCGTCAGGATTGGTAATAAATTCTACCCGGTCAGGATTTCCGTACTCTTCCATAGGGATGGTAATCTCAATTCCCGTATCCGTGGTCAGATGCTGCTTCTGGAATTTTTTAATGGTCTTTTCTGTCCTGGGTTCCACCACCGTGTGGGACAGGTTGTATTTATCCAGCTTTTCCGCCAGCTCCTCCTGCATCGCGGGGCTGTCGGAAAACACCTTTTCCTTAACCGTCTCCACATCCAAAGCGCCGGTTTCCTCCAGTTCCTTATAGATAAGTTTTTTTACCTCCATTTTCCGCTCGGTATCATCATCTCCGTAATACTTCCGGTTTACCTGCTCCACTGCTCTGGTAACAATATCCATCCGGCTTTTCTGAGACAGGGGCGCATGACATTCCAAAAATATTTCGGAAAAATACAGACGCTTTTCCCCGTTAACCTCGTATTTTTTCTCGGTAAGCAAAATGCTGCCGTCGGATAAGTCCACCACACAGGCCTCAGAAAGCCTCTGGCCCTGGCCCGGCAAAATGGCTCTCTGCAGTATAATATCATTGCCGTTGGTGCCGTCCTCCCCGGTTTTGGTCATATGCGTATAGGAAGTGCGGTAATTCAGCTTTAAAATGCCTATGTAGTCTTTTCCCCTACAGCTCAATACCACCACTGCCATATCTCCTGCCGGGATATCAATGTTGGAATTCATAATAGAAAACAGTCTGTCTGCCAGTCTTCTGCTGGTTTCTACAAAATTATCGGGGCTGCACCCCTTTAACAGCTCCATTGCCTGGGAGCTATCCGCAAACTGACATTCCTTCACATCATCGTTTTCTGTAAACTTTTCTATATGGCCTTTTAAAAAATCCCCTAAATCCGATCCCATTTCCATCTGGTGATCGGAAAGCACCGGCATCCCCATAGAGGAATCCAGGATATGGATAATGCCGGCTTTCATGATCATATCATCTTTTTGCATAACTTGTTTCCTTTTCCTTTGTTTCCCTCAATGGACAAAGGGACATACGCCGCTTGTTCACTGAGGGGATTGTATGCTTCTTTGTCCTTGTGCTATAACTGATTCCCACAGCTAAAATCCTTCCTGTATCCTTTAATTTCTCCCCCACTTTTCCGCTCCGGGTAAAAAATAAAAGACATATGAAATATAGCATCCCACTCATCAATTACAAAAACAAACCTCTTTCCTGCCCTTTGAAAAACATGCTTCAATATATCCCATACTGACATCCCCATATCTGTAACTATTTCCGGAAATGCTTCCAGCAAATCCTTCTTCAGACCTTCCAGCACCCGGCTGATGTACTCAAGCGCCACCTATTAATATGATTTAATCTTATCACAAAAAGGCAGCCAATACAATCACCGTAAAACCCCCGCAAAAAAATCGGGCCGGATACTGATTCATCCGGCCCGGAAAAATTTTTCTTTCTATGATTAAACAGTGCCCATCTTCATAAATCTTCACATTTATTGGGAATTATTCAGAACGTCCCAATACTTTATCCAAGGTTCGCATTAAAATATCAACGTCAACCGGCTTTGCAATGTGTCCATCCATCCCGCTACGCAGCGCCTCTTCTTTATCCTCCTCAAAAGCGTTGGCAGTCATTGCCAGAATAGGAATCGACGCCAAGGCCCGGTTTTCCAGCTTTCGGATCGCCTTAGCTGCCTCATGGCCATTCATAACCGGCATTTGAATATCCATCAGAATGGCTTGAAAATGTCCTGGGCCGGATGCTTTCAACGTATCCACAGCAGCTTGCCCGTTTCCTGCCACTTCTACGGTGAAACCTGCTTCTTCCAAAATAACGGTGGCAATCTCCTGGTTCAACTCGTTATCCTCCACCAGCAGGATATGGCCTATGCGGAGGACTTCCTGCTCATCGGCATTGTCTAAAACCGGTTCACCATCATGCAAGCGGAGTGAAAGAGAAACCGTACACTCAGTTCCGGCGCCCTGTCTGCTCACCACTGTAATCGTGCCTTTCATCATGTCTACAATATTCTTTGTAATCGACATACCCAGGCCAGATCCTTTAATGCCGCTGATGGTGGAATTGCGCTCCCGCTCAAAGGGCTCGAAGATGTGGGATACAAATTCCTCGCTCATACCGATGCCCGTATCCTTGATGCGGAACTCATAGTTTGCAAAGCCTGCCGGAGCATCCTCCTTTTCTATGATTCTCAGGCTGACCATACCGCCCACAGGCGTATATTTTATAGCGTTTCCCAGCAGATTCAAGAGAACCTGATTCAGCCGAACCCTGTCGCAGCAGATTTCCTCATGCCGGATGTCCGCAGCATTCATATGCAGTTCCAGTTGCTTGGCCTGGACATCTTCCTGTATGCTGTTGCGAATTTCGTGCAGAATGTCCGACAGATTGCAAGGCTCTTCTGTCAAGTGGATTTTTCCGCTCTCAATATTGCTCATATCCAGAATATCGTTAATCAAATTCAGAAGATGATTGCTGGAAATCCTAATTTTTTCAAGATATTCCGTTGCTTGTTCCAGCTGGTCTATATGGGTGATCGCCAAGTTTGTAAAGCCAATGATTGCATTCATTGGAGTGCGGATATCGTGGGACATATTGGAAAGGAAGGTAATTTTCGCTTTGTTGGCCTGGTTTGCCAAAGCCAGCGCATCCTCCAGAATGGCATTTTTCTCCCGGGCACTGCGGGTCTCCTCATCCACACTCCGAAAGCCTAAAACAATACCGTGGCTTTTACTCCAATCTCCTACGCGGGCCGCCTTCATCTGGAAATACCGCAGCTCCCCGCAACAGGTAGTACGGTAGTTGACGGAGCAGATCAGACGATCCGCCAGCACCTGCTTCAGATGTTCCCCTGTGGCGGCCTTCCGCAGAATGCCTTTGTCCTCCTCATAAACACCTGCTTCTATGTAACGGTCTATACAGCACTCCAAAGACAGCGGGCCGGAAAAGATACGCTTCAATATGCCGTTTTTGCATTCACCAATCCGCAGGAGCTGGCCGTCCCCGGTGTCCAGGTCAAAAAAGCACACCAGACTGTATTCCACGCCAAGAGCGGAAATCAGTTCCAGCTGGCGCTTCTCCGCCTCTTGCCGCTCCTGTTCCTCCTGGAGCTTTTTGGTGGTATAGTCCAGGACGTACCGCTGGTAGAAGCGTTGACCATTCTTTTCTATGAGTTTGATATTTCCCATAACGTGGAGGATTTTCCCGTCCTTATGCTGGACGCGGTACTCTATGCTGGCGTTATCTCCCGGCTTTGTCAGCGAAGCAATCTTCTCTTTAATCCGTATTCTATCTTCATCAAATACGGATGGCGCAGTCATGTTGAATCCATCCCGTTCCAGATCAGCCTGGGTGGCATAGCCAGATATCTCCAATGCCGCCCTGTTGATGCTGATAATATGAGAGCCGTCCAAGGTGTGGCACATCACACCGCAGTCCATGGAGGTAAAAATGGTTTCCAGCGTCTGATTTTTGCGGATCAGTTCCCGCTCATACGCCTGTTCTTTGGTCACGTCAATCCCAATGCCCACGGTTCCCATTACGCTGCCATCCAGATCATACAGCGGAGACTTATATGTGGTGAGTATCCGCTGCTCTCCGCAGGCTTGAATAACCTCCTCGGAAACAAGGGTCTCCTTGGTCTCCATAACAATACGTTCCGACTCGATACAGGCAGGATCATCCTGTTCCACGTCCCAGATATAGGCGTGGCCCCGTCCCTCCACCTGGGCCTTGGTCTTGTTTACCGCAGCGCAGAAGCTGTCGTTCACTTTCTCATGAATGCCGTTTTTATCTTTATACCAGACCAGATCCGGCGAGCTGTTGATCGAAGTCTCCAGGTATTGGCTCGTCTCCCAGTAGTCCATACGGCTTTTACAGCTCTGCTGCCAACGCAGGAAATGAAACTTCAATTCGGAATCAGGCATGGGCAGAGTCCAGATGTCTGTTATCTCAGACAGGATATCCGTCAGGCTTTCCGACTGTCCCTTTTCGAGCAGCAGGATCAATTCCGCTTCCGGACGCTTTTCCGCTGCCAGCACCCTGGCGGCCTCCGCGGCCTCCATACCCCGCAGATCGGCCCAAATCACGTCTGCTTTTGCGGCAAGAGAAGGGTCTAATTCCTGGCTTTCAAAGAACTCATGGGTAAATGCCGTCAAAGGCGGCATCTCCCGGAAAAGTTCGAACAGCCTTTCCTCTCGCCCAAGGAAATAAAGTCGCATATGGCAATGATACATAATCTGTCTCCTCCCCCAGAGAGATTTTTGAATATAAACTAGTGATACCCTCTGTGGTACAGAACCGTGTGCGCCCTTGTCCGCTGAGGGTACCTATGCTTTTGTACATGGTTGTATAAAAACAGGGCGGTACCTCTTATACTCAGATATTTACCCAGGACTTTCAAAAAGTTCGATGGCCAGAGCAGATCCAGTCCCTCTGAAACCGGAAGAAAAAGTACGTACCTTCACAATTTTTCCTGCTATTAGGGTATAACATCTCTGCTACATTGTACCATAACTCGAAAAAGTTTTCCACTTTGAATTTTATCATTTTGGAGTTTTTAATTATTCGGTGATTTGCAAAACTTGATAAGAATCCATCAAAAATTCAGATAGCTTCTCCCCAAAATGTCTTTCTCTCTTCTGCAGTAAGGCTGTCTGCAAAGTCCTTTTTTATCACTAAAAGTTGTCTGAGATCCAGCAGTATCTGGTACAGAAGGGCCCGGATTTCAAATTCATCCCTGGTCTCCGGGAGAGGCTGACCCTTAATTTTTTCTTTGGTCTGTTCCAGCTTTGCCAAAAGTCCTCTGGCGTTATTAAATTCATGGAAAGTAACCCTTGTAAGCTCCAAAAGCTCCCCGATCCGCACTGCCTGATCCGGCAGCCCTTCATATCCTTCCAGACGTTTTAAACACTCTCCCATCCGCTCTGATACCATAAGCTGGCCTTTTCGCATGGACATATACCTCAGGTAGTACCGAGTTTCGGACAAAAGGCTGTTTTCCACATCTAAAAAAGCTTCCCTTTCCCCCTGAAGGATCATACTCTTTAAACCTTTCAGCCTTTCCTCAAGTATTGCTTTGGAGGAAACGGCCGTTTTCCCTTCCTGTTCCAGCTCTCCTTTCCCCCTGTCCAGAATCCCGGCTGCTTCCTGTAAAAATCCCCGAAAGCCCTCCTCTATCTGGCGCTGTTTTCTTTGTATATGCCGCTTTTTCCCCGGAATATAGAGGTTTAACAAAATCCCCATACCGGTTCCTGTCAGAAGAAGGAGAATTTCATTGAGAATCTCCTCCCCTCCCATCTTTCCTTCCGTTAAAAAATGAGTCATCAAAACAGTGCTGACGGAAACTGCCTCCGGTATATGAAGAACCATAGAAAGAGGGGTAAACAACAAAAGAAACAGACCGATGGCAGCAGGCCCAAATCCTGCCAGAAAAAAGCATCCCGGAGCGAAAAGAAGAGCCATAAAAAAACCGGCAATCCGTTTTCCTGTGGCTCTAAAAGTTTCTTTTCTTGTGTCATGAATGGATAACAGGGCAATAACCCCGGCGGATGAACTGTAATTCAACCCTAAAAGGTTTCCCAGCCATATAGCCAGGACGCAGCCTGCGGCAATCTTAACCGTCTTCAGGAAATTTATGTGAGTAAACATTCTGTAATTGTCCTTTCTTCTTCCCTAAATCAGGTGATTGCGAAAGCCGACGTTGAGAGAACATTCGGCAAAATTCCCGGTTTCCCAAACACCTATAAGTGAATTATGCCCTAAAACTTTTTTATTAGCAGGCAGGATATTTTTTTACCCATACAAAAATGAATTTCTGGATCAGATCACGGATTCAGAACTTTTAGAATTTATGCGGGTGCAATTTGATGAGGTATGTCGTGGAGATCTGGATTATCTGGCAGAAACCTGCCTGGAAAGGTTCTCCCGGGCGGTTCGCTCTGGATATGTAACCCGGGCCTAAAAACAGGCCCGGGATGAATATAGACTTGGAGGGGGCTTATGAATTGTATAGGATGAAGACCCTGGAATAGATAAAAGTCCTCATTCATTAAAACTCATTTCCCGGGAATTTAGGAATTCCGGCAAACCCGGCCGCCAGTTCTTCGTCAGTAGGAATGTAATCTTTCATAATACCGTCGTTAAATTTCTCGTAAGACATCATGTCAAAGTATCCGGTTCCCGTGAGACCAAATACAATGGTCTTTTCCTCTCCGGTTTCTTTGCACTTCATAGCCTCGTCGATGGCAATCCGGATGGCATGGCTGCTCTCCGGGGCCGGAAGGATCCCTTCTACCCGGGCAAACATCTCAGCCGCCTCAAATACAGAAGTCTGTTCCACACTTACCGCCTCCATCAGCCCGTCATGATAAAGCTGAGATAAAACAGCGCTCATACCGTGGTAGCGCAGGCCGCCTGCATGGCTGGCGGACGGAATAAAATTGTTGCCTAAGGTGTACATTTTCTGGAGAGGCGTTACCATACCGGTGTCACAAAAATCATAGGCAAACTTGCCTCTGGTAAAGCTGGGACAGCTGGCAGGCTCTACGGCAATAAACCGGTAGTCCTTTTCTCCTCTTAATTTTTCCCCCATAAACGGAGAAATTAAACCGCCCAGGTTGGAGCCGCCTCCGGCGCATCCAATGATGATATCCGGGGTGATCTGGTATTTGTCCAGAGCGGCCTTGGTCTCAAGACCGATAACAGACTGATGAAGGAGCACCTGATTTAGCACGCTTCCCAACACATAGCGGTAGCCCGGGGTAGAGGTGGCCACCTCCACTGCCTCGGAGATAGCGCAGCCTAAGCTTCCGGAAGTTCCCGGATGATCTGCCAGGATCTTGCGTCCCACAGCGGTGGTCTCAGAGGGGGAGGGAGTTACATTTGCCCCATAGGTTCTCATAACTTCCCGGCGGAACGGCTTCTGCTCATAGGAGCATTTTACCATGTAAACCTTACAATCCAGCTCCAGATAAGCGCAGGCCATGGACAGAGCGGTTCCCCACTGTCCGGCTCCGGTTTCTGTGGTAACGCCTTTGAGCCCCTGCTTTTTCGCATAGTAAGCCTGGGCAATGGCGGAATTTAGCTTATGGCTGCCGCTGGTGTTATTGCCTTCAAATTTATAATAGATCTTTGCCGGAGTATCCAGCTTTTTCTCCAGGCAGTATGCCCGAACCAGTGGTGACGGACGGTACATCTTATAAAAGTCCCGAATCTCCTGAGGGATGGGAATGTAAGCGTTTTTATCATCCAGCTCCTGCTGAACCAGCTCTTCACAGAAAACTTCTCCCAGCTCCTGGGCAGTCATAGGCTTTAATGTCTGGGGATTTAACAGTGGAGCAGGTTTTTCCTTCATATCAGCCCGGACATTGTACCATTCTTTGGGCATCTCGCTTTCTTCCAGATAGATCTTATAGGGGATTTCTTTGTTTGTGTTTGTCATAATTCATTCTCCTTTCAGGTGTATCGGCATGCGCCGCTGCACGTCGCCTGCCAATTGGTCAGAACACATTCCAGTTGTGAAGCTTTCGTTTCACAAGCGTTCCTACTCTTTCTGCCAGAAGTCTCTGCCGGATTTCCTGCACAGCAAAAAGGCTCTTGCCCCGGCAAAAACAAATGTCTCTGCAGGGACAAGAGCCTGATTATTTTATTTCAGCTCCTGCGGTGCCACCCGGCTTGGCATCCTGGGATGCCCTCTCATGCATACAAAACCTACCTGTGCCTAATGGCGGACACACCGCTAAGAGTAAATCTGATATGCTGTCGTTGATAACGGAGTATCTGCTCCGTCTTGCCTACTGAGGATATCTGTTTGGCAGCAGCCATCCGATTAATCCGGTAAATCGCATCCTGGCGTTTTCCGGATATTCCGTAATCTTGCCGCACTTTACGTCTCATCCCGTTGGGTTTGCCCTCTGGAGTCCATTCACAGAAAACATCCCGCTGCCTCCCACCTGCCGGCAGCTCTCTGAAGGGCCTGATTTTCTGTTACTTACTCTCCGTCAATGGTTTTTGATTTATTGGGATTCTATCTTGTTTTGTATGATTTGTCAAGGCTTTTGTAGAACTAAATGGTTAGATAATATTCATTTTCTAATGCCGCAACACTGGCTGTTGAAAAACATTTAGTACAGAACATATCAGCAAGCCGGCAATAAGCATATTCTTTTTTCCTTTTTTGATTAAACAAAATACAGACCAAACCTTTTGAAATGCCACTGTCTATAAAACCGTATCAAGAATAAACAATATTATTTTTTGTTTTTTCTGTTCTGCTTGATGTAAAATAACATTTATCTATCGGAATTATGAATCATCTCTGTCGGTCTCCTGTTTGATATAATAGAAAAATCATCAATATACTCACCTATCTGATAATCATAGATAAGAATTTTATAGGGTTCTTTAAGAGAAATCCATATTTCAAAATCTGCCGGTACAAATTCTCCGTCTGTTGTCAGCATATCATTAAACCACCAGTAAGATGCGTCTTTCCCATATATAAAATCCACATAGAAACTAATTCCCTCTATGCCTTCTACGGTTGTTATCCCCTGCATACAATTTAAAGCGTCCGTTTTTTCGTTAAGTTCTGGTATTTTGCTGTATATTTCTTTTCTCAAAATTTCTACTTCCTCATAGTGATGCGTCCGCCAGTCATATATTTCCATTCGGTCATATTCCGGGCAGGCAAGGTAAACCTTTTTCCCTTTTATATTAGGAATTACAACAGAAAAATCGGTCTTATTTTTTGCAAAGGGAATTGTTTCCGCATAATAAACTATCACATTCACAATATTTGGATCATTCTTATCTTCTTCCCACACCACTTTACTGACGTGGAATGAATACAAATTTATTTTTCCGTTTACAGTAAGCTGCCCCGTTTCTTCGTTATATGCGGTGTCTGATATAGTCATATATCCGGTTCCAAGCGGCGTGCCAATTACATAAATTTTAAGGGCAGCAAATAACAGGAATATAAATAAAATACATACCAATATTCCTATTGTTATTTTTAGGCGATTCATGCGCCTTCGTATCTTTTTTAGTACATCAACCGCAATAGTATCATAAGCAGATAAATCATCTTTTCCGATACCTTCCTCCATTTCTGTATAAATTTTATGGCATTCCTCACATTCCCCTATATGATTTTTCACCAGTTCACTTCCTGTATCACTTAAAATGTTGTCAATATAGCCGGGAAGAAGATCCCGTATCACATCACAATTATATCTCTCATTCATTCCGACTGATCTCCTTTCTGATTTTTTGTTTAGCACGAAAAAAAACAGTCCTGCACCAATTTTCACTTTTTCCCACTATTTCCCCGATTTCACGAAAAGACAATTCTCCACTTATACGGTACAATACAACTTCTCTCTCCTGTTCTGGCAGAAGGTGGATCGCTTGATAAAGCTCTATCTTATTTTCCTGATGAATAACAAAAGTTTCCCCATCCGATATTGAAACATCTGGAAGATCATCGGTAAGTTCCACTATTTTAAAACGGTTCTTTTTCCGAAGTTCCTGCCATAATATATGCTTTGCAATCTGACAAAGCCATACAGACAGTTTACAAGAAGCATCATAACGTGAAATAGACATACTCGCCTTCAAAAAAGTTTCTTGTGTCATTTCCTCTGACCATTCAGCATTATGCGTATGGGAATATAAAAATCCATAAACTAATCTGGAATACTTATGATAAACAATTTCCATATCTGAGTAATCCATTCCTTAGCTCACCTCCTCTACCCTTTATATCACATTAAATTATAATTCGTTACAAAAATTATGGTTTTTCTAAATGCAAGCTAAAAAATACAGTACTCAATCGCATAGATTGACTTATCATAGCTCATTCTTTCTATGGCTATATTAGTAGTTTCTGAAAATAAAAAGGTAGCTGATTGTCTTCCAAGATAATCGCTACCCAAAGGTCAACATTATTAAATTTTATATCCTTTTTCTGTCTTGCCCGTTCCTTCTGCTCGGTGCTGACTGCCCTCGGCTTGTGGCAGCTGACATAAGACTTCGGAAAGGGGGCCCCTTGATAAGTTCGGTGGCTATAGAACTGGACGCGATGGCAAATCCGCAGCCAAAGTTCTCAAATTTTACATCCGAGACAATGCCGTCCTCAATTTTGAGGTAAATCTTCATAATGTCCCCGCAGGCGGCGTTGCCCACCTCACCCACACCGTCTGCAACCTCGATCACACCCACGTTCCAGGGATTTCGAAAGTACTCCATTACCTTTTCACTGTAAAGCACCATAACAAAATCTTCCTACAGAACGAATGCCTGTTTCCCACTGACTTTATCTTTCCACAGCAGCGACATATTGCAGAGATAATTCACGATTTCCGGGATGCCTTTCAAAATCGCATCTATATCGGCCTCGGTGCTCTCCTCACACAATGACAGCGGAAAAGGGCATCCTCATTGGATACAGGCTTTTGTTCCCGTCTCCTTTTCAATATGGGCCAGTTCCAGTAAGGGTGTTTTTCCGATCAGCTGGTCGGCAGATATATAGATATTGGACATGATAGATTCCCCCTCTTATTTTTGCGCTGCGGCGGCAAAACCTTTTTCCAGGTCAGTGATAATGTCATCAATATGCTCCGTTCCGATGGACAGTCGGATAGTATTAGGTTTGATCCCCTGATCCAGCAGCTCCTCGGGAGAGAGCTGGGAGTGAGTGGTGGTAGCAGGATGGATTACAAGAGATTTTACGTCCGCCACATTGGCCAGCAGGGAGAAAATCTTCAGATCGTCAATAAACTTGTGGGCCTCCGTCTGCCCGCCCTTGATTTCAAAGGTAAAGATGGATGCGCCGCCGTTGGGGAAATACTTCTCATATAGAGCATGGTCGGGATGCTCAGGCAGGCTGGGGTGGTTGACCTTCTCCACTTGGGGATGGCCGGCCAGATACTCTACCACCTTTTTTGTGTTTTCGGCGTGTCGCTCCACCCGAAGGGACAGGGTCTCCACTCCCTGAAGAAGCAGAAAGGCATTGAAGGGGGAAATCGTTGCCCCGGTGTCCCGCAGGAGGATAGCACGGATATAGGTGACAAAGGCAGCGGGGCCGGCGGCCTCCGCAAAACTGACCCCGTGATAGCTGGGGTTTGGCTCCGCGATAGGCTTATACTTGCCCGAGGCTTTCCAGTCAAATTTACCGCTGTCCACGATGATACCGCCCAGAGTGGTGCCGTGCCCGCCGATGAACTTGGTGGCGGAATGGACTACAATGTCCGCGCCATGCTCAATGGGACGAATCAAATAGGGTGTCCCAAACGTGTTGTCGATGACCAAAGGCAGGCCGTGGGCATGGGCGATTTTGGCAATGGCATCGATGTCGGGAATATCACTGTTGGGGTTGCCCAAGGTTTCCAGATAGATGGCCTTGGTATTGGGCCGGATTGCGGTAGTGACAGCGTTCAGATCGTGGGCATCCACGAAAGTGGTAGATATACCGAACTGAGGCAGGGTGTGGGCCAGCAGATTGTAGCTGCCGCCGTAGATGGTCTTTTGTGCTACGATGTGCTCCCCCGCCTGGGCCAAGGCTTGGATGGTGTAGGTGATCGCCGCCGCGCCGGAAGCCAGCGCCAGAGCTGCCGCACCGCCCTCCAAGGCCGCAAGACGCTTTTCCAACACATCCTGGGTAGAGTTGGTCAAACGACCGTAGATATTTCCAGCATCCGCCAGTCCGAAGCGGGCGGCGGCATGAGCGGAATCCCGGAATACATAGGAGGTAGTCTGGTAAATTGGCACCGCCCGGGCGTCGGTGGCGGGGTCAGGCTGTTCCTGGCCCACATGGAGCTGTAAGGTCTCAAATTTATAACTCATGGAAAAATCCCCCTCTCTGTGAATTGGACCCATTATATACCTACTAACCTACTTTGTCAATAGGTATATAGCCGCCGCTTGAAATCCTATTAACCTTGTGGTATGATAGGAAAAACGGAGGGGTGTTTTATGATGATTTCCACAAAGGGCAGATACGCGCTGCGGTTTCTGGTGGATGTTGCGGAGCATCAGGGAGATGGGTTTGTGCCATTGAAGGATGTGGCCGTCCGCCAGGAGATTTCGGAAAAGTATCTGGAAATCGTAGTGAAAGAGCTGGTAAAAGGCGGACTGCTGACCGCCCTGCGGGGAAAAGGCGGGGGCTACCGGCTAAACCGCGCCCCGGAGGAATACAATGTGAAGTCTATCCTTGAACTGATGGAGGAGCCGCTGGCCCCCGTTGCCTGCCTGGAATCGGGGCAGAACGTCTGTCCACGGAGCAATGGCTGCCGAACACTCCCACTATGGCAGGGGCTGGATAAGGTGATCTCCGATTACCTGGCACAGTTTACTTTGGTTGATTTGTGCGAAAAGACTCAAGCAGCACCTTGAATTTATCCTGTCTTATTCAAAACATGGAACAACCACAATCCGCGTGTCAGTGACAAATAGTAGTAACGGTCAGCCTCCTTCGGTGTCTGTTGCCCTGCGGGGGAGAGGGGAAATCCTTTGCTTTTTTCTGCTCCGGGTACAACTTTTTGTTCTCGGCTAACAGGATGGCGTACTCCTGTTTCAGCGATTGGATAGAGGGTAGCCTCTTCAAACCCAGGCTGTCAAAATACCGCCCTATCACAGGCCGTTTCCAAGTCCGCATACTTCATCAGGCCATATCCCTGCAAATAATTCAGCGTCTTTACCATTTCTTTCAGATTGAACACACTGGCCCAGCGCTCATAGCCGTGAGAGTGCGCCTGCCGCAGCTTCTTCCATTCTCACCAACCGTTCCCCTCCTTTTTCTGTGAAATATCCTCTTATGCTGGCAAATAAAAACCTTCCCTCAGGAGAAAACTTTACTTCAGCCCTCTGAATCAAATGCATATTTTTCATGTCATAGTCAAATTCATATACACTGATGCTTAGCAATATGTGAGCAATATCTATTGTATATTCCCCCTATGGCGCACAAAATGCCGAAACCCGCCTATAAAGCAGATTTCGGCATTTCTTCTACTGATTTTCATTCGCCATCAAAGCTCCTAAAAACTCCGCTGATTTTTTTCGCCCCATTACATCCGTATTGAGGCAAAGATCATAGGCCTCCTTCATTCCCCACGGTCTTTTGCTCAAGGCGTCGTGATAGATTCTCCGTCTGTGATCCTCTTTCTCAATGGCTTTATCTAATTCCTCCGAAGTTTCCAGGTCTTTATATATAGCAGTAGTCTTTGCCCTCTCCCGCTTTTCCTGCTGATCCATGGCATAGAACAGTACGCTCAGACAGCTATATCCCTCCGACTCAATCTTCTCTTTTATCCCACATTCATGGATCAGGCATGAACCCTCTTTCAGGGCCAGCCTAATAGCCTGCTGATACAGTTCACAAACACGGGCAAATTCCTCATCCTTTCTTAAGTCCTCCGCCCTTAGTTCCATATTTTCAAGTATTTTGTCATACCGGGCAACCAAGTTCCTCTCTTCGGGCTTAAGAAGGCCCATAAGCTTTTCCGCATCATAGTAGGCGTATCCGCCGGTTTCACATGCTTTTACCGCGATCATCCGGCCCATACTGCAATACTCGCTGTCAAGGATAATGCAATCCGGCCTTTTAAACTGCTTCTGAAAGGTAGCCTTCTTCTCAACCCCGTCCCAAAACTCTCTTGAATGTACATTGTCTCTCATAATTACAATTCCTCCTCCAAAGACTCTCCGTCTGTCTCAATCAGCTTTTTATACCACCAGAAAGAGTCCTTTTTTCTCCGCTTTAATGTTCCGTTGCCTTCATCGTCCAAATCTACATGAATAAATCCATAACGCTTGCTCATCTGTCCTGTGCTGGCGGCAATCAGGTCAATGCATCCCCATGATGTATATCCCATCACTTCCACTCCGTCCATCTCTATAGCCTTTTTCATTTCCCGGATATGTTCTTTCAGGTATTGAATGCGGTAATCATCGTGTATCGATCCATCCTCTTCTACCACATCCACTGCTCCAAGGCCATTTTCCACCACCATAAGGGGAATCTGATACCGTTCCCAGAAAAAGTTAAGAATATGCCGCAGTCCCATAGGATTCACAGGCCAGCCCCACTCCGACTCTTTCAAATAGGGATTCTTGTAGCCCGTATCGATGCCATTCAGACCTCTGACAGCTCCTCTCGTATCCTTTCCCGTTACATGAGTCAGATAATAGCTAAATGACAGAAAATCAACTTTTCCAGCCCTAAAAATCTCTTTATCTCCAGGCTTTATGGGAAGCTCAATCTGTTCCCGCTCCAGTTCCTTTCTCTTATAAGACGGATAATACCCACGGCACTGGACATCACAATAAAACAGCATTTTATGCATGAAATCAAATGTTCCCTGGACATCTTTTGGATCCGGAGAATTGGGATAGGCAAAATGTCCGGAGTACATCATTCCCACCTTATTTTCTGGGTCAATCTTATGGGCCATATCCACTGCCTTTGCGCTGGCAAGAAGCTGATGATATGCGGCCCTCATGCGAACCGCCTCATCCGGCGAATCAATCCCTCCTGCCATCCACGGCTGCAGGGACATGGCGTTAATCTCATTAAAGGTCAGCCAGTAACGAACTTTCCCTTTGTACCGTTCTAAAAGAACCTTTGCATATCTGCTGAAAAAATCCACGGTCTTCCGATTCTCCCAGGAACCATATTTTAAAAGTCCCAGAGGAGTCTCAAAGTGGGACATGGTCACCAATGGTTCTATATGATGCGTCAAAAGCAGTTCTATAAGCCGGTCATAGAATTTAAGCCCCTCCTCGTTGGGAGCTTCCTCGTTTCCCTGAGGAAAAATGCGGCTCCATGCTATGGAAAAACGATAACATTTAAATCCCATCTCTGCAAAAAGTTTCACGTCCTCTTCCATATGATGGTAGTGATCAATCGCTATATGGCTTGGATAATAAATCCCGTCTTCGATCTGTTTTGTCACATCTCTGGGGTTACCTCTGCTAAAACTGTAATCATCGCTTTTTCCGGCCAGCATTACATCAGCAGTAGACAAACCTTTCCCGTCCTGTGCATAAGCTCCCTCACACTGATTGGCGGCAGTAGCGCCGCCCCATAAAAAATCCTTCGGAAAACTCATACAATTCCTCCCATTTTTATATCTATTTTTTCTCTTCTGCCTCATCAACTCCCAGAGCAAAAGAAACCATAAAAGATACTACAAAAGCAATAGCCGAACCAATGCAGGCCAGATAAAATATCTTCAAAGAATCTCCGCCAATATAGCTGGGAAGGGCCAGAAGCCCCGGCGCTGCCTGAGCATAACGCCCTACTCCAAAAATCCCTAAAAACAAGCCGCCCACGCCGCCGCCAACCATAGCGGCGTACAAAGGCTTTTTATAGCGGAGACTGATTCCATACATAGCCGGTTCCGTAATGCCGCACACCGCAGTGATTCCTACAGAAGATGCAAGAGATTTCAACTCTCTGTTTTTTGCACGGAAGGCAACGCCAAGGGAAGCAGCTCCCTGAGCAATATTGGACACAAGCATTCCCGGGCCGGCAACCGTATCATATCCCGTTGAGGCAAGCATGCTGACTCCAAGAGGAATCAACCCATAGTGCATACCGCACATTACCATCAGAGGGGTAAAGGTACCTACCAGCATGGGTACCAGCCATGGAGCCGTAAGATTCAGCCAGTTAATAAACGATGCCAGATAGCCGCCGGCAATATTTCCAATAGGGCCTATCAACAAGATACCGGCCGGCCCCACAATAACCAGGGTAATCAATGGCACAAGAATCATCCTCAAAGATTTTGGCACAAATTTTTCCACTCCCCGCTCTATGTAGGACATAAACCAGACAATCAGGATAATGGGAATTACCGAACTGGCATAGCTGGCCAGATTTACCGGAAGCCCTGCAAAATACAGCCCCTCCCCGGTCTCCTTTGCCGCATTTACCAAATTAATAAAATTAGGATGAATCAGGATTCCGCCCACAGCAGCCGCCAGATATTCGTTGCACCTAAACTTCTTGGCCGCTGACACAGCCAGGATAATGGGAAGAAAATAAAATGCCGCGTCACCCATTAGTTTCAAAATAATATAGGTCTGGGAGCTTGTATCCACCACTTTTAAAAATACAAGGAGGGCCAGCAAAGCCTGCAGCATGCCACACCCCGTAAGAGAGGCAATAGTGGGAAAGAAAATTCCTGCAATGGTCTCCAGGGAACTGCCAATAAAGCCTTTTTTCTCCTTTGCGTCCTTCTCCGCACCTGAATCCTGCGGCGTTTCAAAATCCGCCAGTTTCATAAGCTCCCGAAACACATCCGTAACTTCCCCGCCTATTATCACCTGAAACTGACCGCCTTTCCTTACTACCCCGATGATCCCCTTCATCTGTTTTATGCCGTCAGCATCTGCTTTTTCCTCATTTTTCAACACAAACCGAAGCCTCGTAGCACAGTGGCCCACAGATACAACATTATCTTTTCCGCCCGCCTTTTCCAATATTCTAATGGCAGTTTCTTTGTAATCCATAGCTTCCTCCTTCTCTTTCCTCATTTGCCGGCAACAATTATCTTGTGCCTTTAGTTTACAAAAGAGACCGGAAACCTTCAATGACTGGGAGATACCTTTCAACAGTGTTGCGAAAATAATTCTGCCCTGACGCTATAGGCCTGCAACACCATTGCAGGCCTACGACTTTACTCTCTTTCCATCAAGATTGGATTTTTGGAATGCCTTTTCTTTTCATATTCCGTAGAAATGCGGGTCTTTTTCGCCAGATTTTTTTCATGATTCCGATTGAACCAACAAGAATATAAGATATCAAAAAGATAGAGAACTGACACATAGACACCGTAAGTCCCCAGGTTTGTGATGAGTTTCTCCCTGGTGGAAACATAAAATACAATGTCACACACGGATGCCAGCTGATTATGTCCATAAGAAGTAAAACAAATAGTGGGAATTCCTTTTGATTTCGCCTTTTCGGCAACTTTAATAAGGTTTTCCAATTCACCGGAATAGGAGATGAAGAGAAAAATTTCCTCTTTTCCTGCCACCTCCGCTTGATAATAGCCAATATCCGACTGCTGATTAATATCTACCTGGATACCGATTTTCATCATCTTTTCACGGAAGGGGTAAGCCAGATAGGCGTGGGAGCCCAGAGACATCACATGGATCCGGCTGCATGTCTCAAACATGTGCATAACCGCCTGCATCTGCTCCGCCGTAATCAGAGAAAGGGTATCATCGACAATTTCCCCATACAAGGCGGAAAGCTTATTGGCCACCCGAAGAGGGCTGTCCTTTCTTTCAAAGGGCATGTTTGCGTCTATTCTCTGAAAATGGGAACAAAGATACGCCTCCTCTTCCAAATACGCTTGCCGAAAATCCGGATATCCGTCAAACCCCAGCCGTTGGCAAAGACGGGTGACAGAAGAGGCCGAGGTATAAACCTGCCGGGCCACATAGCGGGCGCTTTCGTTTTTCAGCTTTTCTCCCCGCCCCAATATGTAATTGGCAATGGCTTTTTCTACATCGGAAAATCCTTCCTGCATTTTCAGTCTTTCTTCAATAATCATAACTGGTTTGTCCCTCTGGTATTCTATTTCTGTTGATTAGTGGTCTGTCTTACTCTTTCTCCTTTTTTCACTGCTCCTTCTTTTATTATAACTTCTTTTTTCTCCATGGACAATCCATTTCTGATAGTTAAACGCTTTCTGAACGCTTTTTCCTTTTGTCATCCCCTTGTTGAGAAATCCAAAAAACCATGTTATGATAAAGGTCAGAAGCCTTGTTGAAAAAAGCTTTTATACCAGAGAAAAAACTTCATTGGGGGCTGTGGTATTATGAAGAGGTACAAATTCAGCAACAGTCAAATTATCAACGGAATTGCGCTGGGGTTTTCCCTGTCATTTCTGATCTCTGCCTGGATTGCGGCAATTTACACCAAAGAATGGGGAATGGTGTTTACAGACTGGCATCGGATTCTCATTACCCCCTGCCCATTGATTACGGACTATTTTGCTATCGGTGGACTGGCCAGCACCATGCTCAACGCCGGTATATGCGGCATGATCTGCGTGCTTTTTATGATTGGTTTAAAGGGAGATTCAAAGGCCAATACCTTGGCCGGGTACTTTCTGGTGGTGGCTCACTGCTTTTACGGCCTGAATCTTTTAAATATGCTTCCCTGCTTTCTGGCTCCCTTTATCTATCTCCGCCACCAGAAACTGGATTTTAAAAGCAATCTCCACATCTGCATGTTTACTACCTCTTTTGCACCCTTTATCAGCGAATTTCTGTTCCGGTACACAGAAGGGGAATCCTTTGTATACGGCCAGACCAACATAACCCTGGCCGGAGTGGCTATGGCTACGGCTTTCAGCATTATAATGGGATATATTGTACCGGCAATTCTGCCGGGAGCCAGCGCCTGGCACAAAGGATACAATCTCTACAACGGCGGTCTGGCTTTCGGGATTTTCGGATTTTTCGTGTACAATTTTATGTATCATACCATGGGGATAACGCCCTCTAAGCCCTTTGCGGTGGACAATTATATCTATCTCCATTTCCACCACAGCTACCGGCTTTACGCCAACTGTTTCTATGGAATCCTGTTTCTTTTCTGTTTCCTGGCCGGATATTTGTTAAATGGGAGAAGCATGAAGGGCCTGTCGCATCTGTTTAAGGACACCGGATTTCACAGTGACTTTTCAGAAAAATACGGCATGCCTGTGTGTCTTATGAATATGGGCATTTACGGCTGCCTGTTTTTGTTATACCTGAACCTGGTAATCCTGTTTACAGAGGGAGCCGGATTTACCGGCCCTACCTTTGGAATTATGTTGGCAGCCCTGACCTTTTCCGCCATGGGCCAGCATCCCCACAATGTACTGCCGATTTTAGTGGGATACCAGTGCCTTTACCTTGTAACCATGTTTTTCTGCCACTTAAACGGAAGGGATATCACCTGGTCCGTTTCCACTCAAGGCTATTTAAACAGCGTGGCTTTTGCCACCGGTATGAGCCCTCTGGTAGGCCGTTACGGCATCCGGGCCGGAATTGCCAGCGGCTTTTTATGCGCCTCCATGTGCACTGCCACCAGCGCCCTTCACGGCGGGTTTGTCCTCTATAACGGCGGGTTTACCTCCGGCATAACCGTACTGATTCTCCTTCCCATTCTGGAAAAATATTTCCCCAACACCAGGGATGAAATGAAGGATCAGAGACTTAATATGCAGGAGCTGATTTCTCTGGTGGGAAGCCATCCGGCTCCTGAAGCTGACTCTAAAAAGAACAAAGAAAGCCATAAAATCCTTAACTAAATATTACATTTTTATCAGTTCCGGCGCTGTATATTCCGAACACTGTCCCCCTTATCTGTACGGCCTATGAACAATCTGTATCGGGAAGCTTTTGTTTTTGAATGTGCTTTAAAGAACAGAAAATTCTATTTGCCACAAGAAGGCCAATTACAGCTGCAGTTTTTCTATATCCATGATCTGTGCCGGTTTATGGATATTATTCTGGAGCAAAGGCCTGCTCAGCATATTTTTAATGTGGGAAATAAAGAAATCGTGTCCGTCCGTGACTGGGTTTCCTTATGCTATCAGACAGTCGGGAAAAATGCGGAATTTGTCACGGTTAACCGCAGCGTAAACCAAAGAAATTACTTTAGCTTTTATGATATTGATAATATGTTGATTTAGCCTTATATCCGCATCTGGTACAGGCCGGGGGCTGTCAGGAAATACCAATTTTAGCCCCTGATTCCTAAGAAAGAGAGAACTTCGTAAAATTCAGGCGTTTACAAGCCTTCAATGTTCCACGAAATTCTCTCTTTCTTTTTTCTGTCCTTTATTCATTCCATAGCCGACGATTTTTCTATTAACTTAGGTTTCTCTTTATCAAGTCTTTCCAATCTTTTCATTGCATAGATTAACTCCTGCATAACCTTTGTAACTTTCTTTGTATTTAGGACATTTAAGATTGCATTTTCCAATTCTGTTTTCGTTCCATATTCAATTACATAATCTGCATTTTCCTTTTTAAAAATTTCATCTGCAATCCCCTGTTCAAGAACAATTTTAACTGGATACATCCCAATACCATATTCAAAAAATAAAACTCTATATTTATAATTTTGTATTTTAGATGCTGTCAAAAAAAATTCAAATTTATAATCTTGATAACCTATTGCCCCTAAATTATCTTGAATATCTCTGTGTACTAACGAAGTTCCAAGTGCAGAAGCAATTGATGCAAAACCAGACATCTGATCATAAGATTCTATAGGGCCATTATATTCTCTTACTATGCCTTTGATAAAACCGTTTGTAGCTTTTTCTAATTGCTTCCCTAATTCTGCAACAACTGTATCTGGAGAAACTGCCTGATCATCATCATAATTTAAAATCCCATCAAAATTAAAATCATAAGTCATATTCTTTCCTCCTTTATCTCAAAAACAATTGGTAGATGATCGCTAATATCCTTTCTTGGATGTTTCAATTTATCAACCAAAGAATAGTTCTGCATATCCGTAATTATTTTTAAACTTTTTTCGACAAAACATTTTCTCATGTTTGGACGAATCATTACTTGATCATAAATATTCCAAAAAGAATTGATAGGCTCACTACCATTATGATAATGCGTCCCTGGCGGATAACTAAAATCACCAAATAAATTCCACATAGGATTATAAAACATTTTAAATGTTTTACCCATAATTAAGCGACTCTCTTTTCCAGCATCCTCTCCACTAGATATTCCATGAAATTTTGTAGCATTTAAGCACCCAGAATCATAAGGATTTTCATTAATATCTGCAACAATCATATCTATGACAATATTTCTTCTTTCTTGGTGATCCGAATAAATCCGGCTTGGCAAATGCATTCCACATAAAATATATTTGTTATCAATAATTTGTATTGAATAATATTTATTTTGATTTGCAGGCATTACTTTTTGAATTGAACCATACATTATAATACGATCACAACCAGAAGTTAAATATTTCTTCATGTATATGCCTTTTTCTACTGTTTCAATTCAAACTTCTGCTGTTTCTCTGCTTCCCGTTGCTCCCGTTCAGAATTGCGATCAGCTGCTTTTACATCCGTTGCCACAATCAGATTAAACCGTAACTGGTGATAATCCTTTCTGATACGCTGTCCATGACAACTCATCCTCAATACCTAACAGCTGGTCGCAGTATTCGCCAAATACTTCTGCAAGACTGCCCATAGTGTTTTTATCTTTATCTATATATTACCATATAAACGCCCCTTTTTCCATAAAAATGTGGCAATCCACATATAACCGCAAGGGGTAAACGAAAAAGACAAGGCCAGCTTTGACACCTTCTGCTCCAATGTAGGCCTGAATACATCTACCGCAATCAATCTTTTTGTGAAAGCAGTTTTACGAGAAAACCGCATCCCGTTTGAAATTGCTCAGACTACCGACCCATTCTTCTCCAAGGAAAATATGGCCTATGTGAAGAAATCCGTCCAAGAGCTGAGAGCCGGGAAAGCCACTGCCCATGAACTGATCGAGGTGGACGATGAGTAAAAAAATATGGTCGGCTCTACATCGCCCACTGCAAAGGCCACTATGGAGATAAATAAACCAAACTAATCTCATCCTATATCCCAAGACGAGGATTTAGCTGGTTTTTATATCCGCATCCGGTACAGGCCATGACGGTTGCAGCAGGCATAAATATATCCATGGCCCCTTTTTGAAAACCGGGTCTCAGCATTTTGTTCCGGATAAAGCTTTACCATCTGGATCGTTCCTGCGGTGGCATAGGCAAAAAATGAGAGGAAGTGGCTCTTTTTCATATCGTGGCTTACAGATACATAATACTCATTATCAATGGTTTCCACTGAAATTTCGTGTTCCCTGTCAGTCTCCCCTTCTTCTGCCTCTAAAGGCGGAAGAAGAATGCCGCAGCAGGAAAAAGCTCCTTTTCCCACTGTGCAGATAATATTCCCGCAGATTGGACATACATAAAAAGACGCCTTTTTCATATTGGATGAGCGGTTTTCGTTTTCCACACATTCTCCGGCCAGCAATTCCGCTACAGAGATGTTTAACGCCGCCGCCAGATCAGACAGAATAGAAATATCCGGCAATCCTCTGCTGGTCTCCCATTTGGATACAGTCTTATCGCTGACATTTAGTTTCTCTGCCAGCTGTCTCTGCGTCATATTGTTTTTTTCCCGCAAAATGCGGATCATTTCTCCGGTTACATAATTCATAGCTTTTCTCCATTCCGGCGGGCAGCCGCCTAAAAATCATGTCTTACTCTCGACAATTATAATGGATGAGCCGTAAGGAAGAAAACCTACGAAAAGTAGAATCTTCAATTTCACCATAAAAACCCCATATTTGTCAGTAATTATAGCCGGTAATACGCAGTTCTCCCTCCACTACACCAAAAATAGCATTAGGGCCTTCTCCCGTCATCATGACAAATCCTGCCATACTTGCCTGCTGCCCGCTTAAATCAGCGTTTCCCACAGAATCTATAAACTCCTGGGTGAAGATGCGGTCTGCACCCAGTGCAATAAATTCCTCTCTGGTATTGATTACCTTGCTTTCATCCGGAAACCCAACATACACTGGAAAACCCGTCAAATCAGCCAAAGCCTCTATATTTTTAGTATTCACCGCTTCTTTAATCCGCTCCCCGTACTCCTTTACTGCCGGCTCATCTACTGCAAAATTATCATCATATTTGCCGGAAGCCTGTGCTTTCGTCTCTTGTCCTGCGGTTTCCGTCTCTGTGACTTTCTCCGCAGTTTTTGCCTCTGTTGTTTCCGGTTCTGCAGAAGCCTTCGTATCTGTTTCTTTTCCGCCGGACTCCTGTACCGCTTCCGTATCAGCCTTAGAAACTGACTCCTGTACATCTGCTTTCCCGCAAGCTGACAGGGCCGCGCACAATGTGAACACCAAACATGTTAACAGCAATTTCTTTTTCATAATTTTTCTCCTTACTCATTACATATTTTTTGCCGCGATTGCCTTCATTGATTTTATTAACAATATACATACCAAAATGGTTAAAATATCAGCAGCAGGCTGTGAAATATAAATTCCGGTTACGCCCGGGAATTTAGGCAGGGTCAGGATAAACGGAATATAAAACAGTCCCTGCCGGATTACAGAAAGGAACAGTCCGTACTTAGAAGCCCCAATTGTCTGGTAAGTAATTGTCATCATATAGCATAATCCAAAAGCCGGATGCAAAATCACCTGGGAAATAAGCAGATACCTGCCATAATCCACAATAACCGGGTTTTCATAAAAAAGGCTGATCAAGGGTTTGGCCAAAATAATATATACTGCCGCCACCAGTATGGTTAAAAGTATGGTTCCCTTTAAGACAAAACGCACTGACTGATGAAACCGCTCTCCGTCTTTCCGCTCCAAACGCATAAGAAGCTACCGGCTGATACCCCTGCATGAATCCCATAATGACATAGCATCCGATTAAAACAAGACGCTGGACAACACCATAGGCTGCAATAATTTCATCCGATTAAGGCAATGATGCTGCCGCAATATTGGTTAAGGATGCCGCCACCGAAAGGCATATCTGTATTACTGCAGTGGGAATCCCTATCATTGTAACCGTTTTAATCAGTTTCCAATTGGGCTGAAAAGCTTTTGCTTTCATTTTAATGGCAGAGCGTCCGCTGGCATAAAACCACGTTAAGATGAAAAATGTAACAAACTGTGACAGGGTAGTTGCCAGAGAAGCTCCTGTCACACCCATGCCAAGTCCCTTGCCAGCGGCAATGAGCTTTCGGAAGGAGCCATATCCCCTAAAACAGACTTTGTCTTTTTTGTTTCGCTCATGAAATCTGTTCCTCCTTCCTTTCAATCACACCATAAAGCAAAATATTCAATGCCCTCTTGCAGCTCTCTTCGTGAGCTTCAAATTCCGCAGCCTGATATTTTACATTAATGAAATCCTGAAACTGCCGGAAAGTTTCTATTACCTCACTTTTTGTAATGTGAGGCCTTAAGGGGAGCGCCGCCAGCAACTGTTCTAAAATCCGGATATTCAACTGGTCAAAAATCTTTTTCCGCTCTTGTATTTCTGTCTTAAGATGAGTTGGCGGCGTAACAACTGCTTCACAAAAAATCCTCTGATAAACAGGATGTTCTATAAAAAAAGCCTGTCTGACAGCAAAATATTTCTCCAGCTGCTTTTCAATATTACCATCTGCAACCTGCATTTTCTTGCTTAAGTATTCGGTAAGCAGACAGAAACATTCCTCTACACAGGCCAGAAACAAATCATCTTTTGAATTGAAATAATGATAGATAATTCCCTTGGAAATTCCCTTCCCGGAGCAAATTGTATTAATAGAGCTTGCTCCATAGCCCTGTTCAGAAAATTCATTTAAGGCGCTGTCTATAATACGCCGCTTAGTTTGCATATTTTTTTCTTCCCGTTTCATAACGCCTCCTAAAATTGACTGCATAGTCTATTTTTGCATTATAGCAAATATAGACTATGCAGTCAATATTTATCTGAAAAAATATGCGTCCTGCTGTTTTTTAACTATTCCCTCTCCATCCTCTTAAGCACTATCAAAAACCCCGCAAAGAAAATAATCCCTTTCACAATACTGGTTGCAGTAAAGGCCCACCATATTCCATTAATCCCCAGAGCTGTGGCGGACAGGGCAGCTGCCACCGGAAGCCTGGCTGAGGTGAATACAACGCTTAAAACCGATGACGGAAGGGTTTTTCCCAATCCGGAAAAAGAGCCTACCGTAGCAATCTCAATGCACATAAAAAGCTGGGAGCATCCAAGGATTTTCAAATAATCAATGCCCAAAGGTACTACTTCCGGCTCATGAATAAACAGCCGGAAAATAGGGCCCGGAGCCAAAACCAGCAATGCAGTTGAGAAAGCGCCCCACACTGCCATGGTTTTGATTGCAGTAAGATAGCCTTTCTTTACTCTGTCATATTTTCTGGCGCCGTAGTTCTGTCCGATAAAAGAGTTTACCGCTGCCCCAAAGCCCTCTGCCGTCATCCAGGAAATGGACTCAATCTGGCTTCCCACTCTCTGGACTGCCACGCCTGTATCCCCCCAGCATACCACCAGACGGGTCATCCCCATGGAAATCACACAGTAAATCAATTCCTGTACTGCGGCAGGAAAACCAATTTTCGCCATGGTCTTAAAATACCGCGCCGGCGTCCTGGAAAAGATGTTTACCTTGTCAAAAATCATCTTGTCCCGGCGGACTGCCATCAAGAATATTGCAGTTACAATAAACTGAGCCGTCACTGTGGCCACGGCGGCGCCGGCGGCTCCCATAGCCGGAAACGGCCCCTTACCGAAAATCAGCAAAGGATCCAGAACCATGTTGGCAGCCAGCCCCGCCACATTAGCCTGAAAGGAGGTTTTGCTGTCTCCGGCAGCAGTAAGGATTCCGGTAAAAATCACATTTAAGTACATAAAAATAATACAGCCGCAGGTGATCCTCATATAGCCCACCGCATCCTCTATGATCCTTGCGCTGTTAAGCCCAAAGAACCCGATCAGGGGACGGGCAAAGGCTATGGCGGCTGCCCCATAGCAAAGGGCTAAAAAAATCCCAAGCTGCAGGGCTCCCCCTGCATACTTTGCCGCCTCCTCCTTATTTCCTTCCCCCAGGGAATGTGCCACCTTTACCTGGCCGCCCATTTTGGCAAACATTGCCACCCCCTGTGAAAGCCAGGTGTACATCCCTGCGGTTCCCACAGAAGTTACCGCCCCGGCCCCTACTCTTCCGATCCAGGCCATATCTGTTAAATTGTAGGCCATCTGCACCAGGGCCGTAGCCATAATGGGCATGGCAAGGCCAGTGAGGGAGGGGAATATAGGGCCATTTAGCAAGTCAATATTTTTTGTCTGTTTCATCATTTTCCGTCCATTCTCTTTTCTCGTTCAGGTATATTACAAAAGCTTGTCCGCCGCCTGTTCCAATGCCGGAAAGAGCCGGAAAGAGAGGATGCAGTAAAATGAAACCAGCTGTTTTCTATTATCGCTGGTTTCATTTTATTACATCCCCTCTCAGCTCTTTGTCCATGCTGCCGTATTCCGGCAATCTGCAGGTTTCTTATTGTTTGTTTCTTAAGTACTCATCAATGCCTTTTGCCCCTGCTTTTCCCGCTTCCATTGCAAGGATCACCGTAGCAGCTCCGGTTACGGCATCACCGCCGGCAAATACGCCTGCCTTGGTCGTCTGGCCATTATCCTCCTGAGCCACGATACACTTGCGCTTATTGATCTCCAGTCCCCTGGTGGTAGAGGAAATCAACGGGTTGGGGGAAGTTCCCAGGGACATAATCACGGTGTCCACCTCAATGGTGTAGTCAGAACCGGCAATTTCTACCGGACGCCTTCTGCCGGAGGAATCCGGCTCCCCCAGCTCCATCTTGCGTACTACCATGCCGGTTACCCAATCATTTTCATCCGTAAGGATTTCCACCGGATTAGTTAAAAGGTTAAAAATAACCCCTTCTTCTTTTGCGTGGTGAACTTCTTCCACACGGGCGGGAAGCTCTGCCTCGCTTCTCCGGTAAACCACATGAACCTCTGCCCCTAAACGGAGCGCGGTTCTGGCAGCATCCATGGCTACGTTTCCGCCGCCTACTACCGCCACCTTTCTGCCTGCGGCAATGGGGGTATCATAATCATCCCGAAAGGCCTTCATCAGATTGTTTCTTGTTAAATATTCATTGGCGGAGAACACGCCGTTGGCGTTTTCTCCGGGAATCCCCATAAATTTAGGAAGCCCGGCTCCGGATCCTATAAATACGGCCTCAAAGCCCTCTTCTTCCATCAGCTCATCAATGGTAACAGACTTACCGATAATAACATTTGTTTCAATCTTGACGCCCAGCTTTTTTACATTTTCAATCTCTGTGCGGACTACGGTGCTTTTTGGAAGACGAAACTCCGGAATCCCGTAGGTCAATACTCCTCCAGGCTCGTGAAGGGCCTCAAAGATGGTAACCTCATAGCCCATTTTTGCCAGATCTCCGGCACAGGTAAGGCCTGCAGGGCCGGAACCGATAACTGCTACTTTTCTCCCATTAGTAGTCTCAGGAGCGGCGGGCACAAAACCGTTTTCTCTGGACCAGTCCGCCACAAAACGCTCTAATTTGCCGATAGAAACCGGCTCTCCTTTAATGCCCCTTACACATTTCCCCTCACACTGGCTCTCCTGGGGACAAACCCGGCCGCAAACCGCCGGAAGAGCGGAGGACTGGGCAATCACCTCTGCCGCCCCCTTAAAATCTCTCTCCGTTATCTTCTTAATAAATGCCGGAATATCAATGGAAACCGGACACCCCTGAACACAGAAGGGCTTTTTGCACTGAAGGCAGCGCTTTGCCTCCTCTACTGCTTCTTCTTCGCTATATCCCAGGCAGACCTCTTCAAAATTAGCCGCCCTTACTTTCGGATTCTGTTCCTTAATGGGAACCCGCTTCATCCCGTCCATTAGTTGTCACCTCCGCAATGTCCGCAGCCGCCGTGATGGGTGGCGCCTTCCTGAACCTTCAGCATGTCTCTTCCCTCTTTGGTCTTATACATCTGCTGGCGCTTCATAGCCTGATCAAAGTCTACCAGATGACCGTCAAACTCCGGGCCGTCTACACAGGCAAACTTTACCTCGTCTCCTACGGTTACCCGGCAGGCGCCGCACATTCCCGTACCGTCTACCATAATGGGGTTTAAGCTGACAATTGTGGGGATATTCAGCTCCTTGGTCAGCTTGCAGACAAATTTCATCATAATCATAGGGCCGATAGCCACACATACATCATAGGACTTTCCTTCATTTTTTACCAGATCTTCTATCACCGCAGTCACCATACCCTTGCGGCCATAAGATCCGTCGTCAGTTGTAACATAGAGGTTTCCTGCTGCTGCCTCCATCTCTTTTTCCAAAATAAGAAGATCTTTGTTTTTAGAGCCCACAATTACATCCACATCAATACCGTGGGCGTGCATCCATTTTACCTGGGGATATACGGGAGCAGCTCCCACTCCGCCGGCTACAAACAGGTATTTTCTCTTTTTTACTTCTTCCTCCGGGTCTGTTATAAACTCAGAAGGACGGCCTAAAGGCCCAACAAAATCCTGGAAGGCATCTCCGGCTTTTAATGCCGCCATCCGATATGTAGATGCGCCTACAATCTGGAACACGATGGTAACCGTTCCGTTTTCCCTGTTATAGTCGCAGATGGTTAACGGAATCCGTTCTCCGGCTTCATCTATTTTTACGATAACAAATTCTCCAGGCTGGCACGATCTTGCTACTCTGGGAGCTTCCACTTCCATCAAGTAAATCTTATCGGCCAGCTGCTGGGCTTTTCTGATCTGGTACATGAGAATCCTCCTGACTGCCTGTTTTGATTCTTTATTATTGCGCTGTTGTAGTGTTCTAAAGTATCCGAAAAACAATTTGATATATATCATATCATTGTTTCAGTTAAATGACAATAGGTTTTCTGGTTAAAATATAAGAATCAACTGCCTTTGAAATCATTTCTTCCTCTTATACATCCGGAATTCATAACAAATATTAAAGTAGGTCTGTTCCTCGCTCTCTGCCGCCAGCTCCCACTCCTCATCCTGATCCAGATTGGGGAAATAGGTATCCGCATCATAGGTGTAATCAATCCAGGTAATGTGGGCCGTCTGGCAGTATGGAAGAAACTGCTGATAAATTTCCTGGCCTCCTGCTACGAATATGTCCTCAGAAGAATACTTTTCAAGCTCTCTTAAGGCCTCCTCCAGAGTATGAACCACCTGGGCGTCCTTTACCTGATAGCTTTTATCCCGGCTCAGAACAATGGTGGTGCGCCCGTAAAGAGGCCTTCCCCCCGGAAGGCTTTCCAACGTCTTTCTTCCCATCACCACCACTTTTCCCAGAGTCTCATCCCGAAACAGCTTCTGGTCGCCGGGGATGGAAACCAGAAGCTGTCCCTTATTTCCAATGGCCCAGCGCTTGTCTACTGCTGCGATTAGATTCATGACAAAGAATCCTCCTCTTCCTCTGCAATAATAATCTCTTTCGCATAAGGAAGGGTTTCAATCCAATTGCAAAAGGTATGCCATTCTTCCAGCTTGTGGTTTCTTCTGGCATAGTAAATATTCACCAGGGTTTCGTAGTTAAAGGTGCAGGTACGCATCTGGTTATAGCTGGAGGGAAGAAGCTGAATCATGTCATACCAGTCGCTTTTGCTCTTGGTTTCCATATAGCGAAGGCGAATGGTCTCCAGTCTGGCAATGATGGTATCGAAAAAGTCCAGGGTCTCTTCCGTCATATGATCCAGACTAAAATCCCCTCTTTCAAAAGGCTTGCTGTGGATCTTGTGCATGGTGCTGGTGGAATTGGCTACCGTGGCTACTTTATAAGTATCATACTCTTTCCACCAGTAAAGGGGCGCGGTAATGTCTACGGAAACAAAAATCTGACGGATGAATTTTCGGTGATCGCTTCCGGCTTTTCTGAGCCGCACAGCCAGCCCCAAATCATTAGGGCCCAAAATGTATTTGCCGTCCTCATCATAACTGCTGTCCATCCGGCTCCAGCTGTTCAGAGGATTTCTGGCTCCCCTCATGGCATTTTCCAGATTCATCACACTGGTTCTCTCTAATTGAATCATTTCACATACTCCTTGATTTTTCATGTCTATTCTATCAAAGCCCAATCTCTTTTCCCAAAGAAAGGGAATAAAGGATTTTCTCCTTTACCAGCTTTCCGGTAATCTGCTCCAGGCTTCGTTTGTAGTAATCCAGCTGAGTCTGATAACGGCGGATTAAGATGCTCTCTCCCCCCTGCTCTACCCGGTCGGTTTTGTAGTCCACCAGCACCAGGCCGTCCTCTTCCTCCATCCAGGCATCTATAATGCCCTGAACCAGCACCAGCTCTTTTGACTCTCCCACTCCTATTTCTCTGGCAGGAATTCCCACCATAAATTGCTGCTCCTTGTGAAGGCGGCCTTGTTTTTCTGCCAGGGCCATCCGGATTCCCAGAGGGCTTCTTAAAAATCCGGTAAGAAGGGGCGCCTCAATAAGGCCTGCTTCCTCCTCTAAGAGAAGCCCCTGTTCTTTAAAGCTTTCTATGCGGTCTGAAAGGGCCTGAATCAGAGAAGCCCGGTTTTCTATAGAAGAAAACTCTCCAAAGGAAATCAGCTCCAATGCCCGGTGGAAGGAAGTTCCTCGCAAAGCTCCTTTGGCCTTGTCCCCCTTCCCCTCAGGCGTCCTGATACTCTCCAGGCAGGCGGCTGAAAGCTCCATATCTTCCTCCCTGGCCTCTGCCTCCTGTCTGCGCCGTTTAATCTCCGACACGGAAAGCATGGCGTAAAGCCCGGTTTCCGCCTGGAAGGGATATTCATAAGAAAGCTGCTCCTTTAAGGTGCGGCCCACCTCTTCCTCATAGGTTTTGGTACAGTCTAATGAAAGCAAATCTTCTTTTAAGTCCCGTCTCTCAATCTGTCTCATTACCTCCCTTCCCACAAGGTCGGATACAGGAACGGTTTCCATAGAGATAAGGCCGGATTCTTTTATGGCTGGAAAAGCCATAAGCATCCAGTCCAGATAAGAGTTTCCTCCTGACAAGACAGTAAAGGGAAGTCCTTTTTTGCTGCCAAAGCTCATCCCGCCCCATTTTTCCAGCTTTTTATCCAGGGATTTTTCTGAGGCAGTCATAATCAGCTTTTCCTTGGCCCTGGTCATAGCCACATAAAGGATCCGAAGCTCCTCCCCCATGGTTTCTAAATCCATGCGGCGCTTTAAAGCCTGCTTTTTTAAGGTGGGAATTTTGACCCTCTGCTCCAGATCCAGATAATCCGCAGCGATTCCCAGCTCCGGATCGATAAGGATTTTTCCTGTTAAATCCTGTTTATTAAACCGCTTTCCCATGCCTGCCAATATTACCACAGGGAATTCCAGTCCCTTGCTCTTGTGAATACTCATAATCCGTACCACCTGAGAATTTTCTCCGAAAACCGGGGCTTCTCCGAAATCCGTCTCAAACTTTTTCAGCTTTTCAATATACCGGATAAAGTGGAACAGGCCTTTGTAGCTGGTGTTTTCATAAGCCAATGCTTTTTCTGCCAGCATATCCAGATTGGCCTGTCTGGCATGGCCTGCCGGCATGGCGGAGACATAGTCGTAGTATCCGCTGCGGCGGTATATCTGATAAATCAACTCATGGATGGGAAGCCAGGAGGCAAGGAGCCGGTATTCCTCCAGCATGGTCTCCAGCTTTTCCAGCTTCCGGCTGATCTCCGGGTGGTGAACGGCTTCCAAAAGAGCAGGAGGTTCCTGAGCTTCTTCTGTCTCACTGCCGTAAAGCCAAAACCGGACAGCCCCATAGATTCCTCTGTCCCCGTATTTATTTTTCCCTACCTGGCCTTTGTATCCGGCCATAAGCCAGGCCAGTTCCTCCTCCGTCATTCCGATAACCGGCGATTTTAATACGCAGGCCATGGGAATATCCTGAAAGGGATTGTCTACCACAGACAGAAGGCTTAATACAGTTTCCACCTCCACCGTGTCAAAATACCCGGTCTGGGTCTGGGCTGCTGCCGGGATTCCCTCATTCATCAGCACGTTTACCAATACCTCTGCCCAACCGGAAACGCTTCGCAGCAGGATTACAATGTCCCCAAAGCCTGCAGGCCGGTAGGCCTCCTTTCCCTTATCCCATATGAGAAGGCCTTTTTCCTTATCCATAAGGCTCTTAATCTTCTTTGCAACCAGCCTGGCCTCCAATTCCCTGGCCGTGTAATCGGCGGCGTCCTCTTCCAGTCCTTCCATAATCCGGCTGTCTGTGGGAACAATGAGAAGCTCTGTAGGAGTCTGGCCCCGGGACTCTTCCCCCGGAGGGAGAGGAGCAAAATCAGCTCCCGGATAGAGGGCGGTTTCCTCCCGATACCGGATTCCTCCCAGATTTCTTACCATAATCTGGTAAAACACCTGATTTACACTGTTTAATACGGAAGCCCGGCTTCGGAAGTTTTGGCAGAGCTCAATCTTTTTGTAAGGCCCCTCCTGGCCGGAATAGGTCTCGTATTTCTCTAAAAACAGCTCCGGCCTTGCCAGACGGAAGCGGTAAATACTCTGCTTTACATCCCCTACCATAAACACATTGGGCTGCCCCTGGCGCTCCCTTGACAGCGCCTGAATCAGGGTCTCCTGAACCAGGTTGCTGTCCTGATATTCGTCCACCAGAATTTCTTCAAACCGCCTGCTCAGCTCATCCGCCACCTGGGAAGGATATCGTCTCTCCTCCCCCTTTTCCCACAAAATCTCCAGGGCAAAATGCTCCAGGTCGTTAAAGTCCATAAGGTTCCGTTCTCTTTTGGCTTCCTGGAATCGCCGGGAAAACTCTCCTGCCAGCCTTAAAAGAATCCCTGTCGTTTCTTTTGTTCCCATCAGGGCTTCCAAAACCATGTCTAAAGGCTGTTTTCCAAAACTTTCCTTCCATCCCTTTACCGTCTTTTTTACCCGGTCCCTTGCAGAGGTTACCAAGACCTTTTTCTCCGGATCCACATCCTTACTCCGCACCGGGGGAAGCTTTCCAAAGGAAGCCTTTTTTAAGAACCGGAGAAATTCCTCATAGCCGGATATCTGCCCACATTCTTTCATCATCCCGGCTTCTGCAAGAATGGTTTCCCGATAAGCCTGGGGGCCTCCCTCCTCCTCACAGATTTTTCCGCAGGAAAGAAGCTGATCCTCCATCTCTTCTCCCTGAAGGCGGATGTCCTTTATGAGAAATTCCATCCAGGGAGCTTTTTCTATTTCTTCTTTATTCCCTTCTGAAAGCTCTTTTTCACATTCTGAAAGCCACTCCTCAGGCCAGGGATGGCTCTGGGAAAACTGCCATACCTGGAAAATAATATCCTCAATGCCAAAATCGCTTTTTCCCAGGGCATAGGTCTCTGCGAAATGGAGAAAGGCCTGGTCTCCGGATCCGTACCAGTCCTCCAGAAGCTCTTTCATTACATCTCCCTTAAGCAGGGATAATTCCCCTGTATCCCCGATTCGAAAGGCCGGATCCAAATCCAGATGATTGTAATATTCCCGCAGAAGCCCTAAACAGAAGCTGTCTATGGTGGTAATCTGGGCCCTTGGGGCCAGAATGGACTGCATTTCTAACCGGCGGTCTTGGGGATCTGCTTCCCGGCGTTTTTCTATGGCCTCCCGAATCCGCTCCCGCATCTCGGCGGCAGCGGCGTTGGTAAAGGTCATAACCAGCAGGTTGTCCAGGTCTACAGGATGGTCTTTGTCCGTCACCATTTCCACAATCCGCTCTACCAAAACCGCTGTTTTACCGCTTCCTGCGGCAGCGGAAACCAGCAGGTTTCCGCCTCTGAAATCAATGACTTCCCTCTGTCCTCTGGTCCATGTCACTGCCATTTTCTTCCTCCTGGTATAATATTGAATCGGCAGGCGCTGCTTAACGCCGCCTGCCATGTCGTCAAAACTCATTTTCCTCAATTTCCTGCCAGATTTCCTCCGGCTTTAAGGAACGGAGACGCCGGTATCCATACCCTGCCGTCTTTTTGTCAAAGCCGCATACTGCGTGGTAGGGGCAGTAGTCACAGCCTGTCCGGTTTCCCTGTTTATAAGGGCTTACGGGAATATTCCCTGACAGGATTTCCTGGCCTGCTTTTTTTAGCTTGTGACGGACATATTTTTTTAAAGCGGAAAAGCGCTCTTTGCTGGCAACCGAGGATCTGGCTTCTGCAATGAGACCGTCCTTCATGGCTACCGGAATCACCTGGGATTCGGTTTCAATTTCCCGATCCATATGACGGATTACCTCTAAATCGCTGCCTACCAGGCCGCTCATCCGAAGCTTTTTTAAGATTTGTTCTTCCACATCCTCTTCCCCTGCCTCCGGATCCCAGTCCACCACCGGATCCTGGATATGGTAGTAAAAGATTCCGGCAGGCGCCACTTCCTTTCCCGGATGTCTTTTTTCCTCCCGCTCTATGGCGGCGTCCATGTAGACTACAAGCTGCAGCTGCAGCCCATAATAAAGGGCCGCCAGATCAAAGCTGGTGCTTCCGGATTTGTAATCAATAATCTTTACATATACACAATTTTCATCCTCACACAGATCCAGCCTGTCAATCCTTCCTCTTAAATGCAGCTCTTCATCCCGGGACAGAGAAATTTTCATCGCCTTCAGATTGTCAATGGCAGAAAAGGATACTTCAAATCCGGAAGGTACAAAATCCCCTTTTTTAATCTGCTCTGCCAGAGCCCATATCGTCCTGTCGGTAATGCGCCGGATCCGCTCTGTCAGATAGGTGTTGCGGGCAGAACTTTTTAATATGGTATTGCCGTACTGCTCCGTTACCTGGCAGACACACTGTCCCACCAGCTTTTTTCGCTCCTCCTCCCCCAGATTGTGCCAGTCTATCCCCTGATCCCTGGCAGTCTGAAAACACAGATCAATGGACTGGTGGAAGAGATTTCCCATGTCCGCCGCCGCCACCTCATACTCCTGGCGCTCCATCAGCTCCAGGCCGTACTTAAGGAAATGGGCGTAGGCACAGGAAGCGTACTGCTCAAACCGGGTTACGCTTCCCTGCAAAACCGTACCGTAAAGCGCTCTTGCCGCCGCCTTTCCAATGCCTCTTTCCTGATAAGAGGTAAAGGCCGCTTCCGTCACCTGTTTTACCTGTTCCTTCCAATCTTCCCTGGAGAAAAACCAGCGGTACAGCTCTAAAAAACCGGGGGAAAACTCTCCGTCTTCTCCGCTGTCAGAGGACTGGCACTCTGACAGCCCTCCGATCAGGCGGCGAAATCCTTCTCTCTCAGACTGAACCGGCCAGAAGGCCTCTCCTGCCTCCAGGACTTTCATATCCGGAAACAGCCGCTTCACATCCCCAATCAAACCGGAGGGGCGCCTTGCCTGCCCGTCTGCAGACATGGAGGAAAAAGACATCACCAGCTCTTTGGAAGGCTTTGACAGGATCAAATACTGGTAAAACCGCTGAATACATCCGTCCTCCCTGGCGGTGGGGGCAAGCTCCAGATTGTGGGAGGTAAAAAACTCCCGTTCCTGGTCGGTAAGCAGGCTCTGCCTGTCCTTTTTCTGAGGCACAATCCCCTCGTTGACCCCTAAGAAAAATAAGATTTTCACTTCGTTAAGGCGGGTTCTGGTAATATCTCCCACTACCACCCGGTCGATTACCGCCGGTATGGATCCCACCTGAATTTCCTCAAATCCGGCATCCAAAATTTTAGCATACTCGCTTCTGGTTACCTTTTCCTCCCCCAAAAGGGCCGTAAGCCTGTCAAACAGCTCTTCCACAAGCTGGTAAGCCTGGCTGTATTCCCTGGCCAGGCTTTCCTCCCCCTGTTCTTCAAAAAAGGTTTGATACCACTGGAGCCGTTCCCCGGCCTGTGTTTCTTCCAGGTATGTTTTCAAAGCCTCTGTAATGGAAGCTACTGTGGCATTTTCTTCTAAAAAGGCCTGGCGGAAGGCCGTGAGGGGCTCTAAGATTTGGCAGCGGAACCGGTTTAGTTCCTCCAGATTTATCTGAGCGCCTCCCCGGTAAGTCCACTCCCACTGGGAATTCCACCGGCTGTATCCCCGGATCCCCAGGGCCCGGACATAGTTTTCCAGCCTGGCAGTCATCAAAGGGTTTTCCCACACCGTCCGGGACAAACCGCATTTGAGATAGCGAAATACGCTCTCATAGGAAAAATCCTGGCTTACCACCTCCAAAACCGATCGGATCCGCTCTACCAGAGGATTTTCCACAATATTTCTTTTATCATCTAAAAAGCAGGGAATCCCGGCTTCCTGAAACTGATGGAGAATCTCTTTTCCATACCCCTTTAAATCCCCGGTAATCACCGCTATGTCCCGGTAACGCAGTCCCTCTTTTCTCACTGCCTGCTCAATCCTGCTGACTGCAAAACCGACTTCCTCCCCGGGATTTGAAGCCTGACAGAGGCAGATCTGCTCCTTTAAAGAGCCTTCTCCCTCTTTCCCTTCTCTATATGGGGTAAAGGTGCGAAAGAGATTTTGTTCCAGATATCCAAGGGCCGGGGCCTCTTTAAATCTGGGATGGGCGGTAAGGCAGATGTCCGGAAGCTTTTTGGCCCCGGCCTTTTGGGCCAGCCTGTTAATCCGGTGCACCGTGTGCTTTCCCATATAAAAAAGATGCTGGATAGAAGCTTCCTCATAAGGATCCGCCGCCGGATCCACGGTGACGCTTACGGTTACCTCCCTGGAATATTTCAGAAGCAGCTCAATAATCCGATACTGAACCGGGGTAAAACCGGTGTATCCGTCTAAATAGACCCGGCTGTTTTTCACAAATTCCGACCTTGGCAGCACCTTGCAGAGCGTTTCTAAGATCTCCTCCGCCGTAGCGAACCGGTTCTCAATATATTCCTTAAAGCCCCGGTAAATTACCAGCATATCCTCAAGCTTATGTTTTAAAAGAGGCCTGTCCGCCTCCCCTATCAGTTCTTCCAGCTGGCCCTCTGTAATTCCGTATTGGTAAAATTCTGACAACATGGATTTTAACTGACTGATAAACCCGTTTTTATTAAGCTGCCCCTGGTAGAGTCCCAGCTCCTTTTTTTTGGCAGCAGCCACCTTTCTCAGTACCATGGATTTTCCCATATCATCCAGTACAGTCAGATTTACCACTGCCAGTTCTTCAAAAACCCGGTAGGCCAGACGGCGGAAGCTTAACACATCTATATTGGTTATGCCGTGTCTGGGGTGAAGGGTGATAATTTCCTTCTGGGCCTGCATGGTAAACTGCTCCGGAACCATATAAAGTACCTTCATGTCCGGCTGTTCCAGGGCTGCCCTTACTGCTTCCTTATATAAATAATGGGTCTTTCCTGAGCCGGAGCTTCCGAAAACAAACTGCAATGCCATATTATCCCTGCTTTCCTCAATGTAATTTCAGTATCTTTACCGGACCGCTTTCTTTAATCATAATTTGCCGGTTCTTTTAATAGATTATAGTAAACTCTTCAGGAGGTCCTTTCATGAGCTCTCGTACTAAAATTGTTGTGCTGCGGATGAAAGAAATTATCTATACAGCCATCTTTATCGGCCTTGCCCTTCTGCTGATTACTCTGTTTCTGTTTATGCTCCGGGCCAGAAAATCCCCTTCCGGCTCCCCGGAAACTCCGGAAACCGGGCAAAGCCAGCAGACATCCTACATACCTGGCGTCTATTCTGCTTCTGTCTCCTTGGGAAGCCAGAGTGTGAATGTAGAGGTAGCTGTGGACTCCAGCCGGATTACGTCCATCTCCCTGGTGCCTTTAAGCGAATCCATCGCCACCATGTATCCTCTCATGGAACCTTCCATGGATCATCTGGAACAGCAGATACTGGAGCGCCAGAGCCTGGAAGGCATTACCTACGAAAGCGGATCCCGCTACACCAGCCAGGTTCTTTTAAATGCCGTTGAAACGGCTCTCTCAAAGGCCCGGGCTGACCAGTAGGCGTTTGGGCTGCCCTTGTTTCTGGCGGGGGCAGCTTTTTTCGTCTCACAGGAAGCTGCGGCAAGTGTCCCTATTATACCGTAACAGTTCATCCTTGCGAAGATTCAAAGTAAAAATGTGTTGAAAGCTTGTTTTCATAAGAATTTTTTACTTTGAATCTTCATAAGGCTGAACTGTTACATTATACCACAAATTTTTGGGGTTTCCATTGCTTTTTTCTTAAAAGCAAGTATAATACCCTCAGTAGGCAAAAGCAGGTTAACAGCCATTTTACAGGAGGATATGATGAAACATAACCATGAAAAAGGACTTCCGCCCCAAAACCAGATTACCCAGGGAGTGATCTGGAAACAGCTTTTATTATTTTTCTTTCCTATTTTATTTGGAACCTTTTTCCAACAGCTTTACAACACAGCGGATGCCATTATTGTAGGGCGCTTTGTGGGAAAAGAGGGGTTGGCCGCAGTAGGCGGCTCTGCCGCCATGATCATCAATCTTCTGGTAGGCTTTTTTATCGGCCTTTCCTCCGGCGCCACTGTTATTATCTCCCAGTTTTACGGCGCCAGGCAGAAAGCCCGGGTTTCCCAGGCCGTTCATACAGCCGTCGCATTTTCCATTGCAGGGGGTCTGGTTGTTATGGCGGTAGGGCTTATCTGTGCCCCTGCCTCTCTAAAAGCTATGGGAACTCCCGCAGAAACCTTTGACGATTCTCTTTTATACCTGCGGATCTATTTTCTTGGACTCATTGGAAACCTGCTTTACAATGTCGGTTCCGGAATCCTCCGGGCTATCGGCGATTCCAGGCGGCCTCTGTACTTTTTGATAGTAAGCTGTCTTACCAATATCCTGTTGGATATGGTCTTTGTCCTGGGCTTTCACATGGGGGTAGCCGGAGTCGCCTGGGCCACCATTATCTCCCAGATGATCTCCGCTGTCATGGTAATGATTACCCTGATGCGGACTGACGATATGTACCGCCTTTCTCTGAAAGATATCCGCCTTAACCCCGAAATGCTTATGCGGATTATCCGAATCGGCCTGCCTGCAGGCCTCCAATCTGTTATGTATGCAGCCTCCAATATTATTATCCAGGCCAGCGTCAATTCTCTGGGGACTGATGTGGTGGCTGCCTGGACTGCCTTTGGCAAAATTGATGTTATTTACTGGACCATTATCAACGCTTTCGGTATTTCCATCACCACTTTTGTAGGTCAGAACTTCGGAGCCGCAAAGTTTGATCGGGTTCGCCGTGGAATCAAGGTCTGTCTGGGAATCAGCACCGGGGTTACCGTCTTTTTAAGCGTCCTTCTCTTCCACTTTGGCCAGTATATTTACCTTTTGTTTACCACTGATGCTGCAGTAATGGACAAGGGTGTGGAGATCCTCCGTTTCCTGGTTCCTACCTTTATCACTTATGTATGTATCGAGATCCTTTCCGGCGCCTTAAGAGGCGTTGGGGATTGCTGGATCCCCATGATTATGACCGCCCTGGGGGTATGTCTGCTGCGGGTTCTGTGGATTTTTATTGCGGTGCCCTTTTATCCGGATATTAAAACCATCTGTTTCAGCTACCCTCTCACTTGGACCATAACCTCCATTATGTTCCTGATATATTTCCGTTGGTTCAGCAAAATACGAAAGTTTCGTAAGGAACTGCCATAAAAAAGTCTCCTTTTTGATAAGAATTATCATATCAGAATTCTTACCAAAAAGGAGACTTTTTTCAGAGACAAAAAATTTTTATACTACCACCGGCTCTCTCCAATCTTTATTTTTATTTACTTCTTGTTTGGTCCTGTACGTACTCCTTTACCCCTTCTAATAATTTCTTGGCTGTTTCAATCTGCTGAACCGTCACATCTTTGGACACAAGATAAAACGGATCGTAGTCACTGGCATGACGTACTTCCTCCGCCCTTACAATCTGCTTTCCCAGAGTCCGCGCAAACACCTCCGTAGCCACGTAATTCTTATTAAAATATGCCAATGTATCTTTGTGACGTTTAAAAGCAACTCCCTCTACAGAAAGTACTGCTGAAATTGCGTGGTAAATGGAGTAGTAAGCTCGGTTATTGGCTCCCCGATACTGCCCCAACTCCAACAGAACCATTGCTGATGTAAAGTCTTCTTCCGCTAGCGATAAGCGGTGCATAATCAGATCCTCTCTTTGTTCTCTTCCTAAACCGTCAGAAGGCATCGTATAGAGAAACCCCCTCTCTCTCCACGTTATAATAAAACGGATATACAGCGCTCCACTTTTTAAAATGAGCAATGTTCTTAACAACCGGCATCATCCATATATCATGCTTAATATTGTATTCAAATCCTAACTCGGAAAGCGAATCTGCAAAAATTTCCGCTTCCTCTTCGCTTAAGTCTACCAGGAGCATCAAATCCACATCCGAATCCTGTGCAAAATCACCACGGGCATAGGAGCCGTATAAAATAACCTTTTTTAAATGGGATCCATATATCTTCTGTACAGAATCCACGTACTGCTGAATCAAGCTCTTCCTTTCATCTGCCATTTTTGCATCCCTCCTTATAGGCTTATTATAACGAAAGCCCTCTTTTTATTCAACCCTCATTTCTTCGGATATCGAGTAGGAGGCTAACCATTAATTGATTAGCCGACCTCTCACACCATATTGCGTGTCCAGATTGATACAATTTCTGAATGGGTGCTATCGTTTTCACATTTACCGCAAATGCAGTAAAATCAACACTTTTCAGAAAGGCAGATGTACCCATGCATGGGCGGCTATCGTTTTTTGAATTGAAATTGCCGCACTTTCGATATTCCATGGTGTAAAATTTAACGATAGCCTGTTTTTCAGAGTGGCTATCGTTATTTTTTGCACCCAAGAGATTATTACAGATTTTAGTCAACCATCCTCACTCAACAAAACCACTTAGCAAATCTGTAAATGTATACTCACACAAATGTTTTGTACGAAGAATAGAGTTTATCTTTTCCAAAGCTTCCTCACCTCTATTGCATTCATCTTTCGCATATTTTACAATTCCGCAACAAATCAACCTTAACAATTCTTCATATTGAGGTAATATATCAGCATACCTCTCATCAGAGCCATAAAACTTAACAAAATTGATGGCGGCTGGAAGTAATTTCGAATAAATTCTATCTGAAACATTACTCCACAAGTTAGAACTGCAACATCCAGTTGCTTCACATCCCTCTATCGTCCATACAATTTCAAATATATTTTCTTGCTCATTTACCACCCGTATAATTCGTTTGTTTTGTATACTATCAACAACGGACTTATCACAAAATAATCTAGGACCTTTTCCTGAATGTTCCAACCTTACTGCATTCAAATAAGTTCTGCCAAAAACATTATACCCGTCATAACAAAATTTTCCGTTTTGAATGCTATTTTCCTTGAAGAAAGTACACTCATCTCCAACTGATAATCCCCCTCTAAACAAAATAGGAAAAGCCTTGTGTTTTCTAAATCCTCCATTTTCATATGAAACCACTTTGTTACTATCTACATTAAATATATCCTCAAATTGATCTCTAAAAGGTTCTGTATAATTTATGTACAATGATGATATGAAATTGCATAATTGTTCAACAAATAACTCTACACTATTTGATCCTAAAATTAGCGAATCACTAAAACTAATCAAATACTCAAAAGATGATACTGCTGATTTTTCAACAAACTTTTGAAAATGCTTATCATTAGGGTAATCCCTTTTGTATTCTTCTATAGGATGGGTCATATTATCCATCACTCTAGTCTTAATCACATAATTAAAAGAGTTAACATTATCAATCGCCATCTCTGTTGATAAATCCAGTAATTGTGAAAATCCTAATAAATCTAAAAATCCTACTATCATATTCCCACTCCTTACAGCGTTAAATAATTTTTTTGCTATTATACTCCAAATCTACGCAAATTTCCATACACTAACTATAGCCTGATGTGATTTCTGTTCGTCAAACCAGAGATTTGCCTGCACCTTCCTTCAGATTCCACCTCGCGATGGACACCCTTGGTGTTCGGCTGTATCCTTCCCACTACCAGGGCGGATTAAGGACTTTCACCCATTAGAAACGTGCGCCGCAAGGCGCACATTAAAAGAACACCTCCAGGTTTTATTCCTGAATGTGTTCTTTTTTTTTGTTAGGGAACTTTTTTCACAGCTCCTTTTGGAAACATAACAGTCAATCTTCTGTTATCGATTTGCTTCTGCAAATTTACGGATATTGGAAGCATTGACATACTTTTGTATCTCTCCGTTTTTAATTACTACCAGAGTGGGCGCCTGCATAATTCCATACCGATCAGACATTTCCTCATTTTCCTCTGCATCCACTACCTGGTAATTGATATCTTTTAAAAATTCCTTAGCTGTCCTACAGTTGGGGCAGGTCTTGGTGGTAAACAAATACAGCCCGGAAACCGAAGCCTTGCTTCCCTCTGCCGTCTCCTTCTCCTCTTTTGCCTGAACCGCCGCATGGTTCTTCTTTAATCTGGAGTGAATCGGATCGTAGGTCTTGCGCGCCTTGTATTCTTCCAGTTTCCCTTCATTCCAGTTCTTAACCGGCCGGTAGTATCCGGTAATACGGCTGTAAACCTCAGCCTCTTTGTTGCACACCGGGCAGTTAAAGTGCTCTCCTGACAGGTATCCGTGATCTTTACAGATAGAGTAGGTGGGAGAAATGCTGTAGTAAGGCAGCCGGTAGTTTTCCGCAATGGTGCGAACCAGCTTGGCAGCCGCTTTCCAATCCGGCAGCTTCTCTCCCAGAAAAGCATGAAATACGGTTCCGGACGTGTAAAGGGTCTGCAGCTCATCCTGAACATCCAATGCATCAAAAACATCTGATGTATATCCCACAGGCAGATGGGAGCTGTTGGTGTAATAGGGATTACCGCAATCTCCATTGGCAGTCTTAATATCCGGGAAGCGTTTCTTATCGTGCTTTGCCAGACGGTAGCTGGTGGATTCCGCCGGAGTTGCCTCCAGATTGTAAAGATCTCCGTACATCTCCTGATAATCTTTCAGCCGTTCTCTCATATGGTTTAAGACATCCTTGGAAAAGTCCTGAGTCTCCTTATGGGTCATATCGGCTCCCAGCCACTTTGCATTTAAGCCGGCCTCGTTCATTCCCACCAGGCCGATGGTGGAAAAGTGGTTCTCAAAGGTGCCTAAATATCTCTTTGTATAAGGATACAGGCCATTCTCCAAAAGTTTACTGATCACCTCTCTCTTAATATGCAGGGAGCGGGCGGAAATGTCCATCATATAATCCAGTCTCCGATAGAAATCCCCTTCGTCTTTGGATAAATAAGCAAGCCTGGGCATATTGATGGTAACTACTCCGACGGAGCCGGTGCTCTCTCCGGAACCGAAAAAGCCGCCGGTTTTCTTACGCAGCTCCCGCAGATCCAGACGGAGGCGGCAGCACATAGAGCGGACATCGCTGGGCTGCATATCACTGTTGATATAGTTGGAAAAATACGGGGTGCCGTACTTGGCAGTCATTTCAAACAACAAACGGTTGTTTTCTGTATCTGCCCAATCAAAATCTCTGGTAATAGAGTAGGTGGGAATGGGATACTGGAATCCTCTTCCATTGGCATCTCCTTCGATCATGGTCTCAATAAACGCCTTGTTGACCATATCCATCTCTCTCTTACAGTCTTTGTACTTAAAATCCATCTCTTTCCCGCCTACAATGGCATTCATTTCCGCCATATCTTCCGGTACCGTCCAATCCAGAGTAATATTGGAGAAAGGCGCCTGTGTGCCCCAGCGGCTGGGAGTATTGACACCGTAAATAAAGGATTCAATACACTTTTTTACCTCCTGATATGACAATTTGTCAACCTTTACAAAAGGGGCCAGATAGGTATCAAAAGAGGAAAAAGCCTGAGCTCCCGCCCATTCATTCTGCATAATTCCCAAAAAGTTTACCATCTGGTTACACAATACGGATAAGTGCTTTGCCGGTGAGGAAGTGATTTTCCCGGGAATTCCCCCCAGCCCCTCCAGCAGTAGCTGCTTTAAAGACCAGCCGGCGCAGTAGCCTGTAAGCATGGACAGATCATGGAGGTGAATGTCTGCATTTCGGTGAGCATTGGCAATCTCCTGATCGTAAATCTCAGACAGCCAGTAGTTGGCGGTGATGGCTCCGGAGTTGCTTAAAATAAGGCCGCCTACCGAATAAGTAACCGTAGAGTTCTCCTTTACACGCCAGTCCTCTACCTGTACATAGCTGTTTACCACATCCTTGTAATCCAGGATCGTATTCTTCATATTGCGGATCTTTTCCCGCTGTTTTCTATATAAAATGTATGCCTTAGCCACGTCGGTGTAGCCGGTCTGCTCCAGAACATGCTCCACACTGTCCTGTATTTCTTCTACACTGACTGTACCCTCCTTCATCTTAGACTGGAAATCAGCCGTTACCCTAAGGGATAAAAGCTCCAGGATTTCATCGTTAAAGTCCTTTTTTGTGGCCTTAAACGCCTTCCTAATCGCTTCTGTAATCTTGGACAGCGTAAATTCTGCTACTTCGCCATCCCGTTTTACTACCTTAATCATCCTATCTATGACTCCTTTCATTTATCCTGTGTATGCTCTGAGGTAGCCTGCATAATGGAGTTGCCACTCCAAAGCCCTGTTGTCTAGACAGTCTTATTTCCTGCCGGTTCTGTCCGCCTGGAAAATCGCTACGGGTCTCATTATAACAGAAAGCAAAAGAAAACACAATATCTGGGACTCGAAATATTTTCAAATCCAAATATTGTGTTTTATTATATTATTTAATAAATGCTATGACTATCTCCTGTCATAAACTTCCCGAATAGTTCCGGCGGAACATAGGCTTTTACATGGATTCCTTCGGTCTCATACTCCTCCGATAACATTGCCCCAAGCTTCCGGATTTTCTGAACCAGCCCAATCTCCTGGTAAGAATATACCCGCTCCAGATACACTCTTCTGCTCCGGGCAATTCTCTGAAGAACCTCTTTCAGCTCTTCTATGCCTTCCCCGGTAACAGCCGAAATTCTCACCTGACAGTCGGCCTGAATATCTCTTAAAATAACCGCCTCTTCTATTTGGTCAATTTTATTGAAAACCGTCACTACTGTCTTTCCCGTAATTTCAAGTTGGCGCAGGGTCTCATAAACCACATGGATCTGCTCTTCCATCTGCGGATTGGAGCAGTCTACCACGTGAAGAATCACATCACTGTATTTGGCCTCCTCCAGGGTACTTTTAAAGGCTTCGATGAGATGGTGAGGAAGCTTTCGGATAAAGCCTACCGTATCGGTGAGAAGGATCTTCTGGCCATCCGGAAGCAGGAACCCCCGGGTAGTGGGATCCAGTGTGGCAAACAGCTTATCCTCCGCTAAAATCCCTGCGTCTGTCAATTTGTTTAAGAGAGTGGATTTTCCCGCATTGGTATAACCCACAATGGCTGCCGTCATGGCCTGAGCTTCCTGCCTCTGCTTTCTCTGGATCTCCCGGTGGCGTTTTACCTCTGAAAGCTCTCTTTTTAACTGTCCGATTCGGTCATGGATCCGCCGTCTGTCCACCTCCAGCTTTTTCTCGCCAGGACCTCTGGTTCCGATACCTCCTCCCAGACGGGATAAAGCGGATCTCATGCCTACCAGCCGGATAGCCCGATATTTTAACTGGGCCAGTTCCACCTGGATCTTTCCCTCCCTGGTCTGCGCCCGGGCGGCAAAAATATCCAGAATTACCATGGTGCGATCCATAATCTTGGTGTCAAGGATCTGCTCCATATTCCGAAGCTGTGCCGGGGAAAGCTCATCATCACAGACCACCCCTGTGGCATCCAGCTCCCAGAGAAGCTCCTTTACCTCTAAAAGTTTTCCCTTTCCCAGGTAGGTTCCCGGATGGGCCTGCTCCCGGTTCTGAATCACCTGGCCCACGCTTACTGCCCCGGCAGTCCCAACCAGATCCTCCAGCTCTTTCAGGGACTGTTCCCCATCTCCCTGGCTTACGCCTATCAGGATGACCCGTTCCCTGTCCTCTTTTAAATCAATCAATTCTGTCATAGATTTTGGTTCTCCACACCCTTATCGGGTCTTTAAAAAAGCAATTTCATGCTCTGCCCTGTCGTCTGAGCCATACTGGGAAATATAGGACTCAAAGGCTTTAAGCGCCCCGGCATAGTCTCTCTGGTATTCCAGGGCCACTGCCCGGTTAAAGGCCAGATCCGCCGCCGCTGCCTGATCCGGGGCATTTATGCCCTTTTCAAATACTTGTCCCGCCTTTATATATTCCCCTTTTTCCAGATAACATAAACCTATATGGTTATAGATTTCCGAATCCGCCAGGCCGTCTGCCTCCGCCTGCTCATAGAAAGCCAGGGCTTCCGGCTCCTTTCCCTGGCTCTTGAGAGCCTTTCCGATATCCTTTATCAGCTTTGTAAGCTGAGTACTCTTATCCTGGCCGGTTTCTTCCGCCTGATCTCCGCTATCCCCGGAGGTTTTTGAGGCCGGATCCGTACCTGTATATGCCTGGTAAAGTTTTTTGTAGTCCTCCATGGCCTGATCCGTGTTTCCGGCCTGGACGTTGAGCATACAGCGAAGCTCTGTATATTCCGGCTTCTCCCCATCCACCTCCATCAAAATCCCGTAAGTGTGGGCGGCTGCACTGTAATCTCCGATCTTTACTTCCGCCTCTGCCCGGTATTTTAAAATATCAAGCTCCATCTGGCCTACTTTGCCCTTTCCCATGCTTAAGGCTTCCTCCAGATCCCCGATGGCTCCCTCATAATCCCCGGCATCTAATTTCTCAATTCCCGAGAGGCGAAGCTCCTGCCGTTTAGCCCCGCTTCCCAGGCTGCAGCTTCCTAAAAGGGATATGGCGGCCGCAGAGGCAGCTATCACCAGGAGCTTTTTTAATTTGGTTTCTCTTTGTCTCATAGTATTCCATCCCTCTCTCTATTCTAACCAGGAAATTGAAACTATTACAATTATTTTCCGCCGTCTGTGCTGCCAAAACCGCCGTTTCTCGCAGTTTTGCAGTCATCATCCTCTGTAATCCCGTACTGCAAAAAGATTCCCTGAGCAAATCCGGAACCTTCTTTTAATTCCAGTTCCTTTCCTTCTCTGGAATCATTGGTCATCTTAACAAAAATATGTCCTTCATTGTCCGAATGAAAATAATCGCTGTCAATAACTCCCACCGTATTGTTAAGCTGAAGGCGATACTTAAATCCCAGGCCGCTGCGTGGATAAATCTGCAGAACCCACCCCTCCCTTATCTCTGCCCGGATTCCAGTAGGCATCTTAATTTCTTCCCCCGGTTTTAAAAGGAGGGGAACCGGCAGATAAAAATCGTAGCCTGCGGATCCGGCGGTAGCCCGTTTGGGGAGACTGATTTTTTCGTAAATATCTTCTATTTCTTCTTTATCCCGTGAACCAAAGGTATCCTCCCAGTCCTTTTGAAACTGCTCTCTGCTAACCTTATAAAATCTCGCTATTCTCTCCATCATTCTCTCCTTCTGCCGTTGCTGCCGCCTCCATTTCCCCTAACCGGAGTCTAAGCTCTTCCTCCACCTCGGTCTTTATCTCTTCTTCCTGTTCCGGATTTAAATCCGGTAAATCTTCTGTAGAACCCACGCCAAACCGGCGCAGGAATTCTTCTGTTGTGGCAAAAAGCGCCGGCCTTCCCGGAGCGTCCAGCCTTCCCACCTCATATACCAGGTCGTATTCTACCAGCCGGTTTACCGCATGATCCGACTTGACTCCCCGGATCTTTTCAATCTCCATTTTGGTAATAGGCTGCTTATAGGCGATAATAGACAAGGTCTCCAGAACCACCTCTGTAAGGACCTGCTTTTTGGGTGCAGATGCTACTTTGATCAGATTAGGGTAGTATTCCGCCCTGGTGCACATCTGGTAAGCCTCCTCCAGCTCAATGATCTGCATTCCTCTCTTTTCTTTATTATATCTGTCCTGAAGGCGCAGCACTGCCTTTTTAGCCGTCTCTTTATCCTGCCCTATGGCAGCGGCAAGCTGGCTCAGTTCCACCGATTGGCCCATGGTAAAGAGGACTGCCTCCAAAACTGCCTCCTGATCCCTGTGGCGCTCCACCTTTATCAGTGTTTCCTGGCCAAAACCGGCCGGGACATTCTCCTTTTCCATCCTGTTCTCTCCAATCCATCCTGTCAGCTGTCAGCTTATCAAATCATCCAGCCCTTCTAATTCCAGCTCTCCTTCTTCCCCTTCTGCCTCCAGGGTCTCTATCTGCATATCATCAAAAATATGCTCCTGAACCAGGTTAATCTTTCCGATTTTCATTAGTTCTAAAATTGCCAGAAAAGTAACTACAATCTCAATCCGATCCGCCTGGCTTTCCAACATCTGGCGAAAACTGAAGCTTCTGTGCTTTCTGGCATAGGCCATAACGCTTCCGATTTTTTCCTCCAGGCTCACCGGCTCTTTCCGGATCACGCCGAAATTGCTGCGGACCCGGTCAATTTTATCCTCCTGGCGGCGCATAACCTGATGAAAAATTTCCTGAAGCCTGGCAAGGGTCAGATCCCCCAAAAGCTTATCCAAGTCTACCGGCGGCTCATATCTGGCTACCTCCCTGGGGATCGTAGGATTCTTATAAAAATGAAGTCCCGCTCCGTCCTCCCGATCCTGAAGGGCCAGGGCCATATATTTAAATTTCTTGTACTCCAAAAGCCTGGCAACCAACTCGGCTCTTGGATCCTTCTCTTCTCCTGTTTCCTCATCTACTTCTGCCGGCAGAAGCATCCTAGCCTTAATGTCTAAAAGAGTAGCAGCCATGACTAAAAATTCACTGACCACATTTAAATCCTCTTTTTCCATGTGATTTACATAGTCTAAATACTGTTCCGTTATCTCCACAATAGGAATATCGTAAATATTTACTTTATTTTTTTCAATTAAATGAAGAAGCAAATCTAAAGGGCCTTCGAAATGCTCCAGCTTATAGGAAATCTCCATGTGCTGCTCCAAATCTGTTTTTACCCGTTTTCCCGCAAAGCGGGGCGTGCAGACGGCGGGAATGAATTTTCAAACACGCTCTAGTATAGCAAATTCTTGACAGGATGTAAACTTAAAAAGGGGTGTGGCAAAATGAAATCAGAGCCTTTCTATTAGCAGATGTCCCTTTATTTCATTTTGCCACATCCCCTTTTGCACTAAGGGTATTAATCGTCAATATCTAAAAATTCAAAGTCATCATCCTCTACGGCCTCCTGCAGTACTTCCGGCTCCGGCGGAACGGGCCGTTGAGGACGGGCATGGTGGGAAGGTCCGGGCATGGGGGCTCCCGCCGGCCGGATATTTCGTGCCGGGCGGGCGCTGCTTTCCTGAGCAGAACCTTCTCTGTTGGCGGAAACCGGACGGCTGGCCGGTCTGGTATTTAAGGGACGCACAATGGTGGCCTCTAATTCAGGCCTGGAGTCTCTTCTTACTGCCGGCTGGCCTGCTCCTTCCCCGCTTCTTGAAGGGGTCCGGCCGGTTCCCGGATTCGGGCCGCTGTTCTCGGGCCCTCTGGGCCTTCTTACACGCTCCGGATTCGGGGCGTCAAAGCCGTCAAATTCATCCTCCCGGCCTCTCATGTAACGCTCTTCTTCCCCAAAGCTTTCTTCATCTTCCCAGTCTGCAAAGTCAGCTCTGTCATCTCCTCTTCCTCTCATTTCCCGATTGCTTCCGCCGCTGGAAGGGGGATTCTTTCCTGCTCCTCTTACAATCAGGTAAACCAGAATAATAAACAGAACCAGGACCACTGCGATAAGCGCCACCATAATCATCCTTTGAAGCTTAAAGCTTCCCAGAAGCTCATTGTACTGAGTAATAACCTGGGCATGATCTTCCTGGGTAACTCCGGTATCAATAGCCGGATCCTGGAAATAGCGCTGAATCGTCTTTTCCGTCAAGTCGTAGCGGTAGAAATACTTTTCTCCTGCCGCATTCATTCCGTAAAATACACAATATTGGGCATTACTCTCAGAAGCCCATATCCAGCCGGTTACCTTTCGGCCGTCAATGTCAATAACCGTTTCAGAGAATCCTTCCGGCAATGCTACCCCTTCTTCTAAAGGAATAATAGAAATGGACTTTGCTGCCGCTTCCAGGCTGAGAATCTCTGTCACAGCCCCCGGGTCCCCGGCGCCAGACGCGGCGCTTGCTCCATCGGCATTTTTCAGAACCGTAATGGTATAGTCCTTTACAGTTGTTCCGTTCTGAGCGGTAACGCGGCAGACTACCGTATTTTCTCCTTCCTGGAGATCTTCATTTCCCGTCACCACATAAGCGGCGTTTTCATCTGCAGGCACTACATTCACTGTAAGCCGCTCCACATCCAGCCCTACATTGACGCTGTAGGCTTCCACATCCGCCGAAAATGCCGGGGACAAGGTTCCCGGAGATACCTGGAGAGAGGACAGAGCGGCATTTTCGGATGCATTGGAAACCGCCTGAACCGTAACCGTAGAATTCCCCACATGGGCCATGGTCACCATCTGAGAGTCTGAATCATAAACTTCCTGGGATGTGACGGTAATCTGGGAGCTTCCAGCCTGCTTTGCCCGAAATTTCATGGTAAATACAATCGTGGAAGGGTTGCCGGCATCCGGACTTCCGTGGGCTCTCAGCGCCCCGCTTCCCCCTTCTACACTGTTTCCGCTTACAAATTCTAACGCATTGGCGTCATAGGCCAGGGCAATATCTGCCCGTCCTAAAGCCTCTCCGCCGGAGGAAGCGACTTTCAGATTTACGCTTACCTCGCTTCCCACTGTTGCGGAAGGATCACTGAATTGAATACTTCCGTTGGCTGCAAAGGATGTAATTCTCATCCCGGGCAGCACAGACATGGTTAATATACAAACAAATGCCAGACAGGCAAATAATTGGGTTATCCTTTTATTCATGTTCTTACATCTCCCAGTTTAATTGATCACCGTAACGCTGCTGCCGCCGGGACCGTCCGTGTTTCCCGACACCAGACCGGCAGATCCGGCTCCCCCTGGTCCCTGGGCATTTCCGCTTGAAACTCCGGGGCCTCCGCTTTCTCCTGCCGGCAGGGCGCTGCTCTGCTGCGCTCCAGGACCCGGACTGGCCGTTCCCTGGCTTCCCCCGCCGTTTAAGCCGGCATCCGGCATAGGCCCGTTTCCTGATCGGACTATGCGGATGATATATTCCTGCACATTGCCATTCTGCGCCTGAACTCTTACTCTGGCTTCTGTAGTTCCTCCATTTAGAGCTATATTTCCGGTTCCGCTTATTGAGGCGCTGCCGGAAATAGCAGATGCCTGAATATTTACGGTGCTGACGGAGGAATTGACAATTACATCATAAGTTGTAATATCCTTTGAAAATACCGGCGTTATGGAAAATCCGCCGACGCCCAGGGAGGCCAGCTTATTATTGGGGCTTCCGTCCCCGGAGGGCTTTGCACAAGCCTGCTCCGGCATATTGTTGTAAACCGGAATCTTAAATTCCAGGGCAGTCTGCTTTACGGCATCCGTATACGCCTCCGCCATCTTTGCCCCTTCGGAAGCCGCCCCCTGTACATTTGTCATATATTGATGCTTGTACATATTGCTTCCCTGTACGTTAAACTTTTTTAAATAGAATGTATCCTGTCCGGCTTTTACATAATTATCGCCATAGTTTATCGACCCGCCGATAATGGATCTCTCCACGGAATTCCAGGGGCGGTTATAAGAGCCGGATTGGGCGGCATAGGAAAGCCCTTTGGCCACCTTGCTCATGGAACTGGTCTCGTAGGCCTCCACATTAAAGAAATTATAAATCCCTTCATAACCGGACACACGGCCGGAAATCATAGGGCTGGTTCCTGCGTTTCCTTGCTCCTGGATAATCATGGCCGCCAATACATAAGGGTTAACGCCGGACTGAATACCGGCATCCATAATAATGTCCACGTAAGAGCGTGAGCCGGATGACGGTGTGTCATTGGAGCTTCCGCCGGAAGAAGTACTTCCCGGCCCCTGGCTTCCTGAGCTGATGACTCCCCCGCTTCCCGGGCCTTCCAGATCTATTCCCGGTCCAATCTCCCCAAGAAGAGCCGTCCTTTTGGGTGAAATTGATGCCTGAGGTCCAACCAGGGAAACATCCGGATTGCTGTTTCCCCTCTCTCCCGGAGCTTCAAAGCTGACATTAGGAGTTTGTCCGGATCCTCCAGGTTTAGACGTCTCCGGGGCCACCGTAACATTTCCTCCTCCCGGGCCTTTTTCAGTGGTCTGGCCAGAGCTTCCCAAAGTCCCGCCGGAAGGCAAAGAAGTACCGGGGCCAAATTCCTGAGAACCTCCGCTGACGGTTCCTCCCGGAGTTACGGTTCCTCCCGCGCTTCCGCCAGTGGAAACCGTTCCGCTGGCCTTACTCTCTAAAAAGGTTCCTTTTACCATGCTCTCAAGGCCGGATGCGGTATGTACGCTGGAATTATAGCTTTGAAGTAAGAATTGAAAAATGTATTTTTCATTTAAAAAATTTCTGGGATCCATATAATACCGGATAATATCCGGGGAAGCCTGTACCCAGGATGCTCCGTCAAATCCGTTCCAGGTGCTGGTGTCCCAGTTATAGGCCCCGGCCTCCGTGGATTTCCAGGAGGATACGCTGCTGCTTGCTACCAGGTTTCGGGTAATGACGCTCTCATTTTCAATTGCCGAATTCCAGTCTACCCCGGTGTGCTGGGCTATAAATACCCAATTAGGGTACTGGGCGTGAAGCTCTCTAAGGCCCTGACGGTAGGACTCGGGAAAGCCCTGGGCATTTAAATACGCTTCAAAATTCGAATCCGCCGTGTATGTAACCGGGAATTTTATGTACTGGCTGGACGCATAACCGGTCTGTACAGCGCCGCCGCTTCCCACAAACCGCACCTGATACCACAAAACGCCGTCGCTTGCTGTCTTTTCCCCCGTAACCGTCACGGAAGTGCCGTAAGAAAGCCTGGCCACTGCACTGTAGCTGGTTCCCGCATCCTTTCGTATGTTCAGGGATGTGGCCTTAACGGTGGCGCTGCGCTCCGTATAAGCGTATGCTTCTGCCGCCGGGTTAAGAGGCATGGTTGGTAAAAGAGCAGGCTGAGGCGGCTGAAACGCCAGCAAAAAGCCTAAACCCAGAGCCGCCCCTCTTTTTATGGCGATTCCCCTTTTCTTTCTGTTTGTTTTCATGTTTATCTCCTATGCTGTGGCAGAAAAAGCCTTATTTAGACCTGCCGCCAAACTGATATATACGAATGTATGACAAAAAATTGCAGGAAAACAGTGCAACAAGCCTATTATAATGAAAAAAGGCTTCCTGTGTCAACCAGATTGGGAAAAAGTTCACACAATTTACGCATTTTGTAATGAAGTCGTAAGGAAAAAGAGAATGTGACAAAATAAAACCAGACGGTATTCTATTAGCGCTGTCTGCCAATTCTCGCTAACACCTGCTAATAGAATACCGTCTTATTTTATTTTGTCACATTCCCTCAGTGGACACAAGGGCTCCCTCTTAAATTTTAGATTCCCGCCATAATCATTGCCAGCGGATAGCCAATAAATGTAAACAGCAGGACTGCAATGAAGCTTATAGGAACCGCATAACTGCGGATCTCCTGGCTTGTATAATATTTTTCTTCTCCGTAGCAAAATGCGGCTAAAGGAGAGGCAGCCGGCGTCATCATTGCGACGAAGCAAATCATCATAACTCCCAGGGCAATAGGAGCCGGATTCAGGCCAAGCTGAGTGGAGCAGGCTACGATTACAGGCATGAGAGCGATAGCCATTGCTACGTTTACTGCAAAATTAGTAATGAGCAGAGCTGCCAGATAAATGATAAATACAATCACCAGAGTAGGTTTTCCTGCCAGGACTGGGGTTAAAAAATTTTTAATGGCTATAATAATTCCCAAATCTGTGTTTCCAATAGCATTTCCCAGCAATAATCCTGCCGCAACCATCAACAAAACATTCCATACTATTCCGGTTCCCGCAGCTTTTTGGATATTAAGCAGCGGCTGTCCCTCTATTTTTACAACAGCAAAGGTAACAATCCAGAATACCAGAATTCCCAATACCCCCACTTTTTTCAGTAAACTTAACACCGGCAAAGTTCCTAAATTTCCTATGGTGGGAAGAATGGCCATTACCAAAAATAGTAAGGTCATCCACAGATAACATTTCTGAGATTTGGAGATGGGCGGCAAATCGCTGGCCTTTTCCATACTTTCTACTGTAATATTCTTTAATTTTCTTACATCCGGCCGGAAGATAAATTTCACCATAATCAAGAAAGCCGCCATCAAAAGCAGAGACATTATCATATTGTAAAGCATATATCCATTAGGGGAAATGGTGTATGCCTCCCCGGCAATACTGGTAAATACCCGGATCATGCTAAGCCCCATCCCTTTATAGACAAAGCCCGGCTGTCCGATTCCGGCTCCTAAGAATACTATACCAAACATATAAATCCAGATTTTATCTTTGCCATGCTCTACCTCTACAGTTTTACACATGCCTGCCACTACTGCGAACATAATCAGGACGGAAACCATCTGGTTTACAATAAATGCCAGCATGTACGCGCATATTCCAATGGTTGCCATCATTATATAAGGTTTTCCGGCAATATATTTTCTGGTTAAAATGTACCTGGTGACATACTGCATACTCTGGGAAGCGGTGAGACCGCCGCCAAACAAAATAAAAGCAAGCATGGTCAGAACAATAGACTCGTCTCCAATGGCTGCAGAAAACGCAGCGGTAAAGGTTTCCGTGTATCCGCTTAAGCCAAACAAGGCAATTGCCAAAAGGCTCACCCAAGGCCCGCCTACCACAGACCATAAAAACAAGGTTCCCACGAATATGAAAACAATCCGTATTCCTACCTGAGTGACAGGCCCCATTGCCGGGAGGACAAAGCCAAACAGCATAATGGCCATACCAATCAGGGTGTACATGGTCTTTTTGTTATCTTTCATTTCTCAACCCCTCCTACTTTTACTTTTCACTATCCAGTGTTTCATCCCACATGCTCTAGTATCATTATATACAAGCCCTGCCTTGTTAGGAAGTAGTATTTCCTTGTCCTTGGCAACAAGTAAATACTTGTATCAAAAGATAACAAAATCCCTCTTTTCATTTCAAAAAATAGTTTTCAATTTCCTGAATCACTTTTTCATATTTCTTTTCCATCCGATTGGGACATACCATATAAATAGCGGCATCCGGATCATTCTCTAAACAGCGCATCTGAAGTTTTCCGCCCTCAATATGCATGTTATGCTCCATTGCCAGTTTAGGAAAATACGAAATGGCATCTCTGTGCTGCAGTACATATTCCACCGCGCTGACGGAACCTGCAAATAGATGAGGCTCCCTTCCGGTATATTCTGCCAGCTTCTTTGCGTGAGGTGTTAATCCAAAGGCACGGTTATGAACCATCTGCTTTCCATACAGGTCTGCGGCACACAAGGTCGCCCGTCCTGCCAAAACATCGTCTGCCCGGAAAATCACCATCATTTGGCTGTCCATAAGCTTTTTTGTCCAAAAACCGCCCTGGTTTTGCAGCTTTCTTAAATGCTGGTCTCCCATATTTCCGGAAAGCACATGAAGAATTGCCAGCTGCTCCTCACCTTTTCTCAATTGTTGTACAATTTCATATATACTAGATGTTTCCCAATTGATGGATACGTGTTCTATAGCGCTGAGCCTCTCGATTAAATCTGTGTTCACCAACAAATCGCCCAATAAATATTGCAGAGAAATTTTTATATCATATTTCCGCGCATAACGGCCAGCCAGGTCTTTCCACCCATATACCAATGCCATCACCTGTTCCAAATCGTTGAGAAAGATCCTTCCCGCTTCTGTGGGAACCACCCCTTTATTGGAACGCTGAAAGACTTGAAATCCTAATTCGTTTTCCAGCATTTTTAAGGTTTCGCTAAGTGCCTGCTGAGAAATATACAATTTTTGCGCCGCCTGCCGGATGGATCCTGTTTTCGCAATTTCCTGAACATATTCAAACTGCCTGATTTGCATAGTCTGTTCAACGCCTCTCTTCCACTACTTATTTTTAATGGAGTAATCGTTCTTTAAAAGTCAGAAAACTTCCTCCAGCCCGCTTTCAAGGGTGATTTCCGGCAGGTTCTTTAAGAACTGCTCCGCATTACGGTAAGCAATGCCATCCTCTGTATCCAAGCTTTCGCCAAGGTACAATACAAACCTGCCTGTCAGTTTCCCAAACCGCGGAGAAATAAGGCCAAGTTTCTCTTCATCCATCAGATGCCTGGCCTGCTGCCGGACGCAATGGGCACTATGTTTAATCTCATAAATGGCGCAGGCGCTGTTCTTTTTGTCAAAGATAACCATATCAAACTCACCGCTGCCAAACATGAACTTGAATACTTCATAATCTTTTCCAAGTACTTTGGATGTTTCCAGCAGTATGATATCTTCCAGCATCCTTCCCCGGACTTCGCCTAACAGGCGTTCCGTCACATAAGAGATGGTTTTATTGTCCAGCATACGAAAAGTTTCATCCTTCATCAAAGAATACACAAGCGCCTGCGCCTGGCAATACCTCATGCCTGGCTGCGTGAACAGGATCCTTTCTTCCGGTTCCATCCCGGCCATGCCGTACTCAATTGGGCAAGGTACAATGAGATCCAAAGCCTCCAGGTATTTTTTGATCTGTACTATGTGGGAGGGTGTAATGCCAATCTTCTGTTCCTCTTGGTTTCGGATATCCAGCATTTTCATCAGATTTTTTGTCACTGTTTCTTTATCAATAGCTTTCAGGATATCCGTCCGTTTTTCAGGGTCACGCTCCCGCTTTAAATTCCTTTCCGTAATACCAAGGTCATGGGATACGAAAGGTCTTGTCAGCACTTCCAGTACAAATCGGTGGTTCATATCCTCGATGATACGGTTAATCGCACCAGTCAACTCCCCCGTCTCATAAAGGCTTTGCAGCTGGCCAAAGTATTTCCCGAATGCAAAGCAGGAAAGAGAATTCTGGATGTTTTTACAGATGGCTGTGTCAATATATCTGCGTGTTGATTCATCATCCCGAAAAGCTACGCTTTCTTCCAAAAGCTCTTCATCGTCAAAATCCGTCTCCCCGGCTTTTAAGGTGCCACCGTAGCGGATATACTCATCAATGCTATCAATGCCAAGGATATGGCTATATTCACGGTATGGAATAAAAGTAGTATGGAATGTCCTTTCCCTGTCATACAGTTCATTGTCCCTGGCAAACCAAAAGCCCAGGGAGTCTGTGCCAGAGAGCACAATCCGCATTCCCATTGGCACATAAATGTCGGACAGAAGAGCCGCGGAATCAATAAAATCCTTCATCAGCGTAACCTCATCTAAAAATACATACTTGTAGCCCGCCTGATACAATCGATCTAGATCACGGGTGAGCTGATCCATTTCATCAACAGTACGCAGTTTAATATAGGCGGCTCTTGCAAAATCTTCCTCAGACATGTCTGCAACTGCCTGGAGGAGCATGGTGGTCTTGCCAGTCCGCCGAAGCCCATAAACTATACATACCTTTGTCCGCACATTTCCATAAAGATATTGGGGGATCCGATGATAAAGCTCTCTTTTTTCAAGTCCTTCCACACTGGCGGCCATCCCTGCAAGCTCGTTTCCTATCCTTACCTTAGTTTCAAACTGCCTGCCACTTTCTTCCAATGCCGGAAACTTCTTTTTCAGTTCCTTTAAACGTTTCTGAAGCTGCCTGCGTTCTTCAATCTGTGCCTGGATTTCTTCTGTTTCTTCCTCACGGAGATACTTACTTTTCACCTTCCCATTTTCTTTCCACTGAAGGTAATACCGTGTTTTTCCGTTTATATTCTTCCTGGAAATATATCCTATAGGAAGCGCGGCAATCCGTTCTTCCATCTGCCGCATCAGTCCATAGCTGTCAGTCATGGGAATTATCACCTTTCTTTCTCCGCCTTTTTCACACTGCTCATTGCTTTTGTGAATATTATACCCTACTGTAACCTACCAGTCAACAGTACACCTAAAACAGGGCCGCTGCTCCTGCAGATGAATTATCTGCGGGAACAACAGCCCTGTTAATCATTTTAACTTACACCGGGTAAGCCTTATTTGCCTTATCTGCCACAGCCGGATCTACCTTGGTCTGCTGTGCTTCTCTGTACAGGAAGAACTCTTTTGCCACAGCCGGGAACAGGGCATAGGATAATACATCCTCGTCCTGCTGCTTCCACTGAGCGCACTCTTTCTCAAACTGAGGAAGCTGGGGCTCAATTAAGTCTGCAGGCCTGCAGGTAATGGGAGTCTCATCGCCGATGATCTTTTTCTGAACTTCAGCGTTAAAGGGCTTTACGGTCTGGCCGAACTCGCCCAGCATAATCTTTTTGGACTCCTTGGGCACCATCTTGTAGCGCTCGCCTGCCAGTACGTTCATAACTGCCTGAGTACCTACAATCTGGGAGGACGGGGTAACAAGGGGCGGCTCGCCGAAGTCTTTTCTTACTCTGGGGATTTCCTCCAGAACCTCCTGGTACTTGTCCTCCTTGCCTGCATCCTTCAGCTGGCTTACCAGGTTGGAAAGCATACCGCCCGGCACCTGATACTGTAAGGTCTTAATGTTTACGCCAAGAACCTTGGGATTTAACAGGCCGCTCTTTAAAGCAGCTTCCCGGATGGGAGCAAAGTGGGAGGCAATGTCTGCCAGTAAGCTTAAATCGTAGCCGGTGTCATAGGGAGTTCCCCGGAAGGTCTCCGCCATAACCTCGGTAGCCGGCTGGCTGGTTCCCAAAGCTAAGGGAGACATTGCACAGTCGATAATATCACAGCCTGCCTCAACCGCCTTCATATAGGTCATGGAAGCAACACCGGAGGTATAGTGAGTATGCAGGTCAATAGGAAGACTGGTACCCTCCTTTAAGGCGTGTACCAATTCGTCTGCCTGATAAGGAGTAAGAAGTCCTGCCATATCCTTAATACATAAGGAGTCAGCGCCCATATCCTCGATTCTCTTTGCAATATCTTTCCAGTAATCCAGGGTGTAAGCATCGCCTAAGGTATAGCAAAGGGCAATCTGGGCATGTCCTTTTTCCTTATTGGTTGCCTTTACTGCAGTCTCCAGGTTGCGGATATCATTTAAGCAGTCAAAAATACGGATAATGTCGATACCGTTTGCAACGGACTTCTGTACAAAATACTCTACCACGTCATCTGCATAATGATTGTAACCTAAAATATTCTGGCCCCGGAACAGCATCTGCAGCTTGGTGTTCTTAAAGCCGTCTCTTAACTTTCTAAGTCTGTCCCACGGATCTTCCTTTAAAAAGCGGAGACAGGAGTCAAAGGTAGCTCCGCCCCAGCACTCAACTGCGTGGTAGCCTACCTTATCCATCTTTTCGATAATAGGCAGCATCTGCTCTGTCGTCATACGTGTCGCAAGCAAAGACTGATGGGCATCACGAAGGACAGTCTCCACAATCTTTACCGGCTTTTTATTTACCTCTGCCATTTTAATTTCCTCCTTAATTATTTAACCCCGAAAATTGCCATAAACGTGCCGGCTGCTACTGCCGTACCGATAACGCCTGCTACATTGGGTCCCATTGCGTGCATCAGCAGGAAGTTCGTAGGATCTGCCTCAGCTCCCACCTTCTGGGATACCCGGGCCGCCATGGGAACTGCCGATACGCCTGCGGAACCGATAAGCGGATTTACCTTGCCGCCGGTTACCTTGCACATGATCTTGCCAAAAACAATACCCATTGCAGTACCCAGGGCAAATGCAACCAAACCCAATAATACAATTTTGATGGTATCGCGATTTAGGAATGCCTCTGCGCTGGTGGTAGCGCCTACGGAAGTACCTAAAACGATAACCACGATATACATAAGAGCATTGGAAGCAGTCTCTGCCAGCTGGCCTACTACACCGGACTCTCTAAACAGGTTTCCTAACATCAGCATGCCCACTAAGGGAGCGGTGGTAGGAAGAATCAGGCAGACTACTATGGTTACGATAATGGGGAACAAAATCTTTTCCAGCTTGGAAACCGGGCGGAGCTGCTCCATCTTGATCTTGCGCTCTTCCTCAGTGGTTAAAAACTTCATAATAGGCGGCTGGATAATGGGAACCAGAGCCATATAGGAATAAGCGGCAACCGCAATTGGACCCAGATACTTGGTCTGTCCCAGCTTACCGGCCAGGAAGATGGAAGTAGGGCCGTCTGCGCCGCCGATAATGGAGATGGCTGCGGCAGCCTTGTCGTTAAAGCCCATAAAAATCGCCATAAAATACGCGCCGTAAATACCAAACTGGGCGGCTGCGCCAAGTAAAAAGCTCTTAGGGTTGGCAATCAGGGGACCGAAATCAGTCATAGCGCCTACACCCATAAAAATCAGAGACGGCAGGATACTCCACTCGTCTAACAGGTAGAAGTAATGAAGAAGTCCTCCGATTCCGTTTGAAGAATCTTCAACAGTCAGCATGATGTCCGGGTAAATGTTAACCAGAAGCATACCAAAGGAAATTGGTACTAAAAGGAGGGGCTCAAATCCCTTCTTAATGGCTAAATAAAGGAAAATAAGCGCCACGCCAATCATAACAAAGTTACGCGGATCCGGATTCGCAAATGCGGTCTGCTGAAGAAGATTACTCAAGGTTGTTGTAATATAATCCATGTTAATCCCTCCATGTAGGATGCAAAGTTACTGCACCAGTTAGTTTAAGGTAGCAATGGTGGCTCCGGTCTCCACGGTCTCGCCGGCTGCTACATTAACACTTGCTACGGTGCCATCCTGAGGAGCTACAATGTCATTTTCCATCTTCATGGCTTCCAGAACCGCCAAAACATCGCCCTTCTTAACAGCCTGGCCTGCTGCTGCCTTTACAGCTAAAATCTTTCCGCGCATGGGAGCTGCCACGGTTACGCTGCCTGCTGCTCCTGCCGCCTTAGGCGCTGCTTTGGGTGCTGCGGGTGCTGCCTTTGGTGCTGCTGCCGGTGCTGCTGCCGGTGCTGCGCCGGTAGTTCCTTCTTCTACGGTAACTTCATAAACATTGCCATTTACAGTAATTGTATAATTTTTCATGATAGAAATCCTCCTAATTTATGCTCTTTTCCATTTAGAAGCCGGCGCACGCTTGATGGAGCGGACTACCAGTCCGTCTGCAGGCGTATTTTCGGAAGCAGCAATGGCTGCGGTAATAACGGCTACTAACTCTAAATCATCTGCCAGTTCCTCCTCTTCCACTGCAGGCGCCGCCACAATGGCTGCTGCAGGAGCAGGCGCCGGAGTGTTGGCGGCTTTCTGCTTTTCTTCCCACTCATGAATATACCGGAAGAGGCCGATAAGGAAGCTGATAAATATCAGCACTGCGAAAACCGTGCCCATACCCATAAGGGTGTTTAAACCGGCCTTGGTTAAGCGCTCAGCTATGGTATAAACCGGATTAAAGGATATGGCGGTATACTGGGTCTTGTCCTCGTCAATGGCAATATAAGTGTCCATACCCCTCTTTTCAAAGGTTGCCTTTATGTTGGCTCCAAATCCATCCTCGGTTAAAACCACCTCAGCGGAATCAATGGAAACCAGAGCGCCCAAGTCCTCCTTAATGCCTATCCAGGAAGTAACGGCTGCTGACAATACAGTGTCTTTACTCTTCTCTGCCGCCTTTAAGGTAGCCTCAAGCTCCTCCTGGGTCATCATATCAAAGGTTCGCAAGGTGCTTTCTGCCATCTGGGTCACATAGAGTTTGTCCTGCTCACTTAGAGTTTCCTCCTCTGCCTGAGAACCTGCACAGGCAGTAAGGGCAAACATGGCCATGGTCAGGCAAAGCACTGCAAATGCCCGTCTCATAAATTGTTTCATATACCTGTCACCTCATTATTAAACCGTGCCATGCTTTTTGCCCGGACGGTCCTCTCTCTTTGTGAACAACATCTCAAATGCCGCAATCACACGCTTTCTGGTGTCGCCGGCCTCAATGATATCGTCAACATATCCTCTCTTTGCTGCTGCCAGGGCGCTGGACTGAAGCCCCTGATACTCTGCCGCCTTCTCAGCAATCAAAGCAGCCCCGTTGTCAGAGGAAGCAATCTCGTCTGCATACATGATTTTTACTGCTGCAGATGCATCCATCATGCCGATGGAAGCGTCCTTCCATGCGTAAACCATGTCTGCGCCAGTGGATTTACTGTTCATGGTCAGGTACGCGCTGCCGTAAGCCTGTCCTGCAATCACGGTTACCTTGGGAACGGTAGCATTTGCAAATGCATAGGTTAAACGGCCTGCCGCCTTTGCAATCTTTCTCTCAGAATGTTTGTCAGCCTTGTAACCGGTGGTGTTGACCATAACCAGTACCGGGATCTCAAAGGCATCACAGAAAGTAACAAAATCCGCCGCCTTGTCACAGCCCTTTGCCGTAAGCTTGGCCTCATACTCTCCGGTCTTTTCCCCTTCCGTATTGTAGCTCTCGGTGCGGTTTGCCACACAGCCTACCGTGGTGCCGTTTAAACGGATAAATCCGGTAACCATCTCCGGTGCATATGCTTTCTTTACTTCCATAAAGAAGTGATCATCGGAGATAAAAGACATAGCCATGGCGGTGTCGCCCACACAGTTTTCCAGATCCGGACATACCCGGTTTAAATCGTCCGTACACTCATCATAGGACATATCATCCTCATTGTTGGCCGGAAGGATGGTAACCAAAGTACGGATTTCTCTTAAAATGGAATCCTCGTCACCGGTAAAGTCAATAAGGCCGGTATCTTCACTCTGGAATTTGGCAGCAGCGGTATCGCATTTTGCCGCGTCGTTGCCATCTAATGCATTGGGGGAGTTTACAAACACCTTTGCCCCTTTTTCTTCCATAAAGGTAAAGTCAGCCATTCCCAAGGATACGGCCATGCCGCCTCCGCAGGTGCCGAATACCGCCTGAATCTGGGGAATCACACCGGAAGCCATGGTCTGGCTTAAATAAAGCTTGCCAAATGCGTCTAACGCATCCGTTGCCTCCTGAAGGCGTAAGCCTGCACAGTCGATAAGGCCCACAACAGGCGCTCCCATCTTCATTGCATAGGCATAGATATCCGAAATCTTCCTGGCATGCATCTCACCCATGGAACCGCCCATAACGGAAGCGTCCTGGCTGTACACATACACAAGATTGCCGTCGATGGTGCCGTAGCCGGTCACTACGCCGTCGGCGGGTGTTTCCTTGGCAGTCATGTTGAAATCCGTATTTCTGGCAGTTACATATGCGCCGATTTCAACAAAACTGTTTTCATCAAGTAAACGGGTGATTCTGTTACTTGCTGAAGTTTGTGCTGAATTACTCATTTTGCAGTCCTCCATTTTAAAATATTTTCATGGATCTGTCAGTTTGTTATTTAACAAACATAAATCCATTAAACCAAAATCTCTGCCGATTTTAATTTTATATCGGATTTCCAAAAATATCAAGCTGTTTTCCCAAAAAATAAGCAGGATAACAGAAATCTTTACAAGTTCTTTCTGTCATTCTGCTCATTTTATAACGTTCTCATGCTCTCTCCTCCCGGGCTTCTCATCGGATTTCACAAAATATAATCTGCAAAAACCCGGCCCAGGCACCAGGAAAGGCTGATTTTCTTTACGGTTTTAGAGGCTGATACCGGATCCTTTCGGATAACCTCCCCTTCTAAGGTATAGAGGATCTCCCCTACTACCGTCCCTTTTTCCACAGGGGCCGGAAGAGATTTGGCAATCTTTAAGGTCACCTCTACCTTTTCATCCTTTCTCAAAAGTACAGGAAATGTTTCCTCCCCCTCTGATGTCAAAACCAGGAAAGCCTCTTCTGACAGCTCTCCGTTTTCGGGTATTCCGTTCTCAACAAGCAGGCGGGGCAGAGCCGGTTTTTGGTAAACATCCCGGTAAGCATAATTATCCTTCCCATAGTTTAAAAGCTTTTTGGCGTCCGCCCATTTCCAGGTTTTATCCGGGGGCCAGCCGCAGCCTAAAAGGGCAATGGCGAAAACCCGCTCCTCATCCTCAGATGCCGCCACATAAGAATACCCTGCTCCTCCGGTAAAACCGGTCTTTCCCGACAAAAGGCTTTTATCCATATCTAAAAAAGAGTTGTGATTCACACAGGAAATATTCCTCTTTCTTTCTGCATCTGTAAAACTGTAATTTCTGGTTCGTGTGATTTCTAAAAATTCCTCTCTTTTGGGGGATTCCAGAACACAATATGCCATGATCCTTGCCAGATCCCGGGCAGTGGTGGAATGAAGCAAAATTTCCCCGTTTTCTCCGGTTTCCTGGGCATCCAGTCCATTTGGGGTGATAAAATGTGTATTTTCACATCCCAGGCTTCTGGCCTTTTCATTCATCATCTCGGCAAATCCTTCTGTAGTAATGCCGATATGCTCGGCAATGGCTACTGCAGAATCATTATAAGATTCCAGCATCAGGGCATAGAGAAGATCTTTTAAATAGTAGTTTTCCCCCTTTTTCATCCCCATACGTACCTGAGGCTGGGAAGAAGCGTTGCCGGAAACCTCCACTTTATTCTCTGGGTTTCCCTTTTCCAACGCCAGAATACAGGTCATGATTTTGGTGGTGCTGGCCATGGGACGCTGCACATCCTCGTTTTTTCCGTACAGCACTCTTCCGGTTTTTCCGTCCATAAGAACAGCTGACTGAGAATGGAGGCTTAATGACGGCTCCTTAGCCGCTGCAGCCGGGGCAGTATTGGCGTCCGGCAGAGCTTCTTTTTCTAAGTTTTTCTCTTCCCCAGCCCTTTTTCTTTCCTGGTTTTTTTCTGTCTCCAGGGTAATCCTGCTTACCGGGACAAGCTGCTCTCCCGGTCTTCCCTCTGCGATTCCCAGCAGAAGGATAACGGCGGCCATCCATGCCGTCCATTCCCATCCATGCTTTCTGTGCCTCATTTTGTCCGCCTGGCCAATTTCCTTATTGCATTTTATTCTTTTTTTCCTGTTTTATTCCTTTTGCCCCTTTACAAAGAACATATGTTCTGATATACTGAATTATAAGAAATTTAAGGAGGGCTTCTTTACTTTATGGAAAGAGAACGTTTGATTTTTCATATTGACGTGAACTCGGCTTTTTTAAGCTGGGAGTCTGTTTACAGACTTAAAAAGGATAAGAATGCCCTGGATCTGCGGACCATTCCCTCTGCCGTAGGAGGCGACGCCAAATCCCGCCATGGAGTGGTTCTTGCCAAATCCACCCCGGCCAAACGCTGCGGTGTTATGACAGGCGAGCCTTTGGCTTCTGCCTATAAAAAATGTCCGGATCTGGTGGTGGTTCCCTCCCGCTTTGACCTGTATATTCAATGTTCCAGGGCCATGATGGAGCTTTTATCCCAGTATACTCCGGACAGTGAAAAGTTCAGCATCGACGAGACCTTTTTGGATATGACAGAGACCATCCATCTCTTTGGAACTCCTATGGATACAGCAAATCAGATCCGCCGCCGGATCCGCGAGGAGCTGGGCTTTACTGTCAATATCGGCATTGCTCCCAACAAACTGCTTGCCAAGATGGCCTCGGATTTTGAAAAGCCGGACAAGTGCCATACCCTGTATTTCCATGAGCTTTCCAGTAAGTTCTGGCCTCTTCCGGTGAGGGATCTGTTTTTTGTAGGAGGCGCCGCGCAAAAGCGGCTTACGGCTATCGGTATCCACACCATCGGACAGCTGGCCGCCTGCGATCCCAAATTGTTAAAGCTTCATTTGGGAGATAAATATTCAGCTCTCATCCACCAGTATGCCAATGGTATCGACGACTCCCCGGTGGGGGAACGTGATCCCCTCAACAAGGGCTACGGCAACAGCCTGACCCTGTCCCGGGATGTGGCAGATTTGGAAACTGCCAACCAGGTGCTTTTGTCCCTGTGTGAAACGGTGGGAGCCAGACTTCGGGCCGACGGCGTACTGTGCAACTGCGTCTGTGTGGAGCTTAAAACCTGGGATTTTAAGGTTCAGTCTCACCAGGTAACTCTGCTTTCTTCTACAGATTCCACCTCTCAAATATATGAGAATGCCTGCCAGGCCCTTAGAGAGTTTTGGGATCTGACTCCTGTCCGCCTTATCGGGGTGCGGGTCACTAAAATTGCCAGCGACGGAGTCAGCCAGCTAAGCTTTTTTGACACGGATACAAATAAAAAGAAACGGGAATTTGAAAAAGCCGTGGACCAAATTCGAAGCCGCTTCGGGGTGGACAGCATTAAACGAGCCAGCTTTTTAAACGGGGATGCCCTTGTAGATCACGCCGCCAGCAAGAAAAAGCATCTGAATCCTTAAAGCGGCTCATTCCGAAACCCATCTCAGCCCTTTGGGATAGTGGTTTTTTAAGGCATTCCCTGCTGCCTTGACCCAACCCAGGGACATTCCGTCCACGGCAATCAACACCCATCCTTTGTATGGTAAGGAATGGGGCCGGGCAGCCTCTGTGTTCAAAGACATTCCTTTTATATACTCCACTGCCTCCCGGTATTCTTCCGGATCCTGGATCGTCAGATTCCGGCACTGCTTTACCTCTTCAGGCTTGAGGAAAAGCGCCAGGCCGTGGGAAGGCTCAAACCGCTTCTTTTTAAATTCCCCCAGATGAAGCCCGGGCCTTAATATCCGAAGTCCGTCCGCCCCCTTTTTCCCAAAAAGCTCCTTTGCACCTTCCGGCAGCAGATACAGTTGATCGCCAAACAGCAGGTAATCCCCCCTGGCTCTGCCCAGGAGTTCCTTGGCCTTTGCCTCCTTTAAGGTATCTTTTATAAATGCTTCGTAATTCTGCCACTCTTCCCTGTCCACCGGCAGGCGGCTGTCCTGCTTTGCCATGGAAGCCTTTGCCGCGGCGGTTCCCTCTTTTTTTAAAACCGCCATATAATGGCCTTCTCCTCTGGCTTTATGGGGCCAGATACGGATGGTGGCCTGCAGGTTCTTTTCTCTGGCATGTTCCGGGTCACTGCTCCACTGAGGCTTTCCCGGAGAAAATCCCAGCCAAAGCTTTCCTGGCGTCTCCACCTGAAATTCCGGGTGGCGATCTAAAAATGCCAGAATGGTTTCCTCATTTTCCTCCGGGGAAAAGGTACAGGTGGAGTAAACCAGCCTGCCTCCCGGCTTCACCATTGCCGCCCCGTTGTCCAGTATCCGTGCCTGTCTCTCTGCACATTCCCTTACATGCTCCCGGCTCCACTGAAGCCTGGCCTCTTCATCTTTGCGGAACATCCCTTCTCCTGAACAGGGGGAGTCAATTACTATTTTGTCAAATACCGGCCCAAACCGTTTTGCCAGCTTTTCTGAATCCTCACTGGTAACCACTGCACCCGAAATCCCCATCCGTTCCACATTCTGAGACAGGATTTTTGCTCTGGAAGGATGGATCTCATTGCATACCAGAATCCCCCTTCCCATCAGCTCCCCGGCAATCTGAGTCGTCTTCCCTCCGGGAGCCGCGCACAAATCCAAAACCCAGTCTCCCGGCTTTACTTCCAAAAGCTGAGCTACCGCCATAGCGCTTGGCTCCTGAATATAGTACATCCCCGCCTCATGATAGAGATGTTTTCCCGGCCTGCTTCTGTTATAGTAGTACCCCTCTCTGGCCCAGGGGATTTTCTCTAACGAAAATTGCTTTTCTGCAAGGCTCAAAAGGTTCTCTCCTTTAAGAGGATTAAAACGCAGACCCTGTGCCTTCTCCTCCTGATAGCTTGCCATAAATGCCTCAAATTCTTCTGTTCCCAACAGTTCCTGCATCCGGGCTGTAAAATCCCGGGGCAAATCATTCATCCCATCCTCTCCTATCCCGGCCGTCCCAAAGGAGGCCTGTAAAATCCGGCAAAATGCGTCCCTATATATTTTCCGGATACTCTATAACCGGAAAAGGGGGCTGTGCAAAATGAAGTTTCATTTTACAACAACCCCCTGACATCAAACCTCAGCTATTCCATTACAGCATAATCTTGAATTCCGGACTCTCCTCGCCGTTTACTACATAGTAAGCAGCATGCTCTTCTGCAACTATATACAGCTCAATGGTCTTAATCTCAACATCTTTGTGTGAGTTGGTATAATCCTTCTGCGCCTGAGATAATATGTCCTTTGCAACGATCTCTTTGCCGGCAAACTGAAATACTACCGTTGCCTTAGGATCCTTCTTTGCTACCGGCTTCTTTGCTGCAGCCTTAGCCGCCGGAGCCTTTTCTTCCTTTTCAGCAACCGGTGCGTCCTTTACTGCTTCAGCCTTTTCTTCCACACGCTTTACATCTTCCTTTACAGCTTTTGCTGCTACGGTCTTGGTAGTCTTTTTAGGTGCTGCCATAACACTTTTCCTCCTCATAACTCTACTAACATTTGTATTATTATTTACTTACAAGTATTCCTTTTGCTGTCGTTATTACTGGATTATAAGGCTATGGCTCTCATTTGTCAACGTTTTCGCGATTTGTCGCGGTTTTTCATATGGAAATATTCCTGTTCACAGGGACATCTTCTTGTCCGGTTTATACCGGACAAGAAGCATCCGGCGTCAATCTGATGTGAAATTTGCCAGAATTTTCGATTTGCTAGCAAGTTTCATGTACAAAATTCCTGACAAATTCCGGGCTGTCCCAATTATTACCTAGAAGTCTTCCTCAATTCGAAGCAGCTGATTATATTTTGACACTCTGTCGGAGCGGCAGGGGGCTCCTGTCTTTATCTGCCCTCCGTTTACTGCCACTGCAATGTCCGCAATAATGGGATCTTCTGTTTCTCCGGAACGGTGGGAGATCACGGTGGTATATCCGGCTTCCTGGGCCATTCGGATAGCTTCCAGGCTTTCGGTTAAAGTACCGATCTGGTTGACCTTTACCAGGATGGAATTGGCGATTCCCATATCAATTCCCTTTTTCAGCCGCCGGGTATTGGTGACAAACAGATCGTCTCCCACCAACTGGATGGAGGAACCTAAGGCAGCAGTCAGCATCCTCCAGCCCTCCCAGTCTTCCTCCTGAAGTCCGTCCTCAATGGAGAAAATCGGATATTTATTAACCAGCTCTTTATAATACTGAACCATATCCGTGGAGGAACGGCGCACCTGAGTTCCTTTCATCTTGCTTTCTCCCGGAAACAGGTAATATCCGCTCTCTTCATCGTACAGCTCAGAGGAAGCGGCGTCAATGGCAATCCGGATGTCTTCTCCCGGGCAATAGCCTGCCAGGGTAATGGCCTCCACCAGGTAGGAAAGCACCTGGTCTGCATCCTGTAAATCCGGAGCAAAGCCTCCTTCGTCCCCCACTCCTGTAGAATAACCTCTGCTGGATAAAAGCCTCTTTAAAGTATGGTAGACCTCCGCACAGATCCGAAGGCCTTCTGAAAAACTTTTGGCTTTCCAGGGAGCAATCATAAATTCCTGAAGATCTACGGTATTATCTGCATGCTTTCCCCCATTTAAAATATTCATCATGGGCCTTGGAAGCCTGCAGGCATTGACGCCGCCCAAATACCGGTAGAGAGGAAGCTCCAAAGCATTGGCAGCAGCCCGGGCTACCGCCATAGATACTCCCAAGATGGCATTGGCTCCCAGTTTTTCTTTATTTTCCGTGCCGTCGGCGGCTATGAGAAGCCGGTCAATGTTTCTCTGATCCAGGGCATTTTCAAACATTAATGTTTCCGCCAGTACCGTGTTTACGTGCTCTACTGCTTTTAATACGCCTTTCCCCATATAGCGGCTGGTTTTGTCTCTCAGCTCTACCGCTTCAAATTTTCCCGTAGAAGCGCCGGAAGGAACGGATGCCCGGCCTACTGCCCCACATTCCAGCGTTACTTCTGCCTCTACGGTAGGATTTCCTCTGGAATCCAGGATTTCCCTGGCCCGCACCGAAGTGATCTCATATTTTTCACTCATGGTTATACTGCCTCCTTGCTTAATCTAGTGATCAAGCATTAGTATATCCACTTCCATAAAAAAATATGGGAAGTCCGGCTATTCCAGATTCAGCTTTCTTTTTAATATATAATCTGTCCCGATTCCGTAAAGGACAGCCGGAATTGCCTGGGACAGCAACATTCCCATTCCGAGGATATGAAGAATCGTATATTGGGAAAACTGTTCCAAACGAAACGGCCAGTTGACCATAGCAATAATACTGAGCATCCCCACTCCATTGCTGATTCCAATATACCAAACCACAGACATGGCCACCTTGTGGCTGCGGGCAAGCTGCCCCAGGCTCATAGACAAATATGCCTGGTAGGCACTGGCAAAAAATCCTGCGGCTCCGGCCAGCACAAGTTCCACACAGAAAAGCGCCATATGGAGCACTGCCACAGAGTCATATTCCACAGCCATCCTTATCAATTCTTTCAATAGCTCCGGAAGATCTGCCATTACTCTGAAAAATGCTGAGCCTCCCAGGATGCATATGGAAAGAATGGCAACAATTATGGAACAGACACTTACAAAAAAAGAAACCAATGCCTTAGAGAATACCAGTTCCCAGGTTTTTACCGGAAGGGTCAGCATCAGATAACCTTCCCTGCCCAAAATCCCCTTATAAAACCTCTGGATAATCATAATACAGGTAAATACGATGAGCACCATCATAACCGTAGCATAGAGAAATGCCATCAGGCCTCCAAAATAGGTGGTGATCCAATCCCAGAACCGGTAAGCCGGGTGATTAATATCAAATCCTATATGAATCATAATTCCATTAAGCAGAGACACGGCAATCATGGCAATATAGACCGGAATCATACTCCGCATCATGGCTACCCATTCATATTTTATTAATTTTCTAAACATCTTTTTGTCCTCCTTATCTCCCCGGTCCAGCCTGGCCTCCGGCCGCCCCGTCCCATAAGCCCTGATAGCCTGACTCCGGCACCGCGAATATGCTGCGGAACAGCTGATCCACAGACATTCCCTCAGACTCCCGGATATGATCCACACTGTCCTGGCGCACCAGCTCTCCGTCTTTTAAGAAAATCACCTCATCCAAAACCTTTTCTACGTCTGCTATCAGGTGAGTGGAGATCAAGACAGATGCATCCTCTGAGTAGTTGGTAAGAATTGTATGAAGAATAAAGTCTCTGGCAGCCGGATCGACTCCTCCTATTGGCTCATCCAGCAGGTACAGCTTTGCTCTCCGGCTCATAACCAGAACCAGCTGCACTTTTTCCTTATTTCCTTTGGACAAATGCTTCATCCGTTCCTCCAGGCTGATGTTTAAACGGTTCAGCATGTCCACTGCCTTCTCTTTGCTGAAATCCTGGTAAAAATCGTGAAACAGCTCTACAATATCCTTTACCCGCATCCAGTTTGCAAAATACATCCGATCAGGCAGGTAGGAAATAATGGATTTGCTGTAAACTCCCGGCGCCTGCCCGTCAATTAGGATAGAACCGGCATCCGGCATTAAAAGCCCATTGACCAGCTTAATAAACGTGGTCTTTCCGGAACCGTTGGGACCCAAGAGCCCGATAATTTTTCCTCCTTCTAAACGTAAGTTTACGTTCTTTAAAGCCTCTTTCCGGCCAAAACGTTTGGTTAATCCGCTGCATACAAGTAATTCCTGAGTCATACATCCTCCTTCAGTGCCTGTGTCAGCACATTTCCGATCTCTTCTCTGGTGTAACCAAGCTCCTTCATCTGAGAAAGGAACTGCCGCGCCTGCTCCATAGCCCTGTCCCTGCGTAATGTTTCAATCTTTTCCATATCCTGGGTTACACTCCTTCCTGCTGTGCGGTTTGTAATAATGAATCCCTTGTTCTCTAACTCCGCAAGGGCCCGTTGCATTGTATTGGGATTTACCCCTGCATCTGCCGCAAATTCCCGAACTGACGGAAGCCGCTGTCCGGGCTTATAGACGCCGGACACTATCTGTGCAGTAAGCTGCTGGGACAATTGAATCCAAATAGGCCTGTCGTCTGCTATTTTCCAGTCCATTATATCCTCCTTGTTAAAGTGTATTATTGTATTAGTTATTTAATACAATAATACACTTACATTCTTATATTGTCAATATCTTTTCAAAATTTATTTCAATGAGCCCAGTAAAGCACGGGGTGTCATAAAATGATTTCTTGGGTCAATTGTTCGTAAAAACGGGAAATATGGATTCCATCAACTAAGGCATGATGGCATAATACGGATACCGGAAGCAGTGTCCTGCCCTCTTGCCTGAAATATTTCCCCCATGTAATCCTTGGGTTGCTGTCTGCCGGGATTGGGACAGGCTGAATAATTGATGTGTAGGAAATCCACGGCAAGGTAGAGATAAAAAAGTAATTAAGGGCTTCTTTTTCGTCCTCATCAATCGTCCTTTTTTGCCTGGCATTTTCCTGCTCTCTAATTGCATATGCGATATACTCCTCAATGGGCATATTACTGTCAAGATTACAGTAGCAATAGGTTCCGTCGTCTAATGCTACTGTGTGAGAAGTTCTGCATCTTTCGAACTCAATGATGTTATCGTCTAAAATCCTTTGCCTGAATTCTGTTATATCATTGGCAGCTTTGGAGACACAGTAACAAAATGTAAGGAAAAAAGGCCATTTATTGGTTTTAATCTTCTGCAAAAAGTCTGTAATATCTACATTTGCCGTTATTCCAACATAGGGATAGGCTAAACGGTTAAAGTATTCAAAGTGTTCTTTTCTTTTATAAGATTCTAATGCTACATATTTGTATTTCACTCTTCTCTCTCCTTTTCACGCCTCATAAAATATTGTTTAAACCTAAAGAATATGATACAATATGGTTTATATTTATTCAATAATTTTGGCAGGAGGATTGTTATGTTTGGTTTGTTTGGAAAAAAAAAGGCCCAGAGTCCTGAAGAACAGCTGAATAGCTGCCAGGCAAAAAGGGATTGGCCTGGTCTGTCCAGGGCCTACTATGATTTAGGGGTAGCTTCCATGGAGGAGGGAAACCTGGAAAAAGCGGTTTTATGGCTTCATCGGGCAGATACCATTTATAGTGCCATGGATAATGTTTATGAAAAATTAGGGGAAGCTATTACCGACGACTGCTCAGATCGTATCGGAACACTGGAGGATTCCGCTCTGATATATAATGATTTCCCTGAGCTGGTAAATGTAAAGGCAGACGGGTTGTCTGAGATTCAGGTCAGGATATGGGGGTTGCTCTCCTTGGCCCGGCTGGTAAAATTGTGTGATCGGCTGTCTGCTGCTCCTGGCTGTGAGGCACTTGGAAAGCTGGGCTGGGCTGTGGATGTGGTATTTAAGACATTTCAGGAACCTCCCACTGAGGAGGAATTTGAAAGCCTTAAAGGTCTGTGCAGCCAGCTCTATGACCTGGGGGACAGCCCAGCCTTCTGGGGCATGGGCAATCAGATTGACGTGCCCGGCGGAGCGCCCTTCCAGGTTTTTGACTTAAACGGAATGATGGGAGTCCATCTTGAAACAGAGGCCTATTTGGACAGCCATCTTCAAATGATACTTGCCAAATGTCAGGGCCAGGAGCCTCCCAAGCCGGAAACCGGCATTTTAAACTGTACGCTGCTGCCCGATTATTATGTCCGTACTGATAAAGGCAGCCTGGAGGATGTTCCTCAAATCAAGGCGGAAATGGCCCGTACCCAAAGCGATCATGACTTCCTCTGCTCTGAAATCACCTGGGAGCAGATCGCTGAGAGATTAAAGAAATATAAGGAATTGGATATTCTTCAGTAAAACCGGGTTCACTTCAAACAGAGAAATACCACAAAGGGATGGGACAAAATGAAATCAAAAAACTGATCCTTTCATTTTGTCCCATCCCTGATTTTTATCCAATTACTTCAATTATTATACTCCCGAATAAGCAGAGAATCCGCCGTCAATGGGGATTACGGTGCCGGTAATAAATCCTGCCGCCTCGTTGTTTAACAGGAATAAGGTTGCGCCGTCCAGTTCACTGACTTCGCCAAAGCGCTCCATGGGGGTTGCAGCTAGGATTTTGGCAGTTCTGGGGGTAGGGCTTCCATCCTCATTAAATAACAGCCGTTCATTCTGCTTGGTAACAAAAAAGCCTGGCGCAATGGCGTTTACACGGATGCCTGCCTTGGAAAAATGGACAGCCAGCCACTGGGTAAAGTTGCTTACTGCCGCCTTAGCGCCGCTGTAAGCCGGAATCTTGGTTAAGGGGGTGTAGGCGTTCATGGAAGAGATGTTTAAAATCGTACATCCCTCACGGCCAATCATATCCTTTGCAAATACCTGGCTGGGAAGCAGGGTTCCGATAAAGTTTAAATTAAATACAAACTCCACTCCTTTCTGATCCAGGTCAAAGAAGGATACGGTATCCGCCTCAATATCGCCTATTTCAAAATATTCCTTGGTGGTGTTGGCTTTTGCATTGTTGCCGCCTGCCCCGTTTACCAGGATATCGCAGGGCCCGAAATCTTTTAAAATAGCCGCGTGGGCTTCCTCTAAGCTTTCTTTTTCCAGAACATTGCATTTGTAGCCCTTTGCAGTATAGCCGTCAGCAGTAATCACGTCCGCCTGGGCCTGGGCTGCCTCCTGGTTTAAATCCAACAGGGCCACCTTTGCTCCTGCCTTTGCCAGCGTATGGGCCAGGGAACCGCAGATCACTCCGCCTGCCCCGGTAATTACCAATACTTTTCCAGTTAAATCTGTGCCAAATACTCCCATGATAATTTCCTCCTGTTACTTTATTTGCTCATTTTCTCTAACGCTTCCCAGATGCCGTTAATATAGGTGGCTCCCAGGGCTCTGTCGTAAAGGCCATATCCTGCCCGGCCCGTTTCGCCCCAGATCATTCGTCCATGGTCAGGACGGATATAACCCTTAAAGCCATTGTCGTAAAGTGCCTTTAAGATTGCAAACATATCCAGAGTCCCGCAGGATGAGAGATGAGCCCTCTCTTCAAATCCCTTGCCGTCCTCTAAAACAGCAACGTTTCTTGCGTGAACAAAGTGGATTCTGCCCATTGCAGCGTATTTTGCCGCCATTTTTGCCACATCGTTTTTGCCGGAACATCCTAAGGATCCGGTACACAGGGTAATTCCGTTGTGGGGATCGTCAACCAGCTTTAAGAAACGATCCAGGTTCTCCTCGCAGGTAATGATTCTGGGCAGTCCAAAAATACTCCAGCAGGGATCGTCCTCGTGGATTGCCATATTTACGTCACACTCTGCGGCAACCGGGATAATTTTCTCCAGGAAATACTTCAGGTTATCCCACAGGTTTTCTTCTGTCATGGCGTTGTACTCGGCAACCACTGCCTTTAATCCTTCTCTGGTGTAGCTGGAATCCCAGCCCGGAAGGGTTAAGTCGCTTTCGCTCTCTAAAGGATTCACCTTGTCCACCTGATCCTGATAGTATACCAGGGAAGTGGAACCGTCCTCCAGCTCATGGTCAAGCTGGGTGCGGGTCCAGTCAAATACCGGCATAAAATTGTAGCATATACACTTGATACCTGCCTGGGCAACCCTGCGGATGTTCTCACAGTAATTTTCAATATATTGATCTCTGGTTGGCTTGCCAAGCTTAATATCCTCGTGTACAGGGATGGACTCAATGACCTCAAAATGCAGGCCTGCATCCTCAGTCAGCTTCTTTAAGCCTGCAATACTTTCCCGGCTCCAAACCTCTCCTACCGGAACGTCATACACAGCCGTTACAATAGAGTGCATCCCCGGAATCTGGCGAATATTCTGGAGCGTTACCTTGTCGTCCTCCCCGTACCATCTGAATGACAATTTCATAAATAAATGTACCTCCTTATTTGGAATTTCCCTTGCTTGATGATTTTATTATAGCAGGATTCCGGCTGATTACCATGGTCAACCTTGTGGGAAATATTGCAAAACTTGCGCCGGTCTAGTATAATATCCATAGTTTTTTCCTTTCCATTTCTGAAAAAGGAGGCAGTGTGCATGAAAAAGCAGATCCCTATGGAGTTTATCACCCGTCAATATATGGATAACCGGGAGTTTGAACTCTTTTTTTACAGTGACCACGACCGCTCTTTAGAAAAAGTAGCCCTCCACACCCACGATTTTTATGAGCTGTATTTCTTTCTGGAGGGGGATGTGACCTATGAGGTTGACGACAAACACTACCTCTTAACCCCCGGAGATTACCTTCTGATCCCTCCGGGACTGCCTCACCGGCCAGTGTTCGGCCCCTGCCACACCGGTTACCGCCGCTACGTCTTATGGTTCAGCCAGGATTTTTATTCCCACATCCGCCGCTATAGCCCGGACATTACCTATGGCCTGGATTATGCCAGGGATCACCGGTTGTACCGTTTTTCCACTGATTTCCTTTTGTGTCAGGAGCTTACCGGCCGTCTGGCCGATCTGTTGGTGGAATATGGTTCTTCCCGGCCTTTTCGGGATACCACGGTTCGGATTATGCTGCTGTCCTTCCTTTTACAGCTCAATCGGATCCTCTATGATAATTTGCACCAAAAGAGTACAATTTATGAGAATGTGCTCTATATTAATATCTGCGACTACATTAACCAGCATCTGGACGAAGATTTAAGCCTGGATAAGCTGGCTGCCTTCTTTTTTGTCAGCAAGTACCATATTTCCCATATTTTTAAGGACAATATGGGCATTTCCCTTCATCAGTACATTTTAAAAAAGCGGCTTCATGCCTGCAAAAATGCCATTCTCTCCGGGCAGCCGGTAAATCAGGTGTGTACCCAATGCGGCTTTTCTGACTATACCAGCTTTTACCGGGCCTTTAAAAAGGAGTATGGAGCTTCTCCAAAGGAATATAAAAAACGCTCTCAATGGATGGGATCGCAAAAAGGGGGTGTCGCAAAATGAAGCCAGAGCCTTTCTATTAGCGCTGTCCGCCAACTCTCGTTAACACATGTACGTACATGTGTGCTCAATACGCGGACATCCGCTAATAGAAAATCCCTTTATTTCATTTTGCGGCATCCCCTTTTCCAGTAAGCCGCTGCATTGGCCTTATCCTGTCCGATTTGCGCTTTCAGTTCTTCCAAACCGGCAAATTTCTTCTCCGGACGGAGCTGCTTTAACAGACATACTTCAATGTACTGTCCATAGAGATCGCCGTGATAATTAAGAAGAAAGGTTTCCACACCTACGGGATTCTCCCCTTCTATGGTAGGCTTTCTTCCGATGTTGGTGACGCCGCTGTAAGTCTTATCTCCTATGGTAACCCTGGAAACATAGACTCCAAAAGCAGGCAGATATTTTTCCGGGGGCGGAATTAAATTGGCAGTGGGAAATCCCAGTTTGCTGTCTCCCATCCCTTTTCCGTGAACCACTATGCCGTGAATCCCGTAGGGCTGTCCCAACAGCTCATTGGCCTTTTCCATATGGCCTTTGTCCAGCATCTCCTTTACATAGGTGCTGCTGATATCCCGATGGCAGTCCTGTTCCTTCTCAATAATCTCTGCCGTAAATCCGTACCTTAGAGCCAGAGCCTTTAAAAGCTCTGCATTCCCGGCCCGCTTGTAGCCAAAACCGCAGTCCGTACCGGCCACAACGGCTCTGCCGTTCATCCTCCCTATGAGAATTTCCCGGACAAATTCCTCCGGATCCATGTGGGAAACCTGGCTGTCAAAGGGATATTCCACCAGATAGTCAATACCGGTTTTTGCAAGATTTGCCCGGCGCTCTTCGTTGGTGGTAATCACCTTTAAAGGCGCTCCCCCCACCACGGCCCCTGGCACGGTGGCAAAGGTAAAAACCGCTGTCTTATATCCGTACTGCTCCGCCAGGCGCCTCATTGCGGCCATAAGCTTCTGATGGCCTCTGTGGCGGCCGTCAAATTTTCCAATGGTCACTACCGTAGGGTCCGGGATATAAAATTCTTTTTTTCCTGTGATGTATTCCATGCAGGTTTCCTGCTCCTTTCGGCCTTTTTCTCCGGTCAGGGCTCCGGGTTTAAAAACATCTTCCAGGGCTTAAAAAAGCGCCTCTTTGCCTCATATCGGTAAATCCCCATAAAGGTTCCCTGGCTGTCGTAGACGCGGACGGCTTCTCCGTCTCCAGCCGCCGCATATTCAAATTCTTCCGGCTTCAAAGGATTTCCGTTTCTCACCAACCGATCCGTCTCTTTCAGAGTACGGGCCGCCGGATAAGCGGAAAACATTTCCTCCACCGGGATGATAAGCTCTCCTAAACGGCCTTCTTCCCCGGCTCTCTGGATATTATCCAGAGTTATGGCATCCTGAACCCAAAAACGGTCTACCTGAATCCGCTTTAAAGATTCCATACAGCCGCCGCATCCTAACTTGTTCCCAATATCGCTGCACAGCGTCCGGATATAGGTGCCCTTGGAACAGGATACCCGCATCCATACCCTTGGAAGCTCCATTCGGGTGATGGTAAGAGATAAAATTTTTACCGGCCTGGCGGCCCGCTCCACCTGTTTTCCGGCTCTTGCAAGCTCATAAAGCTTTTTGCCGTCCACTTTTAAAGCGGAATACATCGGGGGGATCTGGTTATAGTCTCCGATAAAGCTCTCCGCCGCCTCCTGCACCTCCTGGTCTGATACTGTCACCGGATATTTGCCAAGCACCTGGCCGGTGGTATCTTCCGTGTCGGTAATTGTCCCCAAAAGCATCACTGCCTCATAGGTCTTGGACTTTTCCGTAAGCATATCGCACAGCCGGGTTCCCTGGCCCAGGCATACCGGAAGGACTCCTTCTGCCGCCGGATCCAGAGTGCCGGTGTGGCCGATTTTTTTCTGTCTTAAAATCCCTCTGAGCCGGGCCACTACGTCATGGGAAGTATACCCCGGCTCCTTATATACATTGATTACTCCGTGATACATGGTGTGCTCTCCAACTGTTTTTCAATATGTAGGGACAGGTTGTTGATCACATCATAAAGATTTCCGGACATGGTACATCCTGCCGCCCGGACGTGGCCGCCGCCGCCAAAATACTGGGCAATTTTGCTTACATCCAGGCAGTGGTTGGATCTCATACTGATTTTAAATTCATGGATACCGGTTTCATACATAAAAATGGCGCACTCCACTCCTTCTGTAACCCGAAGTTGATCCACAATGCCGTCAAAGTCCTGTCCGGTAACGCCGTAAAAAGCCATATCCTTGGCGCGGACTACGCTGAAAATACATTTTCCGTCCAGAAACCGGATGCTTTCCATCAGCGCCCGGCCCAGAATCTGGTTCTGGATATAGGTCTTTTTGTAAAAGGTCCCGTCAATAATGCCGCCAAAATCAATGCCTTTATCCATCAGTTTTCCTGCAATAGCCATGGTTCTGCTGGTGGTATTGCCGTGCTTAAATACCCCGGTATCGTGAATGATTCCCGTATAGATACATTCCGCCGCCTCTTTGGTAATCTTATCCTCATCCATTTGCCCGTAGAGAACCTCGCAGGTGGCGCTGGCAGAGGGCTCCACCAGATTCACCTTTGCATATCCTGTGTTGGTAATGTGATGATCCAGGCATACGCTGTTTGCCGAAGTTACCAGATAACCGGCAAAATCTCCCAGACGCTCAATGTCGCTGGCGTCCAGGCAGATGCACAGATCATAAATCCGTTCTTCCTTTTCGGTACGGATATGGTCAAAATGATTCATATAAGAAAATTTATCCAATTTTTCTTCCAGATATAAATCCACCTGTATATGGGAATAGGCGGTGTCCAGGTAATTGTAAAGTCCCAGACAAGCGCCAAAGCAGTCTCCATCCGGCCGGATATGGCCCAGGATTACAACGTTTTTTACACCTTCTAAGGCCTGTTCTAATTCTGTCATACGGTTCTCCTTTCTAATGTAATGGGGCCTGATCCACCTAATCCAGGTCCTTTGTCACCTCATCAATCAGGTGGGACATGGCCACACCATACTCAATAGACTGATCCAGAATGAATTTCATCTCCGGGGTATTCCGCAGGTTGATCCTGCGGGCCAGCTCCCTGCGGATATAGCCTTCCGCACTCTTTAAGCCCTTTATAGTGTCCTTACCGGATTCTTCATCGCCAAGAACGCTGATATATGCCTTGCAGTATTTTAAATCCGGGGTCACCTCCACGGAAACCACCGTGGTCATGGGATGGATCCGCGGATCCTTTAAGCCTCCGCGAATAATTTCGCTTAGTTCTCTCTGGACTTCCATATTGATTCTTGTGTTTTTAATGCTGTTTTTTCGCATACTGCACCTCGCTTTTTACTATAAAGGTTTCTTATAAAAGTCCGCCGCCAGGCCCATGAAGGTTTCCGGCCAGGATATCTATCTGGGAACCTCCACCATGGTGTAAGCCTCAATCAGGTCATCCTCCTGAATATCGTTAAATTTATCAAATACCAGGCCGCACTCGTAGCCGGTGGCAACTTCTTTTACATCATCCTTGAAACGCTTTAAGGATACCAGATCACCGTCAAAGAGCTGTTCCCCATCCCTGGTAATGCGGGCTTTGCATCCTCTGGTAAACTTGCCGTCCAATACATAGGAGCCTGCAATAGTACCTACTCCGGAGGCTTTGAAAGTCTGGCGGACAACTGCATGGCCGATAACCTTCTCTTCGAAAATGGGGTCTAACATGCCCTTCATGGCAGCCTCCACATCCTCAATAGCCTGGTAGATAACCTTATAAAGCCTTACGTCTACCTTTTCTCTGTCAGCTACGGATTTAGCGGTTACATCCGGCCTTACATTAAAGCCGATAATAATGGCGTTGGAAGCGGATGCCAGAGAAACATCGGATTCGTTGATAGCGCCTACGCCTCCGTGGATAACCTTTACGGCTACTTCCTCGTTGGAAAGTTTTACCAGGCTCTGCTTCACTGCTTCTACGGATCCCTGTACATCTGCCTTGATAATAATGGGCAGTTCTTTAATATTTCCTGCCTGAATCTGGCTGAACAGATCATCCAGTGACAGTTTTGCCTTTGTATCTTCAATCAGCTTATTCTTGCCTTCAGAGATAAAGGTTTCGGCAAAGCTTCTTGCTTCCTTCTCGTTTGCAGTATTAACTAAAATCTCACCGGCATTGGGAACGTCATTTAAGCCTAAAATCTCAACCGGAGTAGAAGGTCCTGCCTCTTTTACTCTGCGGCCCTTATCATCCATCATAGCCCGAACCTTGCCATAACATGCGCCGCAGGCTACAATATCTCCTACATGAAGAGTACCTTTTTGTACCAGGACTGTGGCAACAGGGCCTTTTCCCTTATCAAGCTCTGCCTCAATAATAATACCTCTGGCATTGCGGTCCGGGTTGGCCTTTAATTCCTTCACCTCTGCGGTAAGAAGAATCATCTCTAATAAATCGGTAATACCGGTCTGGGTATGTGCGGAAACCGGTACGCATACAGTGCTTCCGCCCCAGTCCTCGGGAATTAATTCATATTCAGAAAGCTCCTGCTTTACCCGGTCAATGTTGGCGCTGGGTTTATCGATCTTATTGATGGCAACGATAATCTCAACTCCGGCAGCCTTGGCGTGGTTGATCGCCTCAACAGTCTGAGGCATTACGCCGTCATCTGCCGCAACTACTAATACGGCGATATCCGTAGACTGGGCGCCACGCATTCGCATAGCGGTAAACGCCTCGTGTCCGGGGGTATCTAAGAAGGTGATCTTCTGTCCGTTGATTTCTACTACATATGCGCCGATGTGCTGGGTAATGCCGCCGGCCTCTCTTGCAGTAACATTAGTCTTTCGGATGGCATCCAGAAGAGAGGTTTTCCCGTGGTCAACGTGACCCATTACACAGACAACCGGAGGTCTGGTGATCATGGTCTCTTCTGCCTCTTCTTCCTCTTTGAGAAGCTCGGCGATAACATCCACCTTCTCCTCCTGCTCGCAGAGGATATCGAATTCCATTGCAATCTCTTCTGCCTGTTCGTAATCTACTTCCTGATTTACGGTTACCATCTTGCCCTGTAAAAACAGCTTCTTTACAATAACAGAAGGCTGCATCTTCATTTTATCTGCCAAATCCCGGATAGTGATGGTTTCCGGAAGGGTAATAACCTTTACCGCCTCTGCCTTTGTCTCTTCCTTCTTAACCGGCATAATAAAGGCTCCCTTTTGGGGCTTTCCGCCTTTTGCTCCTGTCTTTGCCTTTCCGTCTTCTACCCGATCTCTCTTGTCAAAGCGGTCATTTTTATGAGCATTTTTATTCTGGCGGCTGCTGGAGGGTTTTGCCTGTACCGGGGTATCAAAGGATACCTTTCCGGCAGATTGGCCTCTCCCCGGGCCACCCTGTCCGGGACGGCCGGAAAAGCCTCCCTGACGGTTTCCGTCTCTTCCCTGACTGTCACGGTTTCCAAAGCTTCCCTGGCGGTTTCCAAAACCTCCCTGACGGCTGTCTCTTCCCTGGCCTTCTCGGTTTCCAAAACCTCCCTGGCGGTTTCCGTCTCTTCCCTGGCCTTCTCGGTTTCCGAAACCTCCCTGGCGGTTTCCGTCTCTTCCTTGATTTTCACGGTTTCCAAAGCCTCCCTGGCGCTGCTGGCCATCAGCCTTTGTGAAAGTTTTTTCTTCTTTCTTTGGCGCTGGGGCAGAAGGAGCTTCCTGAACCTGTGCAGGCGGCTTAGGAGTCTGAGACGTCTGGGGAGTCTGAGGCTCCTGAGGCTTTCCTGCCTCATCCGGCTTTGATGCCTCAACCTCCTTAACAGGCTCCGCAGGCTTTCCAATCTGCTGGGACGGCGCTGCCGGACGGGATCCGGCTGTTCCTTTCTGTCCTCCTGCCGGACGGTTTTTAAGCTGCTGAGAATTCTGAGGCCGGTATACGGCTACCACCTTCTTTTTAGGCGGCGCTGCATCGTCTGCAGAAACCTCCTCCTTTTTCGGTGCCGTAAGGCTTCTCACCAGTCTCTCTTCCTCTCCTGTCAGGCCTGACAGGGCGCTTTTTTTAATATTATGTTTCTCCAGCAGATCCATCACTTCTCTGGGAGTTTTTCCTACTTCCTTTGCTAACTCATTCACTCTCATGCTCACTACCTCCTATCAGTATCATCTGTTTCCCCATGGCTTTCGCAAAGCCTTCGTCCAATATAGCCAGAGATGCCCGCATCTCTTTGCCCATGGCGTGGCCCAGCTCTTCCTTTCCTCCGAACACGCAAAGGGGCACTTTATAGTAAGTACACATATTGGTAAACATCTTCTTTGTATTGTCCGATGCCTCCTCCGATACAATTACCAGGCTGGCTTTACCGGTTTTTACTGCTTTTTCTGTAGAGTATTCTCCACTGGCCGTCTTCCCTGCCTTGGTTGCAAGGCCCAGCAGATTTAACGCCTTCTGTCTGTTATTCAAGCTCTTCCATCTCCTTTTTCAGGGTTTCATATACTTCTTTCGGAATTGCCATCTTAAAGGACCTCTCTAAGCCCTTTCCTTTTACCGCCTTTTCAAAACATTCCATAGACCGGCATAAATAGGCGCCTCTCCCGTTTTTCCGTCCGGTAGCATCTACAGTAAATTCTTCCTCCGGCGTCTTTAAAACCCGAATCATTTCTTTTTTATTTTTGCTTCCGCCGCAGCCGATGCATTGCCGCAAAGGTATCTTCTTTGCTGTACTCACTTCACCACTCCTTGCTATTCCAGGTTGCTTTCTTCTTCTGGGTAGTCCTCGTAATCATTCTGGTAGCCGTCTTCCATGTCTTCCATATCTTCCTGATATTCAATGCCCATCTCTTCAAACAGGCCGGACTCTTTTGCCTGGGTCTCACTCTTAATGTCAATCTTGTATCCGGTAAGGCGGGCCGCAAGCCTTGCGTTCTGGCCTTCCTTGCCGATTGCTAAGGATAACTGGTAATCGGGAACAATCACCTGAGCCTCCCGCTCTTCCTCATATGCCACAACGCAGATTACCTTTGCAGGGCTTAACGCATTTTCAATTAAGTATGCCGCATTGTCATCCCAGTTGATGATATCAATCTTTTCCCCTCTAAGCTCATTTACAACAGCATTTACTCTGGCTCCGTTTAAGCCTACGCATGCTCCTACCGGATCTACATTCTCGTCATGGGAGCATACAGCGATCTTGGTACGGGAACCGGCCTCTCTGGCAATGGCCTTGATCTCCACCGTTCCGTCCCTTACCTCGGCAACCTCAGCTTCAAAGAGGCGCTTTACCAAATCCGGATGGGTACGGGATACGGAAACCCTGGGGCCTTTGGGCGTGTCCTTTACCTCCACAATGTATACCTTAATCCGCTCTGTAGGAACTAAAATCTCGCCCTTCACCTGCTCGCTCTCGTTTAAAACAGCATCTACCTTTCCTAAATTAATGCTGATGTTACGGCCCAGGTTCTTCTGTACAATACCGGTTACCACATCCTTTTCCTTGCTGTAGTAATCGTTAAAAAGAACCTTTCTCTCTTCTTCACGGATTTTCTGCAGGATCACGTTTTTGGCATTCTGAGTTGCGATACGGCCAAAATTTTTGGATTCAATGGGCACCTGGACAATGTCGCCTACAACGTATCTGGGATCTCTCATTCTGGCTTCGGAAAGGCTAATCTGCAGCATGGAATCCTCTGCTTCCTCCACCACCTCCTTTTCTGCATAAACAGAAAAGTCGCAGGTTTCCGGATTGATTGTAACCTTTACATTGTCTGCCTTGCCAAAATGATTTTTGCAGGCAGTCAGCAAAGAATTTTCAATTGCTTCTAATAAGATCTCCTTGCTGATATTTTTCTCCTTTTCCAGCATTTCCAATGCCAATAATAGTTCCTTGTTCATGGTTATCCTCCTAATGCTCCTTCTCCATTAAAAATCAAAAGCTAAACGAATCAGTGCAATCCCTGTCCTCTCAAATACAATCTGGCTTCCGTCCTCCATCCCCAGAGTAACGGTATCCTTATCATATGCTTCCAGCACGCCGGTATAGTCCTTCTGCTTATTCAGGGCTTTGTAAAGCTTTACCTCTACCTCTCTGCCTGTACTCCTTGCAAAGTCCTTTTCCTTTTTTAAAGGTCTTCCCAGACCCGGAGAACTGACCTCCAAAATATAGCTCTCCTGGATAAAGTCTTCCTGATCCAGCCAATCGCCAAGCTTCCGGTTGATAACCTCACAGTCGTCTACCGTAATTCCGCCTTCTTTATCAATGTAGGCTCTCAGGTACCAGGTACCTGCTTCCTTTACATACTCCACATCCACCAGTTCAAACCCGTGTTCCTCCATGAGAGGGAGAAGGAAGGCTTCGGTTTTTGCCTCATACTGCTCTCTTCTGGTCATCTCTACACCACCTTTCATTCCGCCTGTTTTTTATTTTGCCTTTTACAGCCGGACAAACGGAAAGAGTGGACTTACGTCCACTCTTTCAGCCATTCGTCATCATGTTATCGTACCAACTATAACACTTTCTTGTAGAAAATGCAAGAGGTATTTTCTTGAGTTTTCGCGATGCGCGATTGGAAATTAAAGAAGTCAACGCAAAGCATAGAAATAGTTAAAATCCAAGAAAGCCCGCAGAATAAGGCTTTTTCAAGACTTGCAGAAAAATAGCCCTCCGAAACGGAAGGCTTATTTTGTATTAAAGTTTGTCCTTTTAGACATTTTTTCCAAAAACACTACCTATTTTACACTACCGCATCTTCTCAGCGAAGCTCCGGCCAATACCCCTTATTGGCTTCTATCATATCATCCAGAATTTTTTTCGCTGTAAACAGGCTGGGAACGGTCTTTGACATGGTAAATGCCATCAGGGCTTTCTCATAAGAATTTTCTATCGCAGCCTCCACAATCAGCTTCTCCACAGCCTCCTGCTGTTCAATCAGCCCTTTATAGAATGTTTTAATCTCCCCTACCCGCACCGGCTCCGGGCCCCGGTCAGTAATATAAGCCGGGATTTCTACCATGGCATCATCCGGAAGATTGCTGACTGCACCGTTGTTTTCAACCATCACCAAATACCTTTTACGCAGGTCAAAGGCCAGGCTCATAGCCACATCCACGATAAACGCTCCGTGGACGCCGCCAAAAAACTTTGTCAAATCTACCTCTTTTCCTTCCCGGTAGTCTTTTACTGCATCAAAAATCCGTTTTTCCCGGCCTTCCATAACCTCATTGGCGCGGGTATGCTCCGGATTACTGCTCTCAACGACCTCGTCGCCCAAAAGATAATACTGCATATAAGTATTCGGCAGATAATCATGAAATGCCGAGCAGATATGCTTTGCATTGCCGTAGGTATGCAGCCAGGAAGGATCGCTGTGCATTACATCGCTCTTCTCGTTCTGAGGCATATAGCCATGTTCAGCTACATAAGCCTTTAACTTTTCCGTTACATCCTCCCCCTTAAGCCGAACCTTGGTAAACCATCCAAAATGGTTCAGCCCGAAATAATCCACCTCCAGATCGTGGCGGTCACATTCCAAAATCTCCGCCATATTCCGCTCAATTGCCACCGGCATATCACAGATATTCAAAATTCTGGCATTTGGACGCAGGCGGAAGGTAGCTTTTGCCACAATAGCCGCCGGATTGGAATAGTTGACAATCCAGTATGTGGGTTTCGCATATTTTTCACAGAAATCGATTAATTCTACCATAGGATAGATGGTTCTCAGTCCGTAAGCCAATCCGCCCGGCCCACAGGTTTCCTGACCGACAACACCGTATTTTAACGGGATCTTCTCGTCCTGCTCCCGCATGGCATACAGACCCACCCGCATCTGAGCGAAGATGAAATCTGCATCGGTCATAGCTTCCTTCGGATCTGTGGTTAAAGTCAGCTTCAGTTTTGGATCAAACATCTCTACTACATGGCGGACGATCACGCCCACATCTTCCTGGCGTTCTTTATTGATATCATAAAGCACCAATTCATTTAATTTAAACTGATTTTTCTGCGCCAGCAGGCTTTTTACAATCCCCGGCGTATAAGTGCTTCCGCCTCCTGCAATTACTAATTTAAATGTTTTCATAATTTCCCTTCCTCCTCACTCATTGCGGCCCAGGGCGTGGTCTACTGCGGCTCTCATTTTCATAACCTTTGGTCCATAAATAATCTGGATATTATTGCCCTTTACTACCAGTCCCGCCGCGCCTGTAGGCTTAAACCATTCTTTATCTTTTACTGCTGAAATATCTGTCACCTGCACTCTCAGGCGAGTCATACAGTTTTCTACATTTTCAATATTGGCGGCTCCTCCCAGCCCTTCAATTACATAAGCTGCCTGCTCTGCCAGAGCATCCTCTTTCTTTGAGGCAGTCTGAGCCCCGCCTCCGCTGATCTGCTGTTTTACCGCCGCTGCGTTGGCCTGAAGATCCACTACTTCCTGGCCGTCTTCCCGGCCCGGCGTTTTCAGATTCATTTTCTCAATTAAAAACTTAAATACAAAAAACATTACTACAATTTCTGCCAGACCCACCAGTACATATACAGGCCATTGGGTCCGGGCCACGCCTGCCGGAAGGTTCAGAACCAGAAAATCAATAATTCCGTTAGTTGCACAAACGCGTACTCCGATAATATAAACCAGCATCTGAAACAGGCCGTCCAGAACAGAGTAAACTACCCACAAAACCGGGGCTGCAAACAAGAATGTAAATTCCAGTGGTTCCGTTGTGCCTACCAAACATGCGGTAAGAGTCGCCGGAATAATTTGTGCGCGGGTAGCGCTCTTCTTCTCTTTCTTTGCTGTCACAATAAACGCTGCGGCTACGCCGATTACGCCAAAGGTTTTCATCAATCCATAGGTCAGAAAACGGGCCGACTCCGGCATGGAGCTAATGCTGGTATCCCCAAGCAGCGCCAGAAACACCGGCTTTGCGCCGACGATTTGTTCTCCGGCCACCATCATGCTGTCGCCGATGGATGAATACAAAAATGGCGACCATACCAAATGGTGAAGTCCTGTGGGAATCAAAATCCGGTTCAGGAATCCGTACAGGAATACTCCGAAAGCACCTGCGCCGGACATCACTCCAGTCAGGGCGTTGATTCCTGCTGCCGCTACCGGCCACACATAAGCCGCCGCTACCGCTATCCCCAGCACCACCGGAAGCAGCACCACAAATACAAACTTACTATTACCATACAAAGCAAATGCCCCGTCAAATTCTGTATCAATAAAACGGTTATGTACCAGAGCCACCACAACGCCTAAAATCATACCAAGAAATACTCCCATGTCCGTCACATGATAGCCCAGGCAAATGGTCTGTCCGGTTCCGTACAGGTCTCCTGCCGTGGCCCCTTCGATTACCATACCGGCAACACTGAGCCAGCGGGAATTGGCAGACAGCCACACCAGATAGCTGACAAGCGCTACAAAAGCAGCATCTGCCTTCCGCTTCTTTGCCATACTCATTGCAATTCCCACGCAAAACAAAATTCCCAGATTTCCAAGGATTGCTCCGATACCGCCATTGATAAACCGGCCGATAATATAGATGGGTCCGCCCTCATTTACAAATGTCGTATTGCTCATCACAGAGGACAATGCCTGAATCATACCGGCAATAGGAAGAAACAATACTGGTCCCATGAGAGACTTGGAAAAATTCTGCATTGCATCCATCATCTTCTGTTTCATATCATTCTCCATTCTTTCTCGTTTTTTCCGATTCGGGGAGGCGCCATCCCATTCTCGATAGACCAAAGTATATCATTTTAGCTAAAAAAGTCTATAGATTCACAGCCTTTTTAAACATTTTTACCCATTCCGAAACATGTTTCACTTTTTTTATTATTTTTGTAATCACAGCATTGAAAATATAGCGTATTTATCATATAATTCCGTTTATATGTAACTACTACTAGGGGGATATTATGAAACACGACATCTATAAACTGTCTGCCAGATATCATTTAAACGACAACGAGCAGTTTCTGTTGGATCATTTGTTAGAGGCTGCTGAAAATCGGGCTCATTATACTGTCAGAGATTTTGCTGCCAGACATTTTGTATCCCCGGCTTCTCTGATCCGGCTCAGTAAAAAACTGGGATACACTGGATACACTGATATGGTTTACCGTCTGGAATTTCTGGTTCAAAACGAAATCGACAATAAAGCTCTGGCATCTGACATTACCTCTTTCATCGGAGAGATTCCTACCGCCTGTATTACCCGGTTTACTCAGCTTCTGGCCGCTCACAGACATCAAGTAATTCTGGTAGCAGGCACCGGTTTCTGTTCTCCGTTGCGTGACTTTATTGCCCGCAAAATGCTGGTGCTGGGATTCCAGGCCATTGCCACCAACAATTACGAGGTATATGAAGCCAATGCGCTAAATGCCGGCCTTGTGCTGGCTATCAGCAAAAGCGGAGCTACTGATACCATCGTAAAGCCGGTTTGTGATGCTCATCAGATAGGACTGGATATCGTTTCCTTTACCGGCGTTCCTTCCTCCCCCATCGCTCAATATTCAAACCCTGCCTTCGTGTTATTAGATGACAAAATTATGGATGACCGGAATCTCACCGCCAATTATTTTTATGCGCGGGTTCTGATTCTTTTTGAATATTTAATGGATACCGCCGTAGACGCATAAAGGGGATGCTGCAAAATGAAACCAGGGACATCTGCCAACAGAAAGTCCCTTTATTTCATTTTACAGCATCCCCTATGCATTTTATGGAAAGCCGGGTGATTATACGATTTCTTTCTCCATCTCCCTCATTTTTCTAAACTCCCTGCTCACAAGGAAAACAGAAAGAAGGAAAGCGGCGCCGTCCGCCACAGGCCCTGCATACAGTACGCCGTCAATCCCCAAAATAAGGGGCAGCACCAGAATCAGAGGAATTACAAAAAACACCTGGCGGGTAAGGGATAAAAGCGCGCCTTTTAAAGGCTTTCCGATAGCGGAAAACATGCTGGAGCTAAGCATTTGAACGCCGTTTATGAGTACCATAAACAGGAAGGTTCTCATAAATTTCACCGCAAACTCCATATACTGGGCGTCTCCGGAACCAAATACAGAAATAATGTAACCGGGAAAAAGCTGGAACATCAGAAATCCTGCGGCGGATACCGCCAAGGCGCAGGAAATTGCCAGCTTAAATACCTCCCGCACCCTTTGGTATTGCCTGGCTCCGTAATTAAAGCCTAAAATCGGCTGGGAGCCCTGGCTGATCCCAATAATGACTGCCATTAAAATTCCGTTGGTTTTCATCACAATGCCGCAGCTTGCCAGGGGGATCTCACTTCCGTAAACCGACAAGGCTCCGTAGTAGGTCAGAGAGTTGTTTAATACAATCTGCACCAGGGTAATGGCAAGCTGATTTAAACTGCTGCTCATGCCTAAGCCTGCTACGGTCAGGCAGCGGGCCTTTTCCAGACGGAAATATTCTCTCTTAAGCTGGATATTCTTAAATTTCCACAGATATCTGGCGGCAGCGCCAAAGGAGATAATCTGGCCGATAATGGTAGCCCAGGCGGCTCCTGCAACTCCCATCTTAAAAATAAAGATAAAAATCGGATCCAGAATGGTGTTGATAATCGCCCCAATCAACATACAGGTCATAGAATACTTTGGGCTTCCGTCGGCTCTTGCCAGGTTGCTTAAGCCGTTGGTTGCAATGAGAAACGGCATACCCAGTGCGGTAATCCTGGTATAGCTGACGGCATAGGGCATAATCGCCGGGGTAGCGCCGAATATTTTCAGCAAAGGCTCTAAAAAGATTTCGATAATTACCGCATAGGAGATTCCGGACACTGCCATCATGCTGACTGCAGTCCCCACATACCGGGCCGCATTTTCCGGTTCCCCTGCCCCTAGCTCCAGAGAAAAGCCTGAGGCACAGCCGATTCCGATTAAAAGGGCAATGGCCATGCAGATAGTGTTTAAGGGGAAAGATACGTTAGTTGCCGCGTTTCCCAGATACCCTACTCCTTGTCCGATAAAAATTTGATCGACAATATTATAGAGGGAGCTGACCAGCATAGCGATGATGCTTGGAATTGCATAGCCTGCCAAAAGCTTAGACAGCTTTTCGTATCCCAAAGGATTTTTTTTCTTTTGTTGTGCTGGGTTCATTGTGTTCGATCCTTTCGTCAAAATTTATTTTCCCTGGCTTCCCATAATGTCAAGAAGAGCCTGTCCGGTCCGCCGGAGTAGCTGATCCAAAAGCTTTTTTTCTTCCTCCGTAAAGCTGTCCAGCACAGTATCATACCAGTTTTGGCTAATTTCCTTGATTTTGGGATAGGCCTCTTTTGCTTTATCTGTGGGAATTAAGCAGCAGGTCCTTTTATCCGCCGGATTGGTTTCCCGAATTAAAAAACCCTGCTTTTCCAGGGCGGCAATGACTCGGGTAATATTGCTGGGGTGAAGGTAAAAATAAGAAAACATCTTTTCCTGACTGATTCCCGGCTCCTGGCAAATCTTTATGACAAACATATGCTGGCTGCTGTTTAATCCCAAAGGCTCCAGCTTTTTATCCAAGTACATCTTGGTATGCCGATCTGCAATAGAAAGCCATTTAATCGTCTCCATAATCTCACCTCCGGTTTCTTTTAATTGTAACAGTTAAGCTGTTGTATAGAACTATTATAAAGCAATATATTTGCGCGCGCAATATTTTTTCTTACACAAAAACCCTTCGTTTTTACATTTTTTTTGGAAATTTCTCACAAAAATATAATAAATCGTCTTGCCTCTTTTTCCAAAATATGGTATATTTCTTGTATACAAAAATATCTTTATTCGCTTACTATCAATCTTTTGTTGCCATAATATGGGATCAGACCTATCCTCTGTCCCAGGCCTCCTAAAAGTTCCCCCACCTTTAGGAGGCTTTTTTATGTTATAGGAAAGGGCTGCTATATTCACTTTCTCCCTTCTGTTTCCATATGATAAAACATAATCCCCCCTAAAATCATATGGAGGCAGAATCTATGATACCCAAATTAGAAGTCAAAGGGGTCAGTTGTTCTTACCATCGCATGGAAGGCGAGACACTGGCCCTTTCTCATATTGAATTTACTATGAATCCTGGTGAATTTCTGGCTATAGCAGGGCCTTCCGGCTGCGGCAAATCTACTCTGCTTTCTTTAATCTGCGGGCTCCTGAGCCCGGACCAGGGAAAAATCCTTCTGGATGGCAAAGAGGTAACACGGCCAGGCGCCGGCGGGCGCATTGGATATATGCTGCAAAAGGATCATCTGTTTGAGTGGAGATCCATCCTGTCTAACGCCTGTCTGGGGCCGGAGCTTTCCGGCAGTCTTACCTCTGAAAGAAAGGAGGAAATTGCCGGGATGCTTTCCGATTATGGCCTGGGCGCCTTTCTACATTCCAGACCTTCTGAACTTTCCGGCGGTATGCGCCAGCGGGCCGCCCTTATCCGCACACTAGCCCTAAAACCAGATTTATTGCTTTTAGACGAGCCTTTTTCTGCGCTGGATTATCAGACAAGGCTTGCGGTCAGTGATGATATCAGCACCATTATCCGTTCTGCAAATAAGACTGCCATTTTAGTTACCCATGATCTATCCGAAGCCATCAGTATTGCGGATCGGGTTCTGGTTCTTACCAAACGCCCCGGACAGGTAAAGGCCATTGTACCCATCCGTTTTGAGTCCGAAAAAGGCCGGACCGCCAGTCCCTTAGAGCGGCGGAATTTGCCGGAATTTGCCGGCTATTTTAATCAATTATGGAAGGAGATCCAGACTCATGAGTAGTGCACAGCGTGAATTTCTTGTCCGGCAATCCCGCCACCGCCTTGTGGTGCGTTCCGGACGTATCCTTTTATTTCTCCTGTTTCTGATCCTTTGGGAGATTACCGCAAAGCTTCATCTTATTGACAGCTTTATCTTCAGTTCCCCTTCCCTGATTCTCTCCTGCCTCTGGTCCATGTCTGTGGACGGAAGTTTGTTTTACCACACAGGAGTTACTCTATGGGAAACACTGCTCAGCTTTTTTCTGGTCATTGTCATAAGCCTTGGGACGGCCCTGCTGCTCTGGTCCAACAAAACCCTGTTTGAAGTCATAGAGCCTTTCCTGGTTATGCTCAACAGCCTGCCCAAGTCTGCTCTGGCTCCTATCCTTATTGTATGGCTGGGCAACCGGACCAGGACTATCGTGGTAGCCGCCGTATCCGTAGCTCTCTTCGGCGCCATTCTGACCCTTTATACCGGTTTTTCCCAGATCAATTCCGATAAAGTGAAGCTAATCTATTCCCTGGGAGGCAGCAAAAAGGATGTTCTTTTAAAAGTGCTTCTTCCCGCTTCGATTCCGCTGATTATCAGCAATATGAAGGTAAATGCCGGACTGTGCCTGGTTGGCGTAATTATCGGGGAATTTCTTTCCAGCAAGGCCGGACTGGGGTTTTTGATTATTTACTCCTCTCAGGTATTCCAGATGACTTTAATGGTAACATCCATCGTGATTCTATGCGGGGTTTCGGTGCTGATCTATCAGGGAATTACGCTCCTGGAAAAGAGGCTGTCCGCCAACTAAGCAGAAGTTCCATTTTTCTTAGACTTGACAAATCAGTAGAACCGTGTATAATTGCTTGTTATAAATAAGTTCTATAAAGAACAATTATAAAAAGAACTATTTCAGACGTAAACATACCAAGGAGGTTCTTATGACACGGATCACCGATTTTTTAATGAATTTACGGCGGATGATGAAGCTCCATGAAGCTCTGCTAAAAGACATTTGTGAGGAATACGGCCTGACCTTAATTGAAGCCAATATTATCAGCTTTTTATACAGCAATCCGGGCCGGGATACGGCTCGGGATATTGTGGAGCTGCGTATGCTTTCTAAGGGCAATGTGTCTCAGGCAGTAGAACTGCTGATCCAAAAATCCCTGTTAAAGCGGACTCCGGATCAGGCGGATCGGAGAATCATTCATCTGACTCTCCTTCCCGCCGCCGATCCCATTACCAAGGCTATTGAAGACAGCCGGAGACAGTTTCAGAAGGAGCTTTTTTCCGGCTTTACCAAAGAAGAACGCCAATTGTACTATCAGCTAAACGGACGGATCATAGAAAATACAAAGGCCGCCGTTAAAAGGAGGGAACTGCTGTGAATACCAGAGATGAAAAAGATTTTTTAGGCGCCGAACCGGTGGGGAAGCTTTTGTTTCGTTTATCCCTTCCTACCGTAACGGCTCAGATTATCAATATGCTTTACAATATTGTAGATCGGATTTACATCGGCCATATCCCGAAAACAGGGGCTCTGGCATTAACCGGTGTAGGCGTATGTATGCCTGTCATTATGATTGTGTCGGCCTTTGCCGCCCTGGTTGCAAGCGGAGGCGCTCCCAGGGCTTCGATTTTTATGGGGAAAGGAGATATAGAGTCTGCCGAAAAGACTCTGGGCAACTGTTTTACCCTTCAGATTATGGTGTCCGCAGTTCTCACCGGAGTGTTGCTGCTGTGGAAAGACCCCCTTTTATTAACCTTCGGAGCCAGTGAAAATACGGTGGTCTATGGCAGCCAGTATTTAGGGGTTTACGCCCTGGGTACTGTCTTTGTCCAGCTTACTCTGGGAATGAATGCCTTTATCACTGCTCAGGGATTTGCAAAGATCGGTATGCTGTCGGTTCTTATCGGGGCTGTCAGCAATATTATACTGGATCCCATCCTGATTTTCGGCTTTCACATGGGAGTTCAGGGTGCCGCTCTGGCCACCATCCTGTCCCAGGCTCTGTCCTGTACCTGGGTACTGTTTTTCCTCTTTGGCCAAAAGACCACCCTGCGGATCCGAAAGTGTCATCTTCTCCCAAAAGCCTCTATCCTTACCCCCAGCCTGGTTCTTGGGCTGTCCGGCTTTATTATGCAGGCCAGCGAAAGCATTATCTCCGTGTGCTTTAATTCTTCCCTGCTAAAGTACGGCGGGGATACGGCTGTAGGCGCCATGACTATTTTAACCAGCGTTATGATGTTTGCCATGCTGCCCCTTCAGGGATTGGGGCAGGGCGCTCAGCCCATTATCAGTTACAACTATGGAGCCAAAAATGCCTCCCGGGTGAAAAAGGCTTACTCTCTTCTGCTAAGATCCAGCCTTACCTATGCAGTGGTTCTGTGGCTCTGTGTTATGCTGTTTCCACAGGTATTTGCCGGCATGTTTACCTCGGATCCAAAGCTTCTTACGTTTACCAGAACAGCCCTTCGGATTTATCTGGCCTGTCTGTTTATTTTTGGTATTCAGATGGCCTGCCAGCTTACCTTTGCGGCTCTGGGAAATGCCAGGGCGTCCATATCCGTGGCAATTATGAGGAAATTTATTCTTCTGATCCCCTTGATTTTCATTCTGCCCAGGCTCCTTCCCCGCAACCAGGTTATGGCCGTATATATGGCGGAACCTGTGGCCGATATTATTGCCGTTACTTTTACTGTTGTTTTATTTGTCAATCAGTTTAAAAAGGCGTTGAAAAGTATTTCTTAAACAAACAGAGGATGTTACAAAGTGAACTCAGAGACTTTGTAACATCCCCATGTAAAGTAGATCTCCGCCTACCACTCCGCCACAGTACCGTCAAAGTTACGCCATACCGGGTTTTTCCAGTTATGCCCTATTTTATCCATCTCTTCCAGCTTGATTTCATCTACTTCTACACTAAGTCCTGGTTTTGTGGGAACCTGAATATATCCGTCCCGGTATTCAAAAAGGGCCGGGTCTTTCAAGTAATCCAGTAAATCGGCTCCATCATTATAGTGGATCCCCAGACTTTGCTCCTGAATAAATACATTGGGCGTACACATATCAAGCTGGACGCAGGCAGACAAGGCTACCGGCCCTAAAGGACAATGAGGCGCCACCGCCACATCATAGGCTTCCGCCATGGAAGCGATTTTCTTACATTCTGTAATCCCTCCTGCATGGGACAGATCCGGCTGGATAATATCCACATAACCGGCCTCCAGAATACGCTTAAAATCCCAGCGGCTGAAAGCCCTCTCTCCTGTTGCAATGGGAGCGCTGGTGTAGCGGACGATCTCCCTCAGCGCTTCCAGATTTTCTGTCAGAACCGGTTCCTCCAAAAACATGGGATGAAATTGGTCAAGCTCTTTCGCCAGCACCTTGGCCATACTTTTATGTAATCTTCCATGAAAATCAATTCCAATATCCAGGGTATTTCCAAATTCTTCCCGCAAAGCCTGAACGCGGGCTATCACTGCTTCCACCTTTTGAAAACTGTCGATATAGTGCATTTCTTCAGAAGCATTCATCTTAATGGCAGAATAGCCATGATTTACCTTATCCCTGGCCGCCTCCACCACATCCCCGGGCCTGTCGCCGCCAATCCAGCAGTAAACCCGCAGTTTGTCTCTGCACTTTCCGCCCAGCAGATTGTAAATCGGGGTGCCAAAAAATTTTCCCTTAATATCCCACAAAGCCTGATCGATTCCCGCAATAGCGCTCATCACCTCCGGGCCGCCCCGGTAAAATGCCCCCCGGTACAGCACCTGCCAGATATCCTCAATATCCATAGGGTCTTTGCCTATTAAGTATCTCTCCAGTTCTTTTACTGCTGCCCTAACAACGCCTGCCCGTCCTTCAACAACCGGTTCTCCCCAGCCCCAATACCCTTCATCCGTTTCTATTTTTAAAAACTGCCATCTTGGAACCACTGTATATAATTTAAGTTTTGTTATCTTCACTGTTTTTCCTTCCAATTTATAGTTTCTTACTGCCTGTTACACAATCTGATCTAAAATCTTTCTGTCAATAGTGGCCAAAACCCCGCAGGCCTGTCCCAACATTTGGCAGATTTCAATGTTTACACACTGTCCCACCAGCATATACGCCTCCATATAGGTCAAGCCATAATCCGTCTCCAGGCGTTTCATCATATCATAAACTGCTTCTTTAACAGACTGCTCTATAGAATTATCCCGATAGCCAAGGGAACCTATAAACTCTCTGGTATTGACCTGAGGCCATCCAAACCAGGACGGATCTGTTCCTTTTATCACTTCCACGGAAATGGTAACTCTTCCGTCGCACTCCACCGCGCAGCCCAACAGCTCTCCGGCTCCCTGTTTGGCATGAAGATCTCCCAGGGACAGCAGGGCCCCTTCTACATTAACAGGCATAATAATCGTGCTCCCTTTTTTGATATGATGGCAGTCCACATTGCCCAGCATAGATTTTGCACTGTAAAATGAATGTGTCACGCCCTCTGCCATAGCTACTCCTATAGTGCCGATAAAAGGTTCCGCCTCCACCTGTATTTCTCTGCCTGCCGCCTTTAAACTGATAACCCGGCCGCTAACATCGCACCATTCTGTCTTTGGCGGAAACGCCTCCGGATAAAAAGGATTTGCAAATACCCCCTGTCCGGGAACATAGGTGTAATACCCTTCATTTCCGCTGTCTCCAAGGACAATATCCTTAATCGTAACTTTTAACCGATCTCCTGCCATAGCTCCTTCCACATACACCGGCCCTGTTACTGGATTTGCTAAAACGCTCATTACATGGTCATGACTCTGAAAGTGTGGATTTTCCCGGTCTAAATACATATTATCCGCCCGGACCGTTTCTATCTCCAGGCTCTCTCCAGGGCGTATGATGATTCTGGGTTTATTTCTTCTGTCCATCAAAAAGTGAATATTCTCCGGCGTTCTCTCTAAACGTTTCATTCTGACCTCCTCCTATCCTTTCACTGCGCCTGATGTAAGGCCCTGTACCAAATGTTTCTGTGTTATGATAGTAAAGATTAATACCGGTATGGTAATCAAAATGCCTGCTGCTGCCATATTTGCCCAGGCCACCTCCCGTATGGTTACATATCCCATAACCGAGAGCGTTACTGTTTTGGCATTTTTTGAAGTAAAAATAACGGCAAACAAAAACTCGTTCCAGGTGCCGATAAGCGTCAGAATTGCAGATGCCACAATTCCCTGCCTGGTAACCGGAATCGCCACTTTAAACAACGCGCCTAACCGGCTGCAGCCATCCACCCTGGCACTCTCAATCAGTTCAACTGGCATATCGTCGAAAAAGCCCTTCATCATCCAGATAACCAAAGATAAGCTGATAAACGTATAAAGAATAATCAGCCCCAGCCTGGTATCCATCAGGCCCAGCTGCCGGTACAGTAAAAACAGGGGGATTACGACTACAATAGGCGGCATAAAACGGGTGGACAAAATAAAAAAGCTAATTTCCTGTTTCTTTTTAAAGCGGAACTTGGACAAGGCATAAGCCGCCGGAACTCCGGCAATCAGTGCCAGAAAAGTGGATGTTAAACAGATCGCCAAACTGTTAGCGGCCTGACTTAAAAATCCTTTGGTAGTAGGCACCCATCTTCCGCTGCTGTTTTGAGCGGCTCCAAAAAGGACGCTTCTGTAATTTTCCAGAGTAGGTTTAAAAATCAGTTTAGGCGGTATAGTCAGAGCCTGATCAGAGGTTTTTAAAGAAATCATCACGATCCACCATACCGGAAAAAGAGTTATAAGCAATACCATAACAATCAGTACCCAGGAACCAACAGCCCCCCAAAACTTCTTTTTATTCATAAAATACGTTCACCCCCGATTTATTAATAAAAAATTTAAACAGGTTGTTGGCAATTACAAGCAGGATTAGGGACATAGCCGCCGCATAACCAAAGTCAAACCAGGTAAAGCCCTTGGTGTAAATATAGAAGGGCAAAAGCTGGGTGGCCTCTCCAGGTCCTCCGCTTGTCATAACATACACCAGATCATAAGCCTTCATTGCCTCAATGGCTCTCAAAAGCACCAGTGTAATAAGCACTTGCTTCATCATTGGGATCGTTACATAGAATAATGTTTTCATCTTTCCTGCTCCGTCAATCTGAGCCGCTTCATACACATCCCGGGAAATGGAATGCAGTCCTGCCGTAATTGTCAGAAAGCTAAAGGGCATCCACTGCCAGATATTTACAATTAAAACAGACCAGAATGCCGTTTTGTCTGAAGCAATCCAGGCCGGTCCCTTGATTCCGATTAAGGAAAGAAAATAATTCACAGGGCCGTAGCTGGTATTGTACATAACTTTCCAGAACATACCGGCCACTACAGGAGTGATGGCCATGGGAATCAACACCAAAGTACGAAGGAAACGCATTCCGCTGATCTGTTTGTCAAATACATAAGCCACAAAGAAGCCCAATACCACTTCTCCGGTAACGGTACAAATCAGATATAAAAAGGTTCTTCCCAAGCTTTTCCAGAAGGACGGATCCTTCACAATATTTACATAATTTGTAAGTCCTGTAAATACCGGAGAAGGGTTTGTCACATTCCAGTTACATAATGATAAATAAATAAGGGAAATGGTAATATAAGCTGCAAACGCAGTTAAAATAATCATAGCAGGAGCCAGAAAACAGAAGATATACTTCTTTTCCGCCCACTTTCCCACTGCTTTCCATAACTTCATGCAAACTCCTCCGTGGATCACCAGGCAACCGGCAGCTGAAAACTCAGATGATCAGTCTGCCAGATTGTCAGGTGGTCAGTACGCTAGTTTATATAGCCTTTTGTTTTTAGCATATTCTCAATCTGAGCTTGGGCATTATCGAGAGCTTTTTGTGCTCCGTCTGTAGAGCCGCTGGAGATTACGTCCTGAAGCGCGATTCCTATATAATCTCCCATCTCATTCCAGTTCTCAAATACCGGGCGATAACTTGCATCAGCCTTTTCTAACGCTTCCATACATACCTGAGTATAGGTTCCGTCTCCGATATATCTCATCTTTTCTATAAACTCTTCTGATTCCCAGGTGGATTTACGAGCTGGAACGCCGGTTTCCAATCCCCTTTTCAAAGTAATTTCCGGGCTGGTGGCCCACTCAATAAACAGCCATGCTGCTTCCTTGGCATCTGAGTAATTATTGATACACATAATATGGGAGTAAATAGACGGCCACTGTCCGCCTTCACCAGAGGGAACCATAGCGTATCCCCATTTCCCTGCAGTGCTGGAAGTATTGGCATCCTCTACAATCGCGCCAAATACATTGGCATCCAGGGTAATGGCAATCGCCCCTGACATCTGTGCATTCTGGATATCCAGATTGGTATATCCCGCTACGTCAGACGGGCCAAAATTCTGTAAGAGCCCTGCGTAAAATTCCACTGCTTTTACTGCCTCAGGGGAATTAATAGTAGGGGTCATATCATTGGGAAAATCCTGAAAAAATGCCCCGCCAAATCCTCTGAAAAATTGAGTCCATGTGTAAATGTTCATGCCGGATCCTCTCAATCCTCTCAGGCCAATGGCTCTTGTTCCGTTAGGGTCATCAATCTTTTCACACACATCCCACAACTCCTCAAAGGTAGTTGGAACCTCTACTCCCTTATCTTCAAAAATATCTTTGCGGAAGAACATAGAAGTGGCCGGTTGGAGTGGTATGGATTTTGCCATTTTAGATATGGAGCATGGCCCTATCTCTATGGAATCCATGCAGAATAATATCCGCGCTGCGGAAAGCTCCGGGATTCTTCCCGTTGTCCGGGCGGCAGGTCTTTCTGAAGAAGCCATCTCCAAAGCGCTGGATATTGGCGCCGCCGGTATTGAAATCCCTCAGATTACTTGTGCAGAAGACGTTGAAAAAGCAGTGTCTTATTCCAAATTTTATCCTATGGGCAATCGCGGTGTCTGCCGCTTTGTACGCGCCTCCCACTATTCTTCCATGGAGAGAAATCAATTTTTTTCTTCTGCCAATAAAAACCTGATTATTGTCCAGTTAGAAGGCCAGAAAGCTTTAAATAACCTGGATGAAATTTTAGAGGTAGAAGGAATTGACATTATCTTTATCGGCCCCTATGATTTATCCCAGAGTTTAAAGCTGCCCGGCCAAGTATCCCATCCTGCCGTGTTAGAACAGATTGGCAGGATCGTAGAAAAGGCCAGAGAAAAAGCGATTATTACCGGCACCTTCTGCGATACGCCGGAAGCACTTAAGATATGGATGGACGCAGGTGTCCAATACCTGTCTTATTCCGTAGATGTAGGGATTTTCGGACAGGCATGCCGCAGATTAGTAACAGATTTTCAGAATATGAGAACATCTGTTTCCATGTAACCAAAGGGGCTGTGAAAAAACGGATGATTGAATCACCATTTTTCACAGCCCTTTTCTATATTTACTATTTTACTTTCTGATATCCTCTGTCATTAACAGCGAATCTTTATGCCGGTATCATACTTCTTATCTTCCACAATCACCCGGATGTCATACTCGCCCTTTAAGCCCGCCTTGTTGACATTGGTCTTTGTCACCCGCTCGTCGGACTCTAAGAAGCTGCCGCAGCACATCGCAAGCTGAGGAACAGCGGTGGTGGAAATATAATATCCATGGGATTCCTCTCCCTGCTCTAACATCAGCATAACTACCTGGCCCCTCTCAAAGGTTGCATGGAAGGTAAAGCGGTCAATCTCTTCTTCAATTCTTGCTGCATACTTGTCAGGAAGCAGTTCTCCGTTGTATTCTGCCGGAATCTGGGTCTCAAATTCTTTCGTTACTCCAAGCTCTCCGAGAATCTCGCCCTCGCCCAGCTCTAACACTTCATTTTCCCCATAAAGCTTCATCTTCTCTGCCCGGTAGTAATTTCCCTTGGCGTGAAGCCGCATCATGGGTTTGTTGTCGCAGATCTCCATGGTAATGGACTCCAGGCTTCCGCCCAGCATAGGCTCAAATGCGCCCAGGGCTTCGGAAACGCCTCCGTCCTTGTTGTAGGCGATACCGCCGGAATGAACCATGTAATGGCCCTCGTTATAATATTCCACGTTGCAGATATAGGGGGAGAAGAATTCTGCGCCCAGGTCTTTTCCGTACTCCCAAACCTGCTCAATGGTCATATCCTTGGTATTGATGCGGTAACGGACGCCTCTGGAATAATTATTCTTTGCAGCCAGGAATTTATCCTTGTTTTTTGATCCCCAGTGGTGATTGTCAAAGCACATTACATCGCCGTTGGGAGTAATTAAGCAGGCATGCTGCTCGTACTGCCAGCCGAAATTATTGCCTATAGGCTTAAAGAAGTATTTGTCTACCATCTCCTGGGGCCAGCCCTCCGGATCTCCAATGATCCAGTTAAGTTTTCCGGTTTCAAAATCAATGTTCACCATAGCGTCCACGTGACGGCCGGAGAAAGTTAAGGAATTGGTATTTTCGTCATACCATACTGCGTTGTTATGGAACCAGTCATGGGCAGACCAGCTTCCGCTCTTTCCCATTCCCGGCTCAATAAAGTCACTATAGTCCCAGGTCTTTAAGATAGCGCCGGTTTCCCGGTCAATCAGGACACACATATCCTCAACTGTGTCGGATCGTAAGTCTTCCGTTAAGCACAGCAGATTACCGTCCGGCATCTCAAAAGCATCGTGATGAGAGCCGCCGAAAATCTTATATTCTTTGTAAATCTTGCCGCACAGGCTGACTTCATAGAGGCCGGACATATAGTAAGGCATCTGGATCAGGCGGTCAGTTCCCATAAGAACGTGGCCGTTCTTTAACCGCTTCATATCGAATACGCACTTGATATTTAAACACCATCTCAAGTCTCCCGCATAATCATAGGCAGAAGCTTTCTCTCCGCTGGAAGGAGTTAAGAAGATGCAGTTGTCCTGAAGGTATTCCGGAGTGGTGTCCATGGAATAAATAAAACCATTTCCGCAGTCAGGCTTGTCCACCTGAATTTCCACTACATTGGAATCTCCCCGGTATTCCCGGATCTCCACCCGGTTTGTATACTCGGGATACAGGCCCATAACAGGAAGCACATGCTCCTTTGCCTTGGGGAAGGTATGGGTAATATTGGCCTGCCTGGTCTTTCCGAAAACGGTTATCGTAACCGCAGTCTCCTCTTCTGTACAAAAAGCAATTACCGCAGTAAGAGGCGCAATAAAGTAGAAATTGGTGCGGACAATTGGATTGTGAATGGTATAATTGCCCTTTCTCAGCTCTTCTAACAGCTCTTTCTCCGCCTTTGCCTGCCTCTGGATTAAATGCTCCTGAAATACATAATTTGCTCCTGCCATAGTCTTTCTCCTTTTCTTATATATAAATTTTTAGTACTTCATATAGTTTCTTTCCGGAACACTCTGGGCTTCAAAAATTTCCTCGGGTTCTTCTGAGTCCTGTTTTTCCTTGTTGTCTCCCTTTATAGATGGTTCCATCCAAAATACAATCATCCCGTCACTGTCCGTTTGCATCACAACATTATAAGCCGGATAAGAACTGTACAAAAAGCCGCCGTTTGATTCAAACTCTGAAAAAAGCTGTTCTGCCGTCTTCTCCTCTTTTTCTTCCGGAGAAGGCTCCAGCAGGGTAGCAACCTGGTTCATTCCCCATTCCAATGATTCTTTTGCGTTTTCCTCCTCATAAAAATAACCTTTTATGTTATGAACCTCATGGGTAACGGTATCATATTCGATCATCAAAGAAGAATAATACTCTTCTTCCTCTCTGCCCGGCTCTTCAAAATACCATGCTTTTGTAGTTCTGTAATCTGTATATGCACGTGCAGACGGAAGATTGGAATATTGATACACCTGATTGACACTGACCTCATCCTCATCGTCTACAAAAAGGCCTTTTTCCACTAAATAAATCTGAAGCTCAGGTTCCAGCTCTTCCACCGTTACGGAAAAATGGCGGCCATCGCATCGTTTTCCAGAGGCAATCGCCTCTTCATCGGTAATAAACTCTTCTGAATATTCAAAAATTTGTTCCTTTTCTGATTCTTCTGACAGTAAGGCCTCCGTCTCAAAAATGTCTTCCCAGGAGTCCTCCACCTCTGTCTCTTTCTGAGACCGGGATGTAAATACCGGCATTACTGCGTCCCGTATTGCCGGCCACAAGTAAATCCCTGCCAAAGTCTGGCCTGCCCAAACGAAAATAATCAATAAAAGAATCAGGCCTCCCTTGGAGCGGCGCTGGGCTGGTTTTCCCAATGTCCTTTCCTTGTTGGCAGGAATATCGGATCGGACTGTTGCTTTTGCCTGCCCTTCATTTAAATAATAGTCTGTATCCCATTCCAACGGCTTTTTTACGAATTTCCGGCAGACCGGACAGTACTTTCCGTTTAGTCTTCCGTCGCATGTGGGACAGATTTTCTGCTTCATAAGCTTCCTCCTTTAGTCAGATTGAACCGATAAGCTTTGTTATTTTTCTGTCAATCTCTAAAAAAAGCTTGCTTTTTCTCCTGTCTGTTGATAAAATGCTCCTAACTGCTTTGGCAATAAGCCAAATGTGTGCACAATAATACATAGAAGGAGATTTCCTATGGAACAGACAGGAGTCAAAGCATTCTTAAAACGTAAGAATGTCAACATCACCGTCCAGACCTATCTCATTGATGCATTAGGTGCCATGGCATTTGGTTTATTCGCATCTCTTTTGATAGGCACAATCTTTGCCACCATCGGCGAAAAAACCCAGATTCAGGCATTTATAGTAATTGCAGACTACGCCAAAAGCGCCACAGGAGCCGCCTTGGGCGTTGCCATTGCCTATGCCTTAAAAGCTCCTCAATTGGTACTGTTTTCCGCCGCTACTGTAGGTATTGCCGGAAACGCCCTTGGGGGGCCGGTAGGGGCTTTGGCCGCCACCATTGTGGCCACGGAGTTTGGAAAAATTGTATCGAAAGAAACACGGGTGGATATTCTGGTAACCCCTGGCGTTACCATTATCTCCGGTGTTTTAATCGCCCAATTTGTGGGGCCCGGAGTAGCTGCTTTTATGAATGCTTTCGGTATGATGGTAAAAACCGCTACGGAAATGCAGCCTTTTTTTATGGGAATTCTGGTTTCAGCCCTTATAGGCATTGCCCTGACTCTTCCCATCTCCAGCGCTGCCATCTGCATCGCCCTGACCTTAGACGGCCTGGCAGGCGGCGCTGCAACTGCCGGCTGCTGCGCCCAGATGGTAGGCTTTGCAGTCTTAAGCTTTCGGGAAAACGGGATGGGAGGCCTCCTGGCTCAGGGCCTTGGCACTTCCATGCTTCAGATGGGCAATATTGTAAAAAATCCTAAGGTCTGGATTCCTCCCACTCTGGCTTCTATGGTCACCGGCCCGGTAGCGACAGTGATTTTTAAGCTGACCAATATCCATACCGCCTCGGGCATGGGCACCTGTGGCTTGGTAGGCCCTATTGGTATCTATACCGCCATGGGAGGCGGCGCCAATATGTGGCTGGGCATCTTTCTGGTATGCTTCCTTCTTCCCGCCCTGCTGACCTGGATTTTCGGGAATATATTGAGGAAGCTTGGATGGATTCAAGACGGTGATTTAAAGCTGGATCTGTAGTTTCCCTGTAAGGGAATATTACAAAATGAAAGAAAGGGACTTTCTATTAGCCAGAGTCAGCGCTAATAGAAAGTCTCTGGTTTCATCAACCTTTAAATCCCAGGCTATGTAAAAACTTTCCAAAGTCCCGGCGGCCCTTTTCTGTACACTTGTAAACGCCTGCGTCCTCCAGGACTCTGGCGAATACCAGGCCTACCTGTTCTTTCAGAATGTCATCTATATTATCTTTGGTAATATTGTCATATTTCGGAAGGAATTCTTCCACCCACTGGGCATGCTTTTCCAGGGTCTCATTGCTGCGGATATCCTTGCCTTCTACTATGTATTCTGCCAGATCCGAAAGCTCGGTTTTTAACCTGGAAGGAAGGACTGCCAGGCCCATCACCTCGATTAAGCCGATATTTTCCTTTTTAATGTGGTGCAGCTCCTGGTGGGGATGGTATACGCCCAGAGGGAATTCCTCGGTGGTGATATTGTTTCTCAGCACCAGATCCAGCTCGTAAGCGCCCTCGGACATTCTGGCAATGGGGGTAATGGTGTTGTGAGGTTCTCCGCCGGTCTCTGCGTAAACAAACGCGTCTTCATCCGTATAACTTCTCCATGCCTGTAAAACCTTATCCCCCAGCTCAATGAGCCGATCCGGCTCCGCCCCTCTGAGACGGAGCACAGACATAGGCCAGTGGACGATTCCTGCCTCCACATCCTCAAATCCTTCCATGGTAAAGTGCTGCTCAATGGGAGCCTTAGCCATGGCAAAGGTATAACGGCCGCCCTGGAAATGATCGTGGCTTAAAATAGAACCGCCAACGATGGGCAAATCTGCATTGGATCCCAGGAAATAATGGGGAAACAGCTTTACAAAGTCAAACAGCTTCACAAAAGCCGCCTTTTCGATCTTCATGGGGATGTGCCGGCCGTTAAATACAATGCAGTGCTCGTTATAATACACATAAGGAGAATATTGGAAGCCCCACTGAGAATCATTTATGGTAATGGGGATAATTCGATGGTTGTTTCTGGCCGGGTGGTTGGCGCGGCCTGCATATCCTTCATTTTCCCGGCACAGCAGGCACTTGGGATAGCCGCTCTGTTTGGCTGACTTGGCGGCGGCAATGGCCTTGGGATCCTTCTCCGGCTTGGACAGATTGACTGTAATATCCAAATCGCCGTAAGGAGTGGAGGTCTTCCACTTCATGTCCTTACAAACCCGGTAGCGCCGGATATAATCGGAATCCTGGCTCAATTTGTAATAGTAATCCGTGGCTTCCACGGGAGAGTTATTATAATGCTTCCAGAAAGCGTCTATCACTTCGCTGGGGCGGGGCATAAGACAGTTCATTAGCCGGGTGTCAAACAGATCCCGATAAGTTATACTGTCCTCCGGCATCACGCCGGTCTGGCAGGCGGCATCCATCAGCTCCTTTAATATGGTCTCCAGATTTTGGGGCTCTGTGGGACCTTCCGGCTCCTCATACTCATCCATCTTCATCACATCAAGAATCTGATTGGTAACATAAATCCGATCCGGCTCCCCTATCAGGCCTGTCTTTAAGCCGTACTCTACCAATCCTTTAATTGCATCGTATACCATGGCAATTCCTCCTGGTTTTTAAAATTCCCGGACCGAAAACGCTGTTTTGCGCTGTTTTACTTCTGCCCGATGTTATTTTTATTATACCTGCTTTACAGTCATAAGACAATGGGCCCTACATATTTTTTGATCCGGCCTGTAATAATCCCTCCCAGTACGCCTACCAAAGCCCCGGCTATGGTTCCCGCAATGAGAAGGGCAGGAAAATAGATAAACACAGAAGAATTTAACACCAGAGCCGCCACCGTCAGCTGGCCCAGATTGTGAGCCGCCCCTCCCAGGATGCTGACTCCCACATGGCTCAGCAGACAAGATTTTTTACAGATAATCATCACTGTAAGGCTTAAGGCTCCGCCGGCCAGCCCATACATCATGGAGGAAAATCCCGCTCCAAACAGCAGGCTGGAAAGGACGATCCGCACCAGGCTTACTGCAATGGTTCCCGGAGCGCCTATGGTATAAAGCCCTACTACTGCCACCAGGTTTGCCAATCCCAGTTTTATCCCGGGAACCGCCAGGTTAATGGGAAACAGGGATTCAATATAGCTGAAAATAAAGGCCAGAGAAATTAAAATGCCATATAATGCCGCTTGTCTGGCCGGAGAGGTATGCTTTTTTTTTGCCATGGAAAACTTGCTCCTTTGAGACATATCATACTGTCAGGTCCAAAGGTATTTTGACCTCTGCAGGTATTGTAATAAATAAAACCCTTGTTTGTCAATTAACCCCGGCTAACTCCTCACCTTTTTCCTGTTGCATTTCCCCCTTTTCTTATGTAAAATATTTATAATAATTGAGACAGCGGGAATTTGCCTGCTATGGGAGTAAAAAGACGTGAAATATAAACGAGAACTTATTTTAGTAACCATCCTTTTTTTCATTGCCTCAGCATGGGCTTTGGGACAAAAGCTGCTGTTTTCCGCTCCGGCCGCCATTGCCCGGGTATCTGCAGACGGGGAAGTAATCGCCTCTCTGGATTTAAATAAAGAGCAGGAGTTTCTTGTAACCGGCCTTCACGGAGAAAGCAATCATTTAATCGTAAAAGGCGGGGCAATCTGGTGTGAATCCGCCTCCTGCCCGGACAAGGTCTGCGTCCGGCAGGGAAAGCAGAGCCAAAACGGCTCCACCATCGCCTGCCTGCCTAACCGGATGATTGTTACGATTGTGGCAGAGTGAAGGTAAAATGATAAAGGGGGCCGTTTCCTTTTCCCAGGTTCAGGCCAAAGGACAGGGCGGCAGTCAAATATTTCTTCCCTAATTTAACACTTTCCTCCAGGGAATAGCCCAAAGCCAGACAGGAGGCAATAGCAGAGGACAGGGTGCATCCGGTACCGTGAGTATTAGAGGTATCAATAAAGGGCTCCGAAAACCAGATATGCTTTCCGTGTGTGTACAGCACATCCTCTGCCTGGGCATAGTGTAAATCGCCGCCTGCCATGTGTCCGCCTTTTATCAAAACCCCGGGACATATCTTTCCCAGAATCCCGGCTGCCTGCTCCATATCTTTTTTGGTTCTGATTTTCATTCCGGTTAAAGCCTCTGCCTCCGGCAAATTAGGCGTCACCAGATCTGCCTTTGGCAAAAGCTCTTTTTTCATAAGCTCAATGGCTTCTTCCTCTAAAAATTTACTGCCGCTGGTAGAGGCCATTACCGGATCCACTACAATGTTGCCGGCTCCGTATTCTTTAAGTTTACGGCTTACCGCTGCTACTGCCCTCTTGTCCCCCAACATGCCCAGTTTTACCGAGTCAGGATAGATATCTGTAAACACACAATCCATCTGAGCTTCTATCATCTCCGGCTCTATCTGCCGGATTCCGGTTATTCCCAGGGTATTTTGGGCCGTGACAGCAGTGATAACGCTCATACCGTAAACCCCAAACCCGGTCATGGTTTTTAAATCTGCCTGAATCCCGGCCCCGCCGCTGCTGTCGGATCCGGCTATGGTCAGCACCTTTTTCATTCTATATTTTCTCCCGTTCCTGCTTTTTCTCTTTCAGCGCCTCTGCCTTTTTCTTTAATTCTCTGGCTGCTTTTTCCACATCCCTTTTCCCCCACACTCCGGACACTACTGCCGCCCCGGCGATGCCGCTCCCCTTAAGCTTTTCTATATTCCCCCCATCAATCCCGCCGATGGCTGCCACCGGAAGATCCACGCTGCGGCAAATGGCCGAAAGGGTTTCATAAGTCATATATTTGGCGTCCGGCTTGGTATTGGATCCAAAAACCGCCCCGCTTCCTAAATAATCGGCTCCCGCCTCTTTTGCCGCCTTCCCCTGAGAGACTGTTTTTGCCGTTACTCCCAAAATTTTGTCTCTCCCCAAAAGGATCCGGGCTGTTTTTGCCGCCATATCCCCTTGTCCAATGTGAAGGCCGTCAGCCTCACAGGCTAAGGCAACCGGCAAGCTGTCATTAATAATCAATGGAACCCCGTAATCCCTGGTAAGCTTTCTTATTTTTATGGCTTCTTTTAAAAATTCCGGGAATTCCATATCCTTTTCCCGAAGCTGAATCATGGTAACCCCGCCTTTTATAGCCGCCTCAATCTGGTTAAAAAATTCTTCGGGAGATCCGGTAAATCTCCGGTCAGTGACCCCGTAGAGGCAGAGAACTTTTTCCAGCCGTTCTCTTGTCCAGAGGAAATTTTGCCTTCGCGCTCTGTCTTTAGGCCCTGTTTCTTCTTCCAAAAACCCCCAATCTATTTTGCTGCGGGTTTCCAAATCCAGATCCTCCAATAAAGCTCCTGAATCCATAAAATATTGGAAAAAGGCGCCTATATTCCCTCCTGCCGCCGCCGCTTTTTCATAGGCCAGCTCCCCGATAATGCCATGGGCAGAAAGAGCCTGACATGTGATGAAAAAGGCAGGCCTCATATTGGCGCACACGGCCGCCATGGCTCCCAGCCAAACCCCCAGCAGGCCATTTAACATGCAGCCGCTGCCGGTCATTTTCGTCATCCAGGGATGGCCGTTTTGAATCCGGCAGATTCTCTCCCCGTCTGTCACCAGGTCCATTTCTCCGGTCATTGCCACAATACAATCATATCGCTTTGCCAGGATTCCGGCTATTTTAGCTTTTTCCCTCCAATTTTCCGGCCCTGTTCTGTCGGGAAACGCCGCGTCAATTCCGCAGGAAGGGCCCCCTGTCCCTGCCAAAACCCGGATTTCCGTTCCGTTTCCCCGAATCACGGTTACGGGAACCTGGGAGAGAATGGACAGGGCAGTTTTTAAGCGGAATCCGGAAGCTCCCACTCCTACCGGATCCAGTATAACAGGATGTCCCAAGCCGGCCGCTTTTTTTCCGGCCAGAACCATAGCCGGAACAGCCGCCTCTTCCAAAGTGCCCAGATTGATTATTAAGCTGTCACAGATTGCGGTAACCTCTTCCACCTCCCTGGCTCCGGATGCCATTATAGGAGAACCTCCTGATGCCAAAATAAAATTTGCCACACTTCCGGCAGTGACATAGTTGGTAATGCAGTGGACCCTGGGATTCTGCTTTCTCACTTGTTCTATCATTTCCGCTTTTACCCCTCTACTCTGATGCCAGCAAATCGGTCAGATAATGAAATGCCCCGGATTTTTCCATAGCCCCTATAAGAAAAACAGCCATGGCAGTACCGCAGAGAGTGCTCAGGAAAAACGGCGTTACATACATAAACAGCGCCGCTTCCCTGCCCATCAAAAGCACGGCTACCGGGTAACAAAGAATTCCTCCCAGAATCCCGGTTCCAAAGACCTCTCCCAAATAAGCCGCCGCCAGCTTACCGGTTTTCTGATACAGATATCCGCACAGGCAGGCTCCCGCCATACTGCCGGGAAAAGCCAGCAAACTTCCGGTGCCAATAAGGTTGCGGATAAAAGAGGTGGTAAAGGCCATAGCCACACCGTACCAGGGGCCTAAAAACACCCCGGCGATTACATTGCACAAATGTTGAACCGGAAAACATTTGGACGCCCCTATGGGGATGGAAAATCCGGACATGGCTACTGCTGTGGCCGCCAGCATGGCGCTGATTACAAGCTTCTTTATATTTACTTTCATCGTGTTTCCTCCTGATGTTCTGATTATCACTGATTTTGGGTTATCACTCATCATAAATGCTGACAATTTCTCCGTCTAAAATCCGGTTCATGTTTTTCACCGCACAAAAATTGCCGCACATGGAACAGGTATCCTCTTTCTCCGGCCTGGCAGATGCCCGGTAAGCCCTGGCTTTTTCCGGATCAATGGCCAATTCAAACATTCTCTCCCAGTCCAGATTTTTTCTTGCCATACTCATTTCTCTGTCCCAGCCGGCCGCTCCTTTAACACCTTTGGCAATATCCGCCGCATGGGCGGCAATGCGCGAGGCGATAATTCCCTCTCTTACATCATTGACGTCCGGCAGCCGCAGGTGTTCTGCCGGGGTTACGTAGCACAAAAATGCCGCCCCGTAAGTTGCCGCAATGGCGCCGCCGATAGCTGCTGTAATATGGTCGTATCCGGGGGCAATGTCTGTCACCAGGGGCCCCAGAACATAGAAAGGAGCTCCTTTGCAGATAGTCTTTTGAATCTCCATATTGGCTTTGATCTGGTTTAAAGGCATATGGCCCGGGCCTTCTATGATTACCTGTACGTTCTTCTCCCAGGCCCGGCGGGTCAGCTCTCCCAGGGTCACCAGCTCTTCTATTTGGGAAATATCCGAGGCGTCTTCAATACAGCCGGGACGGCAGGCGTCCCCTAAGCTCATGGTTACGTCATACTCCTGGCAGATGTCCAGGATTTCATCGTAATACTCATAAAAGGGATTTTCACATCCGGTCATTTCCATCCACGCAAAGATAATGGAACCTCCCCGGGAGACAATGTTGGTCAGGCGTTTTGCATTTTTAAACCGTCTGGCAGTCTGCCGGTTGATTCCCGCATGGATAGTCATAAAATCTACTCCGTCTTCTGCGTGCATCCGCACGATGTCGATCCACTCTCTGGAGGTAATTTCTTTTAATGCTTTGTGGTAATAGACTACCGCATCATAGATTGGCACGGTGCCGATAATGGCCGGACACTCCCCTGTCAGCCTGCGGCGAAAAGCCCGGGTATCGCCGAAAGAGCTGAGATCCATAATAGACTCTGCTCCCATTTCCACCGCGTCCTTTACCTTTAAAAGTTCCATATCCAGATCCTTCCAGTCCCTGGAGATGCCTAAGTTTACGTTGATCTTGGTTCTCAGCATGGAGCCAATCCCATTCGGCTCTAAGCAGATATGGTTTTTATTTGCCGGGATTGCAATTTTCCCCTCTGCTGCCAGAGCCATCAGCTCCTTCTCATCAAAGTGTTCTTTCTCCGCTACCAGTTTCATTTCCCTGGTCAGGATTCCTCTTCTGGCAGCATCCATTTGTGTGGTATAATTCATGTTCTCCTCCTTTTTAATGAAATTTTCCATTATAAAAAGTCCATACCCGCAAGGATATGGACTATAAATCAACCAGAAAGAAACCTCTGGTTTTGTTCATATATCTCCCTACGTTGGAATTACCCAAATCAGGTTCTACAGGTCGAAGTTGATGACTTCCTCTCAGCCCGCTTCACGAGCTCCCTCTTATTATTTTATGTATTTATCATAACGCTGGTTTTTAAAAAAAGCAAGCAAAATTTATTTTGCAGCATTCCCTTTGCCTGTGTATCAGCTTATATCATTCCATGACTCTGTAAGGACATAACTGCCTTCAAGAACATAGAATATATCATTATTCGCTTCCATAACGGAAATATCCATGCCGTTTTCATAAAAAGCTGCCACGAGGACGGCATTCTCATTTTTTATAACGATTGTATTTTCGTTAAGCGGTTTCCATTCGCTGCCGCAGGAAATGGAATCTCCATCTACCGTTACATGAAACGGCCCGCCCCAATCGCTTGAATAATATTCAATGCCAATGGCTACAGCATGGGTGTTGTCTGTATGCTGATACGTCCCATAGATGCCGTCAATGTCAATCTCTGCTATATTGTTATAGTCAAGATCAGACTGCCCGTCTGTCTGGGCTGTATCTGTTCCATTATCAAGCGCTTCCAGCTGTTCCTTGATATAGTCGCAATTTTTTATAATGTACTCTTCCTTTAGTTCATCGTCTGCCCCCATGATGATTAGGGATATATTAACCTGATAATCACGGGCATTATTTTTTAAGTGTATATCTGAAGAAGACAAGCTGTCGGCATAGATTGTGTGTTCGCCCACTTCCGCATAATACAATCTGCTGCCGTCGGATTTAATGTTTCGTAAATGGGATTCGGCATATGCGAAAACACTATATTCTTTTCCATCAATCCTGGCGCTGAGTCCTCCGTCGAATGATCCATGCTCTGCGGGAAAAAGAATATCAGGGAAGAAAACCACCTCTTCAAGAACATGATAGGTGTCGCCGATGGGAAGCGTTAAGATATTTAGCGGCGCCATTTTATCCCAGGGTACAACGCTATTTTCTATATTCGATATGTCTTCAGCATCAACAGCCTCTACATCCTCATCTGTTTTCACTGAATCCATTTCCGTTTCCTTGTTGTCCTTATTATCGTTCCTGGCAGTTTCAACATTGTCTGTTATGCTTCCTGTTTTATTATCCTCCCCACATGCTGCAAGGGACAATATGATAGCTGCAGTCAATATAGCAGTTAATACCTTTTTCATTTTCTCCTCCTTGTAAGCCAAGCCTTTCTTTTTAATGTAAGAGCCAAAATATCTTTAATCTGCAAAATTTCCATTCGCATGGGAACGCAGACATTGTACAGGTTTTTGTGAGGAATATTCAGTTATTCATCAGCCCCGCCATTGCAAAAAGAAATGCCGCAAGATGAAACCCGTCCTGTTCCATCTTGCGGTATCTCCTTTATAAATCCCTTATTATTTTACCAGCAGAGACTTTCCGGTCATTTCCTCAGGCTGCTCCATTCCCATCAGCTCAATAAGAGTAGGAGCAATGTCAGCCAGGCATCCGCCTTCTCTCAGCTTATAAGCCGGATCTGCATTTACCAGGATAAAGGGAACCGGATTGGTGGTGTGTGCAGTCCAAGGCTCGCCGGTGCCATAGTCTACCAGCTGCTCTGCATTGCCATGGTCAGCGCAGATGAACATAACGCCGCCCATCTCTTTTACCGCGTCTACTGCCTGTCCAACGCAGCCGTCCACGGTCTCAATCGCCTTGACAGCCGCCTCCTCAACGCCGGTGTGGCCAACCATATCCGGGTTTGCAAAGTTGATGATAATCACGTCATATTTGCCGGACTTAATGGCCTCAACCAGCTTATTGCAGACTTCAGGAGCGCTCATCTCCGGCTTTAAGTCGTAGGTGGCAACCTCCTTGGGAGAATTCACCAGGATCCGATCCTCACCCTCATTTGGCTCCTCAATGCCGCCGTTAAAGAAAAAGGTAACGTGGGCGTACTTCTCGGTCTCCGCAATTCTGGCCTGGGTCATATGGTTGGCTGCCAGGAATTCGCCAAAGGTGTTGGTAATGCTCTCTTTGTGGAAAGCAACCAGCTTATTGGCAATGGTCTCGTCGTAGTCGGTAAAGCAAACGTATACTAAATCCAGCTTCTTCTCTCTCTCAAATCCTGCAAAGTCATTGTCGCAGAATGCACGGGTGATCTCCCTTGCTCTGTCAGGCCGGAAATTATAGAAGATAATGGAATCATGATCTTTAATAGTCGCTACCGGAGCGCCGTTCTCCATAACCACCATGGGCATTACAAACTCATCGTACTTCTCCTGGTCGTAGGAAGCCTGAATTCCGCCGGTTGCAGAATCAGCGGGGACACCCTGGCCCTTGGTCAATGCCGCGTAAGCCTTCTGCACACGATCCCAGTTCTTATCCCGATCCATTGCGTAGTAACGGCCTGCCACCGTGGCAACCTTACCTACCCCGATTTCCGCCATCTTGTCTTCCAGCTGAGCGACAAAATCCTTGCCGGATGCAGGCGGGGTATCCCGTCCGTCCAGGAAACAATGTACATAAACCTTCTCAAGGCCCTCTCTCTTAGCCAGTTCCAGCAAGCCATAGATGTGGGTAATATGGCTGTGCACGCCGCCGTCAGAAACCAATCCGTACATGTGAAGGGACGAATCGTACTTCTTACAGTTTGCAACTGCCTCCTTAAATGCAGGAATATCAAAGAAATCTCCGTCCTGGATGGACTTGGTAATACGGGTCAGCTCCTGATATACAATGCGGCCTGCTCCCATATTTAAATGGCCTACCTCAGAGTTTCCCATCTGACCGTCGGGAAGCCCTACTGCCATACCGCTGGCATTTCCCTTTACAAAAGGATACTGCTTCATCAGCTGATCCATAACGGGAGTTTTTGCCTGGCAGATTGCGTTGTGGCTGCAGTTATCATTTAAGCCATAGCCGTCCAAAATCATTAATACAGTTGGTTTCTTGCTCATTTCTATAATCTCCTTTCAAAACCTTCGTGCCCCAAGGCTCTCTGGGGATTATTGTACTCCAATGTTAAAAATATAGCAAGTCTATTTTCAAATTCCGCCTCTGTCTGAATCTATCTCATATCATACTGATCATTGGCTGTGTCATTCCTCCATTCTGCCGAGATCTCCACATCATTCCACTTCCAGTCCCGAATCCCGGACAAACGTCCAAATTCCTTTGCCTGGATTTTCACATGTTCCAAAACCACATTGATCATAGGCTTTTCCGGAAAAGCATCCACTTCAAAAGCCCTGGAAGGCCCTTCATAATCCGGCTCATTCCATGCGGCAACATTTCGAATCACCAGATTCTTTACCTGAGGGATTCCCTTTTCCGCCGGAACCACCGGAGCCGTCAGGACTTTCCAATGGGCGGGGATCTCCCCTTCATAGCCTTCCGGGATCCGGCAATAGCTATAGGCCGGATGCCAGTTTAAACACATATTAAAAGGGTATTTCACATTAACCATTTCCAGGTTTTCCACCAGAACATCTTCAATAATCCCGCCTCTTGTCTTTGCCGACTTCACCCGGAATCCACAGTCTGTCCCCCTGTATTTCAGATTCCGGACGGTAATGCCTTTTATTCCGCCGGAAGTTTCACTTCCAATGGTTACTCCGCATCCGGTAAGGATTTGGCAGTCCTGAATCCGGACATCCCGGCAGGGCCGGTTTACCCTGAGCCCGTCTGCATCCCGGCCTGATTTTACGCAGATGCTGTCATCATTACACGCAATCCTGCAGCGTTCCACCACCACATGCTCACTGGAATCAATATCAATTCCATCTGTGCTTGGGCCGGCATTATCATAGATGGAAAGGCCGTCAATGTGAACCTGTCTGGAATAGCAGACATGGATGTTCCAAAAACCGGAACGGCGGCTTTCAAAGCCGGAAAGCTCTACATCCTCACTGTCCATTACCACCAGATTCCGGACTCTCCTGCAGTCATAATCTACGCACCACCGCAGATCTTTGGCATCGTAGAGCTTTCTCATACCGCCTTTTTCGTCTTCCCCCCAGTATTTCTTCCACCAATAAGGTCCCTGGCCGTCAATGCATCCTTTTCCGGTGACCTTCACGTCTTTCTGTCCGTTAATATTTAAGATCCCCACAGGCCACTCCATCTCAATTCCCGCTACTCTTGTGGGAAGGATCGGGTATTTGCTCTCATCTGTAGTTCCCAGAAGAACCGCTCCTTCCTCCATTCGAAATTCCATGTGGCTTTTTAAAAATAAGGAGCTGGTTAAATACGTCCCTTTTTCCAGCAAAACCACAGGTCTTTTCCCTTCCCCGGCCGCTTTCCCCGCCTGGTCGATAGCCCTTTGAATGGCTGCCGTATCCCATGTCACACCGTCTCCCGCTGCCCCCGATTGTCTCGGATTAAAAATCTGTTCCATTTCTTTCCTCCATTGACTGCTTCATTTTCTCCACTTCCATACCGGCCAGCATCACAATGCCGGTGCCGTGGGTATCGTTTTTATTCCAGCTTAACTCATTGGCGTAGTATTCTTTGCTGAAAGAGTAACCGGAACCGCGGCACACGCCGTAAATATTCCCTTTCCAGTCAATGGCTTTCTCACAGAGTCCCTGCCAGCCTTTCACTGCCCCGGCTGCATAAAGACTTTTTTCTTCCAGCCACCCATAGCGGACGCCTCTGGCAAATCCGTAGATAAACATGGCGGTGCAGGACGTCTCCTCATAAGAATCCGGAACTGTTAAAACCTGATGCCACATCCCCTCCTCTCCCTGAAGCTTTAAATACCCCTGGCACAGGGTCCGGAAAATAGAAAGAATCTCTTCCCGTTCCGGATCCGTCTCCTTCATCACTGCCAGAAGCTCTGTCAGGGAAAACAGAACCCAGCCGTTTCCTCTGCCCCAGGGCACCTCTGTCTGTACCTGAAAATGGGTGTCATAAATGTGGGACATAATCTGAACCCCGGGCATATATAAATACCGGAAAAAGCCCCTGGCCTGCCGCGCCGCGTCACGCAGGAAAGAAATATCCCCGCTCCTCTCATAATAACGGCATAAAAAGGGGATGCTCATATACATGTCATCCGCCCACATGGTTTCATTCATAACCGGCAGATAGGAATGGTTCCTGTAAAATGTACCGTCCTCCAGGCGCTGCTGGCCATGTTTCACATAGGCTGCCACCATACTCCCGATCTTCTCTCCATCCGGAATTTCATGATCCTTCATCACTTCCAGCATGGCAGAAGCAAAAGAACCGCAGTCATCCAGGCTGTCAATGGTGGTCAGCTGGTTGTGAAACGGCGCGGCCCCGTAAAAGGACTGATCCCAGAGGCAGTAATCGTAAAATCCGGCGCATTTCTTCATATGGCCTTCCACATAGGACAAAATGGCCGGATCCTCCAGCAAACGGCCTCCCTGGATCATGCCGTAAAGGGTAACGCCTAACGGATAGTTCCATTCTCCATAAAGAACTCCTTCATTAAACGGCCGAAGATATACATCCGGCATATCCGCCCTCCAGAAAGACATTCCTTTCTGGGTAAGAAAGGGCTTCCGGAACGTCAGCATTTCCTCTATATCCAGTTCCTGTTCCCAATGAAAAGGCCCTGCGTACAGCCAGGAAAGTTCCCTTCCCTCCGCCAATGCCGCCGGGCACCTTACCGGAAGGATTTCCCCGGATTCCTTTATGGATACAGACAGTTCCGTTTCCCCGCCTTCAAGGGCGATTATATGGCTGCCGCCGCTAAGCCTTACCTCCCGCTGCCATCGGCCTTCTGCTTTCCCCAGGCTCATGCCGTCCACCCACAGAATTCCTTCCGGATTGCCCCATCCGTTTCCATCCTCCTGTCCTTTCACCTCTCCGGAAAATAAAAGGGTTTCCGGAACCGGCAGGAAAATCTTCCCGGCACTTACCATTTTCCTCCTGATTTCCTGATCTGCTCTCCCCTGCCTGTCCTGACAGCCCTTTTCTTTCCCGTCCCCGGTCTCTTTTCTATCCCCGAAAAGCCGCTCCATCACCGATTCCGGCCTGTCCTCCTTCCAGGAAATTTCCGGATACCAGTGGATGTTACTCTTCTCTTCCCCTTCTGAAAGCTCTGGAATCCGTTCTACAGGCTTTTTATATGGCCTGCTGTACACAAAGCCGCTCATTCCCTGATGTTCTCTGTCCGGGCTGAAAAACTGGATTCTCCTCCCTTTATAAGAGTTGCTGCCTATCCGGAACCCGCATCCCAAAGGTGTGGAAACGCACTGGAAAAACAGGCTGTTTTCCCCTCCTTTTAGATCCAGGCAGATATGGGAAACCTGATCTGCAAACCGTTCCTGTACATGGCTGGTGCAAAAAGAAAGCACGCCGTTGACCCAGATCTTTACCGGCCCAAATGCGCTGAAGCGGAAGGAAAAAGGCCCTGCCTGGGCCGGTTTCAGCTTGGCCCAGGCGTATATATACTGTTCCGGCAAAAGCTCCAGAAACTTTTCATGGAGGGCTATTTCCTCCATATAATCTTCTGAAATGGGAAAATTATCTTTACTCCTTAAATAATAGGTTACAGGAACCGGCGGATTGTCTGCCATAAACCGGGTTGCAATGATTTTCAGCACGGTCTTTGGCTCACCGCCTGCCCTGGCCCCCATTCCCTCTTCTCTTGGGAAATACTCGTTCATCCTTATTCTCCTTTTTCCGGCATAATGGCAAACAGCTGATGGCTGTCATAGTCAAAATAAGTTCCGTCCAGCATATTGGCCAAAGTATTGGTGATAACAACACGAATCTGATTCCCTTCTTCCTTCAGAAGGTCTTTGGGGCAGTCCCAGACATAGGGGGCATAGGCTTTCACCCCCAGACTGGTTCCATTTACCGTAATTTGGATACAGTCATAAGACGGAACCTTTTGATCCAGACGGACTGCCGCAGCTTTTCCCAAAAGTCCTTCCGCTCCCATTTCTTTTAAGCTCATGGTACGTTCATATTCCATAGAACCGCTGTAAAAGGGGAATCCCCTGCACCAGTGTCCGTCTGGATTTCCATATTCCGGCTGGCCGGTTAATACAAACATCCCGTCTCTCTGTTCCACTCCAAAGCTGCCCTGGAGATACACCGGATCCCGCAGGCCGTCCTCATCTTTTTCTATGGTCATTTCAAATATAATCTGATTTTTTCCCTTTCTTACCAGATGTCCGATTGAAAGGGATTGATTGTTCTGATCATTTATCCGGATTGGCTTCCACTGGCTCAGATCCACCGGACGGCCGTTGATCCGGATCCCATATGGGCCTGCCGCCGTCTCCCGATCCATAAAAAGGCACAGGTCTTTCGGGACTTCCTCTGCCAGGAAGGAAATGCCGTACCAGCAGGAAATAGGGTAAGCAGGTTTTATCTTCTTTGGCGTTCCAAACTCTCCGGAAAACCGCAGCAGATCTTTTTCCAGAAGCTTTAAGGAATCACACTGCTCAATAAAAGGTTTTGTATCGGTAAGTTTCCAGTTTTCTCTATCCAATGACATCTCCACAGTCCCAAACCGGCAGATATTTTTCCCCTCCGGCCGGATCTTCCACTGCCCCCGGGCAGGAATCCGGATTTCCCGCCAATGTTCCGGCGGTTCCGGTTTCCGGGAAGTTTCTGACCGGCAGAGTTTGATCCACTGGCTTTCAAAGCCTTCCAGCTCCAGGATCACCCTTCCTTCTGATACCGGGATCCGGTTTTGTTCTCCCGTCTCCAGATTATATCGGGTTGCCTCAACGGCTCCTTCCCCACAGTTCCATACAAATTCTGCCGTGGCCGGGCCCTTTCCCTGATTAGCGGCAAAGCAGTAAAAGCTTCCCTCTTCGTCCCTGCGGACACAGCCTATCACCTCTTTGGGATTTCCCTCTGTTACCCGGCAGGCAATCGGTTCCTCTATATGTTCCCGGCACAGGCGGATCAGTTCCTCTTCCTTTAATTCCGGAAGGAAGAAGGCAGACTCTGCTTCAAACATCTGTTTCCACGCGGTTTCTGTCTCTTCATCCCTTTCTTCCCGGTCTATGGAACGGTCCGGAAGGGTTTCTATGCCAATGACGCAGCCCCCCTGGGCGGTAAACTCCTCCAGCCTTTTTCTGGTTTCCCCTTCCATGCAGAAGCAAGGCGGGATCACCACTACAGAATAGCAGGCCTTTCCTATCCGGATCCTTCCCCCGGAAATCTCTGCTGCCTCCAAAAGCTCCAGATCCAGATGATCGTAATCCATCTGATGGAAAAGAATGGTTTTGCAGACCTTCACCCACCTTTCCCGGATCCTGTGGCAGGCAGCCTTTTCCTCCCCGGACTCTCCCTCATAAGAAAACCCATGGAAGGGGTTTCCAAGGCTGGTCCACAGCGACGCAACCGGATCCAGAACCGCTATCTCTGTCTGAGCCTCTGTGCCGGTTACCAGAACCCCCATTCTTCCCACATAATCAGCCAGCTTCCGGTAATGCTTCCAGTAAGGATTCTGTAAAAACTGGGAAGGCGGTGCATCATGCTTGGTAATGTCCTGGATGGTGTAATAAAAGGCATGAAAATTATAAAGGTTGATCCCGCTGCTTCCCAGGCGGTCAATCATCCACTTGGCATCCTGGAGAGTCATGGTCCAGCCTACGCTGTGGAAGCTTTCAATCATGGCATATTCCTTTCCCAGCTGTCTGGCCAGGGAGCTGACTGCCTTGGCATTGCTCCTGTAGTTGGGAATATACTGGTCATAGAGCCATTCCAGGGACTTTCCCAGCTTTTCATGGGCCGTATCCCCCCCTGGAATGTCGCTGTAGCGCTGGGTGCTGTGGCGCATGGACGGGACTTCCGTCGCATAGGAAAGGCGGTTATCCCTGCACCACTCCCCTACCTGTTTGTGGTAGCTGGAGCGGAACAGGGCGTGGGCAGTTTCATACAGATCGTACCGCACCTTCCTGGCATTTTCCACGGACAGGTCATGAAGGGCGGGAAGATGTTCCAAAACAGAATATCCATGGCGTTTCTCAAACTCTTCCGGTATCAGCCTTGACCATGGAATGGGGCTTAAGAGCCCTACTTCATCGGAAAACATCCCGTGTACCGTAATGCCAAACTGCTCTCCCACCGCTCTCCTGTAACATTCATGGGTGGTGGCAAGGAAGGTTTTTACCGCTTCCTTATTACACGGATCGAAAAACCCTCCGTAATACTTAAAATCCCCCATAGCCTCTTCCAGATAAAGCTCCACTCTCCAGCTCCCTTCCTCCAGCCGCGGAAGCTTTCCTTTTAAGATTTTTGTGGGGCCATAGGAAAAGAATCGTTTATTGTTGTATCTGGTCAGGCCGGTCTGCTGATAAATCTTCTCTTTCTGAAGATTTCCCACCCAGTCTTTTAAATCAACCGCCTGTTCCCAGCAGGTAACGCCTTTCTTATCCACAGGATACGCCTTGGCAAACAGGATCCTGCTCCAGCCCAGATCCTCTGCCAGGCTCTCCCCCCCGGCCACATCCAGCCGTTTATGGCAAAGCCGCATATGTTCTGCTTCCGGATGCTCTAAAAGGACTTCTCCGCCGCTCATACCGCTGGGATAAGGGTATTCGTCATAGAGCCAGGCCTCCAGGCCCTGATTTTTTGCCTCCCTGCAGGCAAATTGTATCAGCTCAAACCATTCTTTGGAAAGATAGGGAACCGTCATTCCCTGCCTTGCACAGATAAACATACCGCCAAGGCCTTTCTCCCCCATCTCCCTGATTTGGAGGCAGATCTCTTCTTTTGTCATCTCCCCGTTCCAAAACCAGAAGGGCTTAATCCGGTATTTTGCCGGCGGATTCTGAAACTCCCTCATCGATACCATTCTCTCTGCCTCCTAATCTGCAAAGAATTTTGCTATTTCTCTAATTTTGCATATGCGGCATTTACTTCCTCAATCACCTTGTCGCCGCCGCTTCTGGACCACAAATCCCACTGAGCCTTTAACTGTTCTTCATCAATCTGGCCTACAATAAACTGGATTCTTGCATCCTCAATGATCTTGTCCAGGGCTACTCCGTTTCTGGTATACTCCTGGGAATCACCCAGAACGCCTGCCGCCGGGTCAGAAATTGCATACTGTTCATTGGCTGCGATGGTTTCCTGCTGCTTGTAGTAGAACTCACTTTCATTTAACGTTACATAGGGATCCATGTTTGGGGGATACTCGGTGTAAGAAACCAGCTGGTTCATTGCCTGGAACTCCTGTTTCAGGGTAGAATCCCCGGTTCTGGTCAGCTTGCCGTCGGATTCTAAGGTGTAATGTTTGCCTTCCAATCCATAGTTGGCCAGGGTCAGCATCTCTTCGTCGTTCATCTTATCCAGGAATTCCAGGCACTTACGAACTTCTTCCTCCGTCTTTGCAGCCTTGGTAATTACAAAGAATCCCTGGCATCCCAAAGTAGCCATAGTCCGGGGCTCAGAATTTTCCTCCTTCTTTACTGCGCCTACAAAATCAATTTCCGGTCCTTCAATTCCCTGGCTCATATAGTAGTCGGCAACCCGGCGGCCATCGTCAATGGTGTCAACCAGCATACCGGCTTTCTGGGTCTTTAAATCATCTGTCTTGGTCGCCGCGTCTCTGGTGGGGAAATCTTTCTTAATAATGCCTTCTTCGCACAGCTTTCTTAACCACCGCAGGCACTCCAAATACTCTTCTGTCTGGTGATCCGGAATCAGCTTTCCGTCTGCCTCTCCCCAGCCGTTGGGCGCGCCGAACCAGGTCTGAATAATATCTAAGGGAGCGGTGTACTTTGTGAGAGCAAGGCCGTATGTATCGTCCTTTCCGTTTCCGTCCGGATCTTCGTATGTAAATGCATACAGCATATCGTAAATATCGTCAATGGTTTCCGGCTTTCCCAGCCCCAGCTTGTCCGCCCAGTCTTTTCGGTAAGTCATGCCGTTTCTCCCTAAAGCGCGGCCTCTGTAAATGCCGTACAGTTTTCCGTCGATTCGGATGTTGTCATTAACGGCTGCTTTAGAATTTTTTAAGTGAGGGAATTCCTGAAGCATGGACTCAATATCCCATAATGCCCCTGCTTTCGCCGCATTGATAATAACCGGGGATTTTGTCTCTGTGGCAAGTATCTGAGGCATGTCATCCCCGCCGCCTGCCAGCACCAGGTTTAATTTGTCATCGTAGTTGTCTTTCGGCGTCCACATAACATCCAGGTTTACATTGGTGTAATCTTCCACCTTTTTCTCGATTTCTGCGCCCACTTCCCCTTTCATCGGGTTTCCAAAGTAATCGTAGGTCATGGCCCGCAGGTTATATTTTCCCCCTGCGTCTGTGGCCTCTGTTTTACCCTTTCCGCATCCGGAAAGGCATCCTGCGGCCGCAGCAGCAGCCAGTCCTAATGTAATGGTCCGTTTCATATACTTTTTGTTTTTCATGTTTTCCCTCCATATTTAAATTTTAAAAAGAATTGTCAAACACACTCTAACCTTTTACTGCGCCTACCATGACGCCCTGTTCAAAGTATTTTTGGACAAACGGGTATACCAGGAGAATGGGAATGGTGGCTGCCACTGTAGCCGCCATCTTTACCGCCTGTTCCGGAGGAGTCCCCCCCGCCCCAAAATCAATGGAGCTTCCGTCTGCGCTTGCCCCCTGAGCCAGCAGAACGATCTGGCGCAAAATAATCTGTACCGGGAATTTCTTTGTGCTGTTTAAATAGATTAAGGAATTGAAAAAGTCATTCCAGTGAGATACTGCGTAAAACAGTCCCACAGACGCCAGCGCCGGTTTGGACAAGGGAAGGATAATCCTGGTAAAAATCCCCACATCGGAACATCCGTCAATCTTTGCTGCTTCCTCCAGCTCGTGAGGCAGTTCCTGGAAAAAGTTTTTTACAATAATCAGGTTAAATGCATTTACCGCCCCCGGAAGCATCAGGGCCCAGTAACTGTCCAACAGTCCCAGCCCCTTTACCACCAGGTAGTTGGGGATCATACCGCCTGAAAACAGCATGGTAACAATAATCATGTTTAAAATGGTATTTCTGCCCTTTAAGTAACTTTTTGACAGGGGATAGGCCAGGGTGGTGGTAAATGCCATATTGATGACAGTTCCAACGATCATGATGAAAAAGGAATTTGCCAAACCTCTGAAAATACTGCCGTCTGCTGTAATGTATCTATAAGCATTGGTGGAAATGGTGCGGGGGATGATGAAGAACGCCCGCTCCACCAGTTCCTTTTCTGTTGCAAATGATCCTGCAACTACGTAGAGAAAGGGTACTATGGTCAGCACGCCTGCCAGAATACAGATCGTATATACAAAAACCATTCCCGCTTTCTCAGCCGGACTTAATTGAACGCCCCGGTGTTTCTTTTTTTCTGCGATTGCCAACATTGGTTTTCCCGCCTTTCTCTAATATAATCCGGTTTCCCCGCACTTTTTGCAGATCCAGTTGGTGGTTACCACCATTATGGTTGCAACAACCGATTTAAACATACCCACTGCGGTGCTGTAGGAAAATGCGCCCTGAGTAATCCCAAGGGTATACACATAGGTATCAAACACTTCTGCAACTGATGAGTTTAAGGAATTTTTCATTAAGAAAATCTGCTCGAAGCCTGTGTTTAACAAGGTTCCCACCTTCATGATCAGCATAATGATGATGGTGCTCTTAATGGCTGGCAGAGTAATATGCCACATCTGGCGAAGTTTACCGGCGCCGTCTACCTGGGCCGCCTCATACAGCTGGGTATCAACTCCGGCCAAAGCCGCCAGAAAGATAATCATACCCCATCCGGTTTCCTTCCAGATGTTCTGGATTACGATAATCCACCGGAAGTATTTGGGATCCGCCAGAAACTCCAGCTTTTCCCCTGTCAGGGCGTAAACAATCTGATTGATGATTCCAGACTCCGTATTTAACAGGGTAAAGGTAATACTTGCCACGATTACCATGGAAATAAAGTGGGGAATGTAAATCATGGTCTGAATGGACTTTTTCACCAATTTGTTCTTAATCTCATTTAAGAGCAGCGCCAGTAAAATAGGCATTGGGAAGAAGAATACCAGGTTTAAAATGGAGATGGAGAAGGTATTGACCAGAAGCATTTTAAAATCCGGATTCATAAAGAAGGTTTTAAAATTTTCCAGCCCCACCCACTCGCTTTCCAGGATTCCCAGGTACGGGCTGTAGTTCTGGAAGGAAATTACCAGACCTGCCATAGGCACGTACTTGAAAATAATAAAGTAGATGATCCCAGGAAGCATTAACAGATACATCCATTTGTGCCGTTTCATGTAGCGGAATAATGGTTCCGTGCTACCGGCACTTTTCACTTTCGCCATAAGCGGACCTCCCTTTCGGCATCCTGCCGTTTGTTTATGGCCCTATCTTAACGCATTTGACATATTTTTCAACAATCATTATATTTACACATTTATATCCAATTTCCCGCCCTTTATTTTGTACATTTTGCACACTTTTTCAGGAAAATAATCCGTTTCTTGACAGGATTATCCCGGCTTTTTCAGAAACGGATTATCCGCAATTCTCATTTTCTTGCCAGTCTGGCACATCCGGTCCTGCTTATTTTGCCAAATAGCATTAAGGGGATGTTACCTTCACTGGAAAAGGAAAATGCCTGGCGAAGCGCAAAATTTTATTGCTTCGTCAGGCATTGATTGCTATGAATTGTCATGCACCTATTCGCTTAGTACGAATCTCTTTATTATGTAATAACCTCTGTAATTTCTTTTCCAAAAATACACTTTCTTTCCTCTACATTTAATCTATACTTATAAATCTATACAATGCGTCTTTCCCCTCATCACATTCCAGTCCGCAACACTACATCAGAAACTCGTTTGTTTCCAGGTAGAGTCGAGTGTCCACATCGAGCAATAATTCATATAAATCCATCTCCATAAGATGCTGATACATACTGTTCCACTTCCTCCACCATTTCCCTTCCTGTCATCCTTTTTTCTGTTTCCGGTACTGTCCCGGCGTAAGATCCATATGCTTTTTAAATAAGCGGATAAAATTCTGGGCATTGCTGTAGCTGAGCCGCTCTGCAATCTCTGCAACGGAAAGGTCTGTCTCCTGGAGCAGCTTCTTTGCCATCTCCAGCTTCTGTTCTGTAATATAATTGGTGAAGGTAATATCCCTGGTATTTTTCATGACCCGCCAGATATAGCTGGGATGGTATCCCAATTTTTCCGCGCACTCGCTTAAGGTCAGATCCCCATTGTTTTCCTTTACCAGTTCCATAATCTTTTCCAGTACTGCCTCTGAGCTGCTCTTTCTAAACTGGTTCATCCGGCCGATTACCGGAAGGATCACTTTGGACTGGTAAAAGCTTCGGATATTTCTGGAATCATAAATCTGATTAAACCGCAAAAACAGGTTCTCTTCCCCTTCCGGGAACAAGTCATAGATAGGAATCCCCGCATCTGCCGGGACTGACAGGATTGCCAGAAGGAACCGGTAATAATAGTATTGCTGTTCATACAGCACTACGCCGCTTTTATTCACCTCTGTCAAAAACTCATCTGTAATGGCAAATGCTTTTTCCTGGTCACAGGCGTCAATGGCCTCTTTAATGGCGGTATCCAACACCAGGTTATACTCGCTCCCGGCTCCGCCATGACGGATCAAGTCTTCATAATAGGTGATGGAGCTGTCTTCCACAGAGATTCCTTCCGTATCCTCATCCCGGTTGGAAAATTCGTTGATCTTCAGGGCTTCCAGGCTTTCATTATATGCCCGGCGAAATCCGGATTCCTGGCTGAAAACACGGCTGACTCCCATATCCAGATAGCCGCCGCAGATCTCTGACACGAACACGGATAAATTGTTTCTCAGCGCCAGCAGCTTTTCTTCAATCTTCTCCCGGCTGTTTCCCTCCACCACCATTACGATGACGCGGGTATAGATAAACGGCGGAAACACAAGTATCTTTCGGATCTCTTCCGGCAAATGGTTCAGCATCTCCAGATTCAGCGCATCCATGCTGGTCTGCTCCCGATCCAGCTCATTTTTATAGCAAAAAATTACGGAAGCCACACATAGGCAGGGTTGAAATTCTATCTGAAAGGTTTCCTTGATAGCCGAAATTTCCCCCTCTTTGATCCGTCCCCGGATCAGCCGCATGGCAAACAGCTCCGTAAGCTGGCTCTTCTGGCGCTCGATCATGGCTTTCAGTTCTTCCCGGTGGCCTACCAGGGAAGAGATTCCTTCCTGAATCAGGTCAAATTCATTTTCCGGCTCCTGTCCCGGAACCATTTCCTGAACCTGCGTCACCAGATTTTTTACCGGTTTATACATGAAGAAAGAGCCAAAACCGCTGATGATAAAAATCAGCGCCAGCACCACCACGATAATCCCTGCCATGGTGAGGAGAATGGATCGAAGCTGGCTGTTTAATTCCGCCGGACTGTAGCTGGCAATATAAGTCCATCCACTGACCTCTGCCTTTCTCTTTACCACTCCATATCTGCCGTTCCCGGTTTCAATAACCGTTTCCTCCATCTGGCCTGCCTTCTCCGGATGAGCCTGGTAATAGCTGCTTACATCCGGATTTTCCCAATATACCGGCTTCCCGTCCTGATCCAAAACGGTAAGGCTGCCATTTCCCAGACTGCCCTGAAACAGCCTTTCCATAGAGCTCTGCTTTAAATTTACCACAAAGGCGGCGTCTGTATGGGACGTGTAGGTGGGAAGCTTTACCACAAACATCAGATAATGGTCATTCACGTAATCGGAGCGGATCTTTTTATCCTCAGCCTCATCCCCCACATGGTTCACCCAGAAAATATGCTGATATTCCCCGGACAGTTCATCCAGCCATCCACTGTTCTCCACCTGGTCCATGGAGCTGATTCCCTTATTGGACAGTACCCAGCGTTTCTTATAATTCAGAAAGCTGTAGCCTTCCACATAATCAATATAGGCAGGATTCCCGCAGATATTATCAATAAACCGGCGCAGACTCAGATAAGGGATATCCTCATGCCGGGAATCCACCATCTTCTGGGTATCGCTGCTTCCTGCGATCTGGAGAAAATTCTGCCGGACTGCATCCAGGGCGCTCTCTGTTCTGTTTTCCACCTGCACCAATGCAGTCTCATTGGACTGGCGGACACTCTTTCTCACCGCCTCCGCCCCGCTGTGATAGGAATATAGTCCCAAAATCAGCAGCGGGACAATGGCAATGGCCACAAAATAGACAAAGATCCTGCGGCGAAAGGTAAATGATTTCTTTTTCATGCCTAATCCATTCTGTAAATTTCAAATCTATCTTGTTTTAAAGAAGTCATCAATCCTTTTCCTGATATCCGCAGGCTTTAAATATTTCAGCAGATATCCGTTGGCCTTTAAAGACAATACTTTTTTTACGCTTTCCTGATCATCTTTAGAAGTCAGGAAAATTACCGGAATATCAGAAAAATCTTTCTCGGAGCGAAGCATTTCCAGCACGTGGCTTCCGTCGCAAACCGGCATTTCATAATCCAGCAGCACCAAATCCGGCTTGTCCAGGGTAATAGCCCGAATTGCTGCCACTCCTGAACTAACCTCTGAGACATCATAGTCCTCCGCCAGCAGCCGCTTCATTCCCAGACGTATTGTGCTGGAGTCATCCACCAAAAGGATCTTTTTCTTTACCTGTTTCTCCTTCTCCATAAGGTATCTTTCAACCTCCCCCATCACATTGGACGCATCCAGAGGAGTCCCGATTCCGCTTTCCAGCAGATGGGGCGCAATCACGCAGTAAGAAAAATATCCTTGATTGGTATCAAACAGCAGGCTTGCCTGAGGCTGCTGTTTCTCAAAAATCTCCTGGAACTGCTCATAAGTCAGAAGATTTTCTTCTGTCATCTCATAGGATCTGATAGATGGATAATAATCCATTACCCGTCTTACAAACTGACATGCCGTATATCTTACCGCATTCAGCAGCATAATATCAAGCTTATCCGATTTAACTCCCATTATTTTTCCAACTGTATTGATGAGAATCCTGTCCTCAAAAACCAAAAGAATCTCCCACTTTTTTTCATCTTGTTCCCTGCCGTAAACCAAGCGGTAATAAACGCCTTTCCCGAACTTTTCCCCGCCGTAGGAATCGCTGATTACCTGGGCCTTCAACTGGAACATATCATCCAGAAGCTTAATGATCACCTTTTTCATGGCCTCAAGCTCCTCTTCCGGAAGAAGATCCACCCACTTGCTTCTTTTCTCTCCGGCAATTGCCCTGTCTTCTGTAAGGGTATGCCCGATAATCCATCCGACGCAGACAGCCAAAAAGTGGTCAACTGCGGCAGGAGAGTACTCTTCCCGCTCCAATTCCCGTTCCAGGGACGGAAGAGTATTTTCCCGAAAGCTCCTATGTAGACGCCTATGCATATCAAGTTCTTCATAGGCAATTAATTCCATATATCTCTCTTCCGCCTCAAAATGTTTCAGCGCATGCTCTTTAAAATATTTAATTCCTTCCTGACACGCCTTCCTGCCTCTTTTTTCTTCTTTAAGTGCGAAAAGCCTGTTAATAATTGTAAAAAGATTATGGTGCTCGTCGTCGATAATCTTTATCCCGATATTGAACTCATCTTTCCATACCAGCTGATTATCCATTTCCTCTTCCTCCTTCAATACAGTTAAAATTTTCCTTCATTTATGATACGATAGAATTCGAAAAAAGGCAACCGTTTATTTTCCTAATACCCAGCCCGTGCCGGGAAATGGCGCCGCTCTATTATCCCGTCTGATAATTTTGCGGCGCCCTGGCAGACAGTCTGCAAATTTCATGCCTCTTTCCTACTAAAATAGCCGTCAATCCTTTTTTTGATATCCGCAGGTTTCAGGTATTTCAACAGATACCCGTCCGCATTTAAGGATAATACGTTTTTCACACTCTCCTGATCATCTCTGGAAGTCAGAAAAATAACCGGAATATCTGAAAATTCTTTCTCAGCCCGAAGCATTTCCAACACATGTCTTCCGTCACAAACCGGCATTTCATAATCCAACAGCACCAAATCCGGCCGTTCCAGAGTAATGGCCCGGATTGCGGCAGCTCCTGAGCTGACTTCCGAAACATCATAATTTTCTGCCAGCAACAGCTCCATCCCCAGTCTTGTGGTGCTGGAGTCATCCACCACAAGGATCTTCTTCTTTTCCTGCTTCTCTTTCTCTATAAAATACTTTTCCCCAATGCCGCCTTCCGGCAGATGAGGCGCAATCACACAATAGGAAAAATACCCTTCATTTGTGTCAAACAGTAAGCTTACCTGAGGCTGTTTTTTCTCGAAAATTTCCCGGAACTGCTCATAAGTCAGAAAATCTTCTTCCATCATCTCATAAGAGCTGATAGACGGGTAATGTTCCATAACCCGTCTTACAAGCTGACATTCCATATATCTCGCCGCGTTAAGCAGGATAATATCAAGCTTATCCGATTTGGTTCCCATTAATTTCCCAATGGTGCTAAGCAGGATTCTGTCCTCAAGAGCTAAAAGAATTTCCCATTTCTCATCATCCTCTTTCCTGCCATAGACCAAACGGTAGTAAACGCTTTCCCCGAACTCTTCCCCGCTGTAGGAATCGCTGATTACCTGGGCCTTCAGCCGGAACATGTCCTCCAGAAGCTTAATGATCACCTTTTTCATGGCCTTAAGCTCCTCTTCCGGAAGAAGCTCCGCCCACCTGCTTCTTTTTTCTCCGGCAATGGCTTTGTCCTCAGTAAGGGTATGTCCAATAAGCCATCCGGCGCAGACAGCCAAAAAATGGTCGACTGCAGCAGGGGAATAGTCTTCCCGTTCCAATTCCCGTTCCAGAGCCGGAAGAGAATTTTCCCGAAAATCTCGATGGAGGCGCTTATGCACATCAATCCCTTCATAAGCAATTAATTCCATATATCGTTCTTCCGCCTCAAAGTGTTTCAGCGCATGCTCTTTAAAATACTTAATTCCTTCCTGGCATACCTTCCTGCTTCTCTTTTCTTCCTCTTTAAGGGCAAAAAGTTTATTGATAATCATAAACAGTCTCTGATGTTCATCGTCAATGATCTTTATCCCAATATTGAACACATCTTTCCATACCAACTGATTTTCCACTTTACCTCTCTCCTTCAATATCGCTAATCTCTGATCTTCTCTACTTTATAGTACGGCAAAATCAAAAAAAGGTACCCTTTAATGAACAAGGGCACACGCCTCAGCCGCCAAAATCCGGCGGTTGAGGTCTCAAGGAAAGAGTTTTTGCGTCTCAAACCGGAAGCGTCACAGTCTTTCAATCTTTTTGGCCATCAGCTCGCTGTTATTGCTGTGGATAATCGCATCCTCTTTGGAGATAATCCCCTTCTGGTACATCTGGATCAGGCTTGTATCCATGGCTATCATACCTTCTTTCTGGGATGTGGCGATAACATTATCAATCTGATGTATTTTGGATTCCCGTATCATATTCCGTATGGCATTATTAAGGAACATGATCTCAAACGCAGGCTGGACTCCGCCGTTTAAAGTGGGGATCAGCTGCTGTGAGATAACCCCTTCCATAACCATGGATATCTGCACCCGGATCTGCTGCTGCTGTTCCGGCGGGAAGCTGTCTATAATCCGATCTATGGTGTTGGCCGCTCCTATGGTATGAAGGGTGGATATTACCAAATGGCCTGTCTCAGCCGCCGTCATGGCAGTCTTAATGGTCTCATAATCTCTCATCTCTCCCAGAAGGATTACATCCGGCGCCTGTCTTAAGGCTGCCCTGAGGCCGGACACATAGCTCTCTGTATCGGTTCCGATTTCCCTCTGGGACACGACGCTCTTATCATGGCGGTGAAGATACTCTATTGGATCCTCCAGGGTAATGACATGGGCATTTCTTGTCCGGTTGATCTCGTTAATGATGCAGGCCAGCGTAGTACTCTTGCCGCTTCCTGCCGGGCCTGTTACCAGAACCATACCTTTGGTCATTCTGGCCACATCTATAATCGTCCGCGGAAGATGGAGCTGTTCATAATCCGGCAAGTCAAATGTGATAATGCGGATGATAGCGGCCATAGACCCTCTCTGCCGGAACACATTGGCACGGAACCTTGACAGCTTTGGCAGGGCAAAGGAGAAATCGTCGTCGCCTTCCTCCTGGATCTTCTTCATATCGCGGTTTCCTGCTATCTCATACAATTCTTTTATCAGCTCTTCAATCTGGGCCGGAGACAGCTTGCTCTCCTCCTGGTATTCAATGCGGCCTCCTGCTTTATAGGATAAAGGCATACCTGCCACCAGAAAGATATCTGACGCCTGTTTATCCACTGCTACGCTAAGCACTCCTACAATATCCATTCCTTTATCTCCTTTATCAATCACCGGTCCACACAGGTATGGATTTATCAATATTATAATCCACAAAATGGTATACCTTCCAGGCCAAAATCTCATACCCTGTCTCTTCTTTCCGGTTTGTTTTCAATTCTATATGGAGCATCTGTCCATAAAGCATCTCTATATCTGTCTGGACAATGCCGGTTTCCTCCTGATAAAAACTGCCTAATTCTTCTTTTACCAGCCGCCGGTACTCTTCCTCATCAGCCGCCTGGCTGCAGCGGGACAATGCTTCCTCCACCATGGCCACGAACTCCACTGCCCGGCTGTCGGCTTCATAGTATCCTTTGACGGACTCCGCATTTTTCCGGGCAAGTTTCCAGTCGCTGGCTGCGCTGCTTAAAGAGAGAAGCCCAAAAATTGTCAGACATAAAATAATAAATATTAAAATCAGGGACGACGTACCGATACCCATCCGTCCGCCCCATTGTTTTTCATTCATATTCCTGTTCCCTTCCGCGCCTGCCTTAATGGCGGCCAATCTTCCTGGTATCCAGCTCAAATAGCTCCCTGTCATCCTTAAGGCGCCGGATCCGGATCTGCGCCTCTTTTACCAGCCCATCTCCTGCCAGGCTTATCTCTCCCCGGTAATCCGCCGCCTTCTCATCCTCCACAGGATTCCACCGGCTGTCCCAACAGATGATTCCTGATTCCCCGTCTTTTGACATTAGAAACCGTATCTCAAGCCCCTCTTCATCCTCTGCTTTCCAGATTTCGGCCACACTCTCTGCCGCCAGGGAGGCGTAATTGGTGTCCTTAGCCAAACAGCTTAAAGAATTGGCTTTCACAAATGCCAGAATGCAGACGCTGGCACACAGAATAAAGAAACCTACCACTGCGATCATCTCCATGAGAAATACAGCAGTTCCCGAATCACTCCTATTCCTCATCCCGGCTACCTCCGCTTCTGATGTTTAGCAGCAGGCTGTTGGTCTCGGCTCCTGTCACCTGCACGTTGAGGACAGTATCCTCCTGGGTAAATGTCAGTCCCTGACATTCCATGATCTCCAGGCCGTCTTCCAACCCCAGCCCGCTGTCTTCGCTGGTGAATAATTCTCTGACTTCCCCGTCCTTATAATAAATCCATGTTATAAATTTTCTTCCGTTAATTTCCTGAGACAATTCCAGCACCCGGGTATCCTCTATGTCCTTTACCGACACGCTTCCCGCCTGGTCTCCCTGCCTCACTTTGTTTGCCACATAGTTTAACACCACCTGGCCGGAATAGTTCTCCTGAATACGGCTGTTGATGTTTTCATAAACTTTCCCGCCAATAAGCACCGTAAACAGCGCACACAACACAAATACTAAAAACAGCAGCATTGTGAAAAGGAGATTAACTGTCTGGCCTTTCTGCTGTATTTGCCTTTTCAAATAGCTTCACCTCCTGAAAATGCTTCGCATTTACCTTCCTCTTTTTTCAGTCACGGGAATGACTGTGATGTTGGGCATGATGTTGGAGGCAAAGCCTTCATAGAATACGTTAAACCGGTTCCGGTCAATGCGGATTCCATAATTTTCTTCCAGGTACTGGACAGAAGGCGGATACCTTCCCTCAATAGCATAACACTGGACAGAGGCTCTGGCAATAGCGCTCTGCAGAGTCTCCGTTCCTTCCTGGTTCATCCGGTTGGACATAGACGCCACTCCATTTAAGAAGACTCCCACTACAACACCGAAAACTGCGGCTGATACCAGACAGCCTTTTACCATATTCCAACTATTTTTCAACCGTTTCATTATTCCCACCTATTATCCTATGGTTGACAATATGCCTACCAGGGGAAGCATTACAGACAGAAGCACCAGGCCCACGGACACGGCCAGCACTGCCACTATCGTAGGCTCCAGTCTGGAGATGATATTGTCAATTGACGCATCCGCCTCTTCCTCATATCCCCGGGAAATATCTTCCATCACACTGTCCAGCCGCCCGCTTCGGTTGCCTACCTTGATCATCTGAATCTGGAAGCCATTAAACAGCCCTGATTCTTTCATTGCCTCATCATAGCCTTTACCTGTCTCCAGATCATCTTTACACTTTGCCAGATATTCCTGAATCCTGCTATTGTCAACCAATTCTTCAGCCAGCTCAATTCCTTTTTCCAGTTCCAGGCCGCTTTTTAAGGTCAGGGCAAGAACTGCGCTGCACCGTCTCTTCGCCGCCAGAAGGGCTGTCTTATTAGACCGTTTGAACTTTTCCATCATATTCTCTAACAGATGGACCTTTTTGCCGAATTTCGATGCTATGTACAATCCCAGCACTGCCACTGCCGTTACTGCCGCCGCGCCTAAGGCTATCCCGCTGAAAACGCCTCCCAGCCGGATTGCCGTCTGGGATACAGGAGATATCTGGGTTCCCAGCTGTTCATAAACTTCCTCAAAAATAGGCATAACTTTGGTAAACAGCACAAACAGCACAACCAAAAGCATAAGGACCATCATAATGGGATATGTGACAGCATTGCGGATGTTTCGGATCATCCTGTCCTCTTTGTCATAATACACGGACAGGGACTCCATCATCTGATCCAGGGTTCCCGTCTGATCCCCCAGTTTTGCCATCTTAATCACATAATCCGGAAAACTTCCTGTCTTTTCCAAAGCTTGAAAAACCGGCTCTCCCAATTCTATCTCATCTGCTAAAAAAAGCAGCTGTTTCTTCTCGTCCTCATTTGCCCCATCCTCTGCCATAATCCGCAGTCCTTCATCCAGGGGGACCGCTGCTTTTAAAAGAAGGGACACCTGAAGACAGAACGCAGAAAGTTCCCGGTATGTATACTTCTGCTCTGTTTTCTTACTCATGAATCTGTCTCCTTTAATAACTTTAATAACAGTATTTTTGCTGGTAGTTGGCTCCGTCGCCGATATACTGCTTAATGGAATCACTCTGCCCCCCTGTGGAAGCAAATGTGGGGTCCGCCAAAGACCAGTTGGTTCCGTCAAAGTAAATATAATTGTCAATCCAGCCTACGCCGTCAATGTACACGTTTACCCAAGCATGGTAAGCATCGCCTGTGTAACCCACCACAAGCTTGGCGGGAATGTCCTGGGATCGGAGCATGGATACCATAAGGGCCGCATAATCAAAACAGATCCCTTTCCCTTCCGCCAAAACCTTATCTACATCCGGAAGATATCCGCTCTCAACAGTTTCCGCTTTTACCTTATCATAGGTCAGGTTGTTAATCACATAGTCGTATACCGCGTCAACTATACCCAAATCGTCTTCTGCGCCGGCTGCCAGCTGGGCGCCTTTTTGTACCGCAGTACTCTCCTTGGAAAAGTTTACATACTGATTGGGATATAAAAATGGTTCAAACTGGTCTGCCAGAGATACCTGCACCTCCTGGCTGAATGCCTGTGAATATTGGTTTCCGTTTACATTTTCAAAGACTTTAACTTTGTATGTTCCGTTTCCCTCTGACAGAGGAAATACCTCATAAGCGTCCCTGGCATTTAAATCATAGGTGTATGTAAGATCTCCCTTAGATATCTGCACCTTAATCTTCTTGATGCTTCCCATATACTTGACCATCACGTAACCGTTCCGGACATTGGAGGCATCCACAGATACTGCATCATTGCCGTAAGTGACAGTTCCGGACGCTTTGGGAACGCGCACCAGGTTTTTCTGAGGTTTAGAATCCAGGGATACTCTGTTATCATCAATATTTGTCAGCACTTTTTCTGTCCCGGGAGGGGACTCTGATTCCATCTGCGATTCAACCGGCTCTTTCACCTGTCCGGCACCGGGAGCCGCTGCACATGCTCCTGTTCCCAGGGTCAGAGCCGCCGCCGCGCTTAGCAGCGGGATCCATCTCTTCCTTTTCATAATCTTATCTCCTCCTTTTTGGTCTGCGCCTATGGCAGGTATTCCAGGCCTTCGATGTTTTCATACATCTCTTTCTCGCAGTCAAACCAAAGGCCTGCATATAATGCTACATCTGAATATATCGGCTTATTTCTGTACATCCAAGGCTTTAAAAATCCCATGTAGTGAATAATACAGGCATTATCCCGGATCTGCAGCGTTGCGTCTGCAAAGCGTTCCTCCTGGTTAATGGACGGATTATGCATATCCGGATAACTGGCAAAGCGGACGATTCCTCTGGACAAGCACTCTGTATCTACCTTCCACCATTCCGGCGGCAAATTATATAAGGCCCAGGGGACAAATTTAACTTTATCATAATACATAACATTTAATATATCTTGATCAGGGAATGGATAATGATTACCTTCTCTATAAAATGCGTCTAAAATATATCCGATACTATTCCTCTTTCTTAAATAGTTTAAATTCATCAGCATAAACCCAGCATTAAAATACCGGAAGTTATGAGGAATGGCAACTCTGTCCAATGTCGATTCGTAAGTCCCTCTTGCATGCCCTTCAATGTCATCGCAAACCGCAAACGGGCATGTTTCACTCATAGGCGTCTCATAAACCTCTGTTAACTCCTTTTTTACCAACATATCTGCATCTAAGTACAAAATACGCTCCATATTCTGGGGCAGCATATTTACTGCCAAAATGCGGTAATAGGTTTCATAGGAAAACCGGCCCGGTTTTGATACCTTCGAAGCAAACTCCCCTCCTACATCAAGAAGGTGCAGTTTCTTTTGGTCAAAATGGAAAATTATCTTTTGTAATCTTTCTATGTCCTGCTGTCTCAGATCGTGGTATGCCAAGTATATATCTACTTCTATATCCCTGTGGCTTCGGCAAAGGGAATACACCATTACTGATGTGGGCCCCATAAAATTTGTATTTGTAGCAATTAAAATGTTCATGCTCGTCCCTCCCATTCAGCTCTTTATTTCATGTCTGCTATCTGCTTCAATAATGTCTTATACCCCTCATATCCCATTGTCCTTAAAAACAATCCCAATTCACTCATGGCTAATTCTTTCAATAATCCGTGCCTTTCCTGATTTCCATGCTCTAAATAAAACAAAATAGATTTTTTATGATCCAAAAACTGTTCTTCCCTAAGCCTTCCCGACCATTTATCCACAAGGGAGCCTGTACAAACGCTTCTGTCGTATTCATAGGCGCAGTCGTTCAGATAGCATATGTTTTCCGCGTAGGACAGCACATAAGGCGTCCATGCTTCATCTTCAAATCTGATCTTCGGAAAGGGATGCCTCTTTACAAGAGAGGTACGGTACAATTTATTCCAAATCGCCGGCAATGCGTAGCCGTCGGAAATATGTGCTTTTAAAAATTCCTCAATTGATATGGCCGTATCTTCGTCTACCGGATAACAGATAATCGGATCATAGCCTCTGTTGTCAATTTGATAGGCAGATGTAACCGCAATGTCACATTGGTTCTTTACAGCAGAAGAATATAACCTTTTTACCATACCCGGACGAACCATATCATCGCTATCTACAAATCCTGTATATTCTCCTTCTACATGGCTGATTCCCGTATTCCGCGCCATCTGGACTCCTCTGTTTTCCTGGCGGATTACTTTAATGTTTGTGTAGTTTTCCCTATACCAGGCAATGATCTCTGATGTACGATCCGTACTTCCGTCATCTACGATGACAATTTCCAAACTGTCAAAAGACTGCGCCAGTATGGTATCAATCGTCCTGCTAATCGACGTCTCTGCATTATACGCAGGAACCACCATACTAACCGAAGGTTTTTTGCAGGATTCTGCACTCAAATAAACCGGCGCGGATTCCGCCACAACCATTTTCCCTTTCTGTGTATTGACATAGGCTTTCACGGTAAAGCCCTCTTCTTCCCTGTATCCTTTTATGAGAAAATAATGCTGATAGCTGTTTTCTGTTTCTTCTATAAGCTGCCCGGATGAATCAAAGATTAGGAAACCATCCGGTTTCCCTGTCAGATCCCACGACAAAGCCAGATTCTCTCCATAGGATTTCTTCAATGATGTCCCGGCAAATATGAAGCTGTCCAGACTGTAAATATCATCCGACTGTATCAATGGTTTTCCCAAATCCTCTCTAAAAAGCGCCCAAACAGCCTCAATTAAACATTTTTTTGTATAATAGCCATTTCTTATACCAGGTGCAAACTGTTCTACATGCCTGAGATATTCCTGATATGTTGCTTCACCCATCATCTCAACCTGATTTACAGCTTCCTCCAGCGAATCTACTGCCAGCCCCAGATGGTTTTCCTCTATCAGCTTCCGGCAGGAAATTCCTGATGGGACAATCACCGGGATTCCCGCCGCCAAATACTGGCTCAAAGCATACGAATTACTATACCTCATATATTCATAGGATTGTTCATCGTGGTACCATTCCAACCCAAATCCGCCCTTCGACAGCTCCATCAGCACTTGCTCTGGCTTTGACGCTTCCACTCTGTATACATTCCGCCCGTTTGCAGCCGTAGGGGAATAAACTTTTAAGGGTATTTGGTAATTCCAGCCTGTAACGTAGGGAGCATCTCCGGCTCCTGCATAATGAATTTCTTTTCGAAACCCAGGGGAATCCAGAAAATTAAGATTGGCAGTATAGTCCCACATTTCCTGAACAATGAATTTCATCCCCGGCCGGATACCAGAATTCAGCAAAAGCTTCTTCATTTCATAAGAGGGAACAATCAAAGCCTCCGCCTGATTGTATAAGTCCACCGTCTCCCCCAGCATAAAGCGGCTTCCCCGAATCATCAGTGCTTCCAGGCTATGGATAAAAATGATGACGCGGCCGCGGTACGCTTTAATGTGATCCACCAATGCCCGTTCAAACCCTAAACCATTCCAGGTATGAAATTGGCAAATGACAATATCTCCTGCCTGCATACCTGCGATAATCCCATCCTGTCTGACGTTTCGGTGTTCCAGACTTTCCCCCCTAGTATTATAATAATATATCCCCATTTCCCGAAATCCCAGCTGATGGGCTATCTCTGCGGTCATATGCTGCATAGCCTGCATGGTATTGCCCATTGCATTCAATTTGGTAATATATAGATTCATACTATCCTCCTCTTCTCCAGTCCCTTTATGTTGTCATGTTCTCAGAAAAATGAAATTTCTCAATTTCATTCTTCAGTTCCTGATACTTAAAATAGGAGAATGAATTTACAAATCCTTCCGCATATCCCTTAGCCAGCCGTTTTAATATATCTTTTCTTCTGGGATTCCCATTTTCAAGGAAAAACATAACGTAATCCCTGCGGTCTTCATACTGTTCTTCCATGCTTTTTCTACGAGCAGCATACACATATGTAACATCCCGCATAATTCTGTCATATTCATATAAGTGCTCATTTAGATAGCAAATCTTATCTGCATATGATAAAATACACGGCATCCAGGCACTGTCCTCATAGGTTGTCTTGGGGATGGGGTGCTCTTTTACGAGGGAGCTGCGATACAATTTTCCCCAAACCACAGGATAAGCATATCTTAGATAATGTTCAAAAAATTCATCAATAGATACAGGAGTATCCTCTGCTATTTGGTAATCAGAAACTTCTTCATATCCTTCATTTGTCATCTGGTAAGCAGAACTCACGACAATGTCGCAATCATTTTTTACAATAGAATGATACAACTTCTCTATCATATCTGGCCTTATCATGTCATCACTGTCCATAAAGCCAAGATAATCCCCTGCCACCTGCCCTGTTCCCAGATTTCTGGCTATGGCTTGCCCGGCATTTGGCTGGTAAAGGCCTTTTACCTGGGGATACCGTTCTTTGTACCAGTCAATAATTTCCTGGGTCTCATCGGTACTCCCGTCATTTACCACGATAAGTTCTAACTCCTGAAAGGACTGGGCCAATACCGTATCAATACCCCTGGCAATAAAGTCTACCGCATTATAGGCAGGCACTACCACACTAACCAGAGCCTTCCCCGAATACTTCTCTTTTATATATGCCGCCTCTGACTCTGCTGTAATCATTTTTCCTTTTACTGCTCTGATATAGGACTTCACCAAAAGCCGTATCCCCTTCGGCTGTTTTTTCAGCAGCAGGTAATGGCTCAGCCCATCACAAACCTCCCCTACTAGCCTCTTCGAATCCGCATCATAGATTAAAAACCCTTCCGCTTCTCCACGGAAAGTCCATGACAGAGCCAGGTTCCCTCCATAGGATTCGTTCAAGCACACATATTCAAAACAGCTTTCCTCCATGACACCAGCCACATCATTCGTCTCAGAATAAACGTACATATCCTTCCGCATCGCCATCTGAAGGGCGTCCACAATGCATTTCTTTGTAAAAAGCCCCTGCCGCAAAAGAGGAGCAAACCGCGATACAGCGGATACATACCCCTGGTATTCCTGCTCTGTCATGCTTTTTACTATCTCCACTGCCTCGTCCAGTGTATCCACTGGGATTCCCAGATGGTTTTCCTCGATCATACACTGGCTGGAAATCCCCCTGGGGACAATCACCGGCAGCCCTGCCGCCAGATAGGCGCTGAGTTTCATGGGACTGTTCACACACAGGTACCGGCGTCCGTATTCGCTGCCATACCACACCAGGCCAAATCCCCCTTTAGATAGTTCCAAAAGGAGAGGATCTGATGGCAGCCATTCTTTTCTTTGTACATTCTTCCCTGAACATTCCTGGTTGGAATATACATTTAAAGGGATCTCATAATCCCAGGTATTAAGAAACGGGAATCTGTCCGGATTTCCTACAAAGTGGAGCTCCCTTTTCAGCTTTCCCGGATCTATGGAATTCAGCTGGGTCGTATAGTCCTGGAGTTCCCGGACAATAAACCTTATCCCTGTCCGGATTCCCTGCTCTAATAAAAATTGTTTCATCCGGTAAGACGGGACAATTAATACCTCCGCCTCATTATACAGCCCAATTGTATCCTGCAATGTATCTTTTTGATTTTCATCCATCATGGCCTCCAGATTATGGATAAGTATCATAATCCGGCCTTGATAAGCTTTAATATGCCTTACCAACGCCCGCTCAAATTCCAGTCCATTTCCGGTTGGGAACTGGCATATCACTATGTCTCCGGCACTGATTCCTGCAATAATCCCGTCAAATCTGCACCCGCGGTTTTCCGCGCTTTCCCCCTCTGTGTGGTACCGGTAAATTCCCATTTCCCGGATCCCTAAGGTATGGGCAATGTCGGCAGCTATATGCTGTGCATACTGCTGGGTGCTCATGAACCACATCCCATTCAGTTTTGTAATATATACATTCACGAGATTACTTCCTCCTTCGGCCTACATATTCAGCTAAGGGGATGTCTCTTTTCAGTGAAACACCCCCATTCCCATTAAGCGAACATATTCAGCAGCGCCAGAACCACCCACATAATCCCCAATACGATATGGACAATTTTAAGAGACTTCCTATCCGTGTTAAATACAAGAGCCGCGCTGTACATTGCCAGTATCAATTCCAAAAATGTCACCACATTCACTGGGTTTAATCCTGTTGTTCCTAACATAATCTTCCTCCTGCTATTAATGTTAAAAATAGTTTATTTCAAAAGAGCCGCATAGGCAGCTGTCTCTTCTGACATTGCCTCCCGTTTCTGCAAATCAATATGCTCCCGGATCTGATCGTCCTGATCCATAATCCGTTTTAAAAAGTCAATCAGCCTCTCGTGGCTGTCAAATACATGCTCTGCCGGGATAAGGTTTTTGTTGTGTAATGTCTGTTTAAATCCAAGAATTAGCTGATCATGCAGAAACGCCTGTTTCACTGCCGATACAATCTCTCCTTCGTGGTTGATATCCAGATAGTAGTCGCAGGTATCAAACAGCTGGTCTATGATTTCTGTCCGCGCCCCCGGATACAGGGTCACATTCTCATATTGGGACAAGCTCATCAGTTTGGAGGACATTTCCGTAATGGCGGCAATATAAAAGTGCATCCCGGGAAGCGCCTTTATCAGCTCCTCACACTTTTCAATCCGGTCAGAATTGGTGCAGATCAGCGCTTTATTCTGAAAGGTATTCTTTCTGCTGTATTCATAGACAAATCCCAGAGTACTCATCACTTCCTTTGAAGCCCCCAACTGAACCAGCTTCTCATAGCTGTCCTTTTTTTGTACGTAAATGGTTCTTGTCCGTCTGGACTGTCCGGAGAGAATCATTTGCATATTGCCGGGGATGTCATTTCTGACCCCTTCCTGCCAGAAGAGTACATCCTCTTTTCTTCCCTCTGGCATCCGCTCTGATACAAACAGAGGGGTGGACAGGGAGTTAAAAAAGATTCTGCTTCCCATGGCTTTCAACTCCTCCAAAAGCTGCAAAACCAAATCCACCTTGTTTTTAAATATATAAACCTTGCCCTTCCGGTTGAGGATAATATCATGGGTCACGAAATTTTCCAGCAAGGTTTCCCTTCCTTCCCCGTCAAAATATGCTTTGCAGAACCGTTTCCCTTCCTTGTTAAAAAAAGTCCTGGCATATAAAGCACCGTACCGGTTGTAGTGATCACTGGAACGGACTGTCCCTTTTTCATCCATCCAGTCTACCACCCGCACCAGCCTTTCGTGCTTTGGTTCCGCGTAAAAGATACGCCCCCGCTCCCGGTGCAGATCGTACACCTTTCCTCCGGAATTGTTGGCGTCAATCGCCCAATAGTCCGGAACATTGATCTGGTTAAAATACCTTGCCCTCCCCGGCGTCTTACCACTTTTCTGAAAATCGCCGCTGAAATACTGGTAAACAGAGATCACATCCTCCGGGAAAAATCCATCGTCCTCAATTACAATTACCGGCCCTGCAAAGCCGGAGCTGCGGAAGGATTGGTGAAGCATCTGGCTGTCTTCCCCATAGTTATCCAATAAAAGAACCGCATCCGTTAGCCCACGATAGCTTTCCATCCCTGCTCCACCTCCTTTGTCAGAAATTTTCTGGCCTTCTCATAAGAATGGTTATGAAAGCTTTCCAAATCCGCTTCGGTAAACAAACGTATCAACCGATCGGTCAGCGCCTCTATCTTTTCCTTTGCTGTCATATGCTCATCTACCGGAATGAGATACCCGTTTTCGCCGTCATCAATAAAAGTAGGATTGCCGTACCGCACATCAAAGCCGATAATAGGAAGCCCGCCTCCAACGGCTTCCATAAGGGTCAGCCCAAAGCCCTCGCTGGTGGAGCCGGACAGGTATAATTCATAGTCCTGATAAATTTCCTTCATATTCTGCTGTCCCCGGAGGACAATATACTTTTCCGCCCCGTGCTTTTTGATCAACTCCCGAAGCTTCTGCTCCTCGCCGCCTTTCCCATAAATATCCAGGGAAAGCTGGGGAACAGTCTCCCGCGCCTTTACCGCTGCTTCTATAATCCAGTCAATATGCTTCTCCGAAGCCAGTCTGGAGGCTGTCAGGATAGAATAGGGCCTGCGGTTTGCCACAGGGTATTTCAGCTCCTCCAGGCTGCCTACCGGTATGGTATAAACCGTTGGCGCAACGCCCTTATATTTGAGAAACTGCTCCTTTAGCAGCTTATTCTGCTCGTCTGTAGCCGTAACGTAAAAATCTATATGTTTATCCATAGCAAAGGAATATTCATAATAATTATTCCACAGGATATTGTTTTCATCGGTTCCCCTTTCGCTGAAGTGATCCGCGTGAATAATAATCCCTATCCGGGCCGCCCCTGCATGCCGCAAAATCGCCTGCCCAATTCCCGTCGTCCGGTCAACTATCACCGTATCCTTTTTTGTCAGGTTCAGCCTGGATACCATATATCCTACCAGCTCTTCCTTAGAACAGAAAAGCTGATCCGGGAATTGGTACATTACCTTTCCGTCATCGTTGATCTCCTCATAGGCCACCGTACCGTCCTCATTGAAAAACCGCCGCAGATACATATGGGCCTTCTTGTCCAGAGGCGCATAATATTCCGAGAACACCCTTCCATAGGTAAAATAGTCTTTCCGGATCAGAAGTCCCCCTGAGACAATCTCTACCCGGTGAACCCGGTCTGACTTCTCGTCTGTAAAGTAAACCGCATAGAAGTTATTATTTCCCTGGAAAACGATCCGCCCTGTCTTCCCGGTTCTGGTATATGTATAGCCCTTTGAAGGAAGAGTTTCTCTCAGTTCTTTTAAGGTATACGAAACGGGGGCGATCTTTTGATCCGTAAAAAACGTATACAGCCAGATGATCTCTGAATCTAAGAATCCGATATTCCTTGTCAAGTGTTCAATATTCTCCGATGTAATCATGTCCGTAAAGATAAACTTTGCGTCGACCCCGATATTTCTCAGCATTGCGGCCCGGTAGCTCTGGGCATACTCGACTCCGCTGGACGCCCACCCTATGCCAAGGTTAAAATTATAAATCATCTCTGTTTCCCATATCCTTTGCTTTTATTTTTGCTTTCCATACTGGTCAGGGGAATAGCACATGCATTTCTCCTGTTTTGCTGTATTCCTTTTGCCCCAGGAAAATGTTTCTTATAATTTCCCGCTTAATAGTTTTTTCCATCAGAAGGAAGGAATTATAGGCCTCCTCCTGGTATTCGAACACAGGGTTCCTCTGAGCTGTAGACCGGCCACTGACAACGTACTGCAGCTGCTGCAGGTAATCCACCTGCTCTACCCACGCATCATCAAGTGCACGCAGGCAGCAGAGGCGGATGTATTCTCTTAATTCATCTTCTGACAAAAACGTTTTTATTTTATTCTTCCATACTGCGGATACATAAGATAATAGTGCCCGTTTTAACAGCTTTTTCTCGGTCCGCTTTTTTACCGGCCCTATGCTCAAAAACCGGCTGCTCAAATTATAGGTGATATTATCCAATACATATCTGGTAATATCGCCTGTAGCAAGCTCCCTGTGGTCTTTCAGAAACATCCGAACACTTTCTTCAGCCAGTTGCTGCACGGTCTCCAGCTCCAGGCTTCCGCCGTCCAGCAGCCGGTTTCTTACATCATACATCATTGCCCTCTGACGTTTCATTACCTTGTCGTAGTCCACTGAACGTTTTCTCTGGGAAACCGCCTGCTCTTCCAAGAGCTTTTGTGTCCCGTTAATCAGCTTTTTCAGCTTTCGTTTGGAAATCCACCTATCTTTATCTACATACCGTTCCAGTATCTTCTCCCCTATTGCAGAGACGGTGTCATCCTCAAGAGAGACGAAAAACTGACTGCTTCCCGGATCCCCCTGTCGGCCTGCCCGGCCTCTTGCCTGCCGTTCCAGGCGGATATTGGCCATGCGGCCGATTCCGATAACCACAAGCCCGCCTAACTCCCTGGCTCCCGGCCCCAGCCGGATATCCGTCCCCCGGCCCGCCATGCCGGTAGATACAGTAATCGTCCCTTTCTGTCCGGCCTCCTTAATGATTTGTGCTTCCCAATATGCATTATTGGCATTGAGCACACTGTGGGCCACCTGCTTTTCAAGCAATACGCGGGAAATCAGCTCCGTATCGGCGATAGTGGAGGTTACAATCAACACCGGCTGTCCTGTCTCATGGCGCCTTAACACCTCCTTTACCGCCTCCTCATACTGGATCTCCGCATTTTTGAAAAATAGATCCGGTTTATCCTCCCTCTGAAGAGGCCGGTTAGGCGGGATAACCGCCACCTTCTTTTTATAGACCTTGTATAACTCCCTCCTGGCATCCGCGATGGTACCGCTCATCCCCGACATGCGGGGAAACAGCAGAAACAGGTTTTGAAAGGTTATAGAAGCAACCGATCTATTTTCCTGGGTAATCTTTAACTTTTCCTTGGCCTCAATGGCCTGATGCATACCGCCTCTCAGCTTCATACCGGTCAGGATCCTTCCAGTACCATTATCTAACAGCGACACCTCCCCCTTTTCCGTCACCACATAGTCCTTATCCCTTTCCATAACAATATGGGCTTTTAAGGCAAGAGTTACATGCCGGTTCAGCTCGAAGTTCTCTGCCGCATAAAATTTTTCTATCCGGAAGTACTGTTCCGCATAGGCCACCCCTTCGTCTGTCAGCCATACGCTTTTCTCTTCCTCTATATAATCCCGTTCCGGCTGCAGGGTGGTCACAAAGAAATCTGCCAGTTCGTAAAGGTTTGACTGAACCCGGGGAACCCCGGATATAACCAGAGGCATGGTAGCCGCATCCATCAGCACCATATCCGCCTCGTCGATAATCACATAATAAAACTCCCTCATAAAGCGATCCTGGGCGCTGGATACCAGGTTATTCAAAAGATAGTCAAAGCCAAGGGTGGAGTGGGTGGTATAGACAATATCCGCGTCATAAATCCGGCGCTTTCCCTCATTTCTAAGGCCTTCCCTCAGTTCCTTATCTACCCCTGAGCGCACTGTCAGCCCCAAAAACTCGTATACCGGCCCCATCTCCCGGGCATCCCGATCCGCCAGATACTCATTGGCTGTAACCAGCATAGTACTTTTTCCTGTCAGCGCGTTAAGGTAAAGGGGCATAGTGGCTGTCAGCGTCTTCCCCTCGCCGGTATTCATCTCCGCCAGATAACCGTAATGCAGCGCGATTCCTCCCAAGATCTGGCAGTCATATGGTTCCTTGCCCAGAATCCTCCGATCTGCCTCGCATACTACCGCAAAGGCTTTCGGAAGGATGCTGTTTGTTGACATTCCTTTGGAAATACATGTCCGGAACTCTTCTGTCTTCCGTCTTATGGCGCTGTCGCTTAATTGCCTTACCGCCTGCTGCTCTTTTTTTACTTTTTTTAATATCTGATAAAGTTTCCTATTCTTCATCTGTTACTTCCGTTATCGCTATAGAATGAAAATTAAGATGGGTTATGCCGCCGTTAATCAACTGCAGCTCATAACTGAAGGTTTTTAAAGGGCACTGAAACTCTCCCTCGCCGTCCCGTATAATCTGGCTTCCTGCTTCTGCATCGTAGCGATCGTAAAAAATAAGCCTTAAAAGTAACCCTCCCGCCGGTTTTGCAGATGCGTCCAGGTTGATATGGTACCGTCCCTCGCCGTCTATCATGGGAAGGGCCGGTTCCACACGCATCACCTGATAATTTGTTTTAGAGAACCAGCGTTTTATCACCGCCCCCGGCTGTATCAGTTGATTTTTAAACTCCACATTGTCCTTTGCATGGAAATAAAGTTCTGTTCCGGAGATATAAGAATCCTTTGCATATTCATTCCAATAAATTTTCCACGATTGGCCTGTTATCATCTCTGCCCGCCTGTTTTCTTTTCTGTCTTATTAAAATCATTTTCAATGATGGCCCGATATTGGCTCACAAACCACTGGACAATCCCATTGGTATTATCGTTGTGTCGGCCATGAAGACCTTTGCCGTAGATTCTTACCCCCGCATCCTTTAAGTGAGACTGAAGGTTCTCATAGGCATTTTCGTCCATTTCATCCTCAATCATATATGCCACTGCAAACCGAGTTTTGCTCCAGTCCGTACGGTCAAACCTATCCCAAAACCTACGGTTCATCTGTTCTATCGCATCCGGCTCCAAGCTGCCATATGCTTTGTAAAGGACATCCAGCCAGGGATGAGTGCCATCTGGTGATCTCAGCCGCTCATTTCCGGCTACATTCCCGATACTAGCCAAAGGTTTTCCTACTAAAATGGTATTGGGCCGGATCTTGCAGCCGTAATACAGCGCCCCGAATGTCCCCATGGAAAGCCCTGACAGGATCACATCGGAATTTTGAAATCCCAGTTTCTCTATATGCTCCCGCAATATCCCTTCCAGAGCGCTTTCATACTCTTCTGAGCCGATATAAAAACTTCCTCCCTCCAGCCTGGCCTCTGCAATCAGAAGGAAAGGATGCTGCATCTTCCTTATCATATAATACCCTTCAAACCCCTCCTTAGTCTTATAACCGGAAAAGTAAACATTAAGGGGCGGTCTTAGGTTGCCCGGATCAAAATAGTAAAAAATCTCTTCTCGTGCTGATGTAACTTTCCTTTCTCCTCCAGGCAGGAAATTCCCTTTCCCCCTTCTGGATCTACGATCATGTAGGGCGATAACAGACAGGCGTCCCTTCCCCTTTGCCTTTAGAGAAGCAAATAGATATCCCCTTTTTCCACTTTTATTAGAAATACAGACAAGCTCCTCCAATTCCTTTTCTGAAAAAATCCATACATCAGAAAAATGGGGTTCCACACCATAGGTAAAATAAAAATTAGACAACTCCAGAGATATTTCTACAGTATCGTCCTTTTCATATTCCAGCCAAAACTCTGTACTTTGGTCTTCAAAAAAGGGAAGATTATTTCTCCAAAAAACAATCTGTGTCAGCTCATTTCCATAATCCCCCTCCAGCTCCACCTTTTCCATGCCCTTCCATGAGACTCTTCCTTTAAACCCTTGGGCCACGGCAAGATCCTGCGGCCGATATTTCTCCCCATAAGATCCTGAGAAATAGTCCGGCAGCTCTTTCTCCAGGAGAAGCTTTAATTCTTCCTCAGAAATTCGTTTTCCCATTTTTCTCAAAAAAAGCTGCTGGGTTTCGCTTCCCTCTTTTAAAGGAACCTTTTCCGTAAGGAACAGGCAATAAGCCCTCATAAACCGGATCAGATAATCAAATTCACCGCCGGTAATTTCCCGATCCAGAATGATCACCTCAAAGTCCCTTTCCGGCAATTCGGCAAAATCCGGTTCGTAATGCCACTCCGCGCACTCTAATACCGGAAAAACCTTACTGAAATCTTCTGTTCCCAGCTGCAATACCCGTACTGTTTCCAATGCTGACAATAACCTCTTTCCATTGTTTGATCAAATACTGTGTGGTGTGGTTTTTTCCAAGCTCGTAAGACTGGATAACCGCCTCATTCCAGTTGCCAATGCTCTCCAGATAATACTCCAAATCTTTTCCTAATTTAGCCAGCTCCGTATTAACCCGCCCGTTTTTTCCGGAACGCATATACCGTGTGGCAGTCCTTAAAACCTGGGGAACTCCCATACTGACGCAGGATATCTGTAAAAATAGATCCGGTGTGTCCGCCAGATCCACCAAAAGCCGCTGCTCCCTTACGCATTTATTGACTGAAAGCTCATCTACGCATTGCTCTACGATAAACAAAATCGGGATCTGATTCTCCTCATCCAGAGGGTTCTCGGATTTGTTCGAATCTTCTTTTCTGGCCCATCCAGAAGGATAATCACTGCGCCTTAATATTTCCCTGACTTCTGTTAGCAAAATGTCCGCCCGGTTAAATTCCGCATTTCTGGTAAACAGATGTACCCGGGCATCCTTATTTTTCTCCAGATATGCCGCCAGCTGCTTTACCGCTCCCTCCAGAATCCCCTCCGGCAGATGATCTACAGGAAACAAAATCTTCTGTACATTCAGCTGCTGGCTGATTCCCGGATCCATCCGCGTATCATAGGGAGGAATGCTCTTTTTTGCTGCATTTTCCAAGCCTTTCTGCCTGGAAATCATTGCCAGGTTTTCTTCCGAATCTGTTACGATATAATCTCCCCGGGAAAGGATCTCCACCGCCGCCTGATTCCCATCCAATGGAAACCTATTTTCAAAGACGGAAAAGCAGGTTTTCCTGCCTGCCAGCAGCCTGCCCAGCAGGCCTAAGTGCTGGGGATGCACTGCCGCACAAAACATATCCGCATGCCGGGTAGTCTCAAGAGCTTTCTTAAAGACCTCTTCGATGACTTCCTCCATGGAACCATAGGTATTTTTTGAAAAGGGTACCTGCTTTTGGATTTTCGGTGTGCGGATTAGGTACTGATTGCTGCGAGGATTTACCGCCACATGGCCATCTGCGAAATGGCACAACTTCCAGACCCCTTTTTCTGTCAGATACTGATCATAGGCTTTGCTGCCGTTTTCATATACAGAGGTACAGGAGATAAAGCCTCTGTCATCGTATATATTTTTCCGGCTGATCTGCCCGTCCCGGTATAAATTCACCTGTATAAGATTCCCATATTCACCGAACTCGATCAGCGCATACTTTTCCTTATTTAGCATAGCAACGATGGAAAAAGGCGTATAGATAAATTCAATATCTTTGGGCCAATTAAGGTTATGGAAAGAAAGAACCGCCTGCTTTTTTCTCTGCACCTCCTGTATGGCGTCAAATACAGACCAGTAAGGAACCCGGAACACGCCTTGCCTATGGAGGAAATGCCTGAAATTAGGCGTATAAGACAATAGTAAAATCTTGTATTCACAGATAGAATTTCTCTGAAACAGCTGGATCTGCTTAACCGTGTCATCCGTTTCCGTCTTCATCCGGCGCCTGTACCAGAACTGTTCATCTTCTTTCCACTCATTCTTCAAGTACCAAGCTGGTATAAAATACAACATTGGGTATGGTTACATCCTTTCCAACAAATTAGATAAAAAATGAATACGAATCAAATTTCCGGTATGCTTTCACCTCCCGGTACAGAGGACACAAAAGCCCGGTGAGAATCGTAGACGTTGAGGGAAACAGGGCCAGTTCCGGAGATATCTGTCCCATCAGAGACAGGCGCAGGGACGTTCCCATCAGCAAACACAAAACGCAGCCGCTGAAAAATGCCAGCAACAGCAGCTTTCTCCTTAAATACTTCTTTGTCTTCTTTCCCGCGTAGATACCTACGATGCTGTCCCCACTTTTCTGCAGCTGCTCCGCCATATCCCCCGGCGCCAGCATGATAAAAGAAAATATCAAATTTAATGCAAAAACTGTCCCCAGATAAATGGCCACCCCCGAGGCGGTTGTCAGATTCAATTTCCCATAGATAAACTGCAGAGTAGGGTTTTCTTCATAAAACAGCAAAAAAAACCGCACTACCAGTTGAGGAATCATAAAAAAGGAGACGGCAAACATAACCGGCATCACGCCGATAGGATCCAATTTTAATGCAATATAGCTTTTATCCGCGTAAGTATTATGGATAGACACCCGCTGGACAGGAACGCGGATAATTATGTTTTCCATCATTAAAACCACTGCTGCCATAATCAGACAGAGAATTACCGGCTTGTGAAGCTCCGCCCATGTGAATTTCTGTATCGTAGCAGCCAGGTTGTCCAGAATATTGACCAATATAATAGGGGCCTGTCCACCTATCCCCTCTTCTTTATTTACACTAGCCATTTTGTATATTACAGCTGCCCCTGCTATCATCTCCAGTACGGCGATTATTTTCATCGTCCGGATATCCATGGCCGACTCTTTAAACACCAGGCTCTCTGCCCGCGACACAGCAGATACTGCAGCTATCACGGTCATCAGCATCAGGGTAACCCGCTCCATTTTCTGCGGCGAAAAACGAGCTTTAAACTCAGCCCCTCTTATGGCCATAAATATCCACATAAGCAGCATTGATGTAATGTACGGCATAATGCCTAATGCAAAGACGGTATACTGATATCTGTCCCCGCTGATCATAGAAATCATGATATTCTGGGAATTCAGCTCTTCCAATTGATATGCGGCCGGATCAACATTATAAAGCAGAAGACTCCTTCCAACCATATAGATTGCAAGGATCAATATTGTTAAGAGAAGTCTCCGCTTTAGCTCATGAGTTTTATTCTTTTTCAAATAACATCCCTTCATATATATCTCTCCGGCAGAACTGCCGGAGAGATACACATTTGTTCACTAAATACTCTTACTTATTCTTTCTTTTTGCCATCACTCAGTTCTTTTTTATTCTTTCTGCTTCTGCGATAGCCATCTGTAATACTTGCCGCTACTGCTATGAACGGAATCCATGACCACCAAACCTTCTCTGCCACAGCTCCTGCTGCAAGGGCCACTTCTTCGTCTTCAATCTCTACCAGTTCTTCTTCAGCTTCTTTTTCAGCTTCCTCTTCATCGTCCACTACTGCAAGAGGTACTTCTTCATCTTCGATCTCTACCAGTTCTTGTTCTTCCCCATTTTCTTCTGCAAGCGGTATAATGGTTTCTCCATCGCCTACCTCCGGCAGGCCTGCATTACCTGTTGCAGCCAGAGGAATTATCTGCTCCTCAATCTGGGTTACTGCTGTCGGTGTCTCCTCCAACGGTACGACTTCTTCGTCAATTGTAACGATTTCTTCATCCTCAGTAACCGTTCCAACCGGTTCAGCTGTATCTGCTGCTGAACCTCCTCCTGCTCCGCCTTCTAACTCAGTCTCGTCAAATACATTTTCACTATTCCATGCGCTGACGCTAGCTGAAGCACTTGCATCTTCACTTAATGAGCGGCTGGTGCTATTACTGATGCTTTGGCTGATACTTTGACTCTCGCTGGTACTCTGGCTTAAACTGGTACTCAGACTCTCACTAGTACTCTGGCTTAAACTGATGCTATTGCTTAAGCTGGTACTTAAGCTCTCACTAATACTCTGACTTAAGCTAGCACTCAAGCTCTCGCTCGTACTGGTGCTCTGGCTTAAGCTCGTACTCAAGCTCTCGCTCGTACTGGTGCTCTGGCTTAAGCTCGTACTTAAGCTCTCGCTCGTGCTCTGGCTTAAGCTCGTGCTCAGACTCTCACTCGTGCTGGTGCTCT
>CAJTOL010000005.1 GCA_910577645.1 uncultured Lachnospiraceae bacterium
GGAAAGGCTTATTTCCACGCATTTTAGCGGTTTTCCATCATAATGGGATGCTTCCGTTGGGAGAATAAAATTTGCTGCCAAAAGACGTGACAAAAATTTCTTTGCCGCATCCGTAAACCCCTTCACCAGGTGAAAACGGTCACTGACCTGCTGCAGATGGTGCTTTTGCCAACATCCGCAATCCCGTCTTTCAGCGTCCTTGAAGCAGTGGTGGAGCTTGTATTCAGGGAAACATCCACGATTTTTTCAATCAGGCGTTTTGTCTTTTTCCCTTTCTGTGACAGGAAGTCGAAACGCTCTGCAAAAGTAGTGAATCCACAGTCTGGATTGTCGCAGAAGAATTTTCTGTTTTCAATAACGACTTTTGTTTTTTTGCCCATGATTGGAAGATCCTGAAAACTTTTTTCGTAACGGCTATGTATTCGCGCCGATTCAGCGCCGCAATAAGGGCATCTGCATATTTTTCTGTTTGAGGCTGCATAAATAATGACTTCATTCCCTATTATTTTATGCTCCAGATAATCCAGATTTGGATCAAGCTCCTTGATAAATTCATCCATGGTATCAACTCCTGCAAACGCTTTAAAATTTGTGCTTATTATACCATGTTTTACCATTTGATGAAAGCTTTATTTCAACTAACTTCGGAAAGATTCGGAAAGTTGTTGACATTTTACTATCTGATGCGTATATAATGGAAACACGACGAAAGGAGTCCAATATTATGAAAAAGAACACAAACACCGACAAGAAGAAAATCGCCATTATCAGCGGATTATCCGCATTGTGCATAGCCGTCCTTGCAGGCGCCTACTTCCTGACAAGGGAGCCGGAAAGGGACTTTACTCCCGCCTCCGCAGAGAGCGCCAATGTGACGGATACCTGGAAGGAAAACTCCAACACGGATACACCCCTTCCTTCTGCCACTCCTGAGAACACACAGACGACAGGCACGCCTTCCGACAATACTCAGGCAGTGGTTTCCGAGGATGAAACGGGTACAACCTCCAGTCTTTCCGACAGCAGCACCAAGGATGAGGCTGGTCAGGAAAAACCGGATACGCCTCCCGAAACAAATGATGACCTTACTGATCCCGACAAACAGCCGGAATATGAACCCTCCGTACCGCAACCCACTAAGGAGCCGACTCCCTCCCCACAGCCAGACACACCTGCAGGCGGAGACAATACGGATGACAGCCATCCCGGTCAGGTTACGATCCGGTATTCGGATGGGTAACGCCAAGCAGCGTACAACAGGACAATATCGACAGCGACGGTGACATCAACAAGCAGATCGGCACGATGGGCGGCAATTAAATGAATATTGTCAGGCAGGAAAGGCATGGAAACCCCATGTCTTTTCTTCATCAATGACACTGCCAAAGAAGCAGAAAGTACAGACAAAAAAGAAGCAAAGCGCAAGAAGAAAAAATGAACGCAAAAAAACCTTACCAATTTTCAGTTGTCATTTCCGAAAATCAGTAAGGTTTTTCTGTTATTGAAGTATTTTTTATTCAGTGAGTGATACCTGAAATGTTGCCAAATCGTTGCCAGAGCCTAAACAAATTTGCTTGCAACCCGCATAAATACTAGCTTCTTAAAGCCCATTTCATCACTCGAACTCAATCGTAGCCGGCGGCTTCGGAGACATATCATAGCATACCCGATTGACATTCTCCACCTCAGTCAAAATACGTTCCGTAATCTTCTGAAGGATATCCCAATCTACTTTCTCAATGGTAGCGCTCATGGCATCGATGGTGTTGATCGCGCGGATGATCACCATATACTCAAAGGTTCTTGCGTTGTTTCGGACGCCAACGGACTTAAAATCCGGTACAACGGTGAAATACTGCCATACCTTCTTGTCCAGGCCTGCTTTCTCAAACTCTTCCCGCAGAATGGCATCTGCCTCTCTTACTGCGGTAAGACGGTCCCTGGTAATGGCGCCTAAGCAGCGAACTCCAAGGCCTGGGCCCGGGAAAGGCTGACGGTAAACCATCTTGTGAGGAAGGCCAAGCTCTACGCCACAGGCACGGACTTCGTCCTTAAACAGCTGCTTTAAAGGCTCTACCAGGTCGAACTGCAGATCCTCCGGCAGACCGCCTACATTGTGATGGGATTTTACCATCTTAGCCGTCTTAGTCCCGCTTTCAATGATATCGGGATAAATGGTTCCCTGGCCTAAAAATTCGATGCCGTCCAGCTTTCTGGCTTCTTCTTCAAATACGCGGATAAACTCGCTGCCGATAATCTTCCTCTTCTGCTCCGGATCTGCTACATTCTCCAGTTTAGTCAAGAAGCGCTCGGTAGCATCTACGTAAATTAAATTGGCGTGAAGCTGGTTTCTGAATACTTCTATTACGCTTTCAGATTCGTTCTTTCTCATAAGGCCATGGTTTACATGAACACAAACCAGCTGGTCTCCGATAGCCTTTAATAACAGCGCTGCCACTACAGAGGAGTCTACGCCTCCGGAAAGAGCCAGCAGCACCTTCTTCTCTCCCACCTGGCGTTTGATTAACTCAACCTGATCCTCAATAAAATTCTTCATATTCCAGTTGGGATCTGCCTGGCAGGTATTAAATACAAACTGACGCAGAACCTTTTCATCCGGAAGCTTATCCAACTTTTGATCACATTTTGCAGTGGGGTGATCAACTGCCATCATGGGGATGCCGCAGTCATACAGATCCGGATGGATCTCTACTGAAGCGCCGTCTACAATGCGGTTTTTGCCGCCGTTTAAAATAATACCTTTTACATTATCAAGCTTTTTTAACTCTTCTGCGGTGATGTCATGGGGATGAATCTCGCTGTAAACGCCCATATCTCGGATTTCACGGGCAATTACCGTATTTTCAGTGCTTCCCATGTCCAAAATCACAATCATATCTTGTTTCATGGCTTTTTCTCCTGATTCTTTTGTTTTAGTATGGCTTTTACTCACCTATTATAATATAAATATAAAAAATAGGGAAGAAAAATTTTATCCTGGAGCGGGAAATTTCTTGTAACAGCTCAGCCTGTTAAATTCCCCACCGGCTGAACTGCTGCGATTTCTTTCAGAGAAAAGTAGAAAAAACTTGTTCCTTTTCCCTCATCATGATAGAATAGCAGGGATACCCTCAGTAAACAAGATCACACACGCCCTTGTCCGCTGAGAATACCCATTTTCAAAATACATATTGATTTAGGAGGTCCTGTTTATGATTCGCTTTTTAGCAAAACGATTAATTGCGGATTATGACAATCCGTCTTCCCCCAAGGTCCGCCAGGCTTACGGTATCCTTTGCGGAGCAGTGGGGATTTGTTTTAATCTTCTGCTGTTTGCCGGTAAATTTTTTGCCGGGCTTATCAGCAATTCTATTGCCATTACGGCAGATGCCTTCAACAATCTTTCCGATGCAGGTTCTTCCGTCATTACCCTTATCGGCTTCCACATGGCCGGGCAGAAGCCGGATCTGCAGCACCCTTTTGGCCACGGACGCATCGAGTACGTATCCGGGTTGGTGGTGGCCGGGGCAATTCTGATTATGGCTTTTGAGCTGATAAAGACTTCTCTGGAAAAAATCATTCATCCTGAGGCAGTGGATTTTCAGCCGGTTTCCCTGATAATTTTAGCCGTTTCTATTGGTGTCAAGCTTTATATGTCCAGCTATAACCGGTCTACCGGTGAAAAAATCGACTCTGCCGCCATGAAGGCCACTGCTTTAGACAGCTTAAGCGACGCTTTATCCACCTCAGTGGTTCTTGTTGCTTCCATTATCGGCCACTTTACTTCCCTGAATATTGACGGGTGGTGCGGTATTGCAGTAGGGCTTTTTATTTTCTATGCCGGTTTCCAGGCAGCAAAGGATACTTTAAATCCCCTGTTGGGCCAGGCTCCAAATCCGGAATTTATCCAAAATATCCGGGACATTACTCTGGCCCATCCGGAAATTTTAGGCATTCATGACATGCTGGTCCACGATTATGGCCCTGGGCGGCAGATGGTTTCTCTCCACTGCGAGGTTTCTTCCTCCGGAGACATTCTGCTTCTTCATGATGCCATTGATAATATTGAGCGGGAGCTTCGCAGTAAGCTTCACTGTGACGCGGTTATTCATATGGATCCCATCCAGGATCAGGATGAGGAAACCGTGAAAATCCACCATGAGGTTCTTGAACTGATCCACAAAATCAACCCCCTTATCTCCATTCACGATTTTCGCATGGTAAAGGGAAATACCCACACGAACCTGATTTTTGATGTAATGATTCCGGTAGACTATCCTACTCCCCCTAAAGTTTTGACCAAGCAGATCGAGCTGATGGTTCAGGAGCAGCATCCGGATTTTTATACAGTGATTACAGTGGATCGGGACTATGCCAGATAAATTTTCCCTTGACGCTTCCCTTTCATGTTCCATATGCCAAAGAAGCCCTATCTCTTTTGGGCAATCTCCCCCTGGCGCTTGTAAATGGAACCGCTGTCTACGCAGCCCCGAACACAGGACAGGGGATATATATTGGATTCCCTTCCGATAACAGTACCGGGATTTAAGACAGAGCCGCACCCTACCTCTACATTATCTCCAATCATGGCGCCGAATTTTTTCAGTCCGGTTTCCACATCCCCATCGGCTCCGTGTACCTTTATCAGGCATTTGTCTGACTTAACATTGGAGGTAATGGATCCGGCTCCCATATGGGCCTTAAATCCTAAAATAGAGTCTCCTACATAATTGTAGTGGGGAACCTGAACCTTATTAAAGAGAATTACGTTTTTCAGCTCCGTAGAATTTCCCACTACAGCTCCCTCTCCTACCAGCACCTTTCCTCTGAGAAATGCACAATGGCGGATTTCTGCTTCAGGCCCAATAACAGCCGGGCCTGTGAGGAAAGCCGTGGGGGCTACTTTGGCTGTCTTGTGAATCCAAATATTCTCTCCTCTTTTATCATACTCTTCTTCCGGAAGAGACGCCCCCAGTTTTTCTACATACTCTCCTATGCCGCCAAGAGCCTCCCATGGATAAGTAAACTCTTTTAAGTAGTCTCCAGCCATAGTCTGGCTTAAATCATAGAGCCTGCTGATCTTCATATCTTCTTTTTTCATTATATTTCCTCCTAGTATAATAATAAATCGCCCTGCCTTCTGGTTTCATTTTTCTCATTCTACTTTTTATAATATAGCGCATCCCTGTCAAAAGATTCCCGCAGAGTATATTGGTTCTGCAGTTTCATCACCCCGCAGGTCCGGCCAGCCACAAATCGTTCCAGCTTTTCCATATATTCCTCAGAGGTAATGCTTCCTTCCGCCACATAGGTCAGCCCTTTTTCCCAGCTTGCCGTAAGCTCCGGGTTTAAAAGCTGGCGGATAGATGCCCCCACCACATCAAAGATCATTTCACCCAGCAAAGTAGGAGTGATAACCTGGGTCTTTTTGTTTAAAGCCAGATATTTAATATTCATCAGCTTCTTCAAGATTTCCGCCCGGGTAGCGCTGGTTCCGATGCCGCTTCCCTTTATTTGCGCCCTCAGATCCTCGTCCTCTATCAGCTGACCGGCATTTTCCATGGCAAGAATCATGGAGCCGGAGGTATATCGCTTGGGAGGCGAAGTCTCCCCTTCTTTAATTGCCATGGAAAAAAGCTCCAGCTTCATCCCTTTTTTAAGGGTTTTTAAATAATCCAGCAGCTCCGGCAAAACCGTGCTTTTGGAGCTGTCCCCTTTTTCCTTCTCCGGGTTTCCACTTACTTTTAAATATCCCTCTGATTCTAAAACCCGGAAATTGGCAAAGAAATGCTCTTGATCCCGCGTCAAATCCAGGCCGTATTTCTGGTAAATAGCAGGGGGGTAAAAGATGCTTAAAAATCTTCTGCAGATTACCTGGTAAACCTTTTCCCCCAGGCCATTTAAAGTTTTAAGGGCGCCAAATCCCTGTCCTGTAGGAATAATGGCATAATGATCCGTGATCTGTTTATCATTGGTGTAGCGGGTCTTTCCTATGGTTTTATAAGCGTTCCCGGATAATATTTCTCCGGCAAAATCCGCCATGGGACCGTAAGACTTCAGGCCTCCGATGTTTCTTCCGATTTCCTTTGCCACTGCACTGGAAAGAACTCTGGCATCGGTTCTGGGGTAGGTAACCAGCTTTTTCTCGTACAGTTCCTGAACCAGCTTTAATGTCTCGTCAGGGCTGATTTTAAACATTTTAGAGCAGTCGTTTTGAAGCTCTGCCAGGTTGTAAAGAAGAGGCGGATTTTTGGTCTCCTTTTTTTTCTCTATAGCAGACAGCACTGCCTCCATAGGCGGCGGCCCTGTTAAACGGTCTATTAAGGCTTCTGCATCCTTTCTTTCCTTAAAGCCATTTTCTTTATAAAGAGCCGGGGTCTGAAAATACCTGGATCCTTCCACGGCCTTCCATTCCCCCTCAAAGCTTAAGCCCTCCCTGTTCTCTTCACCTTCCCCGGAAAGAGCCGGCAAAAAGGTTCCTAAAACCCGGAAAAATGGGGTCTTTACAAAGTCCCTTATCTCCCGTTCTCTTCTCACTACCATGCCTAAAACGCAGGTCATAACCCGTCCTACTGATACCACTGTATATTTGGTTTTTAAAAATGCTGACAAGGTCTGACCGTATTTTAAGGTTAATACCCTGGAAAAATTGATTCCCATCAGGTAATCTTCTTTAGCCCGAAGATAGGCGGAAGCAGACAGGTTGTCATATTCTGACAGATCCTTTGCCTCCCGGATTCCCCTTAGAATCTCCTCCTCTGTCTGAGAATCGATCCACACCCGTTTTCTCGCCTTGCCCTTTACCTCTGCCATCTGTTCTACCAGCCGGTAAATATACTCTCCTTCCCGCCCGGAGTCCGTACATACATATATGGTTTCCACATCCTGGCGGTTTAAAAGGCGGCTTACAATCTGAAATTGCTTCGAAACCCCGTCGATAATTTCATATTTAAATTCCTCCGGGAGAAAAGGCAGGGTCTCCAGGCTCCACCGCTTGTATTTCATGTCATAGGCCTCCGGATAGCTCATGGTTACCAGATGGCCCACACACCAGGTTACAATTACCTTTTCCGATTCAATATAGCCGTCTCCCCTTCGGCCTCCGGCCTTCAGCGCACTTGCAAATTCCTGGGCAACGCTGGGTTTTTCCGCTATAAAAAGGGATTTTCCCATTTTATTCCTCCCTATTGTTTCTTCTTCGGCTTATATTCCGAAATAATCACGGCGCCAAACATCATGGCGCACCCCAGCAGAAGCTTTGCCGTAAGGGGATCTCCTAAAAAAATCACGGAAAATGCCAGGCCAAATACCGATTCAAAGGATAGCAGAATAGATGAAGTGTTTGGGGTCAGGTACTTCTGTCCTACATTTTGAAGCAGGAATCCAATCATGGTGCTGAAGATCCCCAGATACAAAAGGCTTAAGATCAGTCCGGTATCCAGGATTCCCAGATCCATTTTCCCCTCCAGCATTGGAGCCAAAACCCATCCTAAAACCGCAGAGGTAATCATCTGCATGGTGGTAAGTCGTATCGGGCTGTGCTCCTCTGTATATCGGTCAATAAATACAATATGTACAGCAAAGAAAACCCCACAGATTAATGTAAGGAGGTCCCCTAAGTTAATGCCCAGATCTCCTTCCAGAGACAAAAGCGCCAGTCCGATTACTGCCAGCACCGCTGCCAGGATATTTTTTCCCAGCGGTTTTTTTCCGTTAAAAACCCAATGGAGGAACGGGACAATCATCACATACAAGGTGGTGATAAAGGCGTTTTTGCTGGCTGTGGTGTATTTCAGCCCATAGGTCTGGAAAACGTAGCTGGTAAACAGAAATACTCCCAGGATCACGCCGTATCGGATATCCTTTTTCCCCATCCCCTTATTCTGAGGCCAGAATACCCCCAGCATACAAAGAGCGGCTACCGTAAAGCGCAGAGCCAAAAGGTAGCAGGGGGAAATCAGATCTACAGAATTTTTCATTACAACAAATGAACTCCCCCAGATAATCGTGGTGAGAATCAAACCGGCCCCGGCCAGTATTTTTGTTGTCTTTCCTTTGTTACTACTCATTATTTCCTCCATTCTGCAACTAAAAAGCAAAAAGGGAAGCTGCCGCAAAATGAATCTCAGGCTCTTTGCTTCCTTGCCTTTTCATCTCATCTTTGCGGCAGCCCCTCCATCTATATCCGGTAATTATTCCGTCAGGAATTTATAAACCGTGGTGGTATCGTACTCTTCCCCTGCCTTTAAAACAGGAGAAGGGAACTGAGGCTTATTCACTGCATCCGGGAAATGCTGAGTCTCAAAACAGTAGGCCTGACGGGGGCCGTAAACGGCTCCGTCCTTTCCCGGCACATCCCCCTTTAAGCCGTTGGCAGTATAAAACTGCATACCCGGAAGGTCGGTGTAAACCTCCATGACACGGCCGGATTTATGATCCACAGCCTTGGCGCAGAGAGAAAGCTCCCCTGCCGGATGGTTTAATACCCAGTTGTGGTCAAAGCCCTTGCCCTGCACCACTGCAGGAAAATCGGAGTCAATGTCCTGGCCTATGGGCTTTAAGGAAGTAAAATCCATGGCAGTACCGGCTACCGGGTCTAAAACTCCTGTGGGAATGGAGCCGGCGTCTGCCGGGGTATAATAGTCTGCATCGATCCACACTTCCTGATCTAAAATGTCCTTGCAGTCATGTCCCGCCAGATTAAAGTAGCTGTGATTAGTAAAGTTGGCGATGGTATCTGCATCTGCTGTCATCCGGTAGCGGATCATCAGGCTGTCATCTTCCGTTAAGGTATAGGTAATGGAAATGTCCGCATTGCCCGGATACCCCTGATCCCCGTCCGGACTGAATAAAGAGAAGGTAACACGGCTTCCCAGGGCGGTCTCCTCCTCCACTGCATCCCAAACCCGGTTGTGGTATAAATCCGGCGCACTGTGAAGGTTGTTAATGCCTAAGCTGTTTTTAAACAGCTCATAAGTTTTGCCGTTTAAGGTAAACTTGGCTCCGCCAATGCGGTTGGCATTGCGGCCTATGGGCGCGCCCAGGTGAGGAGGATTCTTTAAATTGTTTTCCAGGGTGTCATACCCCAAAACCACATCTTTAAAATTCCCCTCCTTATCCTTTACCAGCATGGTAATCCACAGAGCTCCCAGAGTGAGAAAGCTTGCGGATGTGCCGTTTGCGTTGGTTAAGGTGTAGCAGTCCACTGTCTGCCCGTCCGGCATGGTTCCGTAAAATTTTTTCGCTACTGCCATTTGTAATACCCCCTTGTTTATATAAAATATGGTGCTCTTGTCTGCTGAGGATATCTACTTTGCTTCAATATACCCTTTTGCAGTTAACAGCTCCGCGCAAAGAACGGCTCCGCCTGCCGCCCCTCTTACGGTATTGTGGGACAGGCCTACAAACTTATAATCGTAAACCGTATCCTCTCTCAAACGTCCTACAGAAACGCCCATTCCCTTTTCATAGTCCACATCCTCTGTAACCTGAGGGCGGTTGTCTTCTTCCAGATACTGCATAAACTGCTTCGGAGCGCTGGGAAGGTTCAGTTCCTGGGGAATTCCTTTAAAGCTTCTGATCTTCTCAATAAGCTGTTCCTTAGAAGGTTTCTTTCTGAACTTTACGAATACAGCGGCAGTGTGACCGTTTAATACGGGAACCCGGATACACTGACAAGTAATAACCGGCTCTTCGGCCTTTACAATAACCCCGTCCTCAATCTTGCCCCAGATCCGCAGAGGCTCCTGCTCGCTCTTTTCCTCCTCGCCGCCAATGTAGGGGATAATATTCCCCACCATCTCCGGCCAGTCCTTAAAGGTCTTTCCTGCGCCGGAAATCGCCTGGTAGGTGGTTGCCACTACCTCATAAGGCTCAAATTCCTTCCATGCAGTAAGTACAGGCGCATAGCTCTGAATGGAACAGTTAGGCTTTACTGCGATAAATCCTCTTTTGGTCCCCAGCCTCTTTTTCTGGAATTCAATTACATCAAAGTGTTCCGGGTTAATCTCCGGCACTACCATAGGAACGTCAGGAGTCCATCTATGGGCGCTGTTATTAGACACCACCGGAACCTCTGCCCTGGCATACTCCTCCTCAACGGCCTTGATCTCATCTTTAGACATATTTACGGCGCTGAATACAAAATCAACATCTGCCGCCACCTCATCTACCTGGGTAACATTTTTTACTACCAACTTCTTTACTTCCTCCGGCATAGGAGTATCCATCTTCCAGTTTTCTCCCACTGCCTCTTCATAAGTCTTTCCGGCAGAACGGGCACTGGCAGCCACGGTAACAACTTCATACCAGGGATGGTTTTCTAATAAAGAAATAAATCTCTGGCCTACCATACCGGTAGCTCCTAAAATACCGACTCTTAATTTCTTTTCCATAACTTATCTCTCCTCATATGTTGGTTTCCTTACATGGCTCTTATCCTATACCAAACCCCCAAAAAATGCAAGAAATATTTTCCGCAACAGTTGAGACGGCGGATGATTTGGTGAAAATTTTGTGTGTCAAGCCTGCTTGTAAGTCAAAATTTGTACCAAATTCCCCATCTGCTCCTCCGTCCAATTCCTACAACCGCACCTTACTTCCTTTTCCGTCCCTCTTAGCCACTTTTAAGCGGTTCAGATGGACTTCCTTTTCTTTATAAAGAACCACCGGATTCTCCCCAATCAGGTAAAGTTGTTCTAATTCCTCTCCGGCAGCCAGTTTAATCCCTCTCACACCCCTGGAGTTTTTCTTCATAACCGAAATCTCTTCCAGAAGAAATCTTAAGAATATACCGCTGCTGGTCTGAAGCACCACGTCCGTCTGGCCTTCTGCAGGAACGATTGCTGCGATCTTATCTTCATCCTGAAGCTTTGTGGAGGCTACAAGCCGGTTGTTGGTCTCAAATTCTTCGGCAGGCACCTGTTTTACCATACCCATCCGGGTGGCAAAAAGCAGCAATTTCCCCTTCATGGCAGCGGCACAGGTGAGATAAACCACCTCTTCCTTTGCGCCGTCAAATTTGCAGAGATTGTCTGCGGGAGTTCCCTTATCCTTAAGCTTTCCTGCCGGAATATCGGAAACCTTAATCTGATGCAGGTTCCCTGTGTCGGTAAAAATACAAATCTTGTCGTCTGTCTGGCAGGGAATTACATAGGTGTTTTCCGAATCTGCAGTCTCCTGATTCTTCTCATAAACCGGCTTATCCAAAAGCTTACAATAGCCGAACCGATCCATAACAAAGACCACATCTCTTACCTGAACCGGCTCTTCTACATAGACTGCCTCCTTGCCGTCCTCAATCAGGGTGCGGCGGGGAAGAGAAAATTCCTCTTTAATGTGATCCAGATCCCCTTTAATAACCTGGGCCATTTTCTCCCTGCTATTTAAAATGGAAGTATACTCTTTGATTTTCCGCAAAGTCTCCCGATGCTCTTTTTCCAGAGCCAGGATTTCCAGACCGATTAATTTATAAAGGCGCATCTCCAAAATAGCGGAAGCCTGGCGCTCCGTAAAATGAAGCTTCTTTGCGTCCTCCTCAAAGCCGGGGATTTTAAAAGTAATCTTAGATGTATCGCCTTCCGTAAGACAGGCCTTGGCATCTTTTAAATTCTTAGACCCTCGCAGTATGGCGATAATCAGGTCAATTACATCACATGCCTTGATTAATCCCTCCTGAACCTCTTTTTTCTCCAATTCCTTATTGAGAAGAACATTATACTTTTTATTGGCCGTCTGGTATTGAAAATCCAAAAAATTCTTTAAGATCCCTCTAAGGCTTAAAGTCTCAGGCCGTCCCCCGGCAATTGCCAGCATATTGACGCCAAAAGTATCCTCCAGCTTGGTCTTTTTATAAAGGATATTCCGGATTTTTTCAATATCCGCATCCTTTTTCAGCTCTAATACAATGCGGATTCCTTCCTTATTAGATTGGTTGGAAATGTCCACCACATCCGGCAGCTTTTTGTTCTCCACCAGATCCGCAATGTCCGTAAGGAATTTGTTGATTCCGGCGCCGATCATGGTATAGGGAATCTGAGTAATCACCAGCTTGTCCTTATCCGCCCGCCGCTTGCCAAGCTCTACCTCCAGCTTTCCCCGAAGTTTGATCTTCCCCGCTCCGGTCTCATAGATAGCGGGAAGATCTTTTTTATTGGCAATAATTCCTCCTGTGGGGAAATCCGGGCCAGGCATTAATTCCATCATTTTCTCTGTGGAAATCTCCGGATCGTCAATATACGCCTTTACCAGATCCACAACCTCCCCCAGGTTATGGGGCGGGATACTGGTGCTCATACCTACGGCAATTCCCTCGGATCCGTTAATCAGCAGATTGGGCACCCGAACCGGAAGCACCTCCGGCTCCTTTTCCGTCTCGTCATAGTTGGGAACAAATTCTACGGTTTTATCCAGATCCTTTAAGTATACTTCCTCAGCAAATTTTTTCAGACGGGCTTCGGTATAACGCATAGCCGCCGCTCCGTCCCCCTCAATGGATCCGAAGTTGCCGTGGCCGTCCACCAAAGGCATTCCCTTTTTAAATTCCTGAGACAAAACTACCAGGGTTTCGTAGATAGAGCTGTCCCCGTGAGGATGGTATTTACCCATGGTATCGCCTACAATACGGGCCGACTTCCTGTGAGGCTTATCGTGATTTAGCCGAAGCTCGCTCATATCATAGAGGACACGGCGCTGAACCGGTTTCAGTCCGTCTCTGGCATCGGGAATCGCTCTGGCCGTAATAACGCTCATGGAGTAATTCATGTAGCTTCTCTGCATTTCTTCTGAATATTCGGTTTTTATAATTTTCTCAGCCATGGTACGCTCCCTTATGCATCAATTTCCGCTTCGTCCGCATGTTCATAGATAAACCGGCGTCTTGGCGGCACATCACTGCCCATCAGCATTTCCGTAATCTCCGAGGCCATACGGGCATCCTCAATTTCCACCTGCTTTAACACCCTTCTCTCCGGATCCAGGGTAGTCTCCCAGAGCTGATCCGGATCCATCTCCCCCAGTCCTTTATAGCGCTGTAAGGTAAACTCTCCTGTGTGGGTTTTCCGGTAGCGCTCCAGATCCTTTTCATCGTACAGGTACTGTTCCTCGCCCCGCTTTGGTATCACCTTAAACAGAGGCGGCATGGCAATGTAAACATGGCCGTTGTAAATTAATTCCGGCATAAACCGGTATAAAAAGGTTAACAGCAGGGTGTCAATGTGGCTTCCGTCCACATCCGCATCTGTCATCAGAATAATCTTGTGGTAGCGCAGCCTGTTTAAATCAAAGTCATTTCCATATCCTTCCGAAAAACCGCAGCCAAACGAATTGATCATGGTCTTGATCTCCGCATTGGCCAGAACCTTGTCCATAGAAGCCTTTTCCACATTTAAAATCTTTCCCCGGATAGGAAGAATGGCCTGAAACTGCCGGTCTCTGGCTGTCTTTGCCGATCCTCCTGCAGAATCTCCCTCCACAATAAAGATCTCGCATTTTACAGGATCCCTGCTCTCGCAGTTTGCCAGTTTTCCGTTGCTGTCAAAGGAAAATCTGGACTTGGTCAGCATGTTGGTCTTCGCTTTTTCCTCTGCCCGGCGGATTTTAGCAGACTTTTCCGCACAGGCGATAACAGACTTCAGCGTCTCCAGATTCCGATCAAAATATCGCTCCAGCTCCTCCCCTGCCACAGTAAATACTGCCTTGGTAGCATCTGCGCTGGCAAGCTTGGTCTTAGTCTGGCCCTCAAAAATCGGATCCGGATGCTTTACCGCAATCACTGCTGTCATGCCGTTTCTGGTATCCGCCCCGGTAAAGTTGGAATCCTTTTCCTTTAAAATACCAAGCTCTTTGGCGTAGGTATTAATCAAGGCAGTAAATTTGGTCTTAAATCCCACCAGATGGGTGCCGCCCTCCTGAGTAAAAATGTTATTGCAGAAGCCTAAAATGTTTTCCTCAAAGGCATCTACAAACTGAAGAGCTACCTCCACCTCTACCCGATCCACAGAGCCTTTAAAATAAATGGGATCGTGAACCGGTTCTTTTCCTGTATTCAGCGCCTTTACATAAGCGGCGATTCCTTCCGGCTCTGAGTAGGAAAGCTGCTCTTCCTCCCCCGGCCGCTTATTTTCGTAGTTCAGAGTAAGGCCCGGATTTAAATAGGCGGTCTCGTGGAGACGGCTTTTAATCCATTCCGCCTTAAAACGGGTTTTTTCAAAAATTTCCGGATCCGGCAGAAAATTAATCTCTGTTCCGGTTTCCCTGGTCTTTCCCAGGGTAGGAAGCATACCGTTTACCAGCTCCACCACCGGGATGCCTCTCTCATATCCGTCATGATGGATAAAACCGTCCCGGTAAATCTTTACATCCATTTTCGCAGAAAGGGCGCTTACCACGGAAGAGCCTACGCCGTGAAGGCCGCCGCTGGTTTTATATGCATTGTTGTCAAATTTTCCGCCTGCGTGAAGGGTGGAAAATACTACCCTGGCAGCGGAAATTCCTTTTTTATGTAATCCTACCGGGATACCCCGGCCGTTATCCTTTACCGTACAGGAGCCATCAGCCTCCAATGTCACCCATACCTGACTGCATACTCCTGCCAGATGCTCGTCTACCGCATTGTCCACGATCTCATAAACCAGGTGGTTTAACCCCTTGGTCCCCACGCCTCCAATGTACATCCCTGGCCGCTTTCTTACCGCTTCCAGGCCTTCTAAGACGGTGATACTGTCCGCATTATACTGTGTACTAGCCATGTTACTCCTCCATATCTTGTGAAATCCTTACCCATTATACACACAAAGGAAGGGATTTGGCAAGGGATTTCTTACCCTCGGCAGCCAAAAGGAAATGCGCCGCGGCGGTCATAACCAAAACCTCCGCAGCGCATTTCTACGCCTGAAACCTCTATGGAATTAGAAAAGCACGCCTTCCTCGTCTGCTATCCTTCCGTTGGGAGTGGTCCGTTCCACATACATCTGGCCTCTGGAACTATCCGGCTCAAACTCAAAGAAATACCAGTCCTCACCGATCTTCTGCCAGCCGATAAGCATGTGGCCATCCTGCTCAAAGTAGTAGTCTCTTTCGTCGATTTTCTGCCAGCCTTTTACCTGATAGCCGTCCCCGTCTAAGTAGTACCAGCTGCCATTATTAATCTGCAGCCATACGTTGCTTAAATAAGTTCCGTCTGTCAGAATATATCTGGTGCCGTGCTCGTCCGTCTCCCAGTGTGCCGCAACTGGTTTAACCTCCAGGGGTTGTGTTTCCTGGGCAGGCTTCCTTGCGTCAATATAGAACACTTTCGGCTCCTCCGCTTCCCCCTCTGCTGCAAACGCAGTCATGGGAACCAGGGCAAGCAGCGCAGATGCGGCAAATGCGGCTGTGAGTTTTAAGATACCCTTCCTTTTCATAATTAAACCTCCTGCATTTTATAATGTTTAGGTTTATTATGCGCTCTTTGTCGCTTTTTGTCAACTATTGCCATCTTCTCCAACTCTCTTTGAAGCTTTCTGAAGCCTTTGGATGTGGACGGTTAAGTATACCATCTCTTCCTCCAGCACCACATAGGAAGTTGTCCGCTCAATATAAGCCGCCACCTTTCCCGCACATTCATAAGCATCCATATACTGGATCCGGATCAGATTCATCAGGCTTTGCTCCCAGATCCGGGATTCCTTCTCATGCATGGCCCGCTGTATAAAAAACTTCAGATGGGTCACAAAGCGCTCGTAGTCCAGAGATTCCTCCTCAATGGTAATATTAAAGTGATATTTTACAATGTTCAGCGCATCCTGGATAATCTTGGTCATAACCTTGGAGCGCTCCATATCCAAATCCAGCTCAGAATTTAAAATATGCATGGCGATAAAGCCGGCCTCGTCCACAGGCATCTCAACACCGGTGTAACGCTTAATAATGGCAATAGCCTCTGTTCCAATCCGGTATTCATGGTTGTAATAATGCTTAATTTCCCACAGCATGGAGTTAGGCAGCGCAATTCCCTGTTTGATACGGTTAATGGCAAAGTTTAAATGATCCATCAGGGCAATATAAAGGTTCTCATCCAGCTCCTTATTTAAAGAAAGCTGGGCATAGGACACGATTTCGTTTGTCATATGCATGTACTCATAAGGAATCTCCCTGGCCAGGCGCTGGAAATTTAACACCTGATTTTCGTCAAAACGGGTAAACCTCTTTTCTACCCTGGCAGGATCTACTTCATCTCCTATCTTCTGTTGAAACCCGATACCGCTTCCCATCAAAACCAGCTCGTGGTTTTGTTCATCCACTGCCGCAATGACATTATTATTAATAATCCGTGTTACCTTCATGAATTTCTTCTCCCCTTAAATTGTGGAAAAGCTTCTTTCACAGATCCTCACCATTGGAGGCGATAACCTTTTTGTACCATTCAAAGGAAGCCTTTTTGCTTCTCTTTAATGTTCCCTTTCCGTCGTTGTCCTTGTCTACATAGATGAAGCCGTAGCGCTTTTTCATCTCACCAGTGCTGGCGCTGACTAAGTCAATGCATCCCCAGGGAGTATATCCCATAAGCTCTACGCCGTCCAGGTTCACTGCTTCTTCCATTGCCTGAATATGGGCTCTTAAGTAATCGATTCGGTATTGATCGTCAATAAATCCGTTTTCATCCGGAGTATCCACTGCACCCAGTCCGTTTTCCACAATAAACAGGGGCTTCTGATACCGTTCATAAAGCGCGTTCATGGTGATCCTCAGACCCAGGGGGTCAATTTGCCAGCCCCACTGGGAAGCCTTTAAATAAGGATTTCTCAAAGTAGCAAAGGCATTGCCTGATGTCTGGCCGTATTTCTCCGGCTCCGCGCTGGTCAGCCTGGAAGAATAGTAGGAAAAGGAAATAAAATCTACCGGATGAGCGGCGAGAACCTTCTCATCCTCCTCTGTAATCCCAATGTCAAACCCTTCTCTCTCAAAGAGCTTTAATGCGTAAGAAGGATATTTTCCTCTGGACTGGACATCAATGAAGAAGAAATTATCCCTGTTTTTCTGCAGAGCTTCCATCTGGTCTCTGGGATCGCAGGTATATGCATAATACTGACCTGCTGCCAGCATACAGCCGATCTTGTTCTCCGGATCGATCTCGTGCCCTATTCCGGTTGCAATGGCAGATGCCACCAACTCGTGGTGGGCTGCCCGGTACTTGGACTCTTCCTGGTTCTCCCCTTCTTCAAAGAGGATGCCGGCTGCCATAAAAGGCAGATGAAGGATCATATTAATCTCATTAAAGGTCAGCCAGTATTTTACTTTGCCTTTATATCGGGTAAACAGAGTCCGGCAGTATTTTACATAAAGATCGATCATCTCTCTGCTCTTCCAGGAGCCAAATTTTTTGGTACAAGCTACAGGAGCATCAAAATGTACAATGGTAACCAAAGGCTCAATGCCATACTTATGGCACTCGTCAAACAGCTCCTCATAAAATTTTAAGCCTTCCTCATTAGGTTCTTCATCAAAACCGTTGGGGTAAATTCTGGTCCAGGCAATGGACAGGCGGTAGCACCGAAAGCCCATTTCCGCAAAGAGTGCAATATCTTCTTTAAAATGGCTGTACATATCAATGGCTTCATGGCCCGGATAAAAATATCCCTCTTCACACTCCAGCATCTTCCTTGTGCCGTTCATTACCTGCCTTCTGTCCGGCCCTGCTGGGATCAAATCTACGTTTGCCAGCCCTCTGCCGTCTTTATCATAGCCGCCTTCGCACTGGTTGGCGGCAGTTGCACCGCCCCATAAAAAACCTTCCGGTAAACGTCCCATACGAAACCTCCTGAATTAAATAATTGAAATCAATGGCTCACCGGCCTTTACGTCCTTTCCGGTCTCACCGGATACGTCTACAAATTCTGCGGAGTTGGTGATAAGAATCGGAGTGGTTACGTCATAGCCGGCTTTTTTGATCTCTTCCATGTCAAACTCTACCAGTAAATCGCCTGCCTTAACAGCGGCTCCTGCCTGGGTCTTAATATGGAAGAATTTGCCTTCTAATTTAACCGTATCCATGCCAATATGGATCAGAACTTCTGCTTTGTTTGCGCCGGTAATGCCGATGGCGTGTCCGGTGGGGAACAGCGCGGAAACCACGCCGTCGCAGGGAGCATAAACCTTGCCCTCAGCAGGAACAATTGCAACGCCCTGTCCCAACGCGCCGGAAGAAAATGCCTCGTCCCTTACCTCAGATAACGGAACTACATGACCGGTAACCGGAGCCGTAATCATGCCCTCTTCACCTGCAATGTCAGCCTTATCCATAGCCTTGGGCGCTTCCTTCTTCTCTTCCTTGGACTCATCCTCTTTGTAAATCAGCATAGTTGCCACGAAAGCAAGAACCATTGTAATAACCACTACAATTGCAATCATCTTGATGTCATACAGCACATTGGTAATCCCCAGGGCGGCAATAGACTCTTCGCCGGGAATGAATGTGGGGAAGCCGAATACTCCCAGACCGCCGGACATATATTTGGTAATCCCCAAAGCTCCTACTAAACCGCCGCCAATTGCAGCAGCCGCGCAGGAAATGTAGAACGGGATCTTCTTAGGAAGGGTAATACCGTAAATAGCCGGTTCGGTAACACCACAGATACCAGAAATAAATGCAGGCAGTGCCAGAGTCTTCAGTTTTTTGTCTTTGGTCTTAATAAACATTGCCAAAACAACGGCAGTCTGTGCAAAGGATGCCACAAAGTTGGCTACCAGGAATTTATCATATTTAAGGGTTGCGTAGTTGTTGAACATGATGGGAATAAGACCCCAGTGCAATCCAAAAATAACCAAAATCTGCCATACAAAGGCAACGATAGCGCCTGCAATAATGGGGCTGATGCTGTAAGCGCTCTGGCAAACCCAGCCGATACCGTTTCCTAACCAGGAAGCAACCGGGCCGATTAATAGGAAGGATAAAGGTACTGAAATAATCAAGGTTAACAAGGGTACCATAAAGCTCTTTATTACATCCGGAACGTACTTTTTCCAGAATGTTTCAATCTTAGCAGTAAACCATACAGAGAATACAATGGGTACTACAGAAGAGCCATAGCCTGCCGCAGGCCAGATAATGGGAATTCCAAAAAAGGTCTTATGAATATCCGTCTGCAGGAATGTACCGGGAAATACGGTCATAATGGTATCACCGGAAGCGATTGCCGGGAACTTTACCTCTGCATACAGGAAAGCCGCCGCAATGGTCATAGCCGTAAAGTTGCTGAGCTTAAACTTCTGGGCTGCAGAATAGGCAAGCATCATAGGCAGGAAGTAGAAGAAACCGTCGCCGATAGAATACAGGATCATGTAAACACCGGAATCCTTAAAGCCATTGCCCAATAAAAATACTGCCAGTCCCAAAAGACCTTTGATAATACCGGTTGCACACAGCAGCGCCAGAATCGGGGTAAATACGCCGGACAGGGTATCAATAAGCACTTCCACCGGCCCTCGTTTAGAAGCCCCCCCTCCTTCTTCTCCGCCGGAAACGCCGGTAGAGAACTTACCGATCTCATTTACCACTGCGAATACGTCCGGAACATGGTTTCCAATAACAATCTGATATTGACCGCCGCTTTGAATAACCGTTACAATACCGTCGGTCTGCTTTAATACATCTGTGTTTGCCTTGCTTTCATCCTTTAAGCGAAAGCGCAGTCTGGTGATACAGTGGGTAAGGCTGATTACGTTCCCCTTACCGCCTACGTTCTGAATAATAATCCGAGCTAATCCATCATACTTGCTAGCCATCTCATTTCCTCCTAGTATAATAATAAGCTTCTTTTTGTGTTCCCATGTGTCCTGGCCGGGGCCGCATGGGAATACGGTCGGCGCTTCGCTCCTTGCAAGTCTTACCGGAATCCGGCTTTAAAGAACGAAAAAAAGACCCTCTCATACATTATAATGCCTGATTATATTTCCATATAAAAAATGCACTGTTTGTATGACTCAGGTCTTGCCTAATAAAAGTAACAATCCACGAAATCAACATGTTTTATTCGTTTACTCTGGATGTATTTTACAACAAAATTTCTAATTTTTCAATAGGTATTTTATACTTTTTTTATTTTTTTCTGATTTTTCTAATTTTCTCCGGCAATCTGCACAATCCCTTTTTTATAAGTCTGGACAGCCCCGGATTTTTTTGCTATACTTTACCCAACAATTTTCTGTAAAGAAAAAGAACGCTTGTGGAATGCAAATTTTACAGCCGGAACGCTTTCTGACAACCGGCAGGTGTCGCCTGCCGATTTATTATTATACTAGAAGGAGTGAAGAGTGAAAAATAAAGTGGATTTTTGGGCGCACTTGTATAAGGGTTCGTAAAACCCCGTTTTTACAAGTATAGAAAACAGAATAATGTTAGTTATCGTTGCGTTTTACTAACTTAGAACTATCGTAACCAAGGCTTTCAAGGTAAGCAAAAACATTGTTCTCATTTAGGACAACACGCTCCACATGATTTTGAGGGGCCATCAAATCCTCATAATCCGTAGGAGTAAAGGGTTTCTTTTCTGAAACCATATGGTAGATGCAAACCATCATCATTCTTGCAATGGCAATGATTGCTTTCTTGTGACCGCGGCGCTTTTTAATCCGACCATATTTGATTGCAAAATAAGGCTGTTTTTTGTTCTGGACTGCGGCAAGGGCACACTGTACCATCATCGGTTTCAGGTAATCGCCTGCTTTAGCAATTCGGACAGATTTTTTCTTACCAGCGGATTCATTGTTTGCAGGAGAAAGCCCGCACCAGGAACATAAGTGTTTTGCGTCATCAAAAATGTTCATGTCAACGCCTGTTTCTGCAAGAACAATGGTGGAACTTAACTCTGTCATACCGGGCATGGTGCTGACGAATTCCACAAACTCATAATAAGGTTTGATGCGGACATAAAGCTCTACTTCGGTCTGGGTAATCATATTGTCAAGATATTCCAGATGACCACGGGCAAGCTCCAGTTTTTTAGCCTGGTCTGTTTCAATATTGTAGCCTCTGATAGCTTCGATGATTTCATCAGACTTGGCTTTTGCCCCTTTCTTTATTAGTTTGCGGACAGCTTTTTCGTCAATGGAATCAGCGGTATGTTCCAGCAGATAAGACATGATTTCAGTTGCTGTCTTGCCGAAAGGGTCAGAAAGCACGCTGGCAATGCCGACATTGGAAACGGTCATACAGTTTTGGATGCGGTTCTTCTCAGAAGATTTCATGCAGACCAGTTTAAAGCGGTATCTTGCAAGTTCCCGGAGCTGACGGAAATCTTTCGGAGGGATAAAAGAGCATCTTACAAGGTCAAATTTGTAGAGGTCGGCAATCCATTTGGAATCCTTTTTGTCCGTTTTCTTGCCTTTGATAGCTTTGACATATTTGGGATGCGTAAGGCAGACATCTATGTCATTTTCGAGATAATTAAAAATAGGAATCCAATACTTTCCTGTGGATTCCATACAAACGTGATAACAATTATTCTCGATGAGCCAGTTGTGAAACCTTTGAATATCCGAGTTGATGGTTGAAAAAGATTTTTGCATGTATTCGGATATTCCGTCCTTGTTAGTAATTACGATGGTTGCAACGATAACATTTTTGTGGACGTCAAGCCCACAGCAGATGGAGTATTTTAACTTCATCATATGTATCACCACCTTAATAAAAAAGGAATAGCAACAGTGACTGTCATCCTGCGACTGAATAAACATGGTTTATTACCAATGATAAGAGTCCGGGCTCAAAGTCCCACTTGTTTGTGCTTGAAAGGATGACGGCACATATATTTATGCGGGGTCGAAATAAATTCGCCACTCCTCCTTCCGTGCTCTGTAGTGTATTGCTATTCCATATAAGAATTATAAATCAAAGAGTGGAGGGGCACAACATTTTTTCATAACTTGTTTGTGCCTTGAGCGAAGCGAAAGGAATGATAAAATTTATGGAAATGAACAAGGATTTTCTATGGGGAGGCGCTACGGCTGCCAACCAGTATGAAGGAGGTTATCAGGAGGGCGGCCGGGGCCTTTCCGTCAATGACGTAGAAAAAGGTGCCCGTCATGGAGTTCAGAGAGAGATCCATGACCAGATTCACCCGGATGCATACTACCCCAGCCACGTTGCCGTAGACTTTTACCACCACTACAAAGAGGATATCGCCCTCTTTGCCGAGATGGGATTTAAATGCTTCCGCCTGTCCATCTCCTGGAGCCGGATCTTTCCTGTTGGCGATGAGGAGGCTCCCAACGAGGAAGGCTTAAAGTTTTATGACAGCGTATTTGATGAGATGGCCAAGTACAATATGGAACCAATTGTCACCATCAACCACTATGAGATGCCTTTGGGCCTGGTGAAAAAGTACGGCGCCTGGAGGGACCGCCGTCTGGTGGACTTTTTCCTGCGCTACTGTGAGTCTATTTTCACCCGCTATAAAGGCAAGGTTCATTATTGGCTGACCCACAACGAGATCAACGCTCTTATGCTTTCCTGGCGGCCCTGGCATCAGGCCGGCATTATTTACCAGGAGGGAGAAAACAAATCTCAGACCATGATCAATGCTGCACATTATCAGCTTTTGGCCAGCGCCAAAGCAGTAATCCTGGGCCACCAAATCGATCCGGAAAACAAAATCGGCTGTATGCTGCTGTATCCTCTGGCTTATGCGGCTACCTGCCGTCCTGACGATCAGATTATGGCCATGAAGAAATTAAACAAAACTTATTATTTTGGCGATGTTCACTGCCGTGGCTATTACTCCAATGTCTGCACTTCTATTCAGCGGCAATTAAATGCTTACCCGGCCATGGAGCCCGGCGATGAAGAGATTCTTCAGCAGGGCACCGTAGATTTTGTGGCCTTCAGCTACTACTTCTCCGCTATAGAAGGCCAGGAGGTGGAAACTACGGAGGGCAACCTGGTATCCGGCGGCAAAAATCCCTATCTTCCTGCCACTGCCTGGGGCTGGCAGATTGATCCCGTGGGGCTGCGTACTTCCCTAAATTACCTGTATGACCGCTATCAGAAGCCTCTGTTTATCGTGGAAAACGGTATGGGCGCAGTAGATACTCTGGAAGCAGACGGTTCCATCCAGGATGACTACCGAATCGACTACCTTGGCCGCCATATTAAGGCCATGATAGATGCTGTGGAACAGGATGATGTCCCGGTTATGGGATACACTCCCTGGGGCTGCATTGATTTGGTTTCCGCCGGAACCGGAGAAATGAAAAAGCGCTACGGATTTATCTATGTAGATAAGGACGACGAGGGCAACGGCACCTTGGAGAGAAAGAGAAAGAAGAGCTTTGACTGGTACAAAGAAGTCATCCGGACTAACGGGGAGTGTCTGAAATAAATCCTCTAATAGGGATTTGGATCGGGAATCCGGTAAAAATCGGACTGTCTTAAGGAATCATTGAAAAATAAAGGCTTATAAACAGTCATTGGCAAGGCTTGTGACAAATATAGAAAAGCACATCTTATGGTGAAAATAGGTGTGCTTTTCTATTGTGTAAAGCAGCACACTAACTTATTTCTACTTAATTGCCATGCCTTATCAGAGGAGGGCTTGCGTTTGCCGACATCATCGGGTATACTAAAGAAAAAGGTGTATGATATGAATGGCAAATACGTCCGCAGTTTACGCCCGCATTGATACAAACTTAAAAGAAAACGCCGAGAGCATCCTCTCTCAGCTTGGTATTTCCCCATTCAGTGCGATCCGGATGCTTTACAGCCAGATCGTCCTGACAAAAGGTGTGGAATCCTTAAAATCCGGCAGGATCTATACGGCAGATGAGGTCGATGCCCAACTTGCACGGGAGTTTGGGATATGAGCGATTCCTATTCCGTTGTCTATTCCCCAAAAAGCAATGTAAGAGAAATCTACTCTTACATTGCTTTCACCCTTTTGTTCCGGAGACTGCCAAAAAACAGGTAAACCACAATCGTAAACGCAGATAACGAATAGCATGAAAAAAGGCTGTAAATTCATAGGTTTTATGGGAAAACCCTGGATTTACAGCCTTAATCTTAAGAAGCAGATAACGGGAATCGAACCCGCCTCCCCAGCTTGGGAAGCTGGTGTTCTACCGATGAACTATATCTGCACGGTGAATATAGTATACCACACCAGCTTTAAATAATCAAGCACAATTTTAAACTGTTATCGCAATTATATAACAGTTCAGACGTGGCGTCTTCTTGCCCGGCTGCACCGGACAAGAAGCATCGGATATCCATCCGATGTGGGATTTGACAGAAATTTTGACGTACAAGCAAGCTTGACGTACAAAGTTTCTGTCAAATCCCCCGCCGGCTCAATTGTTACGTAGTTATCTTACTTCCGCCCCAAAAGGCATCAGAGCCAGCTTTGCCAGCTTAAAATGCTGAAGCCCAAAAGGGATTCCTACAATAGTCAGGCACAAAATCACTCCTATGGTAACCGATTCTATGGCCAGCGGAATACCAGAGACAATCAGCCAGATAAGATTCAGCAGAAGAGAACCTACTCCCCCTCCATAGTAAACCTCTTTTCCAAAGGGGAAGCAGCTAAGCCCTGCAAACTTGAAGCACTGGATCCCCACCGGGATTCCCACAATAGAAAGACACCATAAACAGCCCGCAAGTCCCCAGCTAAGGCCGCTTAAGGCCCCTCCAAATAAAAACCAAAGCAGATTCCCCAGACATCCCATATGAAAACCTCCTGTCATTTGTCAAAATCTTCTTACCTATACAAACGACAGACTTAAAAGATTTCCTTCAAAATGCGGCTTTCATTCTCCTGGCTAATTTTTCCTTTTCTTCCGGGGACAGAAATGCCGCCCTGACGCTGTTTAACAGCATCTGCTGTCTTTCTTCCTCTGTCATCCCACATTCTTTCAGAATACGGAATTCCCGATCAATGGTGGTGTTGGAAACCGTTCTGTTATCAGTATTGACGGTTACCTTCACTCCGCTCCTTAAAAGCGGCAAAAGCGGATGTTCCTCAGGTGATAAAAAAGCCCGGGTCTGAATATTGCTGGTCAGGCAACATTCCAGAGTAATTCCCTTCTCTCTCACTTCTTTTACGGTTTCAGCATCTTCAATGGCCCGGACCCCGTGGCCAATCCGCCGGGTTCCCATACGGATCGCCGCCTTTACACTCTCCGGCCCGTCGGCTTCACCGGCATGGATGGTATAGGGAATCTTCTTTTCCTTTGCCATATCAAAAAGCCGGGCATAATCTCCGGTAAAATAGAGTCCTTCCGCTCCGGCCAGATCCACCGCAGCTACCCGGGATCGGCCCACAAGCTCCTCTCCAATCCTTATCGTCTCAAGATTAGCTTCTTCATTATCTGCTCCCCGCATACAACAAAGAATCAATCTTGTCTCCAGCTTTTGGGAGTCATGCTTCTTTAATCCCTGTTCTATTCCTTCCAGCACTGCGTCCACAACCTGGCGCTGGGTCAGCCCCTTTTCTGTGTGGAATTGAGGTGCAAACCGGATCTCTGCATAAAGCAGCCCTTCCTCCTCCAGCTCTTCTATCACATCCTTCATCGCCTCTGTCAGGGCCTCCCTGGTCTGGAGCACCTGAAGAGGCAAAGCAAATCTGGACAAATAATCATTTAAATCCTTACAGTCTGCAGGCGCCTGCAAGTAAGGAGCCAATTCCTCCTTATTATCTGCTGGAAGCTCAATCCCCTGCTTTTCCGCCAGCTTTATCACCGTCTCCACTGGCAGGGAACCATCAAAATGAAGATGTAAATCAATCATAGCCTCGTTTGAACTACTCCTTTTCTCTTCCCAAATCTCTGGGACCAAATCCCAGCGGAAGGATTTCCTTTAAAGTCAGGATCTGATATTCCTCCGGATTTTTTGCCAGAATGACCTGGAAACTTTCCGGATCGCAAAATTCCATCATCACCTGACGGCATACGCCGCAGGGGGCGCAGTAATCCAGCTTTAAAGCGTCTTCAGGGCCGCCTACTACTGCAATAGCCTGAAATTCCCGTATCCCCTGGCTTACTGCCTTAAAAAAGGCGGTCCGCTCCGCGCAATTGCTGGGAGTGTAGCCGGCATTTTCAATATTACAGCCAGTAAAAATCTGGCCGTCGTCACTTAGCAGGGCGGCCCCCACCTGAAACCTGGAATAAGGGGTATACGCAAATTTCCTGGCCTTAAGGGCTTCCTCAATCAATAATTTTATATCCATATAGACCTCTCTTTTTCTTTCTGAAGAGGCTGCCCCAAAATGAAGGCGGAAAACCGGCATTTTCATTTTGCAGCAGCCCTGCAGGTATTTCTATTTTGACTTTACATAGGGCTTTCCATTGGCCGCCGGAACTCTGGCATGGCCCACAAACAGCACCAGTGTCACAATGGTTACTACATAGGGGATCATGGAAATTAAGTTGGGGGAAATGGTATTTCCCGTATTGGCAAGTACTTTTAAGCCGCTGCACAGGCCAAAAAGCAGGCAGGCCTTCATGGCCCCCTGAGGGGTGAATTTACCGAAAATAACCGCTGCAATGGCGATAAATCCCTGGCCTACAATGACAATGGGCCGGAACTGGTTGATGGTGGCAAGGGTCACGTAAGCGCCGCCAAGGCCTGCCAGAAATCCGGAAATGATCACGCAGATATAACGGATCCGGAATACATTGATGCCCAGGGTATCGCAGGCTTTGGGATGCTCGCCCACTGCCCGCAGCCGCAGACCGAAGCGGGTCTTGTAAAAAACAAACCACACCACGGCTACCAGTACAAAGCACAAGTAAGCCGGCACATAGGTGCTGAATACATTGTTTGCAAAGGATCCTACAGGGAACATGCCGTCAAACAATTTGGGAAGCTTGCTGGCCGTATCCAGAGGCGGCGTATCCGTAGAATTGTCAAACATGGCCTTGCACAAAAAGATTGCCAGGCCGGGGGCTAAAAAGTTAATGGCAGTACCCGAAATTGTCTGATCCGCTCCAAAGGAAACGCAGGCAATCGCATGGATCAGGCCGAACATGGCCCCTGCCAAACCGCCGCATAAAAAAGCAATCCAGCCGTTTCCCGTAAACAGTCCCACTGCTGCCCCGGTAAAGGCGCCGATGGTCATCATACCCTCAATTCCGATGTTAACCACACCGCTCCGCTCAGAAAAGCAGGATCCTAAAGCCGCATACAAAAGAGGCGGCGTTGCTACTAATGTTGCATTGATAATCAGTCCAAGGTTTTTAATAATTGCATCCATAGTCTCTTACCCCCTTTTCCCTTTCAATGCCAGTTTCTTAAATACATGGGACACTGCAATAAACAGGATAATGGTGCCCATGATAATGTCCACAACCTCAGAAGGCGCGTTAATTAAGCTTAACTTACTGCCGCCGTACTTCATGGCTCCGTAGAACAGGCCGGAAAAAATACATCCGATAGGATTGGATCCGGCAATCAGCGCTACCGTGATTCCCTGGAAACCAAAGCTTTCCTGGGTGGCAAACTGACTGATACGCATGGACATACCCAATACCTGAACAGCCCCTCCAAGGCCTGCCAGACAGCCGGAAATAGCCATTGCCGTCATCACCGCCTGGTTGGAATTGATTCCGCCGTACTCGGCTGCATTGCGGTTAAATCCCACTGCCCGAAGCTGATAGCCCAGGGTGGTCTTATTGATTAAAAACCAAATCAGAACAGCCGCTGCAACGGCCATAAAAATTCCAAAATTCACATTGCTGCAGCCTGTAAGCTTTCTCACCGGCTCAGGAAGCAGAATAGCCGCAGAAGCCAGGATATCCTTGGTGGCCTCCCCGCCGCCTTCCTTGTGAATAGAGGATAAATTGACTACATAATTAGAAAGGTAAAACGCAATCCAGTTAAACATAATAAAGAGAAGAACCTCATTAATCCCCTTTTTCACCTTAAGCCATCCAACTACGCTGCCCCACAGGGCTCCGGCTGCGGCCGCGGCCAGAATACACAAGGGGATATGGATAATCATCGGTACGTCCACCAGGATTCCCACTACTGCCGCTGACAGAGAACCTACTACAAACTGGCCCTCTGCGCCGATATTAAATACGCCGGTGCGAAAGGAAAAGGCTACGCTGAGTCCGGTAAAAATCAGGGGGCTGGCGTAGATAATGGCCCAGGCTATAAATTTCGGCTTGCTGAACACGCCGGTAAACAGCTTCATGTAAGCTTCCGCCGGGCTGATGCCTGCCACCAGGAGAAACAGGGCTCCCACCAGAAAGCCAAACAAAATGGCAATAAAGGTATACAGGGCATTACTGTTTAAAATACTCTTTTTCTCATCCATGCTGCTTTCCTCCTGCCATCATCAGTCCCAGAGTGTTCTCATCCGCATCCTTACCTGCCATGCTGCCGCTGATGGTTCCGTCAAAGATAACCTCGATCCGGTCGGATAAGCTCATAATCTCATCCAGCTCAAAAGATACTAAAAGAACGGCTCTGTTTTTATTTCTCTGCTCTACAATGTACTTGTGTACAAATTCGATTGCTCCTACATCCAGACCCCGGGTGGGGTTTACTGCAATCAAAAGCTCTTTGTCGTTGGTCACCTCTCTGGCGATAATAACCTTCTGCTGATTTCCTCCTGAAAGCTGTCCCGCCGGTTTCCCTTCACTGCCGGATGGACGGATATCGAATTTGCCCACCAGATCCCTGGCATGGTCTAAAATAGACTTTTTATCCAGAATTCCCTTTTTAGAAAACTTCTCTTCCCCAAAATTCTGCAGAATCAGATTTTCTGCTACAGAAAAGTCCAGCACCAGGCCATGCTTCTGCCGGTCTGCCGGAATACTGGAAATTCCTTTGTCAAACAGCGCTCTGGGAGTCTGGTTAAGAACATTCTCCCCGTTCATGTAGATCTCTCCGGAGTCGCCTTTTCTAAGGCCGGTGAGGATCTCCACCAGCTCAGTCTGGCCGTTTCCGTCTACACCGGCAAGGCCCACAATCTCGCCCTTGCGGACATTCAGGTTCAGTCCCTTTAAAATCTCCACGCCCCGGTAATCTTTACCGTGAAGATTTTTAATATCCAAAACCACTTCTCCCGGCTTCATATCCTTTTTCTCTACCACAAACTCTACATCCCGGCCTACCATCATGGATGCCAGATCATTTTCCGTCACATCCTCTACTTTCACGGTCTGAATATACTTGCCCTGGCGGATAATGGTGCAGTAATCCGCGCTGGCCTTGATTTCTTTTAGTTTATGGGTAATCAGAATTACCGACTTGCCGTCGGCAGTCAGGTGACCGATAATCTCAATCAGCTCCTCAATCTCCTGAGGAGTCAGGGATGCCGTAGGCTCGTCTAAAATCAGGATTTCCGCTCCCCGGTAAAGAACCTTTAAAATCTCCGCCCTCTGCTGCATGCCTACAGAAATATCTTCTATCTTGGCATCCGGATCTACCTGCATATTGTAGCGCTCAGAAAGCTCCTTTACCTTTTCCTTAGCAGAATCCAAGTCCACCTTAAGGCCCTTTACCGGCTCCATTCCCAGAATAATATTTTCCGTAACCGTATAAGGCTGAACCAGCATAAAATGCTGATGTACCATACCGATTCCCAGCTCAATGGCCTTTTTAGGAGTGTCGATATGAACCGGCTGCCCTCCCACATAAATTTCCCCCTCTGTGGGACGGTACAGGCCGTAAAGCACATTCATCAGGGTGCTCTTCCCGGCTCCGTTCTCCCCCAAAATGGCGTGGACTTCCCCCTTGTGGACCGTCAGATTAATGTGATCGTTGGCCACAAAGTCTCCAAATTTTTTCACAATATCTTTCATCTGGATGGCAACGGTCTTTTGGTCTACATGACTCGTCTTTCCCACACTCGTTCCTCCTTCTTTCTGTTCTCGCCTATATAATGACGATCTTCTCCATTCCCTCTGTCCTGGCAATCTCTGCCAGATGATTCAAAAGGGCTTCATCCGGAACCGGAAATCCGGCGTATTCTGCCCGGACTCCCATAGGCCGGTAAGCGATAATTTTATATTGAATCCTTTTCACCTGCTGAAAGGGCTTCAGCATAGCGGAAGCCTCTTTTATGGTAAATTCCGGGTCAAATAACCCCGGCACCACCACAGTCCTTACCTCAAACAGCTTTCCCAGAGAAGCCAGATACCTGGCATTTTCCAGAATCTTCTGATTTTCTCCACCGGTTACCTTTTTATGATCTTCCTGGGAAAATGCTTTAATGTCCAGCATAACCCCGTCGGTTACCTCCAATAAATCCGGGTGCTCTTTAAAATCCAGGGTGCCGTTGCTGTCCAGCATGGTGTCCAGTCCCCTGGTCTTGCAGATGGAAAACAGCTCTGTTAAAAACTCCGGATACAGGGTACATTCTCCCCCGGACAGGGTAACGCCCCGAATAAACGGAATCTGTCTGGCTATTTTTTCAAAAACCTCTTCCGGTGTCATATACACAATCCTGGGGCTGGCGTCATGGGTACAAAGATGGATACAGGTATCGCAGGATACACATTTTAACGGGTCATAAAGCACCCTTTTCTTCCCGTCTGCCTCCCACATGCTTAAAGCCCCTGCCGGGCAGGCCTCCACACAGTCTCCGCAGCCTATGCATACCTTTCTGGTCTCCGGATTGTGGCAATAAAGGCAGTTGATATTACATCCCTGAAGGAATACAGAGGTTCTGTTTCCCGGCCCGTCTACTGCGCTGAAGGGAATGATTTTATTGACAGGCGCCTTCATCAGCGCACCTTCCGCTCCAGAATATGCCCGTTTAAAGCGGCTCCCAGCCCCAGATGAGTAGTATCCTGAAGGACATTCTCGCCTGCCCTCAGTTTTTCAATCTCCGACCTCTTTACTAAATATCCGGTAATCCGGATTACGTCACTGTCTTTTGAATAGAAGGACAGGTACCGCAGATCTTTCTTGAAAGAGCCCTTTACAATATCCAGTACAAACTCCGGATTTTTGTGAACCGTGGTATCGATAGGGAAGATATCTCCGGTTCCTGACGGGAAATATTTGTGGAACTTGTCGCACTGAAGCAGGTGTTCGATCAGCTCTTCCGGTTCCTCTCCAATGGGAATACGGGTTCCGGGGCTGATATTTTCATCCTCTGCAATCCCTACCTGAGCGTGGAGAAGGAAATGGCCTCCTGTAGCCTGACAGTAAGGATTTACATGGTTCTGGTTAAAAGCGTTAATCTGCTCCATAATCTCAACTCCCAGCCCGGTTGCCTCCTGGTCAAGACCATAGCGTCCGCTTCTTCCTTCCTTTTCAAACAGGATATTCACGCACTCTGCCATGCCTACCATGCCATACATGGCGGTAAAGCGATCCTTATGGATAAAGCCTTCCTTTGCAAGGAAATTATTTTCAAAGAATCCGCTCTCCTCCACCTCAAATTTGATTCTGGCATCCATATATCTGGCCATGATGTCCATCACATAGGGAAGCTGGTTTTCTTTAAAATCCTTGATATCCTTGGCTCTCTTTGCGATATTCCCCAAAATCAGGCGGCATAAGGTATAGGATCCGCCCCCCAGCAAAAGGCCGTTGTAGCAGCTTGCAATAACATAGTTTTCCCCCAGTTCCCCCCGAAACATCTTGTGGTTTGCAAAGCTGGGTTTTGCGCTGTGAAGAGCCGTATCCACTGCCAGAAGGGCAAAGTCATCAGGAGTAACCCCTTCCTCATACTTCATGGTCAGATTGGGAACCGCCTGCTCCAGCTCTCTCTCCACCTCCAAAAGCAGGCGGCCTGCTTTGGTGGCTTTGGGGCCGATATTGGCATGGGAGAAGGAATCCAGCACCGTGCGGTCAATGTGCTGCATAAACAGTTTTAACAGCTTCTTTGCCTGGGCTTCCTCCACATCGTTGATAAAGGGCTCCAGCAGTTCATCCAGAGCGCCTACATAAACCGGGAAGTTGGTAACGCTGGGTACATGTTTGTAGAAAATCAGCAGGGAATTTAAAGCCTCATACAGGTCCTTGGGAGGATCCAGCTGGAGGAACTTGCTTCCCTCTCTCATAAACTTAAAATAGTCCGGAATAATGTAACGGGGCCTCACCGGCGCATGTCCCTCTGCCAGGTCACAGATACATTTTACATCCCCCGGAACATTTAAAAGCTGGTCAAGGCCTTCCGGAAGATCTAACACTTCCATCAGGGAGTCCGCCTTGCCCGCCATATTGGCCACCTTCTGCTCATGAGTCAGAATCGGGCTTTTAATAATGTCTAAAATTTCCTGGCGTGTCTCGTTTACGCGCTCCATTGTAATCTCTCTCATAAAAATCTCCTCTCCCAGAATCTCTCTGTTCTTTTACTTTTTGATTTCCGCTCACCTGGAAAAGCAGGGCTCGCTCCTGCCTTCTCTGTTTTTTCAGGTCAGTGGAAGTCTGCTCTTTGAAAAGAGGATATCCATAAGCAGAAATTGTTTATGAATATCCTCCTTCACGTCTCAATGTTCTAAAATATTTCCTCTGACGTTTTTCCTGCTGTCAATTTACAGCCTCCTGATAAAATCAGTCATCCAGGGTGTAGATCTCGCCGTAAGCCGCCTCAAAGTCAGCCTTGTTGTTGGGAACTACGACTTCTCCGGAAGCGATTTTTGCCTTTACATCCTCGATCTCAGTGAGAATCTCAGAAGCCACATTGTCAGTGGTGGGGGCAATGTCTACGCCGGCAGTATTGATGTCATAAGTCTTAACGCCATTCTCCAGGGTGCCGTATAAAGCAGCTTCTGCCGCATCATAGCTTGCATTGTCTACTCTCTTCATTGCAGAAGTTAAAATAGTCTCAGGAGCGATGGAGCTCTGATCGGTATCAACACCGATTGCCCAGATGCCGTTCTCTTTACATCCCTCAATAACGCCCAGGCCGGTACCGCCTGCTGCATGGAATACAACGTCAGCGCCGTCGGTAACCATCTTGGTGGTTGCCGACTTGCCGGTTGCCGGATCGTTAAATGCGTTGGCATTGTACTGTAAAATCTCTGCATCCGGATTTGCGTCCTTTACGCCTGCCAGATAGCCATAGCCAAACTGGTGCATATTCTCGCTGGCCATACCGATAACAAAGCCAACCTTGTTGGACTGGGTAGTCTTACCTGCCACATAGCCTACCAGATAGGAAGACTGAGCCTGCTCAAACATTAAGCAGGTTACGTTGGGCAGATCTGCGTTTACCGCGTCATCAATGATGGCAAACTGCTGATCCGGATAAGCCTCTGCGGCTTTTCTGGTGGCGTCAGACAGCATATAGCCTACACAGATAATTAAATCGTAGTCTTCGTCTACAAAGTTCTCGATATTGGGAGTGTAGTCAGCATCATTTTTGGACTCTAAGTAGTTTACCTGAATGCCTAACTCCTTACCTGCTCTCTGTAAGCCTTCCCAGGAAGACTGGTTGAAAGAACCGTCGTTTACGCCGCCTACGTCAGTAACCATACCAACCTTAAATTCAGACGGATCCTTTACCGGAGTGCCGGCTGCCGCTGCGGGAGCCTCAGTCTCTGCAGGAGCTTCCGCCTCTGCTTCGGTCTCTGCGGGAGCCTCGGTAGCGGCTGCTGTGGTAGCTGCCTCAGTGGCTGCTGCCGTAGTCTCGTTGGAGCTTCCGCCACAGGCTGTCATAGACAGGGCCATGGAAGCCGCCAGCAGAACTGCTAATGCGGATTTCTTCATAATTTTAATTCCTCCTCTGTGATTTGATAAAATCCTACTCTTATACTATACCCTTTTTCGACAAATCCGTCAATAAATGCATGGAAATTTTAGTAAAAAATAATAAGGTCTTTTTTCGACAATTCTCTTTCTACACAAAAAAACCGTCTGGAATCAGACGGTTTTTGTTTTATCCATATAAAACGAAAAGTCATAAAAGCTACTGAGGGGACTTGAACCCCTGACCTACTGATTACGAATCAGTTGCGCTACCGACTGCGCTACAGTAGCATACTGCTCTAAAATCCAGACAGAACATGTTACCGCCCTGTTTTTTGGTATTTCGTAAAACAAGCTGCTGACAATCCAGCAGCTTATCTTTCGTGACCTGTCCGGGAATCGAACCCGGGTTTACGCCGTGAGAGGGCGTCGTCTTGACCGCTTGACCAACAGGCCGGAATCGAGGCGACGTGATTCGAACACGCGGCCTCTGCGTCCCGAACGCAGCGCTCTACCAAACTGAGCCACGCCTCGATATGACCGTAATATCAAACAGCCGGATGCTGTTCTCAATCACAACACGTAGTATAATACAAAACCTGATAACTGTCAATGGGAATTTTGTAAATTTTTTTGAAAATTGGAAAAATTCCCATTGACGGTTTTTGAAATTCAAGGGCGTCTGCCGCTCCGGCAGATTACAGCTCTACAGGAGTAAATCCCAGATCGTCTAAAATCTCCACTGCCTTTGTTTCACAATGAGCACAGCCATCAATGGTAACGGTCTTATCCTCTAAGCTGACGGTATGCTTGATCTCCGCTTCTGTCAACGCTTTGTCGATTCTGGATACACACCCGTTGCACATCATTTCTTCACACTTGTAAGTTTTCATTTCATTCTCTCCTTTAAACTATTTTATTTGTTTATTTCATCATTTTCTGAATTGCCGTACACAGCTCGTCTACCACATCCAGATCCCCGGATTCAATCTCATTAACCACACAGGTTTTAATATGGTTGGATAAAAGAACCTTGCTGAAGCTGGAAAGAGCCGCCTGAGCTGCTGAAACCTGGGTTAATATATCAATGCAGTACCGCTCCTGTTCCACCATATTTTTAATTCCTCTTACCTGGCCTTCAATCCGGTTAAGGCGGCTTAACAGATCCTTCTGCTCTACCGGTTCCCGGTGTTTCCATTTGCAGCATTCCTTTTCTTCTGCCATTCCCTCTCTCCTCTATTCCTTTACAGCTTAAGCATTTTTAACCGCAGCGCATTTCCCACCACACACACAGAGCTTAAAGACATGGCAAACCCTCCCAGCATGGGATTTAATAAGGGGCCGCCAAAAAGATATAAAACGCCGGCGGCCACCGGGATTCCCAATGTGTTGTAGAAAAATGCCCAGAACAGGTTTTCTTTAATGTTGCGGATCGTGGCCTTGCTCAGCTTAATCGCCCGATATACGTCCAGGAGGTCGGATTTCATCAATACAATGTCCCCGGACTCCAGCGCAATATCGCTGCCGGATCCGATGGCGCAGCCTGCGTCTGCCTGAACCAAAGCCGGAGCATCATTGATGCCGTCGCCTACCATCATTACCGTTCTGCCCTCCTTCTGAAGCCGGCTTACCACCTCCGCCTTATCCTCCGGAAGCACCTCCGCAATGACCTCATCCACATGGGCCTGCTTTCCGATATACTCTGCAGTCTGCCGGTTGTCTCCGGTTACCATGTATACCTTAACGCCTATGGATTTCAGCTGATCAATGGCTTCTCTGCTGGTGTCCTTGATAGTATCCGCCACACAAATCATCCCGGTCAGGCGGCCGTCAATAATCAGGTACATAGGGGTTTTTCCCTGGCTGGCCCCGTATCTTGCTTCTGCCTCTTCATCCGGCGCAAGATCCATTTTGGCCAGCAACCGTTTATTTCCAATGCCTACAGATTTTCCGTTTAATACCGCTACGATTCCGGCTCCCGTAAGGCTCTCAAACTGTTCCGGCATGGATAAGGAAAGCTCCTCTTCTCTCGCCTTTTCCACGATAGCCTGCCCCAAAGGATGCTCTGACATCTGTTCACAGCTGGCGGCCAGGGTAAGCAGCTCCTGCCTGGTCTTTCCTTCCTCCAGGGCAATTACGTCTGTTACCTCCGGCTTTCCCTGGGTAATGGTGCCGGTTTTATCCAGAATCACCGCGTCTACCTTGTGACAAATTTCCAGGGCTTCTCCGCTTTTAATCAAGATGCCATGACTGGCTCCCACGCCGGTTCCCACCATAATCGCAGTGGGGGTTGCAAGACCCAGAGCGCAGGGGCAGGCAATTACCAAAACCGCCACAAAAATAGTCAGTACAAAGGAAATATCCTTCCCTCCCAAGATAAGCCATAAAAGGGCGGATACAACTGCAATTCCCATAACGGCAGGAACAAAGACTCCTGCCACCTGGTCGGCCAGTTTGGAAATCGGCGCCTTTTTTCCCTGGGCATCCTCAATCATTTTAATGATCTTGGACAGGGTGGTGTCGCTGCCCGTCCGGGTCACCTCCACCTCCATAGCGCCGTTGTAGTTCATACTTCCGCCGATGACAATAGCTCCCGGTTCTTTTTCCACCGGCACGCTCTCTCCGGTAAGCATGGATTCATCCACACTGCTTACGCCGCTTACCACAGTACCATCCAGGGGTATCCGGCTGCCGGGCTTAATTAAAATGTGCTGGCCCGGAAGAACCATCTCCGTCTTAACCTCCTGCTCCCTGCCGTTCTCATAGAGAATGGCCGTATCCGGCGCCAGCTCCATCAGTTTCCGGATAGCCTCGGAGGTTTTTCCCTTGCTGCGGCTTTCCATGTACTTGCCCAGCATAACCAGAGTTACCACCACAGCGGCAGACTCGTAATATAAATGGTGGGCATTCATAGGGTTTTGGGGAATCCCAAAGGTCATCACCAGGCTGTACAAAAATGCGCTTCCCGTACCGATGGCCACTAAAGAATCCATATTGGGATTCCCTTTAAACAGCGCTTTAAATCCTACAATATAAAATTTCCTGCCGCAGATTAAAACCGCCACCGTAAGGACAAGCTGAGCCAGAGCATACCCCAGGGGGCCGCTGTTCATATCCATAAACGCCGGAAGAGGCATGGGAAACGGAACCATATGCCCCATGGAAATATACAAAAGGGGAACGGCAAAGCAAATCGCCGTAATAACCTGGGTTTTCGTCTTTTTAAGCTGAACGCGCTGGCGTTCCAGCTCCTTTTCCTGCTCCTTTTTCTCTGCGTCCGGAGCCAGCAGAGCCGCCTTAAAGCCCGCCTTATCCACCTTTTGAACAATCATATCCGGATCTACCTGGGTTTCATCATAGGTAATTACCATCCGGTTGGTGGTCAGGTTCACATTACTCTGCTCCACCCCCTGCATTTTCCTGGTAACCCGCTCTACCGCGCCGCTGCAGGCAGCACAGGTCATGCCGTCTATTAAATAACATTCTGTCTTCATAAATTGACTCCTTTCCAGCCCCGCAGCAGGCAGAATACCCTGCTTTCATAACAAGCTGACAGACCTTGCCTTTTGGCAATCCTTATATACCTTATAGGGGTATATGGTATGTATTATAAAGTACAAAAGACAGAATGTCAATCTATTTTTATCCTGTTTTTTTGCCGCTGCACCTTCTCTGCTTCAACCGGATACCGGATAATCAAACAGAGACAATTGGTTGCTCTCCGGCAAGTCTCCTAAAATCTTTAAATCTGCCATCAAATCACAGATTGTCTTGCTGACCTTAGCCCGGTTTCTAAAATCCTCTTTCGACAAAAACCGTCCGTCACTGGCCGCTTCTACAATTCCTTCTGCCGCCCTCTCTCCCAAGCCGTCAATACTGCTTAAGGAAGGCATCAGCTTTCCGTCCATAATCTGGAAATGGCGGGCTTTGGCTTTGTAAATATCAATGGGAGTAAATTCAAAGCCTCTGGCATACATTTCCTGGACAATCCTCATGTCCCGAAGGGTATCCTGCTCCTTTTTGGACAGAGAATCGCCGCGCTTTCTATAATCTGCCAGATGGAATTCCAGCTTCTCCCTCCCCAGACACATCAGCTCATAGGAAAAACCGCTGGCCCGGATACTGAAAAAGGCGGCATAATAGGCCAGGGGATAAAATACTTTACAGTAAGCAATACGCCATGCCATCATAACATAGGCCGCCGCATGGGCCTTGGGGAACATATATTTGATCTTTTTGCAGGACCAGATATACCACTCCGGCACCCCATGATTCAGCATCTCCTCTTCCCATTCCGGCTTAAGCCCCTTTCCCTTTCGGACGCTCTCCATAATGGTAAAGGACAGACCTTCTTCCAGGCCCATCTGAATCAGGTAAATCATAATGTCGTCACGGGTACAGATGGCAGTCTGAATCGTAGCTTTTCCCTCCTGGATCAATGTCTGGGCATTGCCCAGCCACACATCTGTACCGTGGGACAGGCCGGATATACGGACCAAATCAGAAAAATATTTAGGCTGGGCGTCAATTAACATCTGCATGGCAAAATCCGTTCCAAACTCAGGGATGCCCAACGCCCCCAGCTTACAGCCCCCCAAATCTTCCGGGGACACTCCCAGAGCCGAGGTATTTTGAAACAGGGACATTACCTCCCTGGAATCTAAGGGAATATCCTTAACCGGATCCAGGCCTGTTAAATCCTGGAGCATCCGGATCATGGTAGGATCATCATGCCCCAGAATGTCCAGTTTCAACAGGTTGTGATCAATGGAATGGTAGTCAAAATGGGTGGTCACCGTCATGGTGGTCATATCATTAGCCGGGTGCTGAACCGGGGTAAAAGAGTTGATTTCTTCCCCCAGAGGCAGCACAATAATGCCGCCCGGGTGCTGCCCCGTGGTCCGGCGCACCCCCACGCATCCCTGGACAATCCGGTTTATCTCGCAGTTTCTTTTTCTGGTCCCCCGCTCTTCATAATATCTTTTCACATAACCGTAGGCAGTTTTATCCGCCAAAGTGCCGATAGTCCCTGCACGGAAGGTTTGGCCTTTGCCGAAGATTACCTCCGTGTAATCGTGGGCCTTGCTCTGGTACTCGCCGGAAAAATTCAGGTCAATATCCGGTTCCTTGTCTCCTTTGAAACCCAAAAAGGTCTCAAAGGGAATGTCAAACCCTTCCTTTTTCAAAGGTTCTCCACAGACCGGACAGTCCCTGTCCGGCATATCGCAGCCTGCCATACCGCCGAATTTTTTTACCTCTTCCGAGGTGAAATCGCTGTAATGACAGTGGGGACAATAATAGTGAGGACTTAGGGGATTTACCTCCGTAATCCCCGCCATAGTTGCCACCAGCGAGGATCCTACCGAACCTCTGGAGCCCACCAGATATCCGTCCTCATTGGATTTCCATACCAGCTTCTGAGCAATAATGTACATTACCGCAAAGCCGTTGGAAATAATGGAATTTAACTCCCGTTCCAGACGCTCCACTACGATTTTAGGAAGTTCTTCCCCGTAAATCTCATGGGCTCTGTCATAACAGATTTTCCGCAAGGTTTCGTCTGAATTGGGAATTACGGGAGGACATTTGTCCGGCCTTACGGGAGAGATTGGTTCGCACATGTCCGCAATCAGCCTGGTATTGGTAATGACCACCTCTTCTGCCTTATTTGGTCCCAGATACTCAAATTCTTTCAGCATTTCCTCGGTAGTTCGAAGATAAAGGGGCGCCTGGCTGTCACAATCTTTAAAACCCTGGCCTGCCATAATAATCCGCCGGTATACCTCATCCTGAGGATCCAGGAAATGGACATCGCAGGTGGCGCAGACCGGTTTTTTGTACTTTTCCCCCAGGTTTACAATCTCTTTATTTATTTCAATTAAATCTTCTGTGGTTTTTACCCGACTCTTTTCCTCCCGAAGCATAAAGGTGTTGTTGCCCAAAGGCTGGATTTCCAAATAATCATACAATTCCACAATCCTGGCAATCTCTTCATCCTGAGCCCCCCTGAGCAAGGCCTGATAAAGCTCTCCCGCTTCACAGGCAGAGCCGATAATCAGCCCTTCCCGGTACTTGGCAAGCTGGCTCTTGGGAATCCTGGGTCTCCTGGCAAAATAGGTTAAATGAGACATAGATACCAGCTTGTACAGGTTAATCCGCCCGATGTCATTTTTGGCCAGAATAATAATGTGGTGAGTAGGAAGCTTGCGTATGGTTTCCAGCGAAATCTGGCTGGTATCGTTAAGCTGATCCAGATCTTCAATCCCCATCTTTTTCAGCATAGCCACAAAAATCGCAAAAATCTCTGCCGTAGCCCCTGCATCCTCTACGGCCCGGTGGTGGTTTTCCAGAGAAACCCCTAAAGCCTTGGCCACAACATTCAGTTTATACTTGCCTAAATTAGGCATAAGCTGCTGGGCTAAAAATACCGTATCAAGTACAGTGGGCTTTATATGGATCCCAAGGTTCCTGGCATTTTGGACAATAAACCCTACATCAAAGCCGGCATTATGGGCCACCAGTACGGAATCCCCGCAGAAGCTTAAAAACTCCGGCAAAACCTCCTCTATGCCGGGGGCCTCCATTACCATATCATCGCTGATTTTTGTAAGGTCTTCTATCTCATAGGGAATGGGAATCCGCGGATTGACAAACGTACTGTACTTATCTGTAATGACTCCGTCCTTTACCTTTACGGCCCCTATTTCAATAATCCGGTCGTGTTTAGAAGAAAGGCCTGTAGTCTCAAGGTCAAACACCACATAGGTTTCCGAAAGTTTTTGTCCCCTGGAGTTTTCTACGGGCTGCTTCAAATCGTCTACCAGATACCCCTCTACCCCATACAGAATCTTAAAGGTATCCCCTTTATCCAGCGCGTGGTTGGCATCGGGAAAAGACTGTACACAGCCGTGGTCCGTTACCGCAATGGCAGGCATCCCCCAGCTTTTTGCCCGTTTAATAATGTCTTTTACCTCGGAAACCCCGTCCATATCACTCATTTTCGTATGACAGTGAAGTTCCACCCGCTTTTCCAGGCTGTTATCTCCTCGCTTAGAAGTGAAATCTTCACACTTCTTAATACCGGTAACAGACCCCAAGGTCAGCTCTCCGTCAAATTTGTCAATGGTTGTGACCCCTTTGATCTTTATAAAATTCCCCATAACTACCGCATTGTTCAGATCCTCCAGCATTTCCTCCCTGGCAAACATTTTTACTGTCATGGTGTCTGTAAAATCGGTAATGCTGAAAATAAGAATCGTTTTTCCGCTGCGGAGCTCTCTGGAATCCTTATCAATGATCCGGCCTCTTAAAATTACCTCCCCTATCTCCCCGTCAATCTTTTCGATTTCCATGGGATCGCCGTCAAAGTCCCGGCCATAAAGAACGTCCGGATTGTCGGACTTTTTAGGAATAAACTTGCGTCCTTTGTCAGGTTTGGCATTTTTATTAAATTTGCCGTCTCCTGCCTTGTCCCCTTCTTTCTTCTTTTGAACCGGTTTCCCTGTATTTTCGCCTGCTTCCGGAAAAGGTGCTTTGTCTCCTGCCTGGCCTGATTCGTCAAAGGGCGCCTGTTCCTCCTGAAGAGCCTGGGCTGACATGGGAGCCGCCATCTGGCGGCATTCTTCCTTAAGCTTTTCTTCCAGCTGTTTTCTGGCTTTGCTTTCCGTTGCCGGAATATATTTGTAGCGCACTTCTATGGGAAGGCCGCACCGCTCTAAGAAAATTTTTTCTAAAATTCGTTTCAGCTCCCCGGCCTTTTCCTTGGACACCATGTTGTCCTCCACAGTCATCTCCATCAGATCCTGCTCCGGGAATGTGATTTGAGACTTGCGGAAAATGGCATACTCAATGATGCTGTAGTTTTTCAGCTCCAACAGCAGGCTGTCTTTATAGACCATCAAAAGTTTTTCCGGAGTATACTGGCCGGAAAGGTTATACTTTTCCTGTATTTTAATTCTCAGTTCCTTATCCGGGAAAAGCTGCTCTTTGATGCCCTTTTCCAGAGCAAGGATGTTGCTTTTATGGATCAGCCTGGGACTTACCAGGTAAATACGAAGAGAGCTTCTGTCTCTGGCGGCAGAAACCTTTTCTACCTGAACCAGATTTAAAAGCTCTTTTAGCTGAGGTGCGATATTTAATTGGGGAAATACTTCTAAAAACGGTTTTGCCATTCTATCTTCCTTCTCTTAAAGCCAAAAGCTCTTCCCGCAAGGCATTTAAAAGCTCTCCTTCCGGAAGCTTTTTCACAATCTCTCCCTTTTTTATTAAAAGGCCTTCTCCTGCGCCGCCTGCAATGCCAAGATCCGCTTCTTTGGCCTCGCCGGGGCCATTGACTACGCATCCCATTACCGCTACCTTTACATCCAGATCGTCAAATTCCGTCACCAGGTTTTCCACCTGTCCGGCAAGTCCGATTAAATCAATCCGGGTACGCCCGCAGGTAGGACAGGAAACCACCTCCACCCCGCCTTTTCTCAGGCCCAGGGTTTTGAGAATCAATTTTGCGCTTTTGATTTCTTCCACCGGATCCCCGGTTAAGGACACCCGGATCGTGTCTCCAATCCCCTGGTTTAAAATAATTCCCAATCCTATGGAGGATTTGATATTGCCGGAGGTTAGGGTTCCCGCCTCTGTAATTCCCACATGGAGGGGGTAGGAGGTTCGGCCTGCAATTTCCTGATGGGCCTTTACACACATCATTACGTCCGAGGATTTGATACTGATAACCAGATTATCATATCCCATATCCTCAATGATGCGGACCTTATCCAAAGCACTTTCCACAATGCCCTCTGCAGTTACCCTTCCGTATTTTTCTATCAGATCCTTTTCTAAGGATCCGCTGTTTACCCCTACCCGGATAGGGATATTGTATTCTTTTGCCCTGTCCACAACTGCCTGAACCTTTTCCCTGGAGCCGATGTTGCCCGGATTAATCCGGATTTTATCTGCCCCGTTTTCCATGGCGGCAATGGCAAGTCGGTAGTCAAAATGAATATCCGCCACCAGGGGGATGTGAATCTGCTTTTTAATTTCCCGGATAGCCAAAGCATCCTCCATGGCAGGCACAGCCACCCGGATAATTTGGCACCCCGCCTGCTCCAGGCGAAGGACTTGGGAAACCGTAGCCTCTATATCTGCGGTTCTGGTATTGCACATAGACTGTATTAAAATCGGATTTCCGCCTCCAATCACACAGCCCCCGATAGAAATCTCCTTTGTATGGTCCCGGAACATAATCCTTCCCCTTTCTTTTTCTAAATTCAGATCAGGCTTTTGATATCCTGAAACAGGATGAATATCATCAGCGCCATAAGAACCGCCATGCCTGCCGCATGAACCATCCCTTCCTTTTCCTGATCAATAGGCTTGCCCCGAAGCGCTTCTATAATCAGGAAAACCAGTCTGCCTCCGTCCAAAGCCGGTATGGGAAGCAGGTTCATAACGCCTAAATTGGCGCTTAAAATAATGCTCAGGTTTAAAAGATTTAAAAGCACTGCCTCCAGGCCATACTGCCTGGATTCATCTACAGCTTCGCTTACTACGGAAACAATCTTTACAGGGCCCGACACATCATCTGCTTTTACCTGGCCCCGAAATAACATTCCCAGGCTTTTTATAGTGGCGCCTATCTGATATTTCACGTTATATACACTGTATTTCAGGGTTTCCCCAAGGTTTTTTGTAGGAACATATCCCGGAAAATAAAGACCTACCAGATACCCGCCAGAGCTTTCTGAATAAACCGGGGTCATCTGGCTGGCATAGGTCCTGATTTCCTCTCCTTCGGCTCTCTCCCACTCTAATAAATAAGGTTCTCCCGGATTTACCATCTGATACATGGCAATATCCCGGTAATCCTCTACCCGGCTGCCTGCAATGCGGGTAATCACATCCCCTTCTTTAAGACCTGCCTCATAGGCAGGGCTTCCTTCCTCCACTCCTACCACTGCCGGGGACATATATCCCACCCTGGACACCACAACCAGGGCGCAGGCAAATGCCAGGAGAAAGTTTGCCACAGGGCCTGCCGCTACCACGGATATTCTGGCCCAAACCGGCTGCTCCACAAAGCCCTTTCCCTCTGTTTCCTCCCTGCTTATCCCTTCCGGCAGGATCCCGGCATCATCTGCACTTTCAAATTCATTCAGCATCAGACAGGAGCCTCCAAAGGGCATGGCCTTTAAGGAATATCGGGTGCCTCCCTTTTTAAAGCTTACAAGCCTTGGACCCATACCAATCGAAAATTCCACCACATAAATTCCGTTTAATTTTGCAAAGATAAAATGTCCGAACTCATGGATCAGCACTATCAGCCCGAACATAATAATTGCCGCTATTACATTCAGCAATCTACCACCTGCTTTCTATATATTCATAAACCGCTTTCTCTGTTTCTAAAATCTCATCTACAGCAGGATTTTTCACAAGCCTGTGGTAATCCATAGCGCTTTCTATTATCTCTGTTATGGCCAGATAAGGGATCTGCCTGTTTAAGAAACGGCTTACCGCCAGTTCATTGGCAGCGTTAAAGACCGTGGGCATGGATCCCCCTGTTTCTCCTGCCCGGTATGCCAGAGAAAGCCCCGGGAAGTTTTCCAGGCTGGGAGTTTCAAAGGTAATCTGAGAAAGGGTTGTAAAATCCAGCCGGTCTCCGGACAGGTATCTTCTCTCCGGATAGTAAAGGGCATACTGGATAGGAAGCTTCATATCCGGCGTCCCCAGCTGAGCCATAACTGCTCCGTCCTCAAATTCCACCATTGAATGAATAATACTTTGAGGCTGGATCACCACCTGAATTTGATTCATTTCCACACCAAAAAGCCACCTTGCCTCCATAACTTCCAGGCCCTTGTTAACCATGGTAGAGGAATCAATGGTGATTTTTCTTCCCATAGCCCAGTTAGGATGCTTTAAGGCATCTTCCGGCTTTACCTCCCTCATCTGTTCCCGGTTCCAGCCGCGGAAAGGCCCGCCGGAAGCAGTGAGGAGTATTTTATAAATTTTATTTCCGGGATGGCCGTCTCCAGGCCCCTCTCCGTTTAGGCATTGAAAAATAGCGGCATGCTCGCTGTCCACCGGAAGAAGCCGCACACATTTCTCTTTAGCAAGAGGCATGATAATGTGTCCCGCCGTAACCAGGGTTTCCTTGTTGGCAAGAGCAATGTCCTTTCCCGCTTCGATTGCCGCAATAGTAGGCCGGATACCGATCATACCTACCACAGCCGTAACCACAATTCCGGCGGAGGGCTCCACAGCTGCCTCTATTAAGCCTTCCATGCCGGACAGGATTTTCACATCCAGATCCCTGACCTGCTGCTTTAAATCCTCCGCTTTTTTCCGGTCATAAACACAGGCAACTTTAGGGGAAAATTCCCGTATTTGGGCTTCTAAAGCCGCCGCATTGCTGCCTGCCGCCAGAGCCGTTACCTGAATATCCCGGTTTCTGCGAACCACCTCCAGGGTCTGGGTTCCGATGGAACCGGTTGATCCCAAAACTGCTATTTTCTTCATCACTGTCTCCAATCCGTCCTGTTTTATACAGCCAAAGCCCCTTATGGGGGTTAGAATAATTTATCCAGCAGGTTTACTGCAAAGAAAATGGCCGGGGCCGTAAAAATCATACTGTCAAACCGATCCAGTATCCCGCCGTGTCCCGGAATCAGGTGTCCATAATCTTTAATATCATGGTTTCTCTTAATAGCGGATGCCGCTAAATCCCCGATCTGAGAAATCACCGCCGCTATGCCGCAGGCTATGGCACAGGCCGCCTGGGGATTCACCAGGTTCATAATGTTATCCTTGAAAAAGCCGGCATAAAAGAACCCTAAAAGCGCCGCTCCAACTACTCCTCCCACTGCTCCCTCAATAGACTTTTTAGGGCTCAGCACCGGCGCTAACCGATGCTTTCCAAACAGCATCCCTACGCAATAAGCACAAGTGTCGCATCCCCAGGAACTCAGGAAAATAAGCCAAACCAGATAAATTCCGTCCGGCATCTCTCTGGTTTGATAAAGGTAGGACAGCATTACCGGCACATAGAACAGGCCAAATACCGCCCCGGTTACCTCCTCTGTCTTATATTTTGGAAAGGTAACCACATAGATGGTCATGCAGACCATTAAAAATCCGATAAACACCAGCATCATATAGCTGGTATCCGAAGCCCATAAAAGGCCGAAGTATCCCACTGCTGCCAAATACCCTACCATCCCCATAGGACTGTTGTGGATTTTCAGGGCGCGGTACAGCTCAAACAAGCCGATTAGGGAAATGATCTCTGTAACAGCCAGCAGCACACTGCCGCCTGTTACCACAAAAATCAGGGCCAGGATAACCAAAATAATACCGCTGATTAGTCGTTTTCCAAACATACAAACTCCTTTTCCTACTTAACGCCGCCATACCGCCGTTCTCTTCTATTGTACGCAGCAACAGCTTTTTCTAATTCCTCCTGGTCAAAATCCGGCCACAGACAGTCCGTAACATAAATTTCCGTATAAGCACACTGCCACAACAGATAATTTGACAGACGAATCTCCCCGCTGGTCCGGATCAGCAGATCCGGATCTGGTATGCCGGCAGTATCCAGGCAGGCTTCTATAGTCTGCTCTGTAATGTCTTGGGGATTTAGTTTTCCCTCCTGGCAGGCTGCCGCCAGCCTTTTTACGGCTCTGGTTATCTCATCTCTTCCGCCGTAATTTACTGCGATAACAAAAGTAAGCCCGGTATTCTCCCTGGTCTCATCCTCTAAACGGTTAATCCCCTCAATAATATCCTGGTCAAACCGGCTTCTCTCCCCGATCATTTTAACCCGGACGTTGTTGGCTTTTGCTATTTTTAAGAGCCTGACCATATAATACCGGAATAACTGCATCAACGCCCCCACCTCTTCACTGGAACGTTTCCAGTTCTCAGTGGAAAAACCATATACTGTCAGGTATTGAATCCCCATACGCGCCGCCAGTTCAACCGTTTTTTCTACGGTCTTGCAACCCTCCCTATGGCCCATGGAACGGGGAAGCCCTCTTTTTTTTGCCCATCGGCCGTTACCGTCTAAAATAACCGCCACATGGGCCGGAACCATCATGTCCTCCATCTTTTCTGCATGTTTCTCTGCCATGGTCCAATCCTCCTAGTATAATAATGAATCTGCCCTGCCGAATATTGAAAAACAAGGGGCAGGCCGCGCCTGCCCCCTACTGCATCTTATACGGTCATAATTTCCTTAGTCTTAGCCTCTACCGCCTTGTCAATCTTCTCAACCATCTTATCTGTCAGCTTCTGAATCTTGTTCTCTAATTCTTCCTGATCATCCTCAGAAATCTCTCCTGCCTTCTCAGCCTTCTTAAATGCATCATTGCCATCCCGGCGAATGTTTCTTAAGGCAACCTTGGCATTATCGCCTTTCTTTTTTATATCCTTTGCCAGTTCTTTTCTGCGCTCTTCTGTAAGCTCCGGGAAAATAAGGCGGATCACACTGCCGTCGTTGGTGGGATTGATACCCAGGTCAGAGGTCTGAATGGCTTTCTCAATAGGCTTAATAAGGTTCTTCTCCCAGGGCGCGATTACCAGTACCCGCGGCTCAGGGACAGAGATGTTTCCTACCTGCTGCAGGGGAGTGGGAGTTCCGTAATAGTCTACCCGGATCTTGTCCAAAACCCGCGGGTTGGCCCGTCCTGCCCGGATAGTTCCAAAATCATTGTTTAAGGAATCCAAGGTCTTGTTCATCTTCTCTTCATATACTTTGATATCCATAAATACCCTCCTGATTATGCGGTCACAACTGTGCCGTTTATTTTTCCCTGCATTGCCAGGGCAATACTGTCCGGTTCATTAAGGCTGAACACTGCCATAGGCATTTTGTGTTCCATACACATGATGGATGCAGTTAAATCCACCACTGCAAGCTTTTTGTCGATAACCTCCTGAATGGAAAGGGTATCATACTTTTGGGCCAGGGGATTTACCTTGGGATCGCTGTCATAGACCCCGTCAATGGCTTTTGCCAAGAGGATACAGTCTGCCTCCATCTCAATGGCTCTCAGGGCAATTCCCGTATCTGTGGAAAAGTAGGGGTGTCCGGTTCCTCCGGCAAAGAACACTACCATACCTTTTTCAAAGTATTTATTGGCCCTGTCTTTCGAAAAGAGTTTGGTCATGGAACCGCACTCAAAGGGCGTTAAGATCTGGGTCATCATCCCTGCATTGCGGAAAATTTCAGAGACGTAAATACAATTCATCACCGTGGCCAGCATCCCAATCTGGTCTGCCTTGGTTCTGTCAATGGCCTCGCTGGTACGGCCTCTCCAAAAATTGCCGCCGCCAATGACAACTCCCACCTGGACTCCGGCATCTACGGAAATTTTCACTTGTCTGGCCACTTCTTTTACGGTGTCTTCGTCAAAGCCGGTTTTTTTGGGGCCAGCCAGAGCTTCACCGCTTAATTTTAGCAGTACGCGTCTTGTTTTCATCTCTATTGTTCTCCTGTTGTGTTGTGTTTTTGGGGAGGTGCAGTGTAGGGGCTTTTTAGGGGAGACTTTCGGCCCCACAGTGCTGGCTCTCTTCCGCTTTGCGGAAGAGAGCTCACGGGCTTCGCCCTATAAAAAAGGCAGAGCAGGAATCTGCTTATGTGCAAGCACAACGCAGATTCCTGCTCTGCCTTTTTTGCACTGCTCATTGCTTTCGTGGACATTATACCATACTTACAACAGTTTGGAAAGACGGATTTTGGGGATTCTGGACTATGGGAGGGGATTTGATGAAAATCTGTTGCTGAGCTGGTATGAAAATAGCCGCCCCGGTTTGGGGCGGCTGAAATAGGTATTTCTTTGATTATTTCTTGCTGGTGTAGCCGAAGAAGAAGTATCCAAGAGGAGTATAGTACATACCCTCAATGTCGTCTGCCAGCATATAGGGCTGGGTGTAGAAATAAACGGGAGCAAGAACAGCGTCGTCCTTGATCAGGATATCTTCTGCCTTGTGGAATGCTTCCATACGCTCTTTTGGTACGCTGGTAGCTTTTGCAGCATCGATTAATGCATCATATTCCGGATTAGAATACTGAGCATCGTTGTTTCCGCCGTCGGTATACCACATATCGATGAAGGAGCAGGGATCGTTGTAGTCAGCGATCCAGCCGTTGCGGGCGATCTGGTACTGGCCCTGTTTACGGCTCTCTAAGAATACGTTCCAGTCCTGATTGCTCAGGGTAACATTTACGCCTAATACTTCCTGCCACATGCTCTGTAAAGCCTCGCCGATTGCTTTGTGCTTATCATTGGTATTGTACATATACTCAACAGTGGGGAAGCCTTCTCCGCCCGGATAGCCTGCTTCTGCCAGCAGAGCGCGGGCTTCTTCACAGTTCTTCTCGTAATCCTCAGGAGCAACGCTGTAATAGTCGCCGCCTATGGTACGGAAATCGTCGCCGGAAGGATCTGCGTCATTAACGCCGGCAGGAACATAGCCGGTTGCGGGAAGCTCACCTGACTGGGAAACGTTCTCTACAATGTAGTTTCTGTCGATTGCTAAGGAGAATGCTTTACGGATTAACGGATCCTTAAATACTTCATCCTCGGTGTTGAAGCATACATAGTAGCAGCCAATGTAATCTTCAATGGTAATGTCGCCGGAGGCAATGTAGTTTGCGATCTCATCTGTAGGGAACTCCTCAATGAAATCCAGCTCGCCGCTCTTATAAGCAGCCAACATAGCGTTTGCATCATCTAACAGGGTGAACTTAATGCTGTCCGGACCCAGTTTCTCATAATTGTAGTAATTCTCGTTCTTTACTGCATTAATGTATGCATTGTGAGACCACTCCTGCATCTTGTAAGGACCGTTTCCAATGTAAGTAGCCACATCATAGGTCCACTCCTCGTTGCCCTCTACAATGTCCTGACGAACCGGGAAGGTTGCCGGGAAAGCCATGATTTCCTCAAAATAAGGACAGTCATAGGATAATACGATCTCCAGGGTCTTGTCATCAATTGCCTTGATTGCCAGGGTATCCTTATCAGCCTCGCCGGAAGAAACCTCTGCATAGCCCTTAACCATATCGATCATATAGCAGTAGTCGGCAGCGGTCTCCGGGCTGGCCAGACGCTTCCAGCTATATTCAAAATCTCCTGCAGTTACAGGCTGACCATCAGACCATGTGATTCCATCACGCATCTTAAAGGTGTAGGTAACGGTACCGTCATCATTTACTACTTTCTCCCAGGACTCTGCCTGACCCGGAGCGGTCTTTGCCTTGCCTGTACCGTCATCTTCCCACTTAACCAGACCTTCAAAGAAATGGTTAACCATAATTGCGCCGTCTACAGCAGAGTTCAATGCCGGATCAATAGTCTGAGGCTCAGAAGCCAGGCACACTGCCATGTTAAATTCTCCGTCTGCCTCCTCGGTCGCAGGAGCCTCCGTAGTTTCAGCGGCCTCTGCCGCTGTTGTGGTCTCTGCAGGAGCCGCAGTGGTAGCGGGGGGGGTGCTCTGTCCACAGCCTGCCAGGGAAACTGCCATTGCAGAAGCCAGAGCCAGAGACATGATTTTCTTTGTCTTTCTCATAATTATTCCTCCTTTTTTCTTTTCCCTGTATTATTCCAGGGAAATCTTGTATCTCAACGCTCCCTGATTTTACCTGTCAGGGTTTCAGGAAGCGGTGGTACCTGAATCTTTTGTGAAGGCCTATTTGTCCAACAGATGGCAGGCTGCCCAGTGGCCCGGCTCATGCTCTTTAAACTTGGGCATGGCCTGTTTACACTTTTCCATAGCATAGGGACATCTGGTATGGAACCGGCACCCGCTGGGAGGATTGATAGGGCTGGGAATATCTCCTTCCAGCACAATCCGGCTGCGGCTGCGGCTAATCTGGGGATCCGGCACCGGAACCGCAGATAAAAGGGTCTTGGTATAGGGATGGATAGGATTGCGGTTTAATTCGTAGCTTTCTCCCAGCTCCACCAGAGAGCCCAGATACATAACGCCGATCCTGCTGGAAATATGACGCACAACAGAAAGGTCATGGGCAATAAACAAATAGGTAAGGCCCATCTCCTGCTGCATATCCTCCAGCATATTCACAACCTGAGACTGGATGGAAACATCCAAAGCGGAAATCGGCTCGTCACAAACGATAAACTCCGGTTTTACCGCCAAAGCCCGGGCAATCCCCACACGTTGCTGCTGGCCGCCGGAAAACTCATGGGGATAACGGTTGGCATGCTCTGTATTAAGCCCTACCCGGCGCAGCAGCTCTTTAATCATATCGGTTCTGTCCTGCTTACTGGCCGCCAGTTTATGAATATCAATAGCTTCGCCTATAATCTCTCCTACAGTCATACGGGGATCCAAGGATGCGGAAGGGTCCTGAAAAATAATCTGCATTTTCCTTCTGTAGGGAAGCATGTTTACTGCCTTGGCCTTTCCAAGAGGCTTGCCGTCCTCCCCCAGAGGATTCTCATATATAGGGGCTCCATCATAAATAATGCTGCCTCCTGTAGGCTCATGAAGGCGAAGGATAGTCCTTCCCAAGGTAGTCTTTCCACATCCTGACTCGCCTACCAGCCCCAGGGTCTCCCCCTTTTTAATAAAGAAGGATACATCCTGAACCGCCTGAACTCCCGGCCCTTTCATGCCTTTTATCGGAAAATATTTTCTTAAATTCTTGATTTCAAGGAGAATCTTCTCATCATTATTCATTAACCTTTTCCTCCTTGTTTAACTGCTCCTGAACCCGCAGCCAGCAGGCAGAGCGATGATTCTCTCCCACCTCCACATAAGGCGGCATCTTCTTTAAACAAATCTTCATACACTGCTCACACCTGGGAGCAAAGGGACATCCCTCCGGCGGATTCAGCATATCTACCGGGGTTCCTTCAATAGGAATCAGCCGTTCATAGCTTTCCGCGTCTACGCGGGGCATAGAACGGAGAAGTCCCTTGGTGTAAGGATGGGCCGGTTGATAAAAAATGTCATCTACCGGTCCCTGCTCTACCATCTTTCCCGCATACATAACGGACACTTTATCACAGATATCGGCTACTACTCCTAAGTTGTGGGTAATAAAGATAATGCCCATCTTCGTCTTTTTCTGCAGCTCCTTCATCAGCTCCAGAATCTGAGCCTGGATAGTAACATCCAGGGCTGTAGTAGGCTCGTCAGCAATCAAAAGCTGAGGATGGCAAATCAATCCCATGGCAATCATAACACGCTGGCGCATACCTCCTGAAAACTCGTGGGGATACTGTTTCATACGCTTTTCCACGTTATTAATTCCCACCAGCTCCATCATCTCCATTGCCCGCTTTTCCGCGTCTTCTTTGGAAATAGATTTATCGTGGGCTCTGAGAGCCTCCACCAACTGGTTTCCAATGGTATATACAGGATTCAGGCAGGTCATAGGATTCTGGAAAATCATAGCCACCTTATTTCCACGGAAGGAAGTCATCTCTTCCTTGGAAAAGCTTAATACATCCTGTCCTTCAAAAGTAATAGAGCCGCCGATTACCTTACCAGGAGACTGCAGCAGTCCCATAATGGAATATGCTTCCACACTCTTTCCGGATCCGGACTCGCCCACTACCCCCATAACCTCGCCGTAATTTAAATCGTAAGAAATTCCTCCTACAGCCTTAACCTCTCCTGCAGGGGTAAAGAAGGAAACATGCAGGTCTCTTACTTCCAATAACTTTTTATTTTCTTTTGCTTCAGCCATTCAAGTCTCCTCCTTTCTATTTCTTCAGCTTGGGATCCAGAGCATCTCTAAGGCCGTCGCCAAAAAGATTAAATGCCAGGATCATAGTGGACAGCACTGCTGCCGGAATAATCAGACGGTAGGTATAAGTATACATACCGCTTAAAGCATCGGTAGCCATAGAGCCTAAACTGGGAAGAGGGGCAGATACGCCTACTCCCAAATAGGACAAAAAGGACTCCAAAAAAATTGCGGAAGGAATCTGCAAACAGGTAGTTACAACAATCTGGCCAATACAGTTGGGAAGCAGATGGTTACGGATAATCCGGCCGCCGGAAGCTCCCAGGGCTCTTGCCGCCGTTACATATTCCTGCTCCTTTAGCTGAAGCACCTGACCACGGATAATTCGGCTCATGGTTACCCAGTAAAGCATACCAAAGGCAATAAACAAAGAAATCAGGTTAGGGCCTAAAATACCCACAAAGGATTTTAAAGGACCGCTTCCGGAATTGACATATTCGGTTAAAATCGGTTTTAATGCTGTGGCAATTAAAAGAACCACCAGCATTTCCGGGACAGAATAAATCAGCTCCACAATCCGCTGCATTACTGCATCCACCTTACCGCCGCAATAGCCGGAAATGGATCCGTATACCGCTCCGATTAACAGTACCAAAAGTGCCGCGCAAATACCTACGGACATGGAAACCCTGGCTCCATACATAACACGGACTAAAATATCGCGGCCATACATATCTGTTCCGAAAACATGAGGAAATACGCTTTCCCCAGCCGCCTTTCTCTCCAGCTCTCCCTTGGAATATCCAAAAATACGGCGCTTGATCCCCAGCTCTTTGCGAAGTACTTCCGGATCTATCTCTTCACTGCTGTCTGTGTTTTGGGTAGAAACCTTGGCCTGAGCCCGGATCTTTGCCTTATCCACGTTGGACAGCTTTTCTCCTCTGGCAGCCGCTTCTTCTTCCGCCTTGGCAATCATTTCGTCTACACTTAAAACCTCTGTCTGGGTTCTGGCAGCTATCTCTGCGTCCAAACGATTCTGATCCTCAAGGGCATAGTGGTAAGGATGCAGATTTTCGGCGCCTTTATTAAACTCGTCATATCCGTAAGGCATCAAATAAGGTCCTACAAATGCAAACAGGAACAAAAAGATTACCACAGCCAGCGCAACCATAGCCACTGTATTCTGCTTCAGCCTTCTCCAGGCGTCTTTCCAATAGGATACGCTGGCCCTCTCCTGAATAAAATCTTCTTTCTCACTCTGGCTGGCCGGTTCAAAATCTGCCGTTGTCAAACTATTTAAATCCAGCATAGACTCTATATCCGGCTGAAGGGAAACAGGACAGCGTTTTATCTTCTTCTCTCTTGCCATACTTATTTTCCCCCTTTCGTCAGATGGATTCTGGGATCTGCTACCTTATATAACAGATCTACCACAGCATTCATCAAAATAATAAAAGTAGCCAGAAAAATGGTGGTTCCCATAATAACCGGATAATCCCGGTTCTGGATAGACTGGACAAAATAACGTCCCAGCCCGGGAATAGAAAATACACTCTCTACAACGAAACCGCCGCAAAGAGTAAATGCCACCTGCGGCCCCAGATAGGTAATAACCGGTATCAAAGCATTTCTTAATGCATGTTTAAAAATAATCTTGCTGTTTTTTAACCCTTTTGCCCGGGCAGTTTTAATATATTCCTGATTTAAAGAGTCCAGCATGGCGGAACGGGTCTGACGCGCAGTATAGCACATAGGATAAAAGCCTAAAGCAAAACATGGAAGCACATAGGATCGCCATCCTGCCGCCGGATCAAAAATCGTAGGAAAAAGCTTGAGAGACGCAATACCGCCTGCCAGAGTTACCAGCAGGATGGATGCCACTACAAAGCTGGGAGTGGAAATTCCCAAAGTACAAACTACCCGAAGAATACTGTCTGTAAGTTTCCCTCTCTTAAAAGCGGCCAGACAGCCTAAAGGAACCCCTACCAAAACAGCCCAGCTAAGGGCCAAAGCGCCTACTTTAGCCGAAACCGGAAACATTTCTAAAATAATATTCATAACCGCACGGTTTTTCTGCATCTTTAAAGATACGCCAAAATCACCGCGAAGCAGATTTTTCAAATAGATCCCCAACTGCACAATAACCGGCTTGTCCAGTCCGTACTTTGCGTTCAAAGCCGCCAGGGTAGCTTCTGAAGGATTTTTCTCGCTGAGCCAGGGGCTTCCTGGAACTGCATTCATCAGCAGGAATGTAATGCAGGTTACTAAGAAAATCGTAACCACTGCCATTCCGAGTCTTTTTGCAAAATATTTGCCCATTTTATCACACCCTATTTTTACTTATAAAAAAGTCTTTCTTTCGCCTGACTACAGCCTGTTTTGGAGTTTTTTCTCTCTGTTTCCAGAGATTGTCAGGCCAATAAAGACATTTGTTTTCGTAGAAAGCACAAATTACTGCTAAAAAGCAGGGGTGTCGCAACATGAAACAAGGCAATTTCTGTTATCGTCTTGCGGCATCCCCTTTTTTAAATCATCTTATTCATTTTAAGACAGGACTATTTTCCCATCTGCTTTGCAACTTCCTCTGCAAAATTCTCCTCTTTCTTTTCCATACCTTCGCCGGTCTCAAAGCGTACAAACTTCTTAACTGCGATCTTGGCGCCGTTTGCCTTTGCAACTTCCTCAACATACTTGGCAACGGTCTGCTTGCCGTCCTCAGCCTTTACATATACCTGATCTAACAGGCAGATTTCCTTTAATTCTTTGTTAATACGGCCCATTACCATACCGTCAATGATCTTATCATTGGCATCCGGCTTCTCATTTCTTGCTGCTGCTGCAAGGATCTCTTTTTCTTTCTCAATATAATCAGCATCTACTTCATTTCTGCTGGTATATAAGGGCTTTAAGGCTGCAGCCTGCATTGCTACATTCTTAGCCATCTCTTTGATTGCATCGTTTACAACATCTGTCTCAACGTCTACTAAAACGCCAATCTTGCCGCCTGCATGAATGTAGGAAGCAACGAAACCATTCTGCTCTTCAAGGCGCTCAAATCTTCTAATATTCATGTTCTCGCCGATTACTGCAATCTGAGCAGCCAGAGCTTCCTTAACTGTTAAAGTCTCATCCTTTGCCCACTTCTCAGCAAAGAAAGTATCCATGTCTGCTGCAGAGCTGTTTAATGCCTGTGCGGCAACATCTGCCACATAGCCTCTGAACACTTCGTTCTTTGCAACAAAATCGGTTTCTGCATTAACCTCTACTACAACTGCCTTCTTGTCATCCTCGCTTACCAAAGTAAACGCAATCCCCTCAGCAGCGATTCTGCCAGCCTTCTTCTGAGCGGAGGCAAGTCCTTTTTCTCTTAAAAACTCTACTGCCTTGTCCATATCCCCGTCAGTTGCAGCCAGCGCTTTCTTGCAATCCATCATACCTGCGCCAGTCATCTCTCTCAATTCTTTTACCATTGCTGCCGTAACTGCTGCCATTTCTAATTCCTCCATCTCTATTTGCTATAAAAATTTCACCGCCTGACAGGCGGCCTAAATTCAGGGTTGCTGTATGCCCGCACACAGCGATAATCTCAACGAAATCCGTCAAAACGCTTCGCAGCGCTTTTTGCTTGATACTTTGTAAAAAAAGATGCTTCAACCCGTATCTTCCAACCGGCCGAAGCATCAGTCATTCAAATTAAGCCTCTACATTCTCGTCTGCTTCGATTTCGCCGGCTGCTTCCATATCTGCAAGAGCCTCGCCCTGATTTGCCTCAATCACTGCATCAGCCATCTTGGAAACGATTAACTTAACAGCTCTGATAGCGTCATCGTTGCCAGGAATTACATAATCCAGTTCTTCCGGATCACAGTTGGTATCTGCAATGCCGATTAAAGGAATTCCCAGAGTGTGCGCTTCCTGTACGCAGATTCTTTCCTTCTTGGGATCTACTACAAAGATTGCATCCGGAAGTCTCTTCATCTCCTTGATGCCGCCTAAATTCTTCTCCAGCTTGTCCCATTCTTTCTTTAGCTCAATAACTTCCTTCTTGGGAAGAACGTCAAAGGTGCCATCCTCAGCCATGGTCTCAATCTGCTTTAATCTTGCAATTCTGCTCTGGATAGTCTTGAAGTTGGTCAGCATACCGCCCAACCATCTCTCATTTACATAGTACATGTTGCATCTCTCAGCCTCAGTCTTAATCGCATCCTGAGCCTGCTTCTTGGTTCCGACAAACAAAACGGTGCCACCGTCTGCTGCGATATCCGCAACTGCCTTGTAGGCCTCATCTACCTTGCCTACAGATTTCTGTAAGTCAATGATGTAGATACCGTTTCTCTCGGTATAGATGTAGGGAGCCATCTTAGGGTTCCATCTTCTTGTCTGATGGCCAAAGTGCACGCCAGCTTCCAACAACTGCTTCATAGAAATTACGCTCATGTTTCTACCTCCGTTTGGTTTTAAACTTCCGCCTGCATCTCATGCTTCCAGGGAGACCTGAGAGTCTTTTTCAGGCACCTTCCCAAAGAATCCGCAGACGTGTTTTTTCGTAAGCCACTCCAATATACCATAAGTCGCCTTGGCGTGCAAGTATTTTTTATTCCTTTTAACTTATTTTTATCAATTCTTTCTCTAAAAAATATCTAAAAATCAAAAAAATGCCGCAAAATGAAAATCAGAGGCTTTCTATTATTGCTGTCCGCTAACTCTCGCTAAACCTGTACGTTTATGGCAGATTGCATCCGCCACAGCCGTACAGATGTGCTTAAGATACGTATATTCGCTAATAGAAAACCTCTTATTTCGTTTTGCGGCATACCCTTTTCATGGTTAAATATACAGAAAATACTCTGGCAGAAAGTGCTTTCTGTTTTACTTTCCGCCATCGGCTTTGATTGACTTCAACTCATCAAATACCACATCATTTAAAACTTTAATGTAAGTTCCCTTCATACCAGAGGAGCGGGATTCAATCACTCCGGCGCTCTCAAACTTGCGGAGAGCGTTTACGATAACGGAACGGGTAATCCCCACTCTGTCTGCAATTTTGCTGGCTACTAAGATCCCCTCATTGCCGTCCAGTTCTTCGAAAATATGGGTGATGGCCTCCAATTCGGAGAAGGACAGGGTACTGATAGCAGATTTTACAATTTGAACCTTTCTGCTCTCTTCTGCATTTTCCTCATTTACAGAACGCATCATCTCCAGGCCAACTACTGTGGTTCCGTATTCGCTTACGATAATATCGTCAATATCATACTGGGCATCTGATTTGTACATAAACAAAGTACCCAGGCGCTCCCCTGCAATATCAATAGGAGAAATAATTGCCTGATATTTTCTGACATTTTCTTCAGCGAAGCCCAAAGTGGCCAGATTTACGTTTTCCTTTGTGGACAGCACACTGAGAAGCCGTTCATTAAGCAGCTTATCTACATAATTTCCTACCTGATCCTCAATCAGTTCTTCAATCTCATCCACTCCAGGCCAAATGCTGACGCCAAGGACCTTTCCTTTTTTACTGATAACCAGAATATTGGATAACAGAATTTCACTCAGCACCTTGCAAATATCATTAAATACAAATTTGTGGGTGTTATTGTTATGCAATAACTTATTGATTTTTCTGGTTTTATCCAGCAACTGTACACTCATTTTCCAAAACCTCCTCACTCTGTTAAATTGGTTTTCCGAAAAAGCTATTTATTGAGTAAATTGTACCATATTTATTCAACATTCACAAGAGTTTTTGGAAATTTTTAAATTTTTTAATAAATACTTCTATTTTTATTTAATTTTCTCACGATAACCGCAGGTTTCACTTGCACATACCTTTTGATTTCCTTTTTCTACCATATAGCTGCCACATTCCGGGCATTTTTCTTTGGAAGGCTTCTGCCAGGACATGAAATCACATTCCGGATTTGCCTCACAGCCATAATACCGGCGCCCCTTCTTCGTCTTTTTAATCACCACTTCTTTGCCGCACTTTGGACAGGGTACTCCTATCTTTTCTAAATAAGGTTTGGTATTTTTACATTCAGGAAAGCCAGGGCAGGCCAAAAATTTCCCGTGAGGCCCATATTTAATTACCATGTTGCGGCCGCAGTGGTCACATATTTCTTCTGTCACCTCATCGGCAATGGTCACAGACTCCAACTCCACCTGAGCACTTTTTACCGCTTCATCTAAATCCGGATAAAAATTACGCACCACTGTCTTCCATTCCACGGTTCCGTCCCCCACTTTGTCCAGCAGGTATTCCAGATTTGCAGTAAAAGCAGTGTCCACAATGCTGGGAAAGCATTGCTTCATCATACCATTTACCACCTCGCCCAGTTCGGTTACATATAAGTTTTTATTCTCCTTCACCACATATCGCCGTGCCAAAATAGTAGTAATAGTAGGCGCATAGGTACTGGGACGCCCAATCCCCTGTTCCTCCAGAGCTTTCACCAAGGAAGCCTCTGTGTAATGGGAAGGAGGCTGAGTGAAATGTTGACTGGGCAGCAATTCTTCCAGCTCAAGCTTCATCCCTGTTTCCAAACGTTCAAGCAGCAGATTGGCCTCTTCTTTATCCTCTTCCTGGGCATAGACAGACATAAATCCGTCAAAAGCCAGTTTTGATGCAGTTGCCGTAAAGTAGTAAGCTCCGGCTCCGATTTTTACAGCAGTAGTCTCATAGCGGGCCGAGTCCATACGACTGGCAGCAAACCGCTTCCAGATTAATTGATATAGCCGGAATAAATCTCTCTGCAAGGACTCCTTAATAATTACAGGGGTCAGGGAAATATCTGTAGGGCGAATGGCTTCGTGGGCATCCTGGATAATCTTCCCGCTTTTTTTGCTTCCCTGTTCGGCTTTTGCCACATATTGGCTGCCATACTGTGCCCCAATAAACTCCCTGGCAGCCTGATCTGCTTCCTCAGCTACACGGGTAGAATCTGTACGCAAATAAGTAATGAGACCGATAGTCCCACGGCCCTTTACCTCTACACCCTCATAGAGCTGCTGGGCCAGACGCATAGTTTTCTGAGTGGAAAAGTTTAAAACTTTAGATGCCTCCTGCTGTAAGGTACTGGTAGTAAAAGGAATGGGAGCCTTTTTTATTCTCTCCCCGATTTTTAATTCTTCTACAGTATAGGCCTGACCTTCCAGTTTCTCCTGGATCCCGTCCATTTCTTCTCTGTTTCCAATGGTAATACGGTTGTTTTTATCTCCGTAAAACTTAGCAGTCAAGGCCTTTTTGCTTCCCGGGATTTTTAAAGCAGCTTCCAGATTCCAATACTCTTCCGGAATAAACGCATCTATTTCTTCTTCTCTGTCACATATCATTCGAAGCGCAACAGACTGGACGCGGCCGGCACTTAATCCTCTCTTTACTTTTTCCCAAAGGAGCGGGCTGATTTTATATCCCACCAGGCGATCCAGAATTCTCCGGGCCTGCTGAGCGTCTACCAGATTCATATCAATTTCCCGCGGATTTTTAATAGAGTTTTTAACTGCATTCTTGGTAATCTCGTTAAAGCTGATACGATAAATCTTTTTATCCTTTGCCTCATCCAGCTTCAGCGCTTTCATAAGGTGCCACGAAATAGCCTCCCCTTCCCGATCCGGGTCTGTTGCAAGGTAAATCTTATCCGCCTTTTTCGCCTCCTTGCGGAGCTTGGATAAAATATCCCCCTTTCCCCGTATGGTGATATACTTCACTTCAAAGTCATTTTCTGTGTCAATTCCCATTTGGCTTTTTGGAAGATCTCTTACATGGCCGTTGGAGGCATCTACCTCATAAGTTGAGCCTAAAAATTTTTTAATTGTCTTTACTTTCGCAGGAGACTCCACAATTACCAGATTCTTTGCTGCCATAACAACTCCTCATTCACAGTTTTTTTCTGTAATAGTGATTTGCCTCCTGCACAATGTATCCCTCCAGCTCCAGGTCCAGAAGGATCCCCACACATTCATGCATAGGCAAACCGCTTTCTTTTACAATCTCTTCGATAAATTTTGGTTGTAAATCCAAGCAAATATACACCTTTTTTTCTTTCTTGGCAAGTCCCTTCTGATTTTTTTCCTGAATTCTTAACATTTTCCCATGAGTCATCCCGAAATAGTCTAATATATCGCCTACTTCCAAAAGCGGAAACGCTCCCTGCTGAATAAGGCGGTTACATCCGGCGCTTAAAATATCCGTAATCCTCCCGGGAATTGCAAACACATCTTTTCCCTGTTCCAGAGCTGTCTCTGCCGTAATGAGAGAACCGCTTTTCTCCCGCGCCTCCACCACTATAATAATGTCTGACATCCCACTGATAATTCGATTCCGCATAGGAAAGTTCCCAGGCCTTGGCCTGGTTCCCAAACCATATTCGGACACAATCCCTCCTGTTCTTTCCATCATCTCGTACAGTTTATAGTTTTCTTTTGGATAGCAGATATTAATCCCGCATCCCAACACTCCGTAAGTGGGTTTTCCGGCATCCAAAGCTCCCATGTGCCCCGCCCCATCTACTCCTGATGCCAACCCGCTGACGATTTGTACTCCCTGGCTGCTTAACTCTTTTCCCAAAAACCTGGCAATCTGGCCTCCATAACTGGTGCACTCCCTGGCTCCCACAATAGCTGCCACCGGGTAATCCCTGTCAGGCAGCCGTCCTTTCCAGTAAAGCCCCATAGGTTTTGCTGCAATATTTTGCAGCCCTTTTGGGTATTCCTGGTCAAAGGGTGTGATAAACCGAATGCCTCTTTCCTTTAGTTTCTCATATTCTTCCTGGATTTCCTGCCTTTTTTCGTATTTTCGGAAGGCATCAAAGCTTTCCGCCTGGGCAGGCTGGAGAAGTCCTTTTTCTCTTAATACTTTTCCTTCTATATTATATATACTGACTTTGTCCGGGATACTATTCCATATTTTTTCTACTGTTAACGCACCAAACCCGTTAATCCTTGTAAGCCAAAACAGGCATTGACGTTCTTCTTTTGTCAGGGGATCAATCAAGTTCCTCCCTCCTAGTATAATAGTGAATCGGCACGCGACACCTGGTGTCACCTGCCATGTCGTCGGAAGGCATCCTAAAAATACTTCGCATTTACCTTCCTCCCCAATACTTTCCCTCTAAACTCCGATATCCTACCGCTTCACACAGATCGCTGTGACTAATAGAAGACCTGCTGTCCAAATCCGCTATGGTACGGGCTACTTTAAAAATTTTATGAACCGCCCTGGCGCTTAATTGCTTTTTTCTGTAGACTGTTTCTAAAAATGCTTCCTCCCTGGCACTGATTTTACAATATTCTTTTAAATCTCTTCCCCCCATCTGGCTGTTGCAGGAGATTTGTTTGTCCCGGAAACGGTATTTTTGGATCTCTCTGGCCGACTCCACCCGCTGCCGTATCTGTTCTGAATTTTCATTCTCTTTTGTAACCCGAAGTTCCTGATAAGTAACCGGAGTCGCCTCCGCGCTGATATCAAATCTCTCCAGAATCGGTTTGGAAATTTTCCCCAAATAATTATGTATCTGTTTTGAGCTGCAGCGGCACCGGTTTCTGTCCGGATAAAATCCGCAGGGACAGGGATTCATTGCCGCCACCAAAAGTACATTAGCCGGAAAAACATAGGTCCCGTGAGTTCTGGCAATGGTTACACTTTTCTCCTCCAATGGCTGTCTCAATATTTCGATGGTCTTAGAGGAAAATTCCGGGAACTCATCCAGAAACAAAATCCCTTCAGATGCCAAAGACAATTCTCCGGGATTTGGCACCAGGCCTCCTCCTGCTAACGCCTGAGGGCTTATGGTATGGTGAGGATTTCGGAAAGGCCTTTTTGTCATCAGTGTCTCGCCCTTGGGAAGCAGCCCGCATACGCTGTAAATCTTTGACACCTCAATCCGCTCTTTTTCTGTCATTGCAGGCATGATGGTAGGAATTCTCTGAGCAACCATAGTCTTTCCCGCGCCTGCTTCCCCCAGCATTAAAAGATTGTGCTGCCCGGCGGCGGCTATCTCCGATGCCCGCCTTAACACTAATTGTCCATTTACCTCTGAAAAGTCCTTTTCTTCTCCAGATGAATCCTGGCAGGACAGGGATTCTCCCTGTACCTTTACAACCCTTTTTATAATATCAGGATGGCGCAGCCATTCTACACATTGTTTTAGGGATTCCGGAGCAGCAATCTCCATCTGCCGGACTGCCTGCCCCTCTCTCTCATTTCCCGGTGGCAGAAAACATTGGCAAAAGCCCTCTTCCTTAGCTGTCAGAACCATGGGAAGTACCCCTCTCACCGGCTTTATAGTTCCGTCCAGCCCCAGTTCTCCCACAAATAAGCTGTTCAAATACGGCTCCAGATTTACATACTCTAAAGCTCCTAAAACTCCAAGGGCAATGGCTAAGTCATAGCTGGTTCCCGCCTTGCGTATAGATGCCGGAGACAGATTAATCACCGTTTTTTTAGGAGGCATGGAAAACCCCGAATTTTTCAAAGCAGTCCGCACCCTCTCCTGCGCCTCCCTCACCTCTGAAGACAGATATCCTACCATAGACATCCCTGGCAGGCCGTCGTGGGAATCCACTTCCACCGTTATAATCCGGCCCTGGATTCCGCTGGTTCCCGCGCTGTATATCCTGCTAAACACATAATCTCCCTTCTAAATTCTCTTCTTATTGAAATTCTGTCATATAGCCCCGAAAACGCAATGGAAGATGATTTCTCTGGCACTTGGGATTAAAACGCTCCTTAATGGCGATAGTTCCGTGGAAAATCTTCCATAAATCTTCGTACTCCCTGCTGTCTGTCTGCCAATTGTCGATTTCTCTTCTCATGGCCGGATCCGGCTGAAGGATGGCCCACCCCCTTCCCGGAAGGTAAACTGCCGCCTCCTGCCGGTTTTCATCATAGATCATCCATCGCTCTCCCGGAAAACGGTCAGAAAAGTGAGGCGCCAAAAGAGACAACACTCTGTTTTTAGGCGCGATACGGCTAAACATCAGGTTTCTGTCTGTGATCTGAGAAAACCGGATAAATTCGATAAGGAGATGGTTTTCGTTATATACATTTCTGCACATTTGAAACAGTTGAAAAACTGCTGGAATCTGCAGCATATCCACCACTTTTTTTCCAAAGTGGAATCCATATATTAGAAACCGGTAAATCTTGTCAGCCCTGTCCGGATCCTGAGAGAGGGAGGCAACATATACCTTTTCGTAAGCCTCCTCAGAAATCTTCTGGCGGATAGATTTTACAACCTTCTCTGCCTTTTCCATCTCTCTGGGAACGGTAAGGTATTCTGTAAACAACTCCTGCTCAAACCATCCGTCCAGCTGAAGCTTTACCTGAGCATGTCCCTTCCGGCTCATCCAGGCATCATAAACCCCGCATAAAATCCCGTCTAATGAGTCCTCACAAATATATACCGTCATCTCATCCCCTCCAAAAGTTACATATCTCCAAAGACAGCAGCTACTTTATCTTCCCCCGTAGGCTCTGCCTCCAGTTTCATATCGTGAAACAGGGAAAGCTGACGGTAGGAGTCCTGATGGGAAATATCCCAGTTTTTCCGCCTCTCATCTCCTATCAGACAAGATGTAATAAAATCCTGATCCAGCCGTGTCCCCTGCTCCATTCTGCCTGAACAGGTGATAAAATAAACGGCCCGTTTTAAAACTACCCCCAGCTTTTTCAAAGTGGCAAAGTCCAGCGCTCCATTCCGCCTGGCAGCCAGAATCCTTCCGGCAGACTTTACTCCAATCCCCGGAACCCTTAACAGGGTTTGATACTCCGCCCGGTTTACCTCTACCGGAAACAACTCAAGATGGCGCAGCGCCCAGTCGCACTTTGGATCTAAAAACACATTAAAATCCGGTTTATCTTCTGTTAAAAGCTCGTCCGCCTGAAAGCCGTAAAAACGCAAAAGCCAATCTGCCTGATAAAGCCTGTGTTCCCGCAGTAATGGAGGGCCTCCCGGAAGGGCCGGAAGTGAGGAATCTTCATTTACCCGGACAAAGGCAGAAAAAAATACCCGCTTCAATCCATAGCTCTGATACAATGCCTCTGTCACTTTCATCATTTGGTAATCATTTTCCGGAGTAGCCCCTACAATCATCTGTGTACTCTGGCCGGCAGGTACAAATCTTTGTTCTCTCCCCAAAAATGACGGCGCATAAAATCCCTGGTCCGGAAAAGTTTTACCAGAATCCGCTCCCTCCAAAAGGGATGGCGAAACCTTATCCGGACGGAACAGAGATGCCCCGCCGGTAAACCCGGCCCTCCCTCTGCCGTCCAGTCTCTTCCGCTCCCCTGACAGCTCCTCCAAAAGCTTCTGCTGTCGGAAGATTCCCCGTTGAATCTGACGCATAGGCCTTAAAATCTTATCCCTGGTTTTTCCTGGAGCAAGATTTTTAAGGCCCTGGGTTGTCGGAAGCTCTAAGTTAACGCTCATCCGATCTGACAGAAAGCCAATACGTTCAATCAGCTCCTCATCTGCCCCTGGAATTGCCTTAATATGGATATATCCGTTAAAACGATGCTCCGTTCTCAAAGAATACACGGTTTGGTAAATCTGCTCCATGGTATAGTTGGCATTGTGTAAAATCCCTGAACTTAAAAACAATCCCTCTATATAATTCCTTCTATAAAACTCCATGGTAAGACGGCAGACCTCATCGGGAGTAAACGCTGTCCGCAAGGTATCGTTAGAGCTTCGGTTAATACAATATTTGCAGTCATAAATACATTGATTGGTAAAAAGAATTTTCAACAGGGAAATGCAGCGGCCATCTGCCGAAAAGCTGTGGCAGATACCTGCTTCCGCTGTATTTCCCACCATGCCGGCCTTCCCTTTCCGCGCAACACCGCTGGAAGTGCACGCTACGTCATACTTGGCCGCATCCGTTAAAATCCGTAATTTCTCCTGTAAGCTCAGATTCTGCTGAATCAACATGGCTTTCCTCCTGTTTTATCCCAATCTATACCAAACGTTTGTTCTTTTAGTATAACATATTTTCAGACTGCTTACAAGAGTTTTTTCGAACTTTTGTTCTGTTACATCTTTATTCTGTTATCCACTGCGCTCCCCTATTCAATTCTGGCCCCGTCTTTCCCTACCAGATAGCCGTCAGGCGTAACTCCATCGGCATACATAGCTCCCAATTTTCCATGGGCTTCAGGGTTAAAATAGTACCATTTTCCGTCAATAAGGTGCCAGCCGGTAACCATTGCTCCCCGATATCCGTCGCTTACCGGATTCAGATAATACCAGCTTCCATCCGCATCCAAGTGCCATCCTGTTTTCATATGTCCCAGTGTTCCGTCCGACACAGTGTGGAGAAAATACCAGCGGCCGTCCTTATCCTGATACCATCCAATCTTCATATATTCATCCAGTCCAAACCGATACCAGTCAGTGCGTCCTGTAACTCCGTAATACAGATAGCACCATTCATCCTTGGCCCTGCCGCCTCCGGTATACTGAAAGATCCAGCCGTCCGGAAGTTTTTCCCACTCGCCGTTTTTTCCTTTTCCTAAATCTGTAACAGAACCTCCTTTAACGCCTGGTCCGCCCTGGATACTGCCGGATCCGCCTCCAGAACCGCCTCTAATACTTCCACCGGAGCTTCCGGAACTTCCTCCTGTGCTTCCTCCGGAGCTTCCGGAACTTCCTCCTGTGCTTCCTCCGGAGCTTCCGGAATTTCCTCCTGTACTTCCTCCGGAGCTTCCAGAGCTGTCCCCCTTACTTCCTGAGCCATCTCCCTGGTCTCCTCCTTCAGGATTTTCTCTGGCAGGAGGGTTATCTTCTGCCTTTTTCACGTCATCCTGGGTTCCCGGCTGTTGATCCGGACCATTCTCCCAAATCTCATCATCTTCTGTTCCCCAGATGCCGTCCTCTCCCGGACGCCGGTTGGTTCCGTCCCCGTTGTCAATAAAATCATCTTTGGTTCCGTATTCTCCGTCCATTCCTGCATGGATCCGCTGATCGTCTCCGGTTCCCGGCAGGCCGTCGGTACTGTTCCACCAAAGCTCGTCATCTTCTGTTTCCCAAATTCCGTCCTCCCCTGCCCGTCCGTTGGTTCCGTTCTCTTTCTCAATATAATCGTCCTTTGTATCAAATATTTCATCCAACCCGCTGTGGATCTGCTGCCCGGATTCCGTCTGGTACCAATCGTCTCCGGTTCCGTAAATGCCGTCATTTCCCGGATCTAAAGGAAGATCGTCCTCAGTTCCGGCTTCCCCGTCCTTGCCGTTATAAAAATAGTGATCATCCCTGGTTCCCATAATCCCGTCTTCCCCCGGGCGACGGTTGGTTCCGTTTCCCAAATCTTCAAAATTCAGCTCCCACATGGCCTTAAGAGAGGTGTTTTCTGCAATCTGATACAGGGTGTCTTCTGTCACCGCCTCTTCCTTCCCTTCCTGGAACCACCCTAAAAGCAAATAATCCACTTTCACTGCTTTGGGCAGCTCTCCGTAGGGGCTGTCATAAGTGATCGCCCGTTTTTCTTCTTCGCAAATACCTCCATTGGGATCAAAAGAAACTTCATAAGTATTGGCCTCCCACTGAGCATATAAACGGAAACTGTCCTGGTCTTTCATCGTTAAGTTTTCAGCAGACTGCCCTTCCCGAAATATGCTTCCGGCTCCGGAAGCCAGGGTATTCCAGTAGGTAAAGCCATACCCCAGACGGACAAAATCGTTTCCGGCAATTAAAAACGGGGTTCCTACCTGCTGAGGAAATCCGCCCATTCTTCCTCCGGTAGCTCCATTTCCGTCATAAATTACCTGATACTGATTGGCAACCGTTTCCAATCTGGTATTGCATCTCATACAGTTTTTTATCTTGTACCCCGGAACTGTTTCCCCATCATAGGAGGGCGGTCCTGCATGTCCCAGTGCCGGAATCGTTTCGTTTACATTCCCACACATGGCGCATGTTCCGGTTATCGCTCCCGGCTGAATACAAGAAGGTTCTGTCCTGCCTGTGCCGGTATGCGTATGGGCCGCCGCCGCTCCGGTAACAGCCTGCTGGCCTCCCAGAGGGAAAATTGTAACACCGCCGTAATCGGCCAGGTGAGGGGCATAGTAATAAAACATTACGCCTGTAAGCCTTGGATGAGGATTGGTGACTGTTACTACCGTATTCCAGGCTCCTGTGCCGGTATCAGTGGAGTTTTGAATGGTAATAGCGTCTGCTATCTTTACTTTTTCCGCATTGCTGTAGCTGCCGGTCCCAGTCCAAATCTCTGTTTCCAGCTTTGTAATGGATTTTGAGGAATTTCTCTCATAATACTCCCAGATACCGTCAACCTGTCTGGATGTACCTTCTTTACAATGATCGGAAATCATCTCATTAAATCCGTGATAGTACTCTGCCCCCTGAAACAGCAGGTATACTCCTGGTTTTCCTTGTGTGCTTCCCATCTTTTCATGAGTTCCCGAACCGGTTATGGTCAGGACATTGGACGCCCGGCTGCTTTTAAGGGTTCGAAGCTGAATTTGTGCCTGTTCCAGTATTTGTGCCTGTTCCGGTATCTGTGCCTGTTCCGGCATCTGTACCTGTTCCGGTATCTGTACCTGTTCTGGTTCTTCATAGTCTGCATTAGGGCTGCTTGCATAACCGGAATAGTCCCTGTGTACTCCCAGGGCCCAAGTAAGAAGCCTGCTCTGAAAGGCTAAAAACAATAAGATAAAACTGAAGGCAAATGCATATCCGATTTTTTTCAAATAAATTCCTCCCATTTCTGCTTTTTAACTGATGCTGATTAACGATTTCTGTTTTCAGGTACAAAATCCGGCAAAACCTGTTGTTTACATGTTTTGCTGGATACTCTATAAGCAGAACTTTACAGGCATAGGCATCCCCCACTTTCCCTTGTATACTTTTTGGCGCGCTGATTGCGCCGTACAAGCAGATTTGGAACTTTTGCTTCCAGATCCTTTTTTCCTAAACTTTGGAATTCACTGGCAGTACGCCGATAATTTTAGAAAATAGAATTGCTTCCAGAAAGTTTAATGGATGGAGACATATTACCATATCTCCATCCATTATTCAAGTACCCGAGAGGGCTATTATTTTGCTATTTTTCGACATTATATTTCCATTTCTTTCCCGTCACCGGAAAAACCTTCTTAGGCCCGGCCATCCTTTTACAGCAATCCGAGAAAGGTTTTCAAATCCTGGTAAGAAGCTTCTCCGTCCTGATATCCCTGCTCATAAAGATCTAATAATTTTTCTTTGTTTTTCTCAATCCTGCCTACCGTAACTTCCCTGGAAGGACGGATCACAAAAATGCGTCCTTCCTCCTCCCCTTTTGAAATGTAATCCAGGGTCTGGTTATAACGGATATGCCTGCTTTCCATCTGGGATACCAGCCTGGGGTACTTTCTGTACAAACGACGTATGAGCTTAATAGCTCCGTTTGGGTCTTTCCGGTAGGATTCGTCTCTGGTCAATATCACTACGTTTTTGGAATTTCCTTTTGCCTCAGAACGTTCTACGGGAATAGAGTCTGCGATTCCTCCGTCCAGGTAAAGGTGTCCATGGCTTCCAATGATTCTTGATACCAGCGGCAGCGAGCTGGAAGCCCGAATGGCCCAAATGTCCCGATTCATATCCTTAATCTGCTGGTATCTGGCTTCGCCTGTTTCACAGTCAGTTAAAACCGCATAAAAACGCCCCGGATAGGATAAAAACGTCTCATAATCATAGGGATTCAGATGGTTGGGAATCTGATCATAGCACATTTTCACGCCAAACAAGTCTCCGGTCTTAATCAGGCTCCGGACTCCACAATACCTGGGATCCTTTAGATAGTCTATGCTGACGGAGATTGCTCTTCCTCTCTGCTTTGACAGATAGCTGCAGGCGTGGACACTTCCTGCAGACACCCCGTAAACCTCTTCAAATTCCAGCCCCTTGTCTAAAAAGAAGTCCAACACCCCGGCCGTATAAACGCCTCTCATCCCGCCGCCTTCTAAAATCAGCCCGGCTTTTATCAGCTCTCTTTTTTCTTCCATGCCTTGCCTCCATTTTCAGTCAGAAAAGGAGCCGCTGAAAATGAAGCCTGGAATTTTTCATCCTGCCTGTCATTTTAAGCAGCTCCTTATTCATTATGTATCCTTACTGCTGGTTATATCCATCGGGATTGGATGACTGCCATCTCCAGGAGTCGCAGCACATCTCTTCAATCCCCAGATCTGCCTTCCAGCCCAGTTCCCTGGCAGCCTTTCCCGGATCGCAGTAACACTGGGCAATGTCTCCAGGCCGTCTGGGATCGATTACATAGGGAAGTTCTTTTCCGCAGGCCTTTTCATAAGCGTGAATTACATCTAAAACACTGTAACCATGTCCGGTTCCCAGATTATAGATGGAAACCCCCTCTTTATCTTCCAGCTTTTTAATTGCACACACATGTCCCTTTGCCAAATCTACTACATGAATGTAGTCGCGGACACCGGTTCCGTCAGGCGTATTGTAATCGTTGCCGAATACATGAACACATTCTCTCTTACCGATTGCTACCTGAGCAATGTAGGGCACCAGATTATTGGGGATTCCCTTGGGATCCTCGCCGATGGTTCCGCTTTCATGGGCCCCAATCGGGTTAAAATAACGCAGAAGAATCACGTTCCACTCCGGATCCGCTACATTTAAGTCAGTAAGAATCTGCTCCAACATTCCCTTGGTCTGACCATATGGATTGGTAATCTCGCCCTTGGGACATTCCTCTGTAATGGGCACAAAAGCCGGATCTCCGTAAACCGTTGCGGAAGAGCTGAACACAATATTTTTCACCTGATGTTCTCTCATAACGTCGCAGAGAATCAATGTGCCGGTAATGTTATTATGGTAATACTCTAACGGTTTCGCTACAGACTCGCCTACCGCCTTATATCCGGCAAACTGAATAACAGACTCAATCTTTTCTTTTTGGAAAACTTCCTCTAATGCAGGCTTGTCCAGCAAATCCACATTATAAAACTTTACGCTCTTGCCGGTAATCTTTTCTACCCGTCTCAAGGCTTCCTCACAAGAATTGTAAAGATTGTCTACTACTACTACCTCGTACCCTGCATTTAGCAGCTCCACGCAGGTATGGCTTCCGATATATCCGGCTCCGCCAGCTACTAGAATTGCCATAAAACATCCTCCTTTTTATCGGGGCAGAGAAACGGCCTCCGCCATCTGTCTGCCTGGCTTCAATCAGCCGCATATTCGGCGCCTCCCGAAGTGCGGCTCTTTTTTATTATACTCTTGTTGTCGGTAAAGCACAATATAATTTTCTTTTGATTTTTTGTGTATTTGCCTTCAGGGGATCTACTTCCATTAAGCCTGATTTCGTTCTATCCATTCTTCCTATATCTTCCATTCTTTCGTGGCCTACCCAGCACACTCCATCCCCGCCGTAATTTCTCTACTTCCTTCTTCTCAATCCTGGACACATGCGCTCCTGTCAAGTTAGGGCTAAAAATTATTGTATCAGCACGTTTTTTCCCTCAAATGCAAATCCATATTTGCGAATCCGTTCTGATTCAATCCCCCTGGCTTCTAAAGCTGATGCATATTGCTGTTCTTCAATCTGTCTCAATGCGGCATTCGCAGTATCTTCCAGGGACCTCTCTTCTCCGGAATCCCTGACCTTAAATCCTATGATTATGGCATTGTCTGTTTCATTTTTTGGCTCCATCATCACATCATATCTTCCAAAGCCACTTTCCCGATTAGATGTAATTACATACCTCTCTGACAATTCCACTGTTAAGCCTAATACAAAACCGTGGTAAAACCGTTCAGGTTCAGATTCCTCTGATGGTTTTGTCCCGCTATCGAAATAGCTGATCGTATTCAAAGCTATTTTATTCATATAAGCATTCATGGCCTTTATGTCCCCTGTTAACATGGCTTTCACGAAATCATTATATTCCGGCATAAAATCTCTAAACCATCCATCTGTCATCTGGCCAAACATAAATCGAACTTCCCGGTTCGTTAAAGTCAGATCATAAATATCCCGTCCCCATTCTTCATCTCAGCCTATTCACTAGACCGTTACTGCTGGTATTTGCCCAGTACATGGAAAATCGTTTCTTATCCAAAAAATTTAAGATAGACCATGGGTTATAAATATCCTGCCTTCTTCCAAAAGTAAAACCATCATACCAATCTTTTATTCTTTGTCTCTTGTCATACAATCCATACTCTTTTAAAGCTTCCCACACTTCCTCTTCCATAAATCCAAAACAATTCTTATATTTCTCTGAAGTGGTAGTTACCACTTCCAGATTATTTAAGTCAGAAAAAATGGACTCCTTACTGACTCTGGTAATTCCAGTCATAACTGCCCGCTCTAAATAGGGATTCGTCTTAAAGGTTGAGTTAAGCATCCCTCTGATAAAGTCTGTCATTTCCTGCCAGTAGCCATGCACCCATGCTTCTTGAAGCGGAGTATCATACTCATCCATTAAAATAATTACTTTTTTTCCGTAATATCTCAAAAGATAGCAGGAAAGTTCCCGCAAAGCGCAAGCAGCCACTGAATCTGACATATCCATAAATATCTTGTTAAAAAATTTTTCCTCATCTTTTCTTAATATACGGCTATCCAGCAAAAAATCAAACTTGCTATATAATTTTTGTATAATCATGCAGAGTTTTTCCAAACCTTCTTGGACGGGTAATCAGGGTTACATCATCTCCATTTTCCCACCATTCCTTGATAAAATTGGTTTTATCAATATAAAAATATTGATTCTCTATTAATTTTTCGTAGCAAAATAGTTCTGTACCAGTCTGCGCCTTGCCATGCCTGATTTTATTTTAGATACATCCAATGCCGAAAATGCTTCCTCAAAAACTGTGATTTTTTCTTCCATATCCTATATCTTTATTTAATCCAGTGCTTATATCGCCTCCTAAAATGCTATTTTCTTCCCCTATTTCTAAAAGTAGGGTAACTTTAAGAAAGCGGCCCTGATAGCCCGTTTAAAATCTTTCTTTTTGTGGCTATTTATGCATACTTTTTGTGGGATGCTTGGACACTCTCCGTTTTAATGGTACAGTAGAGCATTGTCGTATCCAGTTTTTCATGTCCCAGAAATTCCTTTACCTGTTCTATCGGCATCCCTCGCCCTAGAAGGTCCGTTGCTATCGTCCGCCGGAACCGGTGCGGATGCACTCCCTTTACTTCTGTCCGATTCCCCAAATTTCGTAACATATATTGAATTCCTGCCACACTCAAACGCTCATGGGGGCTGTCTGAGGTTACAAACAGCGGTCTGCTTTGCAGATTCTCCTCTCCTGCCCTTGTTTGCAAATACCGGCGCAGGTAGAACTTTGCGCTGTCTGTTAAATACGTCTTTCTCTCTTTGCTTCCTTTTCCATAGACAATCAACTCCTGCTTCCCCATTTCAATATCCCCTACATTGAGGGATACCAGCTCTGACACTCTGACGCCGGTACTATATAAAAACTCTACCAGCGCCCGATCCCGGATATTCCCGCATCCAGTCCGTAGTGCCTCCATCTCTTCTGCACTGTACGGCTTTTTTATGGTCTTTTCCAGCTTCAACAGTCCTACCTTTTTCACTGGGTTGCTATGTACCAGCTCTTCTGTAATCAAAAAGTCCCAAAAGCTGGACAGATAATGGAGCCGGGTCTGCATAGTGGACATTTTAATCCCTCTCTGTTCCCGCATAATCCCATAGTAATATCGCAGATCCATACCCGTGATGTCTTCCAGACGTTTCCCCAGGAAATTCAGCATGTTATAGATCTCTCTGGTATACTGCTTTAACGTGTTATTTTGCCTGTTTACTGCCTTTTTAGATGCTACAAACATTCGAATTTTCGCCTCATCCCCTTCCAAGCCGCTTGGTATTAACTCTGTACTCTCTTCCTTCACCTCTTTCCCATGGAAGTTCATGTAGAGTACGTTATTTAAGTGTTCTAACTGTTCCTGACCTAGGTGCGGTGACATCTGATTGATCACATTTTCAAGTATTTTTTCAATCATAAAAATAAGCCCTCCTTCTACAGTTAGAATAAAGGCTTATTTTTTGTTCCGCAATCCTTGAATCTTGCTAATAAATATGTTATAGTAAATATACAAAAGGAGCAACCGCCCACAAGGGGTTGACCTGTTTAACAGTGTACATAGAAATGCCACCCATTACCGGTCAAAGTATGAGGGTGGTTTTTCTATGCTTTAAATCATCAGTGACAAATCAAATAAATGAATGTCAGTAGTGACAGAATGAACATTCCAAAGGCCATCAGGTCTTTAAAATCGAAATATTTCACCAGCACCACCCCCATCCTATGTATGAATAGAGGTCAGCCACCCTGTAACACGATTACTCCTAAACAAATTCTAACATACTTTTCTTATCCTAACAACCTGAATTTTTCGTATCTTCTCCACTCAATTAAATAGTGATTTTGGAAACATTACGACTAGAATGAAAACTACATTTATGTTGCCAGAACCATTAATAGCATTGAATGGCGCTGTTATAACGGGATCTTGCTGGGGATATAGTTTTGGAGGTATTGCATCAGTTCATTTTGATATTACATTTTCGGAAATGGGTACAGGCATAGAAAAATTTCGAATTCCCAATGCTCCTGATTCAAGATATTATTTGATGGCATCTGGGACTTTTGGAGAAAAGTCAGTGTCTGCCTCCATAAATTCCGACAAGGTATTTGAACTGTATAGCGACTATGGCCCGGGGAGATATTTAGGCTATGTTATTTGCTTCATTAATAATCAGATATAAAGTTTTAATATAAAATTACTGATTGATGAATATAGATCCAATCTCCAACTTCGAAATTCCTTCTATAAGGTTCAAATGTTACAACATTATTGACAATACTTAAAAATCCAAAGGTTCCATTATCGACTAAAACCATAATGTGATATTCCGGGCATGATACAGATAGAGTACACAGAGTATATGTATATCCTGCGTACATAGGCACTTTTACTTGATTTGCAGTATATAAGACAGCTTCTTTTCCGCTACGGATTAATGATATGTCCATGTATGGACTATCAAGAGCCTTATATTTGTACTCCAAATCCCTATTTAATTAAGCCCCCTACCACCCTCCCCACCTCAGGGCCCCACCAGCCCTTTTTCATAAATATTTATACAATAAAAAAACACAAAAGGAGACAAAAAATGGAAAAAGTAAAATATGGAAAAACAACATACACCCTCGTACCTGGAGGATTCGACACATTCACAGAGGATAAATTGATTCTCAGGCATCTGAAAGAAGGAAAAAGCCTGGAAGAAATTCAGGAAACCGCCAAAGCAGTGAATATCAATGACAGCATTGACCTAATAGGCAGCGAAGGACAGATTATGCGTTCCTTGAAGGGATACGCCTATTCCGGTCAGATATGCGAAATAGAGGATTATCTTGTTGAAGAAAAAGCAATCCCGGCAGAAGCAGAGAATACCACAAAAGCGGAAACAGATGTGGAAGAAATCCGTACAGAGGTGGTAACCATAATATTCTCAAAGCCGCAAAATCAATAAATATCACAGGAGGAAATAAGTATAGAAATGAAAATCAACCCAGTAGAATACATAATCAGCGCCATTGCAGGCGCATTTTTTAGTTTTTTTGGGATTCTTGCAATTCCCTTAGCCCTTCTTATCCCATGCAATATGATTGACTATTTTACAGGCCTGGCTGCCTCAAAGGTCAATGGACAGAAAATCACCAGTGACAAATCCTTTAACGGGATTATGAAAAAGGTATTGATGTATATCCTGATTTTTGTAGGGTTTGGGATTGACTGTATGATTTCTTACGTAGCTGTCACGCTGCATATTGAGATGAAATTTCCCATGTTATTTGCGGCCATGGTAGCTTCGTGGCTGGTAATCAATGAACTTATCAGTATTACAGAAAATTGTCAGTCAGCAGGAGTCACGATTCCCATCCTCAGCCCTGTGCTGAAAATTATTAAGAAAGAAATAGAATCCGTGGCAGATATGCCGAAAGATGAACAACAAGAAAAATAAGGAGAGATTTATGAAAATACAAAAGCAATATTTAACTGTCAGTGGTTATAATCGGCCCGGAACCACCCGGGCCAGAACAACTGCTGTGGCCTGCCACTATATCGGTAACCCCGGGACCAGCGCCCAGGCCAACCGAAACTGGTTCGAAAGCCTGGGAAAGACCCGCGAGACGAAAGCAAGCTGCCACTATATTATCGGTTTGGACGGAGAGATTTTACAGCTTATCCCAGAAGAAGAAATAAGCTGGTGTACCAATCAGGCAAACAGCTATACCATCAGTATTGAAGCCTGCCATCCGGATAAAACCGGAAAATTCACTGCAGCTACTTACGAGTCGTACACAGCCCTCTGTGCAGATATCTGCCGCCGCTGGGGTCTGGATCCCTTAAAGGGAGGCCTGATTCGGCACTACGATGTAACAGGGAAAATTTGCCCTAAATGGTTTACAGAACACCCGGATGCCTGGGAGCAATTTAAAAAAGACGTGGCAGCCAAATTGTGGGGAATGGAAACCGGAAAGCCAGAGACCGGAGAAACCGAAACCGGAAAACCAGAAACTATAAAACCGGAAATACAAAAGAAATCCGGATGGCAGAAAGAGGACGGCGGATGGCGCTATTATCAGGGAGATACCGGCCAGCCTGTAAAAAATGCATGGCATAAAGACAAAGACGGAGAGTGGTACTGGCATGACGGCGCCGGTTTCATGGTTTGTGAAACCTGGAAAACCGGAGCGGATGGCACATGGTATTATCTTGGAGCCGATGGCCGTATGCAGAAAGACTCCTGGATCATTGAGAAAGGAAACCTATACCGTTTGAATCAGGACGGCAGCCTGTTTCAGGGAGAACTGCATTTAAAAACAGATCCTGCGGGAGCGCTTCAGGCAAGCTCCTGACAAAGCGAAAACGGAAATAGTATGATAGAAAAAGTACAACTTTTCGGTTGATGACAGAAAAAAATGCCAAAGCTATAATAACATTACAAATAATAGGCGTTTGCGAAACCCGAGACTTTGCTGAATATTCTGACCATCTATTCCATCCAAAGCCGGTTGCGCCAAACATTCCAATGAGCCCAGCAAAACAGAACCCAGTGGGGTGTCAGCCCTCCTGTGTTCTATGGTCTCATTTCCATGGTGCAAATGCCTTTTCCTGGAATAGGTGGTCAGAATATTCTCTTAAACTTTAACTTTCGCAATCCCCTGATTACAAATAATTAAAGGAGGAGATCGGTTGCAGATGAACAATGTGGAGAAAAAAATATTGTCCCTTCTCCGTCATATGAGGGATGAATACGGGGTAATTGGAGTGAAAGGTGAGTTTGAGGCGGAAGGCGCGCGGCTGGAGGAACTTTTGAGATTGAAGGACATTGCATCTGCCGCGAATTTAGAGCTGATTATAAAAATCGGCGGCTGTGAAGCAATTACAGATATGCGGCATGCCCGATCAGCAGGAGCTTCCCATATCGTAGCCCCGATGATTGAATCTGCATTTGCTGCGACAAAATTTATTGGAGCCTCTAAGGCGGTGTTTCGAGAAGAAGAATTGGAGAAAGTTGGACTTTTAATTAATGTGGAAACTGTAGATGGAATGCGTAACTTTGATCAGATTTGTGATATTCCGGATGCGGAAATATTGGCGGGTCTGGATATAGGCAGAGTGGATATGGCCTGCTCCATGGGACTTGGGGCAGAGAGCTGCAACAGTAACCAGGTATTTCAGGCTTGTCTGGAAATGTGTGGGAAATGGTATGGAAAATTTCCGGAAAAGAGCTGTACAATCGGAGGACTTCTGAATATGGAGACAATCCGGTTTTTAGAGGCAATACCAAGAGAGTATCATGTGGGCTGCGAGTCCAAGAAAGCGGTATTTTCTTCAGAAGTAATTGAACGCGGCAAACTAAAGGAAGCATTCCTGGAGGCCATCCGGTTTGAAACACTGTGGTATGAAAACTATATGGAAGATTACCATTGGATGAGCAGCAGCAACTGGAATTATTTTAAGATTCTCCCCAAGTATGAGATGGTATTGCGCGGATAAAACGTCAAAATGGAGGTGGCCAGGTGGCAGAGACCAGAGTGTACTTAATAGAATATTTAAAAGAGAAACTTTGGCGGATTCCACAAGTTCCGTTGACGATGATTTCTGCACCAATGGGGTATGGCAAAATCTTTTAGGAGGAGGAAAAGAAGGATTCTGGGAAGACTTTCAGGGAATATTCCAAACAGAGAGCGAAGAGCTCTTCCGCTTTTTGAATTCTTCTCCTATGCCAGAGCAGCCAGAGGAATTGCGAAGGTTTGTGAAAATGTTTCAGGAGTTTTGCCGCTTCTATGAGACACCGCTCATCATCGTTATGGACGGAATGGAAGATGAAACATATGTACTGGTTCGGGAATTTTTGCACTTTTGGGTAAAAAATCTTCCGGATGGGGTGCATCTGGTGATTTCCGGAAGAGGGACAGCGGCCAGGCATGACACGTTTTATCAGATTTATGGATTAGCAAATCAGATTGGTCAGGAAGATTTTTCCTATTCAATGAAAGACATGGAGCAATATTACCGCCTGAATGGCGTGGTATTGTCCCGTCAGATGCTGCAGGCTCTGCATCAGATGTGCGCGGGATGGAATGTTTTAGTGCACATGAATTTAAGGGAGTATCAGGAAAGAAAAAGCTTTTTATCAGAGCAGGAAATGTTTCAATTCATGGAACGAGTAGTAATTAGTCGTATTTCTCCGCAGGTTTTTGATTTCCTTTCCGTTATGGCAGCGGCGGATTCTTTTTCTGTAGAAAAAGCAGAGTATTTATGGGGAAAGGGGGACGGGGAGAAATTGATAAAAGAGCTGATGGAAGAGGGCCTTCTGCTTACCTTTGACCGTTCCCGAAATCGCTATCAGATAGTGCCTTTATTTGCCAGATATATTTCATGGAAAAATGAACGTTTGCCGGAGGAAATACGAAACAGGTATTTAAACCGGCTGGCAGAATGGTATCTGAAAAAAGATGAAAATGAGAGGGCCAGAAGACTGTACTATCGGATTAAAAACTTTGACGCGCTGATGGACGCGGCAATTGCAGACGGCGATCACTGGCTGAATGTCACAATCGGATTGGATAAAGTGCTGGCCCAAAGGGAGGCGCTGTCTTGAAAGAATGCCCCTTGCAGGCGCGGAGAGTACCAGAGGGATGGCGGCAGCGAAAGGCCGGGCAAGCAATCAGCCGGATAAGGTGGTGGGGCATTTGGATCCCGGAGCGGTTACAATGGATATTCAACTGGAATGCCTGGCAGATTATCTTGGAAAAAAGATGGCCTTCCTTTGAATTTACCGGTGTCTAAGCCTTCCGGATAGTTGAAAAGTAGCCGAAAAAGTGCTATAATACGGCTGAAATCAACTATGGGGGATTGGATGTTATGAAAAAGTTTTTTCTCCTGCTTTTATCCATATCGGCGCTGCTTCTTTTGTCTGCCTGCAGCAGTCAGGAACCGCCTTCTGAAAGCAGTCAGTCATCGGAGGAATCAATTCAACTAACCGTTTGGGGAGCAGAGGAGGATGAGGCCTTGCTTCAGGAGATTTTTGCCTCATTCCAGACTCACTACTCCGGTCAGGCTAATTTTCAGATTACTTATCAGCCTCAGAGCGAGTCTAACTGTAAAGATGTTCTGCTGGGGGATCTGGAGGGAGGAGCGGATGTGTTCGCTTTTGCTGACGACCAGGTGGCGGCTTTGGCGGCTGCCGGCGGTCTGGATCCCATTGAGGACGAGGCTGAGATTAGAGCTTCCAACCTTTCCGCCGCAGTGGAAGCCGCCAGTGTGGGAGGCGTTTTGTATGCCTATCCGCTGACTGCGGACAACGGCTACTTTTTGTACTACAACAAGGAATATTTCTCAGAAGAGGATGTAAAAAGTCTGGATCAGATGCTGGAGGTGGCAGCCCAGGCCGAAAAATTAGTGGCAATGGACTGGTCCTCCGCCTGGTATGTCTATGCATTTTTTGGAAACACCGGCCTGGAGGTAGGGCTGAATGAAGATGGCCTGACCAATTATTGTACCTGGAACAGTACCGATGGAGCGATACGGGGGACGGATGTAGGTCAGGCTATGCTTTCCATAGCAAAAAGCCCGGCCTTTGCCAGTCTGACAGATACGGAAATTTTATCCGGTATACAGGACGGAACCGTCATTGCCGGGGTCAGCGGAGTGTGGAACGCGGTGGCCATTGAAGAGGCATGGGGAGAAAATGCCGGAGCCGCCAAACTGCCAGTCTATACCTGTGCAGGACAGCAGGTGCAAATGGCTTCCTTTTCCGGCTGCAAATTGATCGGTGTAAATGCTTATTCGGAACATCCGGAGTGGGCGGCACGGCTGGCAGAGTGGATCACCAACGAGGAAAACCAGAGCCTGCGTTTCCGACTTCGGGGCCAGGGACCGGCTAATATCAACGCCGCCCACTCTCCGGAAGTCCAGGCGTCTTCTGCTATTGCAGCGCTGCTGGCTCAGTCAGAATTTTCCCAGCTCCAGCGGGTGGGCGGAAAATTCTGGGATCCTGTGGCGGAATTTGCCGGAAGTATGGCGGATGGGAACCCTTCTGGCGTCCCCATCCAGACCCAGCTGGATCGAATGGTAGAGGACGTAACGGCACGGTAACGGCCAAATACATCATCATTGGGAGGAAATTTGCATGAGAGGCAGGCTGACACTGCAGCAGCGATTGGTATTGCCCATTGTTTTATTGGGCCTGGTGACGCTGCTGTCCAATCTTTTGGCAGTATTCAGCATCAACAATGTCCACTCCAACGCAGGGACTATTGTGGATGAACATATGGTCAGTGAGGGACGTCTGGAGGATATCCGCCGCGATATGATGGATATCCACCGCTTGGCATTGTCCCATATCGTGGCAGCGGATCACGCTACGATGATTCGATTAGTCCAGGAAATCAAAGCGGAGGAGGCTGTGCTGGACGATAAGCTTACCGCCTATGAGCCTTTTGTGACCCAGGAAGATCTGGATACTTATCGTTCTCTTCTGTCAAATTACGATGCCTTTAAACATTCCCTGGTCTTTCTGGTCTGCGCCAGTGCAGACAGCAAAACTCAGGAGGCATACGCGATGGCCAACGGGGACACGGCTCTCTGGAGCGCTGCTGTAGAGGAGAACATTGACGCTTTATATGCTTCTGTCAGTGCCAGAACAGGAGAGGCAAGAGGCCGTCTGTTCGTTGTTTATGTCATTTCCCTGGTTATCAGCGCTGTTACTTTGATCATCGGAGTACTGCTGGTGGCAGCGGCTTTCCGCATTATCCGGAAATATGTCATTGCTCCTATTCATGGGGCTATGGAGACTCTTCAGGATAGTTCCCAGCGCATTAAAGGCGTGGTGGGAGAAGTGCGCCAGCGGACCCAGACGTCCAGCGGAAGCGTCCGTGATCTTTCCGGACTGACGGATCACCTTTCCGCCACCTTGGAGGAAATTGCCGGAAGCGCCGCTTCCATTACCGGAAGCGCTTCAGGTACTCAGGGGGACGTTCAGAGTATGGCAGAGGAGTGCGCCGCCATCACAGCTTATTCTGTGGAAATGCGGGGACGGGCAGAAAAGATGGAACGATCTGCCCAGGAAGAGATGGAGACGGTTCAGGCCAAGACGGCAGAGATTATGTCCGTGTTGGATCAGGCAATTGAAAAGAGCCGCAATGTTAACCAGATAGAAAGCCTGACCAAGGCTATTTTAAATATTTCATCATCAACAGATCTCATCGCCGTTAACGCTTCCATTGAGGCGGCGCGGGTGGGGGCGGCGGGAAAAGGCTTTGCTGTGGTGGCTCAGGAAATCCGCAAGCTGGCCGACTCCTGTGCGGAAACCGCCAGCCATATTCAGGAAGTTAGTGAGGTGGTTACAGGGGCGGTGGATTACCTTTCTGACAGTGCACAGGAATTGGCTGATTACCTGGGCAAGGCTGTCTTATCCCAACTGGAACAGTCCGTCCAGGCAGGGCGTCAGTATCGGGAAGACTCCGATTATGTAGGGCGCTCTATGGAATCTTTTAATGAACGGACGGTACGCCTGAAAGGCGCTATGGACGAGATTGCCGCCTCCATCTCCAGCATATCCGGCGCCATTGACGGCGCGGCCTCCGGACTTACCGGAGCCGCCGGAAACACCCGGAGCCTGGTGGATGATATGACTGGTATTACCGTAGGCATGGACACCAATCAGGAGATTGTAGGAGAGCTGCAAAAGCAAATGGATGTATTTGCTAATCTGTAATATCGGTCACTGAGAGTATCTGTCTCAAGCTTTGTATATTTACTGGCTTTTTGCCATTAAAATTTTGAAATAATGAATCACCCCAGCCGCAGTGTGTTCCCGGGATTATCAATGTGAGACCGGACACCTGCGATACGGCTAAAGCCGCACTCCTTTCGGAACTGGGGTGATTACTTATGAAAGGGAATGTCACAAAATAAAATAAGACGGTCTTCTATTAGCAGATGTCTGGTTTTGTTTTGCAACATGCCCTTTTTATATTATAGCGTCAGGAGGACAGGATGGCAAGCAGGAAGAGACAGAAACAGATCAATGGAAGCGGCAAATCTTTGCCGGGGTGATGGGGAAGACCAGGGTGATTGTCAAATAACAGAAATGGTTTTATAATAAATGAGAATGAAAAGCAGGGAAAGGAGAGGGCGGCATGAAGTTTGTCTTAATTCCGGATTCTTTTAAGGGCACCTTAAGCTCAGCCCAAATCTGCGGGATTATGGAAAGCCGGATCCGCAAACATTTTCCGGACAGTACCATTGTAAGCGTGCCGGTGGCAGACGGCGGAGAGGGGACAGTAGATGCGTTTTTGGCTGCAGTGGGGGGAAAGAAACGCTTTATCACAGTAAAAAATCCCTATTTTGAGGATATAAAAGCCGGCTATGGCCTGATAGAGGACGGCAGGACGGCGGTGATGGAGATGGCAGCCTGCGCCGGCCTCCCTCTGGTAGAAGAACGGAAAAACCCATTGCTTACCACTACCTATGGGGCAGGAGAGATGATCCTGGACGCAGCCGGACAAGGAGTCAGGAAAATTATCCTGGGTCTTGGCGGCTCTTGTACCAATGACGGCGGCTGCGGGGCGGCCGCTGCGGCGGGAGTAAAATTTTTCAGCAAAAACGGAAAGGAATTTATCCCTACAGGAGGCACTGTGGGGGAAATTGCTTCTATTGACTTAAAGAGCCGGTGGCCCGGGTTGGCTGGAATTGAAATTATCACCATGTGCGACATCGAAAATCCCATGTACGGCCCAAATGGGGCCTCCTTTATCTTTGGTCCCCAAAAAGGAGCGGATATGGAAACCGCAGCGTTTCTGGATCAGGGAATCCGCCATTTAAGTGAAGCCATAAAAGAATCTCTGGGCCAGGACTTGAGCCAGGTTCCGGGAAGCGGGGCAGCAGGAGCCATGGGAGCCGGAATGTTGGCATTTTTTGGAGCCAGGCTTCAGATGGGGATTGATACGGTTCTGGATGTGACAGATTTTGACCGCCTGATTGAAGATGCAGATTACATATTTACCGGAGAAGGAAAGCTGGATGGACAAAGCCTTGGCGGCAAGGTAGTAATAGGAGTTGCAAGAAAGGCAAGGACAAGAAATAAGCCGGTTATTGCCGTTGTAGGCGGAGCTGTGGACGAAGAAATAGAAAATGTATACAAAGAAGGCGTCAGTGCGGTTTTTTCCATTAACCGGCTTCCCCAGGATTTTTCTGTCAGCCGCAGCTGCAGCAGGGAAAATCTGGAGGCCACAACAGATAATATTTTACGGCTGATAAAGCTTGGACAACAGAATTGCCTTTCGGCCAATTGTCGGAAATAATCATGAATGCCTGCCGTCAGCCGTTCATTTTTGGCTGGCGGCAGGCATATATTGTTGAATCAAAAGCTATTCTTTCCCACTCCAGCAATAAGTGCAAAGCTTACATGGAGAAATTCCGATAGACTCTACCAGGTCGTCTAAGCGGTGGAACCGCAGAGTGGTAAAATTTAAGCGTTTTCGGATTTCTTCCACCATCTCTGCATAATTCTGACTGTCCGGATTTGCATAGTCAGCCAAAAGCTCGTCCGAAACCTGATCTCCCTCCCGTTCCCGGATAATCCGCCTGGAAATCAAATCCAAATCTGAAGTAGACCGGGAAAAATTCAAATATTTACAGCCAAACAACAGAGGGGGGCAGGCCGGGCGGATATGAACCTCCTTGGCGCCGCTGTGATATAAGAATTCTGTAGTTTCCCCCAGCTGAGTACCACGGACAATAGAGTCGTCGATTAACAGCAGGCTCCGGTTGCGGATCAGGGCATCTATGGGAATCAGCTTCATTTTCGCAATCAGATGCCGCTGACTCTGGTTTTGAGGCATAAAAGAACGAGGCCAGGTAGGCGTGTACTTAATAAAAGGCCTGGAGAAGGGGATCCCGGACTCATTGGCATATCCGATAGCGTGGGCAATTCCCGAATCCGGTACCCCGGCGACGCTGTCAGGATGAATCCCGTCTCCTTTGTCACGCTGTGCCAGGAGCCGCCCGCAATTGTACCGCATCTGCTCCACATTGACGCCCTCATAAGAAGAGGTGGGATATCCAAAATAAACCCACAGGAAGGAACAGATTTTCATATCATTCCTGGGTTTGCTTAAGGACTGGATACTGCCTGGGGAGACAAGGACGATTTCTCCCGGACCCAGCTCCGTATAATCGGCGTAGCCTAGATTGATATAGGCAAAGCTTTCAGAGGAAACGCAGAAGGCATCGTCCCGTTTCCCCACAATCAGGGGGGTTCTGCCTAAACGGTCTCTGGAGGCATAGATCCCTTCCGGGGCCAGCAGCATGATTGTCATAGAACCTTCAATACATTCCTGGGCGAAAAGCAGCCCCTCAACCAGACTTTCTTTCTGGTTGATAATAGAGGCCACCAGTTCGCTGCTGTTAATCCGGCCTCCGCTCATTTCCAAAAAATGGATTCGGCCATTGTCGTAGGCCTTGCGAACCAGCTCCTCCTCATTGTTAATCTTACCTACGGTTACAATGGCATAGCTGCCAAGGTGGGACTGGATTAAAAGAGGCTGGGGATCCGTGTCAGAAATAGATCCAATCCCCAGATTGCCTTCCAGCTCCTCCACATCCCGCTCAAATTTTGTACGGAATGGGGAATTTTCGATATTATGAATTGAACGTTGGAAACCATTAGCGCCATAAACAGCCATGCCGCCTCTCCGGGTTCCCAGGTGAGAATGATAGTCTGTGCCGAAAAATAAGTCCATGACACAGCTTGATTTCGATACAACACCAAAGATACCGCCCATTAGTATATGCTCCTTTCAATAACCTAAGTAAAAACACCCTTTAGTGTAACATATATGATTGCCAATATTCAATACAAAAAGTAAGAGAAATTTAATTTGACTTCACAGACATGCTGACTTAAACTGATGAAAAGGAGGCTGACAAAATGCGACAGGAAGAGACAAAACAGGAACAGATAAAACAGGAACAGATAAAACAGACAAGAAGAGGCGCCAGACAGCCAGAGGGAACAGCCCTGATGCTGCAGACTGCAATCTGGCTTGGAGTTCTGCTGATTTTTATAGGTATCGGCATAGGAATTGGATGGCTTCTCTGGGGAAAACCGGAAAAAGAAAAAAATATCGATTTAAAGACTGTGAAAGCGCCTTCCTGGATAGAACAGGATTTTATCCGGAAAAATATTTATTCCCGGCCGGCAGTAAGCTTAAAGCAGGTAGACGGCATTGTGATCCATTATGTGGCAAATCCGGGATCCTCAGCAAAGCAAAACCGCAATTACTTTGACAGCCTGGCGGATCAAAGTGAAAACGGAACCTCAGCCAGCGCCCATTTTGTGGTGGGTCTGGAAGGGGAAGTGATTCAGGCTATCCCTGTCAGCGAGATGGCCTATGCATCTAATTACCGGAACAGCGATACGATAGCCATTGAGAGCTGCCATCCCGACGAGAGCGGCAGATATGAGAAAGCCACCTACGACTCTATGGTAAAGCTTACTGCCTGGCTTTGCAGGGAGCTGGAGCTGAACCCTAAGAAGGATGTAATCCGTCACTACGATGTAAACGAGAAAAACTGCCCCAAATACTTCGTGGAAAACGAAGATGCCTGGAAGCAGTTTTTAAAGGATGTAGAGGATGCAGTCTAGAACGCAGGTTCCCTATATAAAATTTTCCGATAGTTATTTTCCGAAAATCTGCTTACACAGCCTGCACCCTGTAGGGGTGGCCGCCAGGCCGCCCTCCGCCGTCTCTCTCAGGGAGGATGGGATAGACTGCCCGATCAGCTTCATAGAGTGGATGACTTCCTCTGTGGGGATAGCGCTGGTGATACCGGCGCAGGCCAGCTCGCAAGCGGTAAAGGCATTGGCAACCCCCATAGCGTTCCGTTTGATGCAGGGCACCTCCACCAGACCGGCTACCGGGTCGCAGACCAGCCCTAAAATATTTTTTAATGCAATGGCAACGCTAGTGGAAACCATCTGTGGGGTGCCGCCAAAAATCTCTGTCAGCGCGCCTGCCGCCATGGCGGAGGCAGTACCGATCTCGGCTTGGCAGCCGCCTTCTGCACCGGAGATGCTGGCATTTTTGGCGATGACCATGCCGATGGCAGAAGCGGTAAATAAGGACATAATAACAGAATCCTCATTGATCTTCTGATCCTCCATCACTGAAATCAAAGCAGCCGGCAAAACTCCGCAGGATCCGGCGGTAGGAGCCGCCACAATCTGTCCCATACAGGAGTTGGATTCGGCAACTGCAATGGCCATGGCTATTGCAGTACCGAACAGAGGGCCAAAATGGCTGTGCCCTTCCTTTACTGCCGCCTGCATCTTGGCCGCAGCGCCGCCTGACAGGCCGCTGGAGGAGCGGAGATCCGGATTCATGCCGTCTATAACAGACTGCTTCATAACCTGAAACTCATAAGCCATTAGAGTAAATGCCTCGTCGCAGGTCAGGCCCATGGCTTCTGCCTGCTCCTCCATAACGATCCGGCAGATCTGTTTGCCGCTGCTCTCTGCCGCAGCTACCAATTCTTCTACAGAACGATAATCCAATTTCATATTCTTAATTCTCCTATTGAATTTTTAGTTTAAGTGAAATAAAATCACATCCTGGATATGGGCTATTTTTCTGATTTCCTCCGCCAATTCTTCGCTGAAGGCGCTGTCAAGTTCAATGGTCATAACCGCATCCCCGCCCTTTTCCTTGCGGTTTAAACGGAAATTGCAGATATTGCCCTGATGCTGGGACACGAAAGAGGTTACCTGGGCGATAACGCCGGGAAGATCCTGATGAAGGATAATCAAAGTGGGATTCTGCCCGGTAAAGGAAACATCCATACCGTTAATCTGAGTGATGAGAATGTTGCCGCCGCCTACGGAAGCTCCCGTAAGCTGGGCGGTGGATCCGTCTGCAGCAGTCAGGGTAATGCTGGCCGTGTTGGGATGGGCCCCGTCGATGGTTCCGGAGGAAAAACGCACCTCTAATCCGGTTTTCTCAGCCCGCTCAATGCTTTCCCGAATCCTCAGATCCCATGGCTCCATGCCCATAATTCCGCCTACCAGGGCCTTGTCCGTACCGTGCCCCCGGTAGGTCTTGGCAAAAGAGCCGTGAAGCAGGATATCTGCCCGGACAGGCGGAGCGGATAGCAGGAGAGAGGCTGCCTTGCCAATACGGGAAGCCCCGGCTGTGTGGGAACTGGAAGGGCCAATCATTACCGGCCCGATAATATCAAATACATTCATAAGATAATAAAACCTCCGTTTGAACTGTTGTACATTATTGCCTGAATCCTAAAGAGAATAAAAATGAGGCTTTCGGCTTTCGTAAACCGCATAGTACCGGAATCCAATATCCTTTAAAACCCGCCGGGCCCGGGCAAAATCAAAGCCCAGATGCTTTGGCTCATGGGCGTCGGAGCCGATGGTAATAATCTCGCCTCCCAGCTCTAAGTACCGCTTCAGCACATCTTCTGCAGGGTTGGGATGGCCAAGGCCGTATTTATAACCTCCGGTATTACATTCCAATCCCCGGCCGGTTTCTGTCAGATTCTTTAATATCGGATCAATAATATCCCCGTACTTTTTATAAGAGTAATCCCGGTTTTGATTTGGGCCGTAGCGCACCACATAGTCCAGATGTCCCAGCACGTCAAAATCAGAGATTCCCTGAACCCGCTTTAAGGTGGCTTCAAAATACCGCCGGTAGCCCTGCTCTTCCGTTTTTCCCTCAAAATATGCAGGGAAATAAGGATCCATCTGGTCCACAAAATGGTTAGAGCCGATGACGTAATCAAAGGGATAGGTACTGGTAAGCCGGGCCAGCTCTTCTGTCAGATGAAGCTGGAGTCCCAGTTCAATCCCAAGCCTTACTTTAATGCGCCCGCGGTATTCCTCCCGGATAGCCTGAATAGCAGGAACATACCGTTCCAAATCCAGATTAAAATCGATTTGGGAGGGGGCGTGAGGATCGTGGTGATCGGTAATACAGATTTCTGTCATTCCCAGCCGGACAGCCTGGTCAATCTGTCGGCGCACCGGCGTTTCGGAATCCCCGGAAAACTCTGTGTGAACATGGGTATCCGCCTGGATTTGTTCAGCCTGCCGGTGAACTTTTGGAGTATTGGAAAGCAAAGTCATGGCAAATCCGCCTTTCTCTCTATAAATTATGGCAGCAAAATCACACAGGGGATTTTCATGTCCGGCTGCACCGGACGAGAGGTATGGGATCTCCATCAAATTCCCTGCCGTCTGAACTGCTGCCTGTTAATGATAGAACATTACCCTTGTTCATTGAGGGTACTCTAAGTATATCAGAATTTAACAGAAAAACCACCACTAAATTCAAAAAAGGACTTGCTATTTCGAAGAAAATTTTGTACAATAACTGGTAGGTTGATTAATATTTAACAAGTTTATTTATAGGAGGAATTTAATCATGGCAGTAAAAGTAGCTATCAATGGTTTTGGCCGTATTGGCCGTCTGGCATTCAGACAGATGTTTGGCGCAGAGGGTTATGATGTTGTTGCAATTAACGACTTAACAGATCCTAAGATGTTAGCAAACCTGTTAAAGTATGACACCGCTCAGGGCGGATACTGTGGTCACATGGGCGAGGGCAAGCACACTGTAGAAGCAGGCGAGGGCTGCATCATCGTTGATGGCAAGACCATTACTATTTATAAAGAACCCAACGCAGCAGATCTTCCCTGGGGAGAGCTTGGCGTAGATGTAGTATTAGAGTGTACCGGCTTCTACTGCAAGAAGGACAAGGCTATGGCTCACGTAACTGCAGGCGCTAAGAAGGTTGTTATCTCCGCTCCCGCAGGCAACGACTTAAAGACCATCGTATTCAGCGTAAACGAGAACACCTTAACTGCAGATGATCAGATTATTTCTGCTGCTTCCTGTACTACCAACTGCTTAGCTCCTATGGCTAAGACTTTAAATGATTATGCTGCCATCCAGTCCGGTATTATGAGCACCATCCACGCTTACACCGGCGATCAGATGATCTTAGACGGTCCTCACAGAAAGGGCGACTTAAGAAGAGCAAGAGCAGGCGCTGCCAACATCGTTCCCAACTCTACCGGTGCTGCAAAGGCAATCGGCTTAGTTATTCCTGAGTTAAACGGCAAGCTTATCGGCTCCGCACAGCGCGTTCCGGTAACCACCGGTTCCACCACCATCTTAACCGCAGTTGTTAAGGGCGCTGATGTAACAGTAGAGGGTATCAACGCAGCTATGAAGGCAGCAGCAAGCGCATCCTTCGGCTACAATGAGGATCCCATTGTATCTTCTGACGTTATCGGTATGAAGTACGGCTCTTTATTTGATGCCACCCAGACTATGGTTTCCAAGATTGGCGATGACTTATATCAGGTACAGGTTGTTTCCTGGTATGACAACGAGAATTCTTACACCAGCCAGATGGTTAGAACCATTAAGTATTTTGCTGAATTAGCATAATCAAACCTTAGACCTAATTGGGGTCCGGTCTTTTGGGCCGGGCCCTTTCTGTTCCATACATTTCAAAATATGAAAGGGGTTATTCCAATGCTTAACAAAAAGTCCGTAGATGATATTAATGTAAAAGGCAAGCGCGTTCTCTGCAGATGCGACTTCAACGTACCGTTAAAAGAGGGAAAAATTACCGATGAGAACCGTCTGGTAGCAGCTCTTCCCACCATTAAGAAGCTTATTGCTGACGGCGGAAAAGTGATCCTTTGCTCCCATTTAGGAAAACCCAAAGGAGAGCCCAAGCCGGAATTATCTTTAGCTCCCGTAGCAGCAAGGATGACTGAGCTGTTAGGCCAGGAGGTTAAATTTGCAGCAGATGCTGAGGTAGTAGGCCCCAATGCCAAGGCTGCTGTAGAAGCTATGAAGGACGGCGATGTTGTCCTGTTGGAAAATACCCGTTACCGCAAGGAAGAGACTAAGAACGGCGAAGAGTTCAGCAAGGATTTGGCTTCCCTGTGCGACGTACATGTAAATGACGCATTCGGTACCGCTCACAGAGCACACTGCTCCAACGTAGGCGTTACCCAGTATGTAGAAACTTCTGTAGTTGGCTATTTAATGCAGAAAGAGATCGATTTCTTAGGAAATGCTGTTGAGAATCCGGTTCGTCCCTTTGTTGCAATCTTAGGCGGCGCAAAGGTGGCAGATAAGTTAAACGTTATCTCCAACCTGTTAGAGAAATGCGATACCCTGATTATCGGCGGCGGTATGGCTTACACCTTCTTAAAGGCACAGGGCAAGGAGATTGGAAACTCCTTAGTTGACGATACCAAGATTGACTACTGCAAGGAAATGATCGAGAAGGCAGAAAAGCTTGGCAAGAAGCTGCTGCTTCCCATTGATACTACTGTTGTGGCTGCATTCCCCAACCCAATTGATGCTCCTGTAGAGGTTGAGACGGTTTCCGTAGACGCTATCCCCGCAGGTAAAGAGGGTGTGGATATTGGACCTAAGACTGCAGAGCTTTACGCAGAAGCTGTTAAGTCTGCCAAGACCGTTGTTTGGAACGGACCCATGGGCGTATTTGAGAACCCCACTTTAGCAGCAGGTACTATTGCAGTGGCAAAGGCATTGGCTGAGACCGATGCAACTACCATCATCGGCGGCGGCGACTCTGCAGCAGCAGTAAATCAGCTGGGCTTTGGCGATAAGATGAGCCACATCTCCACCGGCGGCGGAGCTTCCTTAGAGTTCTTAGAGGGAAAAGAGCTTCCCGGCGTAGCAGCGGCCAGCGACAAATAATTTCAGGGGGAAACCATACTATGAGAAAGAAAATTGTAGCAGGAAACTGGAAAATGAATATGACGCCAACTCAGGCGGTTGAGCTGGTAAATACCTTAAAGCCTTTAGTAGCCAATGATGAAGTGGACGTAGTATTCTGCGTACCGGCTATTGACATTATCCCGGCCATGGAAGCTGCCAAGGGAACCAACATTAATATTGGCGCTGAGAATATGTATTTTGAGGACAGCGGCGCATACACCGGTGAGATTTCTCCCAAGATGTTAGCAGACGCCGGCGTTAAATACGTAGTAATCGGCCATTCTGAGAGAAGAGAGTATTTTGCCGAGACCGACGAGACTGTTAACAAGAAGGTATTAAAGGCATTAGAATACGGCATTACCCCCATTATCTGCTGCGGCGAGACCTTAACCCAGAGAGAGCAGGGCATTACCATTGACTGGATTCGCCAGCAGATTAAGATTGCATTTTTAAATGTAACCGCAGACCAGGCCAAGACCACGGTTATCGCTTACGAGCCTATCTGGGCTATCGGTACAGGCAAGACCGCTACCACAGAGCAGGCAGAAGAGGTTTGCGCTGCTATCCGCGTATGCATTGGTGAGATCTATGACCAGGCAACTGCAGAAGCAATCCGTATCCAGTACGGCGGCTCCGTAAACGCAGGCAACGCAGCAGAGCTGTTTGCACAGCCGGACATTGACGGCGGCTTAGTAGGCGGCGCTTCCTTAAAGCCGGACTTCGGAAAAATCGTTTGCTATAAGTAATCATAGGGATTATTAAAAGGGGCTGTAAAATAAGAATCGCCAGAACCGGCATTTTGCCGGGGCAGTGTAAAAAATTGCGACTTATTTTATAGCCCCACTGTTTGTCAGTCCATTCCACAGCGAATCTCAGTCTCAGGCTTTCTTTCCGGAATCTTTCTGAAATTTTTCAATTCCCAAGGTTGTTAAAGGATGGTTTATCATCTGCAGCAGCACCTTATACGGCACTGTAGCAATGTCAGCTCCGGCTTTTGCACATTCTATCACATGAATCGGGTTACGGATACTGGCCGCAATAATCTTTGTCTCCAGATCGTGAACCATAAAAATTTCTGCAATATCTTCCACCAGTTCAATACCAGGAGCAGAAATGTCGTCCAGACGTCCAAGAAAGGGTGATACATAAGAAGCGCCTGCCCTTGCAGCCAGAAGTGCCTGTGCCGGGGAGAAAACCAATGTAACATTGGTTTTAATTCCTTTTGCTGCCAGTGCCTTTACTGCTTTCAGGCCTTCTGCAGTCATGGGAATCTTTACTACCATATTGGGATGGATCGCCGCGATTTCACATCCCTCTTTTATCATCTCTTCCGCAGTACAGGTGTCAGCCTTTACTTCACCGCTGACCGGCCCGTCAACAATAGAAACAATTTCTTTAATGACCTGTTTAAAATCCCGTCCTTCTTTTGCAATTAAAGAAGGATTGGTGGTCACTCCACAGATAATTCCCATTTCGTTAGCTTCCCGTATTTCTTCTACATTTGCTGTGTCAATAAAAAATTTCATAGTCTTCTCCTTTGATATTCATCCGCTTTTGTAAGGGATTTCATTTTTACAAAATCTTCGAAATATATCCATGCAGGATAAATTAATCGTAAGCCTTTTTCCGAAGAAAATCAAGCGGCTTTTGTACACTTTTTTCCGCCTAACATAATTCCATACTTCCGCAACATTATACCATGTACCTTTTTGTATAGAAAACGTATAATTTACCCAACGAAATGATACAAAAGCAACAAAACAAATTAAAACAGTGGAGGTTTATGTTATGAAAAAGACAGGAAAGAAACTGGCAGCCTTAACAATGGCAGCAGTGACAGCAGCTTCTCTTGCGGCCTGCGGAGGCGGTTCAGGAGAGGCAGGAGCACAGGCAGGGGGGACATCTTCTGGTGGTAATTCCAATAGTAAACTGACTGTGGCAATCTGGGACAATGGCCAGAAACCGGGTTTGGATCAGATTGTAAAGGAATTCAGCGAGGCTACCGGTTATCAGGCTGAGATTCAGGTTATTACCTGGGATCAGTATTGGACGCTTCTGGAGGCAGGCGCTTCCGGCGGCGATATGCCTGATGTATTCTGGATGCACTCTAATGAAGTTCAGAAATATATGGCAAATGATATCCTGATGGATTTGACAGATAAGATTGCAGCCAGCGAGAAGCTGGAGATGGATAAATTCCCGGAAGATATCAAGACCATGTACCAGTATGATGGAAAGACCTATGCAGTGCCCAAGGACATTGATACCATTGCTCTGTGGTACAACAAGACCATGTTTGACGAGGCTGGAATTTCTTATCCGGATGAAACCTGGACCTGGGATGATTTTTATGATGCAGCAGAAAAGCTGACCAAGGAAGACGGCAGCCAGTATGGTACCGCAATGAACCCCAGCAACGAGCAGGACGGCTGGATGAATATTATCTACTCCATGGGTGGACACGTACTCTCTGAGGATAAGAAGAGCTCCGGTTTTGATGACCCCAACACCATCAAGGCAATGGAGTTTGTAGATAAGCTGGTAAAGAATGTAATGCCTCCCACCACTGTTATGGCAGAGACCGGTACAGACGTATTGCTGGGCTCCGGCAAAATCGCTATGCTGACCCAGGGCTCCTGGATGGTACCGGCATTTAAAGAAAACGAATATATTGCAGGAAACTGTGATGTGGCAGTACTTCCCAAGGACGCAGCGACCGGTAAACGTGTTTCCCTGTACAACGGACTTGGATGGGCAGCAGCAGCCAATACCGACAACCCGGAAGGCGCCTGGGCTTTAATCGAGTGGTTCGGAACCAAGGATAACCAGTATAAGCAGGCTCAGTTAGGCGTTACCATGGCAGCTTATGAGGGTGTATCAGACGAGTGGAAGAACAATACTGACAAGTTTAATTTACAGCCTTACCTGGATATGTTAAATGGCGATTTAGTATTCCGTCCCAGCACCCGTGCAACTCTGACCTGGTGGAATATGGCAGTAAACGACTTTAAGGAAGCATGGAACGGCAATACTACTATGGCAGATGCATGCGCTAAGGCAGCAGCTGACATGAACCAGTGTCTGGCAGAGGAAGGCCAGTAAATCTTCTGACATTTTACACTACATAAATCACACAAAACCACACAAACCATACAATCCACAAGTTTTTGTATATTAATCAACCAACCTTACCTTTATATAATATCTTTACCTAATGGGGCTGCCCATAATCCGGCAGCCTCATTCCTTCCAGAAAGAAAAGGAGTGAAACGGGAATGAAAACAAAAATGACACCGCGAGAAAAGAACGAATGTATCTGGGGTTGGATATTTATTTTCCCGACCATGCTTGGCCTGATTGTTCTGAATATTTATCCGATTTTCAAAACCATTTATGAAAGCTTCTTTAAAACCGGTGATTTTGGAAGGGGAAATATCTTTATTGGCGCAGCCAACTACCAGAAAATGTTTAGTGACCCGGAAGTATGGCAGTCCTTATTAAACACTTTTAAATACGCCATTATTGAAGTACCCTTCTCTCTGATTATCGCCCTGCTTTTGGCAGTTCTCTTAAACAGAAAGATGAAAGGAAGAGCTGCTTACAGAACCATCTTTTTCCTGCCTATGGTTGCGGCTCCGGCAGCAGTAGCCATGGTATGGCGGTGGCTCTTTAACTCTGAATTCGGTTTGTTAAACAACCTGTTCGGCAGCAACATCAACTGGATTTCTGACCCGAAGATTGCGGTTATCTCCATTGCGGTTATCGGTATCTGGTCCATTATCGGTTACAACATGGTACTGTTCTTATCCGGACTTCAGGAGATTCCCAGAGATTATTACGAGGCTTCCAGCATTGACGGCGCAAACGGCATTTATCAGTTTTTCCACATTACCGTGCCGCTTTTGTCCCCCACGATTTTTTTCGTAACGGTTACCAGAGTTATCAGCGCGCTGCAGGTATTCGACCTTATCTTTATGGTAATGGACAGAAACAACCCGGCATTAGGAAAAACCCAGTCCCTGGTTTACCTGTTCTACCAGTACTCATTTGTTAACAACAATAAGGGCATGGGCTCTGCTATCGTTGTCCTCCTTCTGGCTATCATCATGCTGATTACCGTATTCCAGATGTATGCCCAGAAGAAGTGGGTTTACTACAACTAAAAGGGGGAAGAAGAATGGAACGCAAAGAGAAAATGATGAATGTGCTGATTCATGTGATTTTAGTCCTGGTAAGCATTACCATGCTGGTACCTTTCTTATGGATGGCACTTACTGCATTTAAGTCTGTAACAGAATCCACCAGTGTAGATCCCTTTGTAATCTTTCCGTCCATATGGAGGACAGAGAACTTTACCGAGGTTATCAACAACATGGATTTCTTTCACTTGTATTTAAACACCATCCTGTTAATTGCAGGACGTGTTATCTGTGCCGTATTAACTGCAACCATGGCTGGCTATGCATTTGCCAGACTGAACTTCCCGGGAAAAGGTTTAATGTTCTCTCTGGTAATGTTCCAGATGATGGTTCCCGGACAGATTTTCATTATTCCCCAGTACCTGATGGTAAGTAAAATGAACGCTTTGGATACCATTTTTGCCCTGATATTCCCGGGTTTGGTAACCGCATTTGGTACATTCCTGTTAAGACAGTCCTATATGGGACTTCCCAGAGACTTAGAAGAAGCCGCCCGGCTGGACGGCTGCAACATTGGCCAGACTTTCCTTTACATCATGGCTCCCTTAACCCGTTCCGGTATGGTAGCCTTAGGCATCTTCACCGCAGTATTTGCTTATAAGGACCTGATGTGGCCTCTGATTTGTAACAACACAGTAATGCCCCTGTCTGCAGCTCTTGCAAAGATGCAGGGACAGTACACCAACAACTATCCTCAGCTTATGGCAGCATCCCTGCTGGCTTGTATTCCTATGATTATTCTGTACCTGATTTTCCAGAGACAGTTTATCGAAGGTATTGCAACCTCCGGCGGAAAGCTGTAACAGGATAGGAGCAGCTCCTGTCAGCTTCGCCGTTTTTGACGGTAGCTTTGGGGGCTGACTCCTACACGGGCTTTGAAGATCTTTGAAAAGGTCAGCGGATTCTCGTACCCTACCTGGCAGGCAATCTCCTTGATGGAAATGTCGGTTTCCGAAAGGAGCCTTGCCCCCTCATCCAGGCGGTATTTTACCAGATAATCCTGAGGGGACATACCCAGAGATTTCTTAAAAATCGAGGTCAGATAGGAGCGGTTGATTCCGATATACCGCGCCAGATCGTTGATGGTCAAGCTGCTATAATTGTGATGGATATAATCGACAGCATGAGCTACATACACCTTGGGAGAGTAATCGTAGTGCTCCACGGATCCATAGGTACGGGAAATGTAGGAGTCAATCAATAAAGCAAGAATGGAAAACAGGATACCGGTGCGTTTTAATTCGTTGGCAAACGTCAATTCCGGCGCGGCAAGAAGCTGATCTACCAGAGCAGCGTATTCTTCTGGCCGGAGGATGGAGTCGCGGATATATACTCCATCGGGAAATCCTGCTTTTTCCATATAGTGGAAAGCCTTTTTTCCTTCAAAAGTGACCCAGGAATATGCCCAGGGAGCATCGTCATCAGGCCAGTAAGCGGTTAGAATATCCGGACGGACAAGAAAAATCTGACCTCTGGACAGGCGTATGGGTTCACCTCCCTGGATCTGGAGATAGCCGCTGCCGGACAGGATAAAATGGACATGAAAACCGTTTCGGGCTTCCGGACCAAATTTTTTTCCTTTGATACAATGCTCTTCACCGCAGCAGGTGAGAATCAGGTCGTTGGTCTGGCGATTGATGTGATCCATAACCCGGTATGAGGAGGTAACAAAATACCCGGGCTTTTTCTCGGAAATTACTGGTTCAATGGGGAGCTGTGGGGGAACAGAAATCATAAAAACCTCCTTTAGTATCTTGTATAATGTGTATTTTAGAGTTAAAATACATAAGAATCGGGGGTGGAATCAGATTCTTTTGCAGTATCCGGAGCTCCTAAATGGGGACGGAACAGCCGATAGAAAAACCATGCGTTGAGCCAGGCGGTAACAGAAAATCCGCACAGCAGCCAAAACAGGAGATACAACGGAAACATCCGGGCATCCACCAGGGTAAAATACATAGGGAGAAAGGTAATGGCGGCCACGGCAATTAAGTAGCCGATTTTGTGAAAAGCAAAATAAAAGGCGTGGAACAGCAGGGCTTTTAAGGAATTGGAAAAGGCCGCAATTACCGGGAACAGATATAAAAATAATATCACGTCCACAAATAAAAGGATTAGGATACTGATGGAAAACAAAAGCCCAAAAGGAGAGGCCCCCTGAGGAAAGAAGCAGTGCTCCAGCCATGCAGTCAAAAGCAGCAGAAGGATCAGAAGCCAGCCAAAAGTGGCCTGTTTGAAATTTTCCCGAAAGCTTCTGAAAAACAGACGGGTCACAGAGACTTCTCCATCTTTATGAAGCTTTAAAACTGAATAGTAGAGAGCAGTGAAAGATGCTCCTGCGGTAATAACCGGCAGAGCGCAGATCATGAAATACAGATTTAGAAGGACAAAGGAACTGACCCGATCTAAAAAACGGCCGAGAAAGCTGTCATTGCTGAAAAGGTTCATGGGATGGCCTCCTTATTATATTTTAATATTTTACAAATATTTCATGGGATGAAACTATTATAATATTTTTTTTGCGTGATTTCAATGAATATTCTATAATTAATCAAAGATAGGTATAATCAGGAAATGAGTTATATCATTGGATATACAGAATCCGGGCTTATTGTATCTGATAGCTCATATAAGCTGGAGGCTGTGGAACAAAAGAGAGAATAAAAAGACAGGAGCAAGAAGTTATGGCAATTGTTTATAATGAGGAGATAAAGGTTTTTAATTTGGAGACAGAATATTCCACCTATCAGATGAAGGTAGGGGAATTTGGATTTTTGCTCCATCTATATTATGGAGAAAAACTGGAGGCAGATTCGGATTTATCTTATTTGATCCAGAGGGCAGACCGGGGATTCTCAGGAAACCCCTATGAAGCCAGATATGACAGGACTTTTTCCCTGGATTACTTCCCTCAGGAATATTCCTGCTTTGGCAATGGGGATTACCGTGCAGACAGTATTCAGACCATACATGCAGACGGAAGCAATGTTACGGATCTCAGATACAAATCCCATAAGATTTATCCCGGAAAATATCGCCTGCCAGGCCTTCCCGCAATGTTCTGGAAGGAAGAGGAAGGGGATAGCCTGGAGATTACCATGGAGGATCCGGTTACCGGAGTACAGGTGGTACTCTATTACGGCGTTCTGGAAAAGGGGGATGTAATTACCAGAAGCGTCCGGGTGATGAATGGCGGACAAACGCCGGTAGAGCTTAAAAAAGCTATGTCCCTGTGCCTGGATATGAACCATAACCAGCTGGATTTCATCCATTTTTACGGACGGCATACAATGGAACGCCAGATGGAGAGAGGGCCTTTACACCACGGTAAACAGTCTATCGGAAGCCTAAGAGGGATATCCAGCCATCATCACAACCCCTTTGTGATTCTCTGCGACAGGCAGGCTACGGAGGAACGGGGAGATTGCTATGGGATGATGTTTTTATACAGCGGCAACTTCCTGGCAGAAGTGGAGGTGGATCAGATCCATCAGACCAGAGCAATAATGGGAATTCACCCGGAGCAGTTTTCCTTCCGTTTGGAACCGGGAGAAGATCTGGCGCTTCCGGAGGTGGCCATGATCTATACACACAAAGGCCTGTCCTGTCTGTCCCTAAAATTCCATGATGCGATTCGCCAGCATATTATGCGGGGAGAGTGGGCTCATAAGCGCCGTCCCATTCTGATCAATAACTGGGAAGCTACATATTTTGATTTTAACGGACAAAAGCTTGTGGATATTGCCAGGGACGCTAAAGAGCTGGGTATTGAGATGCTGGTTATGGATGACGGCTGGTTTGGTAAGCGGGATTCCGACAACAGCGGCCTGGGAGACTGGGTGGTTAACGAGGATAAACTGGGCTGTACCTTAAAAGAGCTGGTAACTCAGGTTAACAGCCTGGGACTGAAATTTGGCATGTGGTTTGAGCCTGAGATGATCTGCGAGGACAGTAACTTATACCGTGCCCATCCGGACTGGATGATGAGGGTACCGGGAAGAGCGGGAAACATAGCCAGAGAACAATTTGTTCTGGATTATACCAGAAAAGAAGTTCGGGATTATATTGAACAGGCTATGAGCAGGATTCTGGATTCTGCTAATATTGAATATATTAAGTGGGATATGAACCGAAGCATGTGCAACGTCTTTTCTGCCGCGCTTCCTGCAGAACGCCAGGGGGAGATCTCTTACCGGTACGTCCTGGGCCTTTATGAATTGCTGGAACGGCTTACTTCCAAATATCCTTATATCCTGTTTGAAGGGTGCAGCGGCGGCGGCGGAAGGTTTGACGCAGGTATGCTTTATTATACGCCTCAGATCTGGTGTAGCGACGATACCGATGCCATTGAACGGCTGAAGATACAGTACGGAACTTCCTTTGGCTATCCCATAGGAGCAGTGGGAAGCCACGTTTCTGCCTGTCCAAACCACCAGACCAAGAGAATTACACCCATTGAGACAAGAGGAACCGTAGCCATGGCGGGAACATTTGGCTATGAGCTGGATCTGACAAAACTTACACAGGAAGAAAAGAAGGTGGTCCGTCAGCAAGTGGAGGAATATAAAAAATATGACCATCTGGTTCATGAAGGCGATTACTACCGGCTGTCCGGTCCTTATGGAAACGACAGGGTTACCTGCTGGCAGTTTATGGATAAAGAGAAGAAAAACGGTCTCTTCTGTGCGGTATATACCCGCCTTCAGGCCAATCCGGCCCCTCTGATTATTAAGCTGAAGGGGTTGGATAAAAAGCGCAGGTATGAAATAAACGGCCGGATCTATTCCGGAGCCGCCCTAATGTATGGCGGGCTTTTACTGCCGGTGCCGGAGAGTGAGTATCAGTCATTCCGATTTGAGATTCAAGAAAAAGAAAACCTTTAAAACACAATAAAAAGTGCCGCTGTCCGGCTCTGTAAGCCATTGGCTTTGGGGGAACAGCGGTATTTTTTATTGACAAGTAGGACTTACTGAGCTGGCAGCGGCAAAGCCAGATGGCTATACCATAGGAGCATTATCTAATTTGGATCACATTCTGGTTCTTTTAACCAGCGAAAATGTGTCCTATGACTATGATTCTTTTTCCTATATCGGAGCCATTAATACTACAGTGAATGTACTTATGGCGAACCAGGCATCCGGCTTTGGAACGCTGAAGGAGTTAGTGGAATTTGCGAAGGAAAATCCGGGAAAAATTACAGTGGCGGTGTCAGGAAAAACACATATTGCAGAGCTGGCAATGTTTGAACAGGAAGCGGGAATTAAAGTGACTTCTGTTATGCAGGAGAGCGGCGGAGATAGTCTGAATCCCGCTGGCCTCATTTGGCGGGGAGAGGATAGCTTCCATTGAAGAGATTCCTACAATGAAGGAGCTGGGATATAATGTTGCTACAGAAACTTACCGGGTAGTTACAGCCCCAAAAGGGACTCCTCAGGAGGTTCTGGATAAGCTGGAGGCTGCTATAAAGAAGGCAACTGACAATGAGAAATTTCAGCAGACGATGACAGATATGAGTGAGATATACCGTTTCCTTGGGCAGAAAGAAGTAAAGGAGAGATTAGATCATGACTATAAGGCTATGACAGAAATGTTGGAGCAAAAACAGGATATATTTCAATAGTGCCAGAGGAATATAAGAGGATAATAGATATGGGTATTTTCTTTGACAGTTTGTGTTTGGTGATTTCACCGATGGGAATTCTAATCAATGTTACTGGTGTGATTTTGGGAATTATTTTTGGCGCTCTTCCTGGCCTTAATGGAGTGGTAGGAGTAGCACTGCTGCTTCCTGTTACCTATGGTATGCCCCCTGCCTACGGGTTGATAATGCTGGGAGGTTTGTTCGGAGTCGTGATAATGGGAGTGTTTACCCCTGCTCTTTCAAAATTGGCATTAAAATTTGGACCTCCGGAATTGTTTTTGGTCTGTATGGCAGGGCTTGCGGTAGTGGGAAGTCTGATGGGAAAGAGTATCGGGAAGGGATTCTTTTCTGTAGCATTCGGACTGGCTTTATCTATTGTGGGGATGGATACGGTTTCCTGCAATTACCGTTTTACATTTGACAATTTTAACTTGCAGTCCGGCCTTAGCCTGATACCTGTAAGCGTCGGTTTTTTGCAATTGCAGAGACGCTGAATATGCTTTATAATACAGCAGATAATGGAGTTGTTGAGAGCAGCAAAGAATCCTACAGGATTGGAGCTTGTATGAAAGAACTGGCGCTCCGGTGGAAGCTTGTGCTGAAAAGCTCTGTGATTGGCACTATTATCGGAATTTTGCCGGGAACCGGCGGGGCTATTGCTTCTTTTATCGCATATGGCGAGGCAAAACGAAGCTCAAGAGAACCCCATCTTTTCGGAAAAGGCAGCATTGACGGAATTATTGCGCCGGAAAGCGCGAATAATGCGGCGGTAGGAGGCTCCTTTGTACCGCTTCTCAGCCTGGGAATACCAGGATCTGCCACCTCTGCAATCATATTTGGGACTTTGACAGTTCATGGCCTGATACCAGGTCCGAAGCTATTCAGTGAACACGCGGACATGGTGTATGCGCTCATAATCGGGTTATTTTTCAGCATTGTTGTGATGGTGGTAATTGGGCTGGGAGGAATATCTGCCTTTTCAAAAATATTGAAGATAAAGACAACTTATATTATCCCGGCAGTGCTGGCTTTTTCTGTAATCGGAGCTTACAGTGCCAGAAATAATCTCTTTGATGTGCTGGTTGCAGTTGTATTCGGGTTTATTGGATTCGTGTTTAAAAGGAACCAGATTCCTATTGCGCCCAGCGTTTTAGGTATGATATTAGGAGCAATGGCAGAACAGAATTTACGCCGTACGCTTACCATTGCGGGAGCGAAAGAAGTAAACATTTTTCTTACATTTTGCTTAGGCCCATATCGGTTGTGATTTTGATCTTGCTGGCGCTGCTTATTTATGGGAATATGAAGACCGCCCTGAGATCAGAGGCGGAGTAGGGCGTGTGTCCATATCCACTGAGGATAAAGTGCCTTTGAAAGTGCTGAACACGCTGACGGAAACGAACAGGATTTAGTAAATTCATTAAGAGAAGGCAATTCATTTATTCCGGAGCTGTCTTTAGTTGCAGAAATAGATGGAAAGATTATAGGACATATTATGTTCACAAAAGGAGCCGTTGAAATTTGCCGGCAGAGAAGTTTGGCATAAACTAATAATGAAGGGCAGAAAGAAAAGCAGGAGTGTCGCAAAATGAAATAAGGTAGTTTCTATTACCAAATGTCCACCTTATCTCATTTTGCGACACTCCTATAATTGACTTCATTTAAGAAAGTCCGCTTTACAATAGGCTGGAATTAGACAGGATTTAACAAAAAAGCGATATCATTGGAATAGCCCAGCTTTTTAATCAGGCGTTGGATCAGATTGCTGTGCCGTTCAATGGTGAGCTTCATCATATTGTGTTCCGTCTTTAATGTGTATAGTTCAGCGGCTGTCTTTTCATATCGCGTAGCGGCAGGAACATAGTTTTCGGCCAAAAGCTTGATAGTAGGGATAAAGGTATTTTCGATCTCCAGCCTTATTTGAGAAACAGCTTCCTTCAAATTTTCCATATCCAGAGCCAGTGTGGCGGTAGTGTTTTTGAGTCCGGCCACATCCTGCTTAAGTTCCGCTACGTCCAGTTTCAATTCTGAAATGTCAGCCTGTATAGGGGCTAACTTCTCGTTTAACTTTTGGTCGAGCTTTTCTTCCAGCTTTTCTTCCAGCTTCTGATCCAGCATCTGCGACAAAATTTGCATTTCTTCTTGAGTCATAGGCATCCTCCTTCTTTTTTCTCAGTGGACAAGACAACCATGTGCCCCTTGTCTGCTGAGGGTAAATATATAAAAATTGTTGGTGAGAGCATTATACAATATTATCCAATTATTGTCTATATTTTTCCGAACTTTGTCGAAAAGATCTTAGCCGGGGGAAAGAAACAAAAGAGATTGACACTGGTTTCCAGGAGGAGTAAAATTATAGAAAGCAGAATCACCAATAATTGACAAAAAAAGACATAAGGGAGAGGGGTATGAAAAGGAAACAGATTGTGCTGGCCGCCGCTGTAACGGTTCTGGCAGGCAGTGCCTCAATAACCGGCTACGCAGGCTCCTGGGAGCAGCAGAGAGAGGCAAATAATGCTTGGAGGTACAGGGAGGACGGCAGCTATATCCGCAATTCCTGGAAAGAGATAGATGGAACCTGGTACTACTTTGACGGAAACTGTCATATGGTAATTGGGAGCTATTTAATTGACGGCAAGACGGAAAGATTTGATCAAAACGGCGCCTGGATAAAACCATCAGAGGGCCAGAATAACATCAGGACAGAAAAAACGACAGAGGAGGAAGGACCGGGGCCGGGAACAGGCGGCTGGGAACAGGACGGCAGAGGATGGTATTACCGGAATTTTGACGGCTCCCGGGAGAGGGACAGTTGGAAGGAAATTAAAGGTTCCTGGTATTATTTTGACGGTGACGGCTATATGGCCTCAGATGCCTGGATTGATACAAACGGAGTCCGCTACCGGGTATCCTCAGACGGCAGTATGGTAAAAAATCAGAAAATTGTGGTAGACGGGTTAGAATATAAAATAGATGAAAACGGCGCAGTACAGTGGGAAGGTACTGGCCAGGAGACAGAAGAAAGCCTGCAGGCAAAAGCCATTGCGGCTCAGATAGTGGCATCTATTACCAATGATTCTATGACCAAGGCACAGAAGGCCAATGCCATTTACGATTATGTCCGGAGAAGCACCAGCTATACCTACGGAGGCCCCCGCCCTGAAGGAGGAGAGGCGGCCGCTGCATTATACGGATTCCGCCGCCATTACGGAAACTGTTTTGAATACTATTCCATGTCCAAATACCTTCTGGAGGCGGCCGGTATGGAAAACATTATGGTTACCAGAGCTTCTGACCGGGATCATTTCTGGAATCTGGTAAATGTAGACGGCGCATGGTATCATTTTGACACCACACCCAGAAGGACCGGAGGAAGATGGTGCCTGGTGACAACGGAACAGCTTAGAGGCTCCTGGGGCGCCCATAATTTTGATGTAAATGCCTATCCGGCAACTCCATAAGCTGCCATGACAGAGAAAAAGGGATGGGGCCTTAAAGCCAGCCCGGTACTGGGGGCTTTCGCCTTTGTGCTGGCTTTAACCGGCATTCAGCAGATTTTTATGCCCAAATATCAAGGGGCGGTTATTGAGGGCAACTTTACAGAGGAATATTACCGGGATCCTACCCGGCATGAGCTTTTGATCATTGGAAACTGCGAGTCTTATGAGAATATTTCCACCATGAAGCTTTGGGAGGATTTCGGTATTACCAGCTACATCCGGGGCAATGCCAACCAGCTGGTATCTCAGTCCTACTATATACTGATGGAGGCTTTGGAGCGGGAGCAGCCAAAGGCAGTGATTTTTAATGTCCAGGCCATGACGGTGGAGGGACAGGACACGGAAGAATATAACCGGATGGTATTTGACGGGATGAATTGGAGCCGCTATAAATGGGAAGGCATACGGGCCTCCGCTATGGAGGATGAAGAGATGATAGAGTATGTATTTCCCCTGCTTCGCTATCATTCCAGATGGCAGGATTTGGAGAAAGAAGATTTTCTCTATGCGGTGAAGGAAAAGCCCCTTACCTCCTTTAACGGATATTATTTAAGAGCGGATGTGCGCCCGGCGGGAGAGTTTCCCAGGGAACGGCGAAAGGAAGATTACACCTTTCCGGAAGAAAACTATAAATATCTGGATTTAATCCGTCAGGCATGTGAGGACAGAGGAATTCGGCTTATTCTTATGAAAGCTCCCAGTCTGTATCCGGAATGGTCAGACCCCTATGAGCGGCAGATTCTGATCTATGCCAGGGAGCACGGCCTTATTTACTGGAACCTGCTGGCAGACGCGGATAAGGTGGGGCTGGATATGTCCCGGGATACATATGACGAGGGGCTTCACCTGAATGTTTATGGGGCGGAAAAGGTTTCCGCCTATCTGGGCCCGATTTTATCGGAGGAGCTGGGCCTTGCCGATTACCGCCAGGATCCGGCGGCGGCTTCTTATTATAATCAGCGCCTGGCAGCGTATAAAGAGGAGAAAGCCTGTCAGGAGGCAGAATTTGCAGAGTTTGGCTATATTAAGCGTCTGGCCGGCGAAGAATAGAAGGCCTGGACTTTTTATATAGAAAAATAGGAATATCAGGAGGATGCAGAGGATGAAAATGTTGAAAAAAGCGGCGGCGGCGGTTCTTACTTTAACGGCCGTGGTGTCCATGACCCTGTGTGTATGGGGGGCGGAAAAGAAAACTGCCTATACCTTTACGGCAGATAAGGTGCAGATAAGCGTAGGAACAGAGGCTAAGCCGGTATTAGACAGCTTGGGGGCGGCTAAGGAGAGCAAAACCTTAACCAACTGTGCCAACAGCGGTAAGGATAAAGTATATCTGTATGAAAACTTTGATATCTACACCACTCAGAACGAGAAGAAGGACACCATTATCCAGTCAGTTGTTTTAAAGACCGATAAGGCGGCCACTGAGGAAGGGATTAAGCTGGGGCAGACTCCCAAGGAGGTTAAGGCAGCGTATCCGGATGCGGTGGAAAGTTATGGCCTTTATACGGTAACCCTTGGAAATTCCAAGATTGTGATTGACTGTGGCATGAAAAACGATAAGGTAGTGGACATTTCTTACGAATATTACGTTGCAAAATAATTTAATTGTAACAGTTCAGACGGGAATATCAGAAATGGTATTCCTGCTTTTCTATGTCAGGGAATACAGGGAAGGTGGGGATGGTACGCCGTCTGTACCCAAAAGGAGTACAAAAATGCAGGAACTGCAGTATCCCTTTGACGGGGAATATTTGTTAAAAAAGAAAAAAAGCCTGAGAAAGGTTCTTTTGGCCAAGGAGTGTCAGAGGCTTCACAAAAAAGTAGCGGTATTGGGAGGATCTACCACTCACGATATTGTAAAGCTTTTAGAATTGTTTTTGCTGGATATGGGGATTGAGCCGGAGTTTTATCAATCAGAATACAACCGGTATTACGAGGATGCCGTGTTTGGCAATGAAGAATTAGACAGATTTGGGCCGGACATTGTTTATATCCATACGACCAGCCGGAATGTGGCGGACAATGAATTTCCTCAAATAAGCGATACCAGGGAACAGGCGGAGGAAAAGACAGAGGCTTGCTTCCGGCATTTTACACAGGCTTGGGAAGCTTTGGAACAGCGGTATGGGTGTACGGTTATCCAGAATAACTTTGAAAAACCGTCCTGCCGCCTTTTGGGCAATATGGACGCCTGGGATTACCGGGGAAGAGAATGGTTTTTGGGCCGGTTAAACCAGCGGTTTTATGAGTATGCCCAGCGCCATGAAAATTTTTTGATTCAGGATATTGACTGGCTGGCGGCAGAATACGGGTTAAGCAAGTGGAATGATCCTCTGTACTGGCATATGTATAAATACAGCCCGGCGCCGGGGGCCATTCCGGAGCTGGCTTTTAATCTGGCCAATATCATCAAGGCGATCTATGGCAAAAATAAAAAGGCCCTGGTTTTGGATCTGGACAATACCCTGTGGGGCGGCGTTGTAGGAGATGACGGGCCGGAAAATATTGAGATTGGCCAGGAGACCGGAGCGGGCCAGATTTACTCTGAATTTCAAACCTATCTTAAGGCCCATAAAGATAGGGGAATCCTTCTTAATATTAATTCCAAAAATGAGGAAGATAATGCCCTGGCAGGATTAAGCCGCCCTGACAGTGTGTTAAAGCCGGAGGATTTTATTGTAATCAAAGCAAACTGGGAGCCAAAGGATGAAAATCTGCGCCGGATAGCAGAAGAATTAAATATAGGAGAGGATTCTCTGGTATTTGTAGACGATAATCCGGCAGAGCGCCATCGGGTACAGCTTGGCGCACCGGCTGCTGCGGTTTTGGGAATCACAGAGGGACAGGAACCGCAGCCGGAACGATATATAAAGGTTCTTGACCGCTCCGGATTTTTTGAGCCGGTAAGGCTGTCAGGAGACGATTTAAACCGAAGCGGCATGTACCGGGCCAACACTATGCGGAAAAAGTTGGAAAGCACTTTTGAAGATTACCGGCAGTACCTTCTTTCTCTGGACATGAAGGCGGAGATTGAAAGCTTTGCGCCGGAATATATGCAGAGAATCGCCCAGCTTACCAACAAGTCCAACCAGTTTAACCTGACCACCCTTCGGTGCAGCCAGAGCGAGATCGAGAACTTCCGGGCAGACAGCCAATATCTTACTCTGTACGGCAGGCTGAGAGACCGGTTTGGAGATAACGGCGTAGTGTCGGTGGTTTTGGGCCTGCAGGAGGGACAGAGGCTTCATCTTAAGCTGTGGCTCATGTCCTGCCGGGTGTTAAAACGGGATATGGAAAAGGCTATGCTGGATCAGGTGGTGAAACGGGCTGCTTCAAGAGGGGTTAAGACTCTCACAGGCTACTATTATCCCACAGCCAAAAACCGTATGGTTAAGGAATTTTACGGCCGCATGGGATTTACGTTAATAGAAGAGAAAGAGGACGGCAGCTCCATCTGGGAGATGGATACAGACAGCTATAAGCCAAAGAATACAGTAATCCAAATAGCAGGATATTGAGAAGCTTTAAGGAAAAGGAGAGGAAGGCATGACAAGACAAGAGGTTTTTACCAGGCTGGACGAAGTGTTTCAGGATGTATTTGACAATGAAGAGATCCATGTTTCAGATGAAACCACGGCAGAAGACATTGAGGATTGGGACAGCCTGGATCACATCAGCCTGATTGTGGCAGTAGAAAACGCCTTTGGGATTAAATTCGGCATGGGCCAGGTAACCAGGATGAAAAATGTTGGGGAGATGGCGGATATTATTTTAGAAAAGCTGGGCTGAAACATGACATTTGTATCTTATGAATTTATAGGATTTATGGGGGCAGCCCTGGCGATTTACTATGGATGCAGGCAGAGATTCCGCGTTGCCGTGCTGTTTGCTGCCAGCGCCGTATTGTTGTGGCTTTCCGGCGGGCCGGAAAGTGTGGCGGCTTATGGCTTTTCTGCGGTAACCGTATGGGCAGGGGCTCTGGGAATAGAAAGCAGCAGGAAACGGGCTGCAGTAATTTACTGGTGCATTTTTACCCTTAACCTGGCTCTTCTGGCCTTGTTTCAGTATGTAAACTTTTTTGGCTATACCATGAAAGAGATTCATTGGCTGATGGGGACAGAGTGGGAATGGGAGCCGGTTTCTCTCATAGCTCCGGTGGCGGTTTCCTTTTATACCCTGACTCTGACAGGATATCTGACAGAGGTTTACTGGGGAGCCCTTCCGGCGGAAAAAAGCCTGATGCGCCTGGGATTGTTCGGAGGGTTCTTTCCGCAGATGGCCATGGGGCCGATTGCCCGGTATGACCGTCTGGCGCCTTCTTTATTTGCCGGAAGCGCCTTTGACAAGGAGAATCTTTTCCAGGGCTTTTCCCGAATCCTGTGGGGATTGTTTGAGAAACTGGTGATATCAGAGCGTTTGGCCATGATAGTAAATACGGTTTATGGAGATTACCAAACCTATACAGGGAGTTTTCTGGTGTTTGGAGCTGTATGCTTTGCTTTCCGGCTGTATACGGATTTTGCAGGAGCCATTGACATTGCCTCAGGATGCGCCCGGATGTTTGGGGTGAAGCTGGAGGAGAACTTCCGTCAGCCTTTTTACTCCAGAACCGTGGCAGAATTCTGGCGCCGGTGGCATATAACCCTGGGAGGCTGGTTCAAAGATTTTTTGATGTATCCCATGCTGAAAACCGCCGGTTTTCAGAGTCTGGGAGCCTGGGGAAAAAAACGGTTTGGAAAAAAGCAGGGAAAAAAGATTCCGGTCATAGGGGCCCTTCTCATTGTCTGGTTTTTGCTGGGGCTTTGGCATGGCGGAAAATGGACTTTTATTATCGGCTCCGGCCTGTACCATGGGATTTTGATGAGCCTTGCCCTGGCAGCAGAGCCGGCGGCAAAGAAATTTTATAAAAACACCGGGATCCGGCAGGATCATCCCCTTTGGATTCTTTTCCAGAGAGCAAGAACCTTTGTGTTGGTAGGGGCCGGATTTGTTTTGTTCCGATCTGACTCCCTTGAAATGGCCTGGGGGATTTTCTCCAATATGTTTTCCGGGGATATGGGGCTGTTTTCTGGAGAAGGGATCCGAAGCGTAGGCCTGCTCCCGGCAGATCTGGCGGTATTGGCGGCGGCTATGGCAGTTTTGTGGCTGGTTTCTTATAAAAAGGAGCATGGCGGGGAAGATGCTTTTAACCGGTCCTTTACCCAAATCCGGATTTTGGCGCTGCTGTCTGCGGTGCTGATATTTGGATGGTATGGAAAAGGGTATGACCCTTCCGCATTTATTTATGCACAGTTTTAGTAACAGTTTAGGCGGCGTGGAATTGGACATCCGATGCTTCTTGTCCGGCCGCGCCGGGCAAGAAGCTCCCGCCATCTGAACGGTTACCATTTGAAAATAGGGAGACAAAGCAATGGAAAATCAATATTTGACAGAATATAAGGCCGGGGACGTAATGGATCCCAATAATCTTGAGACAGAGAGATTTTTCTTTGAGAGTCCGATCCGGGATGAGTTATTTGAGAGAATGTGGGGGAAGTCTTTTAAGGAGGACTGTACGATCCCCAAGGAGGATTTACGGTATCTCAGGGTTCTGCACTGGGGAAAAGAAGGCCCTGTTGTGGGGGAGATGGTCTGCCACAAAAGCGTAAGCCAGTCTCTTCTGGAGATTTTTAAGGAGCTGTTCCGGGAAAAATATCCTATTGAACGGATGCGGCTGATTGACGATTACGATGGAGATGATGAAAGATCCATGGCGGACAACAATTCCACTTGTTTTAATTTCCGGCGGGTTCCGGGAAAGGAAAAGCTGTCCCACCACAGTCTGGGAATCGCAGTGGACATTAATCCCTTTTATAATCCCTATGTAAGAACGGACAAAGAGGGAAGGGTTCTCTGTTCACCGGAAGGGAGCCAGCCCTATGGGGACAGGGAAAAAGATTTCATCTATAAAATTGAAGAAGGGGATATCTGTGTCCGCACCTTTGCAAAGTATGGCTTTCAGTGGGGCGGGGACTGGACTACCTGCAAGGATTATCAGCATTTTTCCACCACTGGAGGCTGAGAGAATTTTATGCGGAAATATTTGACAGGCAGGCGTAAGTTTGCTAATGTAGAAACAGATAGAGAATGAATTGCCAGCCCAAAAGGAAGGGCAGGGATAAGGAGGATAAGATTATGTTTGACGTTGTAGCTTTAGGCGAGCTTCTCATCGATTTTACACAGAACGGCTTAAGTGAACAGGGGAATGGCCTGTTTGAGGCCAATCCGGGAGGGGCTCCCTGTAATGTTTTGGCTATGCTTACAAAGCTTGGAAAAAAGACCGCCTTTATCGGCAAGGTAGGGGATGACTTTTTTGGCCGGATGCTGGCGGAAACCATCCGGGAAGTCGGGATTGACGACAGTAACCTGGTTTATGATCATAAGATCCATACCACCCTGGCGCTGGTTCACACCTTTGCAGACGGGGACCGGGATTTTTCCTTCTACCGCAATCCGGGAGCAGATATGATGCTTTCCCGGCAGGAGGTGGACATGGAGCTGGTGGCAGATACCAGGATGTTCCATTTTGGCACTTTATCCATGACCCATGAGGGCATCCGGGAAGCCACCAAGGCGGCCGTTTTGGAGGCCAGGAAAAGGGGCGCTCTGGTCAGCTTTGATCCCAACCTGCGCCCGCCGCTGTGGGAAAGCCTGGAAGATGCAAAAGAGCAGGTGCGCTGGGGACTGGGCCACTGCGACATTTTAAAAATTTCGGATAATGAGATCCAGTGGCTTACCGGTGAAGAAAGCTATACCGAGGGAGTAAAGAAGATCCGCAGGGAGTTTTCCATTCCCCTGATTTTGGTATCCATGGGCCGGGACGGAAGCCGGGCTTACTACCAGAAGAATGAGACAGAGAATGGGACAGGCATTATTGTAGAAGGAAAGCCTTTTATCCAGGAAAATACCATTGAGACCACCGGAGCGGGAGATACCTTCTGCGCCTGCGTGCTCAGCTATGTGCTGGATCACGGCCTGGAAAACTTAAGCGTAGAGGGGCTGAAAGAAATGCTTACCTTTGCCAATGCCGCCGCTTCCCTGATTACCACCAGAAAAGGCGCTTTAAGAGTAATGCCGGGAAGGGAAGAAGTGGAAAAGCTGATTGCGGAGAGAGGATAATATTGAAAAGATATTTACCACTCTGAAAATAGAAGGGGATGTGGCAAAATGAAAGAGGCTTTTGGCCAGCCGCCGGTTTCATTTTGTCATATCCCCATTTGATGTTCATAAAAACGAATTAATCAAATAATTTTCCATAAATTTCTTCCGCCAAAGAATCCACATAAGCCGGATCGGGAAGATCGTGATTGGTAATCAGATAATCCTGGATCAGCTCATACCGCTTTAAGCTTAACTCTTCAGGGGAGAGGGACCGGGAGGCGCTTCCAAGGGCCCGATCCAAATCCGCGCCGGTATAGGTATCTGAAAACCAGCGGAGGATGGTTTCTGTGCGCTCTTTTTCCTTTGCCACTTGAGGCAGAAATGCCTTAGCAGACAGAGTGGTTTTTACTGCCACTAAAAAAGCGCCTGCGGCAATAGCGGTCAAAGCGATTTTGGCTGCCATAGCAAGGGGGATAACGGACATCCAGCACAGAACCGATCCCACGGCGGCAATGCCGCCTACCAGATAAAAAGCAGATGCAGAGGACTTCATATCCTCATAGCGCTGGGCCGCGTCCACATAAACGCCGGGATGGACGTAGGACTTTTTGGAAAGTTCCTGGGCAGAGGCGGGACTGCCAGCCGAAATGGCACTGTTTTCCATATCCTGGATCTGGCTTTCTATCATCTCCTGGAACGCAGCCATTTGGGCGGCTTCCTGAGCGCGGCGCTTTGTATCCTCTTCCTTTTTTTTCATTTTATAAGCTTCTTCCGATTCATATAAAGGGCCGCCGCAGTCAGTGCAGGCAGTAATTCCCTCAACAAATTCCATATCGCATTTAGGACAGTAAGGCATAATGTAATCTCCTGATAAAATAATGGCGCAGCCGAGAATAGCTAACATTGTTAATCATAACATCAATAACGTATTTTTTCAATCAATTCGTATCACATTTTTATATTTGCCCTGGTTTTTCTTCTGGCAAAAAGTCTGTATGTATGGTACAATAGGAAAACATATCGAAATGCATCAGAAGAGGAATGGTTCATGAAAACAAGCAAGATTTTAAAACGATTTATTCCATATTACAAAAAATATACAGGCATCCTGTTTATGGATTTATTCTGTGCGTCTCTGACCACTGTTTGTGAGATGGTATTTCCGCTGATTCTGCGCTATATTACCAATGAGGGGATGCGGGACCTGACTTCCCTGACCGTGGAGGTGGTGGGAAAGGCCGCCCTTTTGTATTTGGTTCTCCGGGTTATTGACGGAGTCGCCTTTTTTTATATGGCCTATACCGGCCATATTATGGGTGCAAAAATTGAGACCGACATGAGAAGAGATGCATTTCAGCATCTGCAGAAGCTGTCTGACAGCTATTACAGCAATACCAAGGTAGGCCAGATCATGTCCCGAATAACCAGTGATCTCTTTGACATTACAGAGTTTTCCCATCACTGCCCCGAAGAATTTTTTATCGCTTTTGTAAAGATTGCGGTGTCATTCTTCATTTTGTCCCGGATCAATCTGCTTTTGACAGTTATTATCTTTATATTTATTCCGATTATGATCGTTTCCTGCACCTACTTTAATTTGCGGGTCCGCAAGGCCTTTAAGGAGCAGAGGAATCATGTAGGTGAATTAAACGCCCGGATCGAGGACAGCCTTTTGGGAAACCGGGTGGTGCGGGCTTTTGCCAATGAAGATGTGGAGATTGAGAAGTTTCAGAGAGATAATGTGAATTTTCTGGATATTAAAAAGACAACCTATTTTTATATGGCGTCCTTTCAGGATACGGTGCGGATTTTTGACGGAATTATGTACCTGGTGGTGATTTTGGCAGGCGGTATTTTTATGGTAAAGGGATTGATTGCTCCGGGCGATTTGGTGGCCTACACCTTATATGTTACCACCTTGCTGGCAACCATCCGGCGGATCATTGAGTTTGCCGAGCAATTTCAGCGGGGGATCACCGGCGTAGAGCGGTTTGTAGAGATTATGGACGCAGAGGTTGATATTTTTGACGAAGAGGGAGCCCGGCCTTTACAGGATGTTGAGGGAGAGATCCGATTTGATAAAGTAAGCTTCGAGTATCCCGACGACCACAACGAGGTATTGGATACTATTGATCTGACTATCAAAAAGGGAGAAAAGGTGGCGTTGGTGGGCCCCTCCGGCGGAGGAAAAACCACTTTATGCAACTTGATTCCCAGATTTTATGACACCACCAGCGGAACCATATCCATTGATGGCCAGGATATCCGCCATGTAACATTAAAGAGCCTGCGTTCCAATGTGGGAGTGGTACAACAGGATGTATACCTGTTTTCCGGAACCGTGGCGGAAAATATTGCCTACGGAAAGCCCGGGGCCTCCAGGGAAGAAATTATAGAGGCGGCAAAGATGGCAGGCGCCCATGATTTTGTTATGGAATTAAAGGATGGATATGATACTTATGTAGGCGAGCGGGGAGTAAAACTGTCAGGAGGACAGAAGCAGCGGATCAGTATTGCAAGAGTCTTTTTAAAGAATCCGTCTATTTTGCTGCTGGATGAAGCTACTTCGGCTCTGGACAATGAGAGCGAGTATCTGGTATCCCGATCTTTAGATAAGCTGGCGGAAGGAAGAACCACTCTCACCATTGCCCACCGGCTTTCTACTATTCGAAACGCAGACCGAATCCTGGTGCTTTCCGGCAATCACATTGTGGAGGAAGGGAATCATCAGTTCCTTATGGAAAAAAGGGGGATGTACTATCAGCTTTATACATCCGCCAATCAGATAAATGGATAAAAGGAGAATAAATTCATGAAGATTGCGATTGTTACCGACAGCAACAGCGGCATCACACAGGCCCAGGCCGGGGAGCTGGGGATTTCTGTCCTTCCCATGCCCTTTATGATTGACGGGGAGACCTATTTTGAAGATATTACCCTGACTCAGGAGCAGTTTTACGAGAAGCTTGCTCAGAATGCGGATATTTCTACTTCCCAGCCCTCTCCGGAGTCGGTTATGGAGCTGTGGGACAGCCTGTTAAAGGAATATGATGAAATCGTCCATATTCCCATGTCCAGTTCCCTTTCCGGATCCTGCCAGACAGCAATGATGCTGGCTGAAGACTATGAAGGCAAGGTACATGTGGTTAATAATCAGAGGATTTCCGTTACCCAGCGCCAGTCGGCCCTGGATGCTTTAGAGATGGCAAAAAAAGGATATTCTGCTGAACAGATTAAGGAAAGGCTGGAAGAAACCAAGGGAGACAGCGTTATTTTTATCACATTGGATACCTTAAAATATTTAAAAAAGGGTGGACGGATTACCCCGGCGGCAGCCGCCCTGGGAACCTTGCTCCGCATTAAGCCGGTTCTTATTATTGAAGGGGGGAAGCTGGATGCCTTTTCCAAGGCCCGGACCGCCAAGCAGGCAAAAGCTACCATGCTTACCGCCCTGGCCCATGAGATGGAGGTGCGTCTTGGGGATAAAGACGCGAAGCATATGAACCTGCAGATTGCCCACACGACCAACTGGGAGGCAGCAGAGGAACTGAAAAAAGAGATGGAGAGCCTATACCCCGGGGCGCCTGTCCATGTAGACCCTCTTTCCCTAAGTATTGCCTGCCACATTGGGCCGGGTTCTCTGGCAGTAGCCTGCACAAAGATGCTGGATATGGAAAAGCCTTAAGAGAAGAAGGAACAATTGATGATTCTGTGGATAAAAAAACAATGGAAAAGCTGGCCTCCTACCTTCAGTGTGGCCGTGCCTTTTATACTGGTCATACTGGCAGTAGGGACCTTTCCCATGCTGCTCCAGGGAAGGCTTCTGTCAGGGTCGGTACGGCAGAATCAAATTGACAACCGGCGCAGCGAGGTGCTGAATCAGTGCCAGATTATAAGCAGCAAAATGACAAGATCCGGCTATTTTTTGCCGGAGTATAAAAATACTTCTATTAATATGGAGATGGAGATTACGGCCGATATTTTTAACGGCCGTATCGTTATTGTAGATAAAAACTATCGGATTGTGATGGACACGTTTGGCTTGTCAGAGGGCCGGATGCATGTTGCGGAGGAAGTAATCCGCTGCTTTCAGGGAGAAACCAGCAACATCTATAATGAGGAAAAAAACTACTTTGCTCAGACCATTCCCATCTATAATGATCTGGTAGAAAAACGGATTGACGGGGTTATGGTGGTGACTGCTTCCACAGAAAATCTTACCTCCATGGAGGCGTCCCTCAGCGAACAATCACGGTTTTTTGATTTGATTGCCTTTTGTGCAATCGCCGTAGTGGCCCTTGCTCTTACAAGGCTTTTGCTCCTGCCTTTCCGGAACCTTATAGGGATGCTGGATAAGGTGGCAGACGGATACATTGATACGGATATTCGGGAAAACACCTATCTGGAAACTCAGAAAATATCGGGGGCAGTAAGACGGGCTATCCGAAAGCTGAAAGCCGTGGACCAGTCCAGACAGGAGTTTGTATCCAACGTATCCCATGAGTTGAAAACCCCGATTACCTCCATCCGGGTTCTGGCAGATTCCCTTATGGGGATGGAGGAGGTGCCTATAGAGCTGTATCAGGAATTTATGCAGGATATTTCTGATGAAATTGACAGGGAAAGCAAAATTATCGATGACCTGCTGTCTCTGGTTAAAATGGATAAGTCGGCTTCGGAGATGAATATTTCCCAGGTAAGCATTAATGATCTTCTGGGGCTGATTTTAAAGCGTATCCGTCCCATCGCCGAAAAGAGGAATATTGAGCTGATACTGGAAAGCATCCGGGAGGTAAGCGCCGAGGTGGACGAGGTGAAGCTGTCTCTGGCGTTAAACAATCTGGTAGAAAACGCAGTAAAATACAATGTGGAGGACGGCTGGGTCCGGGTGACTCTGGACGCGGATCACAAATACTTTTATGTTAAGGTTTCCGATTCGGGGATTGGGATACCGGAAGAGTTTCAAGAACATATTTTTGAGCGGTTTTACCGGGTGGATAAGGCCCGCTCAAGAGAGACCGGGGGAACCGGCTTAGGGCTTGCCATTACCAAAAGCGTGATTTTAATGCATCAGGGAAATATTAAGGTAGAAAGCGGCCGGGGGGAGGGCACCGCTTTTACGGTGCGGATTCCTTTAACCTACATTGTGTGATGGATGGGAGGCTTATCATGAGACGGATTTGGACAGCGGTTTTCTGCTTGGCTCTGCTGCTTTTAACAGGAGGCTGTAATGACAGACAGGAAATGGCAGAGACAGAAGATGTATACCAGATTTATTACCTGAATTCCTCCGGGACCAGGCTGCTTCCGACAGCGTATCAGGCTCAGTCAGACGATACGGCCGGACTTATTGAAGAACTGACGACGCAGTTTATCCAGGTACCGGCAGACTTTGACGGACAGACAGCCCTTGGAGAAAAGGTAGAGCTGCAAAAGTGTGTCCTGGACGGAAATGTGCTGTACCTGTATTTTGACGGAAACTATATGCTGATGAGCTCTGCCAGAGAAATTCTATGCAGGGCAGGCCTGGCCAAGGTATTTACTCAGATAGCCGGAGTGGATTATATTAATATCTACAGCGGGGAGCAGCCTATTATGGATTCAAACGGGACTCCGGTGGGAATGCTTACAGCGTCAGATTTTGTGGAAAGCATCAGTGATGTCAATACCTTTGAGGAATCGGAACTTACCCTGTATTTTGCCAACAGTACCGGAGAGTACTTGAAGGCGGAAAAACGGCAGGTTATCCACAGCATTAATACCTCTCTGGAGAGACTGGTGGTAGAGCAGTTAATTGCAGGGCCTACAGTGGAAGGGCTTCAGGCTACATTGCTTCCGGATACTAAAATTTTAAATATTTCTGTAACAGATAATGTGTGTTATATAAACTTTGACGCAGGATTTTTAAACAATACCCTGGATGTGAAAGAGTATATCCCCATATATTCCATTGTCAACAGCCTGACAGAAAACGCCGGAATCAGCAGGGTACAGTTTACTGTCAACGGAGCCAATGAAGGGATGCTGAAGGAGATATTTTCCATCAACGGGGTGTTTGAACGGAACGCAGATTACATTGGGGAAGACTAGAAATCATCCAGGGAGGTGAGGATTGTGCAGACGCTGAACGAGGATTTGAAATCCGGCAATTTCCGAACCGTATATCTTTTGTTCGGGGAGGAAGGCTTTTTAAAAAAGAGCTATAAAAACCGGCTGAAGGATGCCATTACCGGCGGCGATACCATAAACTACCATTATTATGAAGGAAAAGGCCTTAATGTAGATGAGATTGTAGGTTTAGCGGAAACCATGCCCTTTTTTGCCGAAAAAAGGCTGATCCTCATTGAGGACAGCGGTTTTTTTAAAAGCGCTGCAGAGCAGCTGACGGCCTATATTCCTGCTGTTCCGGAAAGCACCTGCCTGCTGTTTGTGGAGTCAGAAGTAGACAAACGGAGCAAGATGTATAAGGCTGTAAAAAAAGCTGGATATGCTGCGGAGCTGAATCATCAGGACCATGCTCAATTGGCCCAGTGGGCCGCCGGGATTCTGACAAAAGAAGGTCGGAAGATTACCGGCCGCACCATGGATCTGTTTTTAAGCAAAACTGGCGAGGATATGGAAAATATCCGAATGGAGCTGGAGAAGCTTATCAGCTATACCTGGGGCAGGGATGTGATTACAGAGCAGGATGTGGAGGAAATTTCCACGGCCCAGGCAAGCAACAAGATATTTGATATGATTTCGGCTTTGGCTGCCAGGCAGACCAGAAAGGCGATGGATCTGTATCAGGATCTTTTGACCTTGAAAGAACCGCCTATGAGGATTCTTTTTCTTATTGCCAGACAGTTTAACCAGATCCTTCAGGTAAAGGAGCTGGCGGCAAAAGGGATGGACAAAGGGGCCATTGCAGGCAGGCTTAAGATACAGCCCTTTGTAGTGGGAAAGGTACTGCCTCAGACCAGGGCGTTTTCCAGGGAACAGATACTTTCTTATGTGGAGCTTTGCGCCCAGTTGGAAGAGGATGTAAAGACCGGACGGCTTTCAGATCGTCTGGCAGTAGAATTATTATTGACAAAGGAGTATGGGAAAAACTGAATATGAAACGGCCATTTTTCGTGATTGCAGCGGGGTTCGTACTTGGAGAGGTATTTGCTCTGCAGATGAAGATGGCGGGAATGAAGAATCCTTTGGTTACGGCAGCGTTTTTGGGAACAGGAGCCCTGTGGGCCGGAGTATTTCTGGCGGCGCTTTCCGCATATTTTTTGAAAATTCAGACAGGCAGAGGCAGAAAAAGGCTTCTGCTTTTTTGTATTATCCTGCTGTCCTGGGCGGCAGGAGCCGTGACGGCGGAAAGCCGGATCCGAAGCTTGGAAAGACAGGAGCATTGGGTTTCAGCACGTGAAGGAAAGATTGTCACAGAAGGCCGGCTGGAGAGGATAGAGGAAACAGAAAACGGCCTGGAGATATGGGTTAGGGAGATAAAGGAGAATAGGGCAGAGGCGGAGCCGGAGACAGAACCAGGGGCAGATAAGGGCGGCCTGAAAGAAAAGGTTCCGGAGCGTCTTACAGTCCGGATACAGGAGGCTGACGCCCCGGCTTTTCAAGAACTCTCTATAGGGATGAAGGTGGAAGTAAAAGGATATCTAAGTTCTCTTGAACCTGCTAAAAATCCCGGAGAGTTTGACTACCGGACTTACAACCTTTCCCGGGGAATTACAGGGCAAATTGGAGGAGGCAAAATAAAAGCTTTAAATGGGGATTCCCTTCCTTTTCAGAATTTTTTGGGAAAGCTTAGGAGACAGTGGAGCAGCCTTTTGGGAAGACTTTGCGGGGAGGAGGCAGGACTCTTCCGCTCTGCCCTTTTAGGGGAAAAGAAAAAACTGGACGGGGAGATCCGCAGGCTGTACCAGCAAAGCGGGATTGTTCACCTTCTGGCAATCAGCGGACTTCATCTGTCTATCCTGGGTATGGGAGTTTATAAAGGCTTACGCAGGGCGGGAGTTTCCGTCGGTTTGGGAGCGGCAGTATCCGGTATCCTGGTAATAAGCTACGGAGTTCTGACAGGGGCGTCCCAATCTGCCAACAGGGCTGTTTTTATGATGCTGATTGCCTTTCTCGGGGATGTATTCAGAAGAACCTACGACCCGCTTACCGCCCTGGGGCTGGCGGCTGTATTTATTCTCTGGCAGGAGCCTTACCAATTGGTTCAAAGCGGCTTTCAGCTGTCCTTCGGGGCGTTTTTGGGGCTCTGCCTTTTAAATGAGACAAGAAGAAAAGGGGATGAAAAAGAAAAAGCAAGGATGCCGGGGTGGCTGCTTAAAGGGCTGGAAGCCAGCCTGGCAGTTCAGGCAGCCACTCTGCCTGTAATAGCTTTCCACTTTTTCCGGGTTCCGGTTTACGGCGTATTTTTAAACCTGATTGTGATCCCGCTGATGGCCTATGTCCTGTATTCGGGGATTGCAGGAATCGGTTTTGGCTGCCTGTTTCCAGATGTGGGAAGGATTCTCCTTTGGCCTGGCCGCTGGATATTCAGGCTGTATCGGGAGTTAAGTGTCTGGACGGTAAGCCTTCCGGGAAGCAGCCTGCTTTTGGGAAGACCGGATTTGTGGCAGACAGGGTTGTACTACGGCTTCCTGATACCGGGCCTTTATCTGATGAAGAAAAGGGGCAGGAACCCTTTAGCAGTCCTTGCTTTAACATTACTTCTTGGATCTTTTTTATTAAAAGCGCCAGAGCCCGGAGGGCTTTCGGTAACCTTTTTAGATGTGGGACAGGGGGACGGGATTGTCCTTCAAAAGGGGAAAACGGTGATTCTGATAGACGGAGGAAGCACAGATAAAAAGGCGCTGGGAAGTCAGCGGATTACCCCCTTTTTAGAAAGCCGGGGCATTGGAGAAATTTCCTGTGCAGTGGTCAGCCATGGGGATTGGGATCACATCAGCGGACTGAGGGAATTGATGGAAGAAGGCGTAATTAATATAGAAAGACTTGTCCTTCCGGCTCACGGAAGAGGACAGGAGGCATATGAGGAGCTTTCAAAGCTGGCGGAGGGAAGGGGCAGCCAGGTGTTTTACATGAGCCAGGGGGAAAAGTTAACAGAAAAAGGAAAGCCGGGGCTTACCCTGACCTGCCTGTATCCGAAAGAACCGGGAAAGGATCAGAAACAGATAGAAGACAGGAACAATCATTCCCTAGTTCTTTTGGCAGAATACGGCGCTTTTTCTATGGTTCTTACAGGAGATTTGGAATATTCCGGGGAGAAGGCCATGCTGGCTGAAAAAAGCCTGGGGACTGTGAAGGTTCTGAAGGCAGGCCATCACGGGGCCAGGGAAAGCACAAGTCAGGAGCTTTTAGACAGGCTGAGGCCCTGTGATGTGATAATCTCCTGCGGGAAAGACAACTCCTATGGTCATCCTCATCCGGAAACCATAAAGAGGCTTAAGGATATAGGAGCCAGAATATGGGTCACCGCAGATCAGGGGGCGATAGAGGTCTGGACAGACGGGAAGAAGACGGGCATCAGGCCTTTTCTTTCCGGCCCGTAACCGTCATAAGGAAGAAGCGTTTTACCGGATACTTTATAAAACAAAACCCCCTGCCGGTGGGTTAATCCGGCAGGGGGTGAAAAGTTTCTTATTTTCTATAAATTAAGCCATAGAGCTTACAGCCTTGGAAAGACGGGATACCTTGCGGGAAGAGGTATTCTTATGATATACGCCCTTGCTGGTAGCCTTGTCGATCTCAGAAGTAGCAACTAATAATGCAGCCTGTGCAGCAGCCTTGTCACCGGCAGCAATAGCAGTGTTAACTCTCTTGATCATAGTCTTAACCTTGGATCTGATAGCCTTATTTCTAGCAGCCTTGGTCTGGTTAACTAAAATTCTCTTCTTTGCAGATTTAATGTTTGCCATGGTAGCACCTCCATTCAGATGTATATTCTCTGTATTTTCCATCAAAGTCTGGACACGGACAGTTTAATGTAAACATACTTTATCATTCTAACGAATTTGAACTGGATTGTCAATACATATTTTCCGGCTTTTTGAGAAAACTGTCTTATATAGCTGCTTTATAGAGAGGGGGAATTTCAGTGGAAGGGAAAAACAACACACGCTTTGAAATCCGCACGGATTTGGCGGTGGAGAAAAAGGAAGATTTCAAGAAGGAAGCCCGGGAGCTTTCCGGGGTTTCTCTAAAGGAATGGTATGAAAAGGAAACAGAGATTAAGCTTACCAGAGTGGAGATTTTAAACAGAGCCGGAGAACAGGCTATGGGAAAAGCGAAAGGAACCTATATGACTCTGGAAGCCGGACAGATGGCAAAAAAGGATCAGGACTATCATCGCCAGGTTTCCAGAGAGCTGGCAAAGCAGCTGAAGACATTGGCAGAGAAATCATCAGACAGAGACCTGAACCACATTCTGGTAGTGGGACTTGGAAATCCGTCGGTGACTCCGGATTCTTTGGGGCCAAGGGTGCTGGGGAACCTGTGCGTCACCCGGCATATGGATGCAGAGTATGGGGAAGGCTTTTTAAAAGAGCACAAAATGACGGCTATAAGCGGAATTGTCCCCGGTGTTATGGCTCAGACCGGAATGGAGACAGCGGAAATTATCCGGGGAGTTATGGATCAGACCAGACCGGATCTGATTATTGCCATTGACGCCCTGGCAGCCAGAAGCGTCCGCCGGTTAGGATGTACCATCCAGCTGACAGATACGGGAATCCATCCCGGATCCGGCGTGGGAAATCACCGGTGCGGCCTGACGGAAAGGAGCCTGGGAATCCCGGTGCTGGCAGTGGGAGTGCCTACGGTGGTGGGCGCAGCGGCCATTGTCCAGGACACGGTCCAGGCGGTTGTAAAGGCGCTGGAATCCAGCCAGTCCACCAGAGGCATGGGAAAATATCTGGACAGCCTGGATGATGAGCAGCAGTATGCCCTGATTCGGGAACTTTTGGAACCGGAGTTCGGCCCTTTGTATGTAACGCCTCCGGATATTGACGAGACTGTAAAAGAGTTAAGCTTTACCATATCAGAGGCCATTCACCAGGCATTTTTGCCGGAACCGGAATTTCCCGGATAAGAGTTCATTTTACATTTTTTCCTGCATACCATGGTAAGAGGTCAGGTGATGGTATGCGGGAAAAGAAATCAATCGGGGAATTTATGCGGGTAATAATGCTGGCGGTGCTGTGCATCCTTCTGGCAATGCTGGGGCTGCGCTTATGCAAAGACTGGCTGGAAGACCTTAAAATCAGGTGGGAAAACCAGGGAATCACCCTTGCCGGAAAAAGCAGCAGCGCGGCGGGGGAGATAGTAGAATTTGTATGGAACAGAAGACAACAAACCATGGGGGCCGAAGGGCAGGGGCAGAAAAAGAAGGAAACCGTTTCCCTTACCGGCTTTATGGAGCTTTTAAATCCCTGGAATTCTTATGAGAGGGAGGAAAAGGCCCTGCCACCCGCGGAAAAAGACCGGGATCCGGCTTATAAGAATTTCCTGGCAAGCAGGGAATTTTACATAGAACATCAATACCTTCTGGAATATGGAGATGAAGAAAGCGGACAGGAAAGTATTCTGGCGGACAGTGAGTCCGGAGCCGGGACAATGGGATCAGAAGGTTTTGAAAACCGGACGGAAACTCCGTCTCAGTTTCAGGGCCAGAATCCGGCTGGAGACAGCCAGGGTGTTTCAGGGACAGTCTACAGCATGGCTCAGCTGGCGGATTACGACTTTCTCATGAAAACCTTTTATAATACTCACACTTCCACTACGGCAGGAAGAGACATGATGAGTGCAGAAAAAATGCTGGGGACAGATCTGTCCATAAAAAAGGACGGCGCCAGCCCCCAGATCCTTATCTATCATTCCCACTCCCAGGAGGCTTTTGCAGATTCCGGACAGAATCAAACCATTGTGGAAGTGGGGGACTACCTGACAGAGCTTTTGGAGGCAAAAGGATTTGGCGTTATTCATGACAGAAGCGTTTACGATCTGGTAGACGGGAAGCTTGACAGAAGCAGGGCTTATACCTATGCCCTGGAAGGGATTACCAAAATATTGCAGGAAAACCCGGATATTCAGGTAGTTTTAGATATTCACCGGGACGGAGTGGGGGAGAATGTCCGCCTGACGTCTCAGGTAAACGGCAAGCCCACCGCCCAGATTATGTTTTTTAACGGATTAAGCCGTACGCCGGAAGGCCCCATAGAATATCTGCCCAACCCTTACCTGGATGAAAACCTGGCTTTCAGCTTTCAGATGCAGCTAAAGGCAGCGGCGCTTTACCCGGGCTATGCCCGGAAAATCTATTTAAAAGGGCTGCGCTACAACCTTCATCTCCGGCCCAGATCCGCCCTTGTTGAGGTGGGAGCCCAGACCAATACCTTTGAGGAGGTAAGAAACGCAATGGAACCTTTGGCAGAAATTTTGGCAGCAGTGTTAAACGGGGAGTGAAACAGAAGGAAGAAAGAGACAGATACAGGGAACTTTTCGTTAGACAGTTGCAAGGATTTAAAAAAAATGTTATATTTTGAATCGTAACGATATATGGCTGAACCGTTACGATTCAAGAGGAAAAACGAAAGAAAGAGGAACCTACCATATGGCGACTACCATAGATCAAAGCAAAATCCGCAATTTTTGTATTATCGCCCACATCGACCACGGCAAATCCACCCTGGCAGACCGGATTATTGAGCATACCGGCCTTCTCACCAGCAGGGAAATGCAGGCCCAGGTACTGGATAATATGGAGTTAGAGCGGGAGAGAGGAATTACCATTAAGGCTCAGGCTGTCCGTACCGTTTACCGGGCAAAAGACGGGGAGGAATATATTTTCAATCTGATTGATACTCCGGGCCATGTAGACTTTAATTACGAGGTTTCCAGAAGCCTTGCGGCCTGCGACGGCGCTATTTTAGTAGTGGACGCGGCGCAGGGAATCGAGGCCCAGACCCTGGCAAATGTGTATCTGGCCCTGGATCACGATCTGGATGTATTCCCGGTTATCAATAAAATCGATCTGCCCAGCGCGGATCCGGAACGGGTAGCCGCCGAGATAGAGGATGTTATCGGCATTGAAGCCCAGGATGCTCCCAGGATTTCAGCCAAGACAGGACTCAATGTAGAGGACGTTTTGGAAGCCATTGTGGAGCGGATACCAGGTCCGGCAGGGGACGGGGACGCCCCCTTAAAAGCGCTTATTTTTGATTCTATCTACGATTCTTACCGGGGGGTTATTGTGTTCTGCCGAATCAAGGAGGGCACGGTAAAAAGAGGCACGGTTATCAAGATGATGGCAACGGGCGCCGAGGAAGAGGTAGTAGAGGTAGGATACTTTGGAGCAGGACAATTTATTCCCTGTGAAGAGCTGACTGCAGGTATGGTAGGCTATATTACGGCCAGTATCAAGAATCTGAAAGAAACCATGGTAGGCGATACCATTACGGATAAATTTAACCCCTGTGATGCGCCTCTTCCCGGCTACAAAAAGGTTACCCCTATGGTGTACTGCGGCCTGTATCCGGCAGACAGCGCCAAGTATCCGGATTTGAGAGACGCCCTGGAAAAGCTTCAGCTTAATGATGCTTCCCTGTATTTTGAACCGGAAACTTCTCTGGCATTGGGATTTGGCTTCCGATGCGGATTTCTGGGACTTTTGCACCTGGATATTATTGAGGAACGCCTGGAGCGGGAATACAATCTGGATCTGGTAACCACGGCCCCGGGGGTTATTTACCGGGTACACAAAACCAACGGGGAAATGATAGAGCTTACAAACCCATCAAACCTTCCGGATCCGTCGGAGATTGAATATATGGAGGAGCCCATTGTCTCCGCAGAGATTATGGTGACTACCGAGTATGTGGGAGCCATTATGCAGCTCTGTCAGGAACGCCGGGGTGTTTATCTGGGGATGGAGTACATGGAAGGCACCAGGGCGCTGTTAAAGTATGAGCTTCCCTTAAACGAGATTATCTACGACTTCTTTGACGCATTAAAGAGCCGATCCAGAGGATATGCTTCTTTTGACTATGATTTAAAGGGCTATGAGCGTTCTGAGCTTGTAAAGCTGGACATCCTGGTAAACCGGGAAGAGGTGGATGCATTATCCTTTATCGTCTTTGCCGGGTCTGCTTATGAGAGAGGAAGGAAGATGTGCGAAAAGCTGAAGGAGGAGATCCCCCGCCACCTGTTTGAGATCCCCATTCAGGCGGCAGTAGGAGGAAAGATTATTGCCAGAGAGACGGTTAAGGCTATGAGAAAAGACGTTCTGGCAAAATGCTATGGCGGCGATATCAGCCGGAAAAGGAAGCTTCTGGAAAAGCAGAAGGAAGGTAAGAAGAGGATGCGGCAGATTGGCAATGTGGAGATTCCGCAGAAGGCCTTTATGAGCGTGCTCAAATTAGATGATGAATAAAAAGAAACCACTGGAATTATATGTGCACATTCCGTTTTGCGCCAGAAAATGTCTGTACTGTGACTTTTTATCTTTTCGGACACTGGCCTCTGTACATCAGGAATATATAGACCAGCTTTTGGGAGAAATCCAGGCGGCCAGCTTAGCCAGCGAAGGCTATCAGGTGACTACGATTTTTATCGGCGGCGGCACCCCGTCTATTTTGGAGGCGGGGATGATGCGGGCGGTAGTGGAGACCATCCGCCTGTACTTTGACGTTGCGCCGGATGCAGAGATTACCATTGAGGCGAATCCGGGGACGCTTACTGCGCCAAAACTGGACGTATACCGGGGCTGTGGCATCAATCGGTTAAGTATGGGGCTCCAGTCCGCAGACAACCGGGAGTTAAAAGCCCTGGGAAGAGTCCACAGCTTTGAAGAATTTTTAAAAAGCTTTGAGCGGGCCAGACAGGCAGGATTTTGGAGCATCAGCGTGGATTTAATGTCGGCTCTGCCGGGGCAGACTCTGGAGTCCTGGAAAAATACGCTGAAAAAGGTAGCCATGTTAAAGCCGGAGCATATTTCGGCCTACAGCCTGATTATTGAGGAAAATACGCCGTTTTGGGATTATTATGGAGATGGCCCGGGCTGTTCAGGCGCGGAAAGCAGCAGAGGCTCTGAGAATGGCCAGTCCGGATTTTCAGAAGAAGACCATCCCCAGGGAGACAGCATCCAGGGGGACAGTCTCTGGCGTCCGCTTCCGGATGAGGAAACGGAGAGGAAAATGTATAAGGTTACCAAAAGCTTTTTAGAATCTCAGGGCTATCAGCGCTATGAGATCTCCAACTATGCAAAGCCGGGATTTGAATGCCGTCACAACATAGGCTACTGGACCGGGGCAGAGTATCTGGGGCTGGGCCTGGGGGCATCCTCCTGCTTCCACGGCGCCAGGTTTTCCAATGAGACAGATCTGAAAGCCTACCTGGAACTGGATTTTTTAAGCGACGGGCTTATCAAGCTTTACCAGAACGTAGAAGAACAGACCAGACAGTCTAAAATGGAGGAATTTATGTTTCTGGGGCTTCGAATGACAGAAGGGGTTTCGGATATTGACTTTGCCGCCAGGTTCGGCGTAAAAATCCGCAGCATATACGGCCCCAAGGTAGACCGGCTTATAGAAAACGGACTGCTGAGAGAAGAAGGCAGCCGTATCTTCCTGACGGATTGGGGAATTGATATCAGTAATTACGTGCTTAGCGAATTCCTCCTGGAATAGTCCGGAGGGCGTGGAATTTGATACCCTCAGTGGACAAGGGGACACACGGTTCTGCACCACAGATTTGCGATTCTGCGTCGTTACTGTCACTTGGCGTACCCCAGTACGCCGCGTTCCAGTGCCTTGCAGAATCACAAATCTGAGATGCAGAACTCCTTTGGACCTCAACCGCCGAATTTTGGCGGCTGGCAAGGCAACGGATGGAGGCGTACTGGATGTACGCCGACTGACGTTAACGCCGCCAGCCGTCAAAAGACGGTGGTTGAGGCGTGTGTGCCCTTGTCCACTGAGGGTATGGGTAAATGAAAAATGGAAATTCTGGGAGGGGATACGGACATGGGAAGATATTTGAACAGCACGGTTCCTTTTGAAATATACAGACAGATTGCCGGAACACGGTTTTTTGTAGATAAAACGCCGCTTTTGGAAGATGTGTTAAATATAGCAGAGATAGATGGACAAAAATATCTGTGTATTACAAGGCCGCGGCGTTTCGGGAAAAGCGTGATGGCGGCTATGATTGGAGCTTTTTTGGGAAAAGCTTGGGATAGCAGTGGAATATTTGATCATCTTGCAGTGGCAAAAGATAAAAATTATAAAATGCGTTTAAACCGGAATAATGTTCTTTTTATTGACTTAAGCAGAGTACCAAGAGATTGTAATAGTTATGAGCAATATATGAGCCGTATTCAGGACGGCATCAATCAGGACTTGAAAGAGACTTATCCAGAGGCAGAGATTGATGTGTCTGGCACTGTTTGGGATAATCTTCTGACGATATATGAAAAGACAAAGGAGCGTTTTGTTTTTGTGATCGATGAATGGGATGCTATTTTCCATATGGCTTTTATTCCAAAGGAAAAGCACCAGGAATATTTGGCATTTCTTAAAAATCTCCTAAAGGATCAGATTTATGTGGAACTTACTTATATGACAGGAGTATTGCCTATTGCAAAGTATTCTAGTGGTTCAGAATTGAACATGTTTGTAGAATATGATATGACGGTAATGGAGCGGTTTAGTGGTTACTTTGGTTTTGTGGAAGAAGAAGTTGACAGTCTTTTTGAGATTTATCTTAGGACAACGAAAAAACCGAAAGTTGTGCGGGAAGATCTGCGGATGTGGTATGATGGATATTACACGGCTTCCGGTGAGAGGCTGTATAACCCTCGTTCTGTGGTGTGTGCACTGGCTAACAACCAGTTGACAAATTATTGGACAAGCTCCGGGCCTTACGATGAGATATTTTTCTATGTAAAGAACAATATTGATGATATACGGGATGATCTGGTTCTGATGATTTCCGGTGAAGGAGTGGAGGCTGAGATTCAAAATTATGCCGCTGTGTCCATGGAACTGAATACAAAAGATGAAATTTATTCAGCCATGGTGATTTATGGTCTGCTTACATATAGGGATGGAAAAGTTTTTATTCCTAACAAGGAGCTGATGGACAAGTTTCGGGAGCTTCTTATGAATAAAGAATCCATGGGATATGTATACCGGCTGGCGAATGAGTCAAAAAAAATGTTGGTGGCAACGCTTCAAAGGGATACGGATATTATGGCAGAGATTTTGGAGTTTGCTCACAATACGGAATCGCCTATTTTTTCCTACAGTAGTGAGATTGAACTGTCAGCAGTGATAAATCTGGTTTATCTGGCAGCCAGAGACAAATACCGCGTAGAGCGTGAGGACAAAGCAGGGGAAGGATATGTAGACTTTATCTTTTACCCGACACGAAAAAATGAGGATGCATTACTCCTGGAATTGAAGGTGGACAGCACGCCGGAGGAGGCAATCCAGCAGATTAAAGACAAGAACTATGCACTAAGATTTAAGGGAAAACTTGGAGAGAAGCCAAAATACACAGGAAGAATTTTAGCAGTGGGAATTAGTTACAGCAAGAAAACAAAAAAGCATTCTTGCAAAGTGGAAGTGCTGTAGAAATTTAGGCAGAATAATTATATTTAAGAAAATAGAAGAACAAAAACAGGGGCGCTGCAGGCTTTGCGGCGTCCCTGCTTTTTCTATAGATTTGGCAGCCCTTACAGTGGTTGCTTACTTGTCCTCATTTAACTCATCAGCAGCCACTCCCAAAACACTGGAAACAGTACCGATGGTAGTAGCGACTACAAATAAAACAATTAAGATAACAGAGCCGAAAAATGCAAATAAAAACGTAGAATCCATAATGACCTCCCATTGATTTTAAATCTTATTGTATCCGTTAAAATTTATTCTGTATCCATAGTATACCATAGATTTTCTTGGATGAAAAGATTGAAAAAGAAAAAAGATAATGCTATAATAAGTAGTAATGATTACTACTTGATACAGGATTAAGAACAAAATATTCTTTGGAGGCCAATTATGACTTATAAAATTATCGGCGACAGCTGTCTGGATTTAACGAAAGACTTAAAACAGGATTCTCATTTCCAGATGATTCCTTTAACTTTGCAGGTGGGAGGCACATCGGTGATTGACGATGAAACCTTTGATCAGAAAAAATTTTTGGATCTGGTAGCCGCCTGCCCTGAGTGTCCGAAGACTGCATGTCCGTCTCCGGAGAGCTTTAAAACTGCTTATGAATGTGATGCGGAAAATATTTTTGTCATTACTTTGTCTGAACACTTAAGCGGCTCCTACAACGCCGCCCGTCTGGGAATGGATCTTTACTATGAGGAACACGGCCACGATAAAAATATTCTGGTGTTAAACTCCAATTCTGCATCGGCAGGAGAGTTAAACCAGGCTCTTTATATTCAGGAGCTTTGCCAGGCAGGGCTGCCTTTTGAAGAAATCAAAGAAAAGGTTACGGAATACCGGGATACCATGGGCACTTACTTTGTGCTGGAAACCCTGGATGCGCTTCGGAAAAACGGCCGCCTCTCCGGGCTTCAGGCATTTTTTGCCACTGCGTTAAACATTAAACCGGTAATGGGAGCCACAGAAGGAACCATCATTAAACTGGATCAGGCCAGAGGGATCAATAAAGCTCTTCAGCGTATGTGCGATATAGCGATTAAGGAGCAGGGGGACACCAGCGGGAAAACCCTGGTTATTGCCCACTGCAACAATCTGGCACGGGCGGAGTTTGTCAGGGCTGAGATGGAAAAGAGGGGAACTTATAAGCGGGTGGTTATCACTGAGACCGCAGGGGTTGCCACTGTATATGCCAGCGACGGCGGCATTGTAATGGCTCTGTAAGGGGGCCGGCATGGAAGAGAAAGAAAAAAAGCCGGGGCGAACCAGATTGTGGCTTTTTATCCTGCTTTTAGAAGGGGTTCTTCTGATTGTAATTGGTACGGCAGGCTTTATGATAAGGGATGGCAGGAAGAGAGAACTGAAGACTCCTCCGGCAGCCGCCATAGACGGTCAGACAGCCAGTGAGGGAGAGCTTTCCAAGGAAGGACTGGCTCAGGAATCCAAAGAACTTCAGCCGGAAATTGTCATCCGGACAGACGGCAGTTCTTCTGATCCGGTTCACGTGAGCCAGCCGGAGGAATCGATAACCCTGCTGTTTGGGGGAGATGTCCTTTTGTCTGACCACGTGCTGGGGGCCTATGAAAGAGGCGGGGGCATTGCCGGAGTATTGGGAGAAGGCTTTTTAGAAGAGATGAGGCAGGCCGATATTTTTATGGTCAACCAGGAGTTTCCCTTTAGCAGCAGAGGGGAGCAGGCGCCGGATAAACAGTATACCTTCCGCCTTCCTCCGGAGAAGGTTTCCATTTTTCAGGAAATGGGGATTGATATTGTAACCCTTGCCAATAACCATGCATTAGACTTTGGAACAGATGCTTTGCTGGACAGCTGTGCAGTACTGGACAGCGCAGGGATTTGCCGGGTAGGGGCAGGAAGCCTTGAGGAGGCTCAGGCCTGGAAAACCATGGAGGTAAAAGGGAAACGAATTGCCTTTTTGGGTGTAACCCGGGTCATTCCGGTAGCAGAATGGGCGGCAACTGCTTACAATCCTGGTATGTTTTCCACCTACGATCCAACCAGGGTTCTGGAACAGATTCAGGCGGCAAAGGGAGAAAACGACTATGTAGTGGTATATGTCCACTGGGGAATTGAGAAAGAAGAATATCCAGAAGATTACCAAAAAACCATGGGACGCCAGTATATTGACGCCGGTGCGGACCTGGTTATCGGAAGCCATCCTCATGTCCTCCAGGGAATTGAATATTACAAAGAAAAGCCTATTGTATACAGTCTGGGAAATCTGGTTTTTGGAAGTTCTATCCCCAAGACTATGCTTTTGCGGGCAGAGCTTTCTGAGGAAACCATGGAACTTTCCATTATTCCCGGCACGTCCTCGGCAGGCTTTACCAGGGAGCTTACAGATGAAGGGGAAAAGCAGGCTTTTTACCGTTACTTTCAGCAGCTTTCCGACGGGATTTCCAAAGAATCAGGAGACAGGGCAGGGGGAATCCGAATCAGGGAGGACGGCAGTTTAGAGCATCCCACATCTGACCAGCCATAATGTTGGTGGAAGCGGGAAGATGCGGCAAAATGAAATAAAAGGTTTTCTATCAGCAGATGCCTGCATCCGGTTTCATTTTGCCACATCATCTGGTTGTTCCCGATACAAAAAGTCCAGCTTACCTTGGGGAAGCTTCATGGTGACTTCCTGCATCCAGGCAAAAGCTTTTAAAAGGCGTCGGATTTCCTCCGGGGACGCCGGAGCCAGGTGGTTGTCCAGATGGACGGCCAGGATACTTAAAATAATTCGGGCAGTAGATTCTGTATCCGGACAGTATAGCTGCCCTTCTTTATGTCCCTGGTCCAGAACCTGGGACAGGATGGGAAGAAGCTCACGTATGGTAAAGCTTACAAATTCCTGATGGATCAAAGCGCTTTCCTGAAGGGCAGACAGGCTGCTTTCCGCTTCCCCCCGCCGCAGCTCTCCCGAGGCGGTTAGGCAGGTACAGAACAAAACCTCCAGCTTGGTAAACACGTCTAAATCATCATTTTGGGCTAACTTTCGCCCTTCCTCTACCGCTGTCCCGTAAGAACGGGCTATAAGAGCCTTTAAGATCTCGCTTTTAGAAGAAAAATAATAGTAAATACTTCCCTTTCCAATGCCGGCTTCCTTGGCGATCTCATCTACTGTAATCAACTGTACATCTCTGGAATTTATCAGATTCTGCATTCCGTCCAGTATTCGATCCCGTTTATTTTTTTCCATGTAAGCGCTCCTTGTCTCTAAATATTTGTAGTATACCAGAACCCTGTAGAAAATACCAGCCCTGTGAGAGGAAGCCTGGAAAGGTTCGAAAATATCGACCAAGGAACTTTGCCAAAAACTATTGACGAATAAAATAAAACGTGATAGTTTTAGTATCAAAATAATTCGACTGACAGTCGAAAAATGACAAAAGCAGTCGAAAATCAGCCAAGGCTTAAAAAGGAGAAGATATGACGTATCAAGAACTGTTTGAAACCGTAAAAGAAAAATTTATGAAGGCAGACGTAAGCAGCCAAAAAGAACATCTGGCATTTCAGTTTAACATTACAGGAGAGGGAGAAGGGGCTTTCTATGCAGAAGTAAGAGAAGGGAAGCTTTATGTAGAACCCTATGAGTATTACGACAGAGACGCGCTGTTTACCTGTACGGCAGACACCCTGCTAAAACTGGCAGACGGTAAAATGGATCCGGTTTTGGCTTTTACAATAGGAAAGCTTAAGGTAGACGGCAGCATCGAGAAGGCCTTAAAGGTTCAGGAGTTTATAAAAGGCTGATAACTTTTTGCAAAGCAGTGGAACGGCCTGTCAGGAGGTGGAAAGATTGAGCCAGAAAAGGATTGACAAGAAATTAAAAATTGCCGGAGGGGTGGCGGCAGCCGGGATATTGGCTGCCCAGTTTGCCGGGGCAGGATATTTGTTCCGGCGAACCGTTACCCGAAAGGGAGCCGACGTAGGAAGAACCATGGACATGGCCGGTACAGATTGGGAGCAGTATATGCCCTTTATCAAATCCTGCCATCAGTGGCAGGATGAACAGTACCGGGAGGATGTGTGGATCACCGCAAGGGATGGCCTTAGACTTCATGGGACTTATTTCCCAGGGAAGGAAGGGCGGGAGGGGACTCCCAAACGCCTGGTTATTGCATTTCATGGCTACAGCAGTGAAGGGATGAAAGACTATACCGCCCTTTCCAGGTTTTATATCCGGGATTTGGGATGCGCCATGCTGATGGTAGACCAGCGTTCCCACGGGCAGAGCCAGGGGGAATATATCGGCTTCGGGGTATTGGATCGCTATGACGCTCTTTCCTGGATCGAATATGTCAATGGACGGTTGGGGACAGATGTGGAGATTTACCTCCATGGCACCTCTATGGGCGGAGCCACTGTTGTCATGACAAGCGGTCAAAAGCTGCCGGATAACGTAAAGGGGATTATTTCCGACTGTGCCTTTACCTCCGCTTTTGACGTGTTTTCTCATGTGCTGAAAAGCTGGTATCACCTGCCTCCATTCCCTATGATGCAGATTGCCGGGCTGCTTTCCAGGAAAAAAGCCGGATATGGCCTGAAAGAATGTGACGGGGCAAAGGAAGTGGAGAAGGCTCAGGTTCCCATTCTGTTTATCCATGGGGACAAAGACAATTTTGTACCGGTGGAGATGTGTGAAAAATTATACCAGAACTGCCGGTCCCCCAAACAAAAGCTGATTGTGGCGGGAGCTTCTCATGCAGAGAGCTACTATAAAGATACCCAAAGCTACCAGGAGGCAATTCGGGAATTCTTTCATTTATAAGGGAGGAAATAATGAAAACCAGAAAAGGCTATAAAGTTTACCCATTAACCGCTGCTCAGAAACTGCATTTTTATTACCAGCAGTACTGTCCCAAAAAGCAGGTGCTGAATATCGGCTCTTACCTGGCTATTGAGGTGGATCTGGACTTTGATTTATTGAAAGAGTGCGTATATACTGCCTACGAAAGATGCGATTCTATGCGCCTGCGCTTTGCAAAGGACAAGGACGGACAGACCTATCAGTATGTGATAAAAAAAGAGGAACGGGATATAGAATTTTTTGATTTTACCGGCTGGGCCATGGCAGATGCCAAAAAGCTTCTGGATGACTGGACTGCGGTTCCTTTTGAAAAATATGATGCGCCTCAGAACCGTATCGTGATGATCAAGCTGCCTGACGGCTTCCAGGGACTTTACATGGTAGTGGATCACATGACCATGGATGCTCAGTCTGTAATTCCTTTCTTTAAAGATATTATTGAGCTTTACGGCTATCAGAAATATCCGGATGCAGGACTGGAATATCCGAAGGAGATGTCTTCCTATAAAAAGCAGTTGGAAAAGGATCTGGCTTATGAGGCGGGGACGCCGGCAAAGAAGCGGGACGCCCAGTTTTTTGAGAAACTGATTTCTTCATCCGAGCCGATTTTTAACGGAATTGACGGGCCGGCCAGCCTGGAGGAAGAGCGGAGGAAGGAAAACAATCCGAATTACCGGGCAGTAACGGTAGTTTCCGATAATGTGGATTCCAATTTATCCACCTTCCATCTGGAGGCGGAGCCTTCTATGCAGCTTTTAGATTTCTGCGGGGAACATAAGATTTCTATGACCTGTTTGCTGCTGATGGGCCTTCGGACTTACCTGCAGAAGGAAAACCATGAGGAAGATGTTTCCCTGGTTACCACTGTGGCCAGAAGAGCTACTCTTGCAGAGAAATATAGCGGAGGAACCCGGATCCACTGCTTCCCCTTCCGCACCATTGTACCGGAAAGCGACAGTTTTATGGAAGGCTTATATAAAGTAAGGGATGGTCAGAACCAGCTGTTCCGTCATGCCAACTACGATCCGGTAGAATACTACCGCTTCCGCAGTGAGTATTACCACTTAAAACCGGGACAGACTTATGAGCCCTTCAGTTTAACCTATCAGCCTTTGACTATGAAGGATAAAGGCCTGGAGCGTCTGGGCGATATTAAGTATCGTTCTGAGCGGTGCAACAACGGTGCTGCCGCCCACAATCTGTACTTAACCGTGTCCCACAGAAGCGAGGATAACGGCCTGGAGTTCTGCTTTGAATATCAGACCGGAGTGGTGAGTCATCAAAAGCTGGAGTATATTTATTATTACTTGTGCAAGATTTTGTTTGAGGGAATCCGGGATCCCGGGAAATCTGTAGGAGAGATTATTGCCGCCGTATAAAAGCGGAACGGAAAGGGTGAAAGAAAATATGTTAGATCAGTTTAAAGATATTATTTGCCAGTATGTAGAAGTAAAACGGGAGGATATTTCCGAGGAATCCCGTTTTGTGGAGGATTTAGGCTTTAACTCCTACGATTTTATGAGCATGGTAGGAGAGCTGGAGGACACTTACGATATTGAGGTGGAGGAGCGGGAGATTGTAGATATCCGTACTGTAGGGGAAGCGGTAACTTATATTCAGAAGCTTCAAAACGAAAACTAAAAGTGCTGCTTTCCGTAAAATAAGGGAGGAAGATTATGTCAGTGGAGACAATGAAGGACATCATTAATTATGCCGCAGAACAGTACGGGGATCAGGACGCATTTCGGTACAAGGTGAAAAAGGAAATTCACGGAAAAACCTACCGGCAGTTAAAAGAGGATACGGAAAGCTTTTCCAGAAGCCTGGACAAGCTGGGGCTTTTGGGGAAGCATGTGGCAGTGGTGGGGGCCACCAGTTATCCCTGGGTGGTTTCTTATTTTGGAACCGCCAACAGCGGAGGCGTGATTGTTCCTTTGGATGCAGGCCTGCCTGCCGGGGATTTGTGCCAGCTTATAAACCGGGCGGATGTAAGCGTTCTGGTTTATGACGAGAGCCGTGAGGATGTGGCTCAGGCAGCCGGGGAAAAATGCCCGGGCCTTGTGTGCCTGATTTCCATGAAAGCGGCGGAGCACAAGACAGAGGAAGCTCTTCCGGTATATTCCTTTGAAAAGCTGGTGGAGGAAAACCGGGGAGAGTTTTCCATAACACTGGATAAGGAAAAAATGTGCGCCATTCTGTTTACCTCCGGAACCACCGGAATCAGCAAGGGCGTTATGCTGAGCCACAAAAACCTGACAGATAACGCAGTATGTCTGGATATGAAAATTCCCAGGGGCACCGTCTCCATGACCCTTCTCCCCATCCACCACGCCTATTGCTTTACCATGGATATTTTAAAGGGAATCTATATCGGAATCATTATCTGTATCAACGATTCCATTATGCATGTATCCCGCAACCTAAAGGTATTTAAACCGGAAATCGTGCTGCTGGTGCCCCTGGTTATCCAGTCCATTTATGCCAAGCTAAAGGATGCCCCCAAGCTTCTTCCCAAACATTTGGTTGCCAGGGAGGCTTTCGGCGGCAGGTTAAAGACTATCTGCAGCGGCGGGGCTTATTTGGATCCGGATATGGTAGTAAAGTTTAAGGAGTACGGGATTACTGTTCTTCAGGGATATGGCATGACGGAGTGCTCCCCGGTTATCAGTAACAATTTAGAGTGGGAGAACAAGGTGGGATCCGTAGGAAAGCTTCTTCCCAACTGTGAGGCGAAAATTGTGGATGAGGAAATCTGGGTTAAAGGATCCAGCGTGATGCTGGGATATTACAAAATGCCCCAGGAGACCGCCCAGGCTCTCACAGACGGCTGGCTTCACACAGGGGATCTGGGATATGTGGATGAGGACAATTTCGTTTATATTACCGGCCGGAAAAAGAATCTGATTATTCTGGAAAACGGTGAGAATGTTTCTCCGGAAGAACTGGAAAATCAGCTGTATAAAAATTTCCTGGTAAAAGAGGTCTTAGTTGGGGAATCCAAAGGAATTATTGAGGCGGAGATCTTTCCTGACCTGGAGTATGCAGGGAAAAAGAAAATCAAGAATGTGGAGGAGGCCCTTCAGGAGCTTATCGACACTGTCAATCAGGGCCAGCCTCCCTACAAAAAAATTCGCAGTTTTAAAGTTCGCGATACGGAGTTTACAAAGACTTCTTCCAGAAAAATCAAGAGAAATCAGTAATATTGCACTGCCTTTTGCCATGGTTTTACCGGCAAAAGGCAGTTTTTTGCAGATTGTCAAAAAATCCGCTTGATTAATCTTCAAAATAAGATATAATGAATAGCGGCACCTGGTGAATAGTTATGCAGGTTAATGAATAGCGAAAGGGCCGTTACCCTTGTCCACTGAGGGTAAAGTTTATTGAGGAGGAATTTAATTATGAAGAAAAATGTATTTGCAATGGCAATTGCCGCCTGTATGGCAGCATCTTTAGCAGCATGCGGCGGAGCAGGTACCGCAGAAACTACCGGAGCTCAGACTACTGCAGCCCAGACTACTGCAGCCCAGACCACCGCAGCGGAGGCAGGGGAAACCGCTTCAGCAGAGGAAACCACTCCGGCAGAGACAAAAGCGGAGGCAGAGGCTGCCGGCGGCGTACTGGTTATGGCAACTAACGCAGAGTTTGCACCCTGGGAATATTATGAGGGTGACAAGATTGTAGGTATTGATCCGGAGATTGCTCAGGCAATTGCCGACAAGCTGGGTATGACTTTAGAGATTGAGGACATGGCATTTGATTCTATTATCCCGGCCGTAACCTCCGGCAAAGCAGATTTCGGCGCCGCCGGTATGACGGTAGATGAGGACAGAATGGTATTTGTAGATTTTACCGATACCTATGCCAACGCTTCCCAGGTTATTATTGTAAAAGAAACCAGTGAGATTGCAGGTTCCGCAGATTTATCAGATAAGAAGATTGGCGTTCAGTTAGGAACCACCGGAGATCTGCTGGCAACTGACCTGGCAGGGGACGACAATGTAGAGCGTTATAACAAGGGCTTTGAAGCTGTTCAGGCTCTGCTTCAGGACAAGATCGACGCAGTAGTTATTGACAGCGCTCCGGCCAATGTATTTGTGGAGCAGAGCCAGGGCTTAAAGGTATGCGACGAGGCCATGAGCCAGGAAGAGTATGCCATTGCAGTGGCAAAGGGCAACACCGAGCTGTTGGATAAGATTAACGGCGCTCTGAAAGAGTTAAAGGAAGATGGCACCATTGATGCCATTATGAATAAATACATCCCGGCTGAGTAATCAGTCTGGTACTTAAGAGGATAGATACTCATGTGGAAAAATTTCTGTGACGCTTTTTATTTGAATTTCATAAAAGAAGACCGCTGGCATTACATTGCAGACGGACTGGCGGTTACCCTGCAGATTACCCTTTTGGCGGCGCTTTTGGGAATTGCCATTGGTCTTATTGTGGGCATTATCCGTACTACCTACGAGAAAACCCGCAAGTTGAAGGTACTTAATTTCTTCTGCACCGTGTACCTGACCGTAATTCGGGGCACCCCGATAGTGGTCCAGCTTCTGATTATGTACTTTGTTATATTCGGAAATTCCCGGATTGACAAAGTTCCGGTAGCAGTCCTGGCTTTCGGCATTAACTCCGGGGCTTACGTGGCAGAGATTTTCCGCAGCGGTATCAATTCCGTAGACGGGGGACAGATGGAGGCAGGACGCAGCCTGGGATTTAACTATCTGGAAACCATGCTCTACATCGTTCTGCCCCAGGCGTTCAAAAATGTCCTGCCCACTCTGTGCAACGAGTTTATTGCTCTGCTGAAGGAGACCTCTGTGGTTGGCTATATTGCGCTGCAGGATCTGACCAAGGGCGGAGATATTATCCGAAGCCGCACCTATTCTTCATTCATGCCTTTGATCGCAGTGGCTATGATTTACCTGATACTGGTAATGATTTTAAGTCATCTGATAGGTATTTTGGAAAGGAGGCTGAAACGGAGTGAACGTTAATCAGGGAAATGCTTTGATTCAAGTGAAAAATTTGGGGAAAAGCTTTGGAGACTTAAAGGTACTTCAAGGCATTACTGTAGACATTCATCAGGGCGATGTAGTCTGTGTTATCGGCCCTTCCGGCTCCGGAAAGAGCACTTTTTTACGATGCTTAAACCGTTTGGAGGAAGCCACGGAGGGAAATATTTTCTTTGACGGGGAGGATATTGTAAATCCCAAAACCAATATTGATAAACACCGCCAGAAGATGGGGATGGTGTTCCAGCAGTTTAATCTCTTCCCCCATATGACTATCTTAAAAAATATGACGTTGGCCCCTGTAAAGCTTCAGGGAGTGTCTCAGGCAGACGCAGACAGGCAGGCCATGGCACTTTTGGAGCGGGTAGGACTGGCAGACCGGGCTCATGCCTATCCGGAGCAGCTTTCCGGCGGCCAGAAGCAGCGGATCGCCATTGTCAGGGCCCTGATGATGAAGCCGGAGGTTATGCTTTTTGACGAGCCTACTTCTGCCCTGGATCCGGAGATGGTAGGAGAGGTACTGGCCGTAATGCGGGAGCTGGCCCAGGAGAGAATGACTATGGTGGTGGTAACCCACGAGATGGGATTTGCGAGAGAGGTGGCCAACCGGGTAATGTTTATGGACGGCGGCAATTTTGTAGAAGAGGGAAGCCCCCAAGAGTTGTTTGGATATCCCAGAAACGAAAGATTAAAAGTTTTTTTAAGCAAAGTATTATAGCAGAGTTTATTGGAAAAGCAGATGCAGCGCTCCCTACAGGGAGCGGCACCTGCTTTTTAATATTTAAAATCGGTTTCCAGTTCCATCAGATCGATCAGCTTTTCTTCTTCCTCTATAACCAGTTCCCTGCCTGATTTTTTCAGATATCCAAGCTGCTTTAGCTTAGCCATAATCCGGGATACGGTAACCGGATGGCATCCTAAATACCGGGCCAGCTCTTCATAAGTGTAGAATTTGGGAACCGTGGGCTTCTGCCCTGGCTCCCGGCAGCTTACAGATAAAAGAAGCCGGCACAGAGCTGTAACCAGAAGCTCCTCATGCATATAGTGGAAATGATTTAAGGCCTCGGAATAGTTGTCGGCCAGAGTTTGGATAAAAAACAGGTTAAAGGCTTTGTCAGACTGAAGCAAATGGAGGAAAGTATCGTAATTGATCTGGTAAAGGACACAAGAGGTTTTGGTTACAATGGAAACATTAAAGCCGGACTGGAAAATCGGCTTTTCCCCCGGTGTGGTCATCAAGTGATTAAAACCAACAAGACGCTTGGCGTGAAAATAAAGGTAAATATTTTCATCACCCCGTCTGGTTATGCTGTTTAATGAACAGATGCCCTCATCCAGCAGGTAAACGCAGGCATCCGGATCCTTTGGCGCCAAAAGCTTTAAATAGTAACCTTTCTCTACTTCCAGTCTTGTCCCATGTTTTTTCAGCATTTCCCAAAAGTTGTGTTCCATGGCAAACTCCTTTGTAATAATTTCTACTATATTGTATCACAATCTGAACAAAAAATCTACAAATATAACACAGGTTATATTTTAGAATGGGCTTTTATGGTACAATTAGACAAAGTTATATATTTAACAATTAATAAGAGAAAAGGGGTAAATGAAAATGGCTAACACAGTCGACAAAAAGGAAAGGATGTTAATGATCCATGCGCTCGTTGGAGCCGGTATTATGCTGCTTTTCCGGTATCTGCCTATCAGCCTTCCCGAGGTAACGCCAGTTGGCATGGAAGTCCTGGGAATTTTCCTGGGCACCTTGTACTTATGGACCTTTGTAGATCCAATCTGGGGCAGTTTGCTTTCCATCGGCATGCTTGGTTTCTCCCACTACAGCAACATGAATGCAGTATTAAGCTCTGCTTTCGGTTCTCCGGTTACGGTTCAGGTATTGTTTATGCAGATTATGTCCGGCGGTCTTGCATATTACAAGATCAGCGGTTACATAGGCCGGTTCTTCCTGACCAGAAAGTTTACCAACGGCAAGCCCTGGCTGTTCCTTGGCGTTTTGTGTGTAGGCTGCTACTTTATCGCAGGCTTTATCAACGCATTTACTCCGATTTTCGTATTATGGCCGGTTCTGTACGGAATTTTTGATGAAGTTGGTTATAAGAAGGGTGATGCTTTCCCCAGAGTTGCAATTACCATGATCGTGGTTGCTTCCCTTATCGGCTTCCCTATGGCTCCTTTTGCTCAGAATGGTCTGGCTCTGCTCAGCAACTTTGAGAAGATTACTGCGGAGATGCCTGGAGGCCCTATCACCGTAAACAGCGCTTCTTATCTGGTTACAGCCATTATTTTAGGAATGATTATGATATTGGCAGCTGTTATGCTCTGTAAATATGTATTCCGTCCGGATACTTCCAAGATGAAGGAATTTGATGTGGAGAGCTTAAATAGGAATCCGCTGCCTCCAATGAGCCTTCAGCAGAAGTTATACTGTACAGGATTCATTCTGGTAATTTTAGGATTGATGCTCCCGTCCCTGTTTCCGACTCTGCCGGTTCTGTCCATATTAAAGCCGGCTGTTTATGGCGTTGCCATGACTATGGTTGCAATTATGGCAGCTATCCGCATTAAGGGCGAGCCTATTATAGATATTCCCAAGATCCTGTCTACTAATATGAGCTGGGGCGCTTATTTTATCATTGTTGCAGCCGTACTTTTAGGAAGTGTGTTAACAGATCCTTCCACCGGTGTTTCTGCATTCCTGGCATTTATCCTGTCCCCGATTTTCGAGGGCATGTCCCCTGCCATCTTTATTGTTCTGATTCTGGGGCTGGGCGCTGTTTTAACCAATCTATGCAACAGCTTGGTTATTGGTATGATTTTACAGCCCATTATTATGACCTATTGTATTCAGACCGGGGCTAATCCCAGACCTATCGTAACCCTGATGATTCAGTTTGTACTGTTATCAGCAGCAGTTACTCCGGCGGCTTCTCCTTTTGCAGCAATTCTTCACAGCAACAAGGAGTGGGTTCCTACCAAATACGTATATCAGTACACCTTGCCTATTGTTTTGGTTGAGATGGCGATTATGCTGATTGTAGGTATTCCATTAACCAATATTTTGATGTGATAATTATTTAAAACAGTACTTTATAGAGGATCTCTGGCGGGATCCTCTATACTCGTGAAATCAGAAAGGAGATCGATAACAATGGCACAGTATGATGTAGTGATTATTGGCGCCGGCCCGGCTGGCATGACGGCGGCGATTTATGCGGCAAGGGCAGATATGAATGTTCTGATGCTGGATAAGCTGGCCCCTGGCGGACAGATTATCAATACCAATGAGATCCAGAACTATACCGGCGTAGGAACCGTAAACGGAGCGGAGCTGGCATATCAGATGTTTGAACACACCCAGCAGTTTGACACCATCGCCTTTGATTACGCCACCGTTAAGGAAGTAAAGGATAATGGTTCCGAGAAGGTAGTGGTATGTGAAGAGGACGGAAAAAAGTTTACTGCCAAATCCGTAATTTTGGCTACCGGTACCCAGCCCAGATGTTTGGGGATTCCCGGAGAGGATAAGTTCAAAGGCAACGGTGTAAGCTGGTGTGCAATCTGTGACGGCGCTCAGTACAGGGATCGGGACGTGGTGGTAATCGGCGGCGGTAATTCCGCAGTAGAGGAATCCATCTTTTTAGCCGGTATGGTAAAGTCTATTACCATTGTTACCATGTTTGATTTAACGGCAGATCCTATTGCCTGCGATAAGCTTCGGGCCATGGAGAATGTAACCATCTATCCTTATCAGGATATTTTAGAGATTACAGGCGATACCAAGGTGGAAGGCGTCCGCTTTAAGTCAACCCAGACCGGTGAAGAAAATACCATAAAATGTGACGGGGTTTTTGAGTATATCGGACTGACCCCCACCACGGATTGTTTCAAAGATTTAGGGGTATTAAATAAGTTTGGTTATGTGGAAGTAAATGATCGTATGGCTACCAAGGTGGCAGGGATTTTCGGCGCAGGCGACTGCGTTACCAAAAACCTGCGCCAGGTAATTACCGCTTGTGCAGACGGTGCTATCGCTGCTCAGGAGGCGTCTCATTACGTAAAAAATTTAGAGGATTAATTAGCTGGTCCAGATGGGCGGCTTCTAACCATAAACTATACAATTTAAAGGAGGAGAGTACCATGTTAAAAGAAGTAAACAGTGCTGAATTTAAGGAGTTGGCTGATAAGGGCTTAGTTCTGGCCGATTTTTTTTCAACAACCTGCGGCCCTTGCAAGATGCTGGGATTCGTATTAAAGGATGTTGAAAAAGAGTTCGGCGACGATTTGACCATTTTAAAAGTGGATTTTGACCAGAACAAAGAGTTGACTGCAGAGTACGGAGTGGCAGGCTACCCCACTTTGATCCTGTTAAAGGATGGCGCTGAGGTAAAACGTCTTCAGGGATTACAGCAGAAACCGGTGATTGTAAATATGGTTAAGGAGAATATGTAATCCGGAATAAGAAACTGATGTACAAAAATGAATGGAGGAAAAATGAAATGGGCGTTAATTACATTTATGAAACTCATTTAATTGATCGTCAATATGAGGCAGAGCAGGCAATGCTGAAGGAATTTGAGGCGGGCAATTATACGATCCAGAATCCTTTGGTAAAGTACAACCTGTACATAATCAGCCCCCTGTCTGCAGTAGTATGCTTTGAGACTGAGGAGGAAACGGCAGTTACGATTACTGTATTGGGTAAAACCAAACAGGCCAATATGAGCCATACCTTCCCCAAGGCTAAGAAACATGTGCTTCCGGTTGTCGGCCTCTATTCTGACTATGCAAATAAAGTAGAGATCCGTGCATACCGCGGGGAGTCTAACGTGATTACCATCGACGTACCAGATGTATACAATGGCAAGAAGGTTATTCATTACATGGATACTACCCCTGAATATTTACAGGATAACGTTATCTTGGTTTCTCCGGCAGGCGAGGATCTGGCTTCTGCATTTGACTATGCCGGCGATGCAAGATGGCATATGAATGTAGCCTGTGTATTTGATGTAAAGAGGTTAAAGAACGGAAACCTGATTATGGGTTCAAGCCGTCTTTTAAAGATGCCTTATTACATGTCCGGTCTGTATGAGATCAGCCCCTGCGGTAAGATTTACAAGGAATTCCGCGTACCCGGCGGTTATCATCATGACGAGTTTGAGATGGAAGACGGCAATCTCCTGTGCCTGACAGAGGATCTGGAGAGTGAGACAGTAGAGGATATGTGCGTTCTGTTAGACCGCAACACCGGAGAGATTTTAAAGACCTGGGATTATAAGAAGTTCTTAAATCCCAAAACTGTAAGCCATTCCGGAAGCTGGTCTGAGGAAGACTGGTTCCACAACAATGCAGTTTGGTATGACAAGAATACCAACTCCTTAACCTTCTCCGGCCGTCACATTGACAGTATGGTAAATATTGATTTTGAGACCGGGGAATTAAACTGGATTATCGGCGATCCGGCAGGCTGGCCTCAGGATATGGTTGACAAATACTTCTTTAAGCCAATCGGCAATAACTTTGGCTGGCAGTATGAGCAGCATGCCAATGTAATCACTCCTAACGGCGATGTTATGTGCTTTGACAACCATCATTACGGATGCAAGGCAGTCGACCGTCCTGACAAGGAATTAAAGGCAAAGGATAACTACTCCAGAGGTGTCCGCTACCGCATCAACACCAAAGACATGACCATTGAGCAGGTTTGGGAGTACGGTAAGGACAAGGGAGCAGAATTCTTTTCTCCATATATCTGTAATGTAGAGTATTATAATGAAGGCCACTACATGGTACACTCCGGCGGTATCGCATACGATAAGGACGGCATTCCTTCAGAGGCCCTTGGCGCATTTGCAAAAGATATGGGCGGCGACCTTCACAGTATTACCGTAGAAGTTTGCGACAATAAGAAGAAGCTGGAAATGGACTGCCCCGGTAATTACTACCGCGGTGAGAAGCTGAAATTGTACAGCGACGGCATCAACTTAGAGCTGGGCAAAGGCCAGATCTTAGGAGCTATGGGGCACACCAAGGAATTCGAGACCGATATTCCAATGGAAAGCTGCGGCCAGCTGCTTCCGGAAAGCTGCAACGCAAGAATTGTAGAGGAAGTTGACCGCTTTACCTTCTTCTCCAGATTTGAGAAGGGCCAGATGGTTATGATGCTGTTAGAGCAGGGCGACGAGGTTCACAGATATTACATCTCCACCACCGCTGTTGCCTATTTGGCTATGTGCTGCGGAACTTTCCTGGATTCTGACGAGCGCAACACCAAGACCAGCGTAAATAAGACTGGTTTAAAGGGAACCTATGATGTGAGAGTAATTATAGATGACAAAAAGTACGAGACTGGTATACAGATTAAGTGCTAATCTGCATATTGGCAAAATCAGATAAACCGGGGCTCCTTTAACGGGAGTCCCAGTTTATACTTAAAAAGGGGGAATTATCAATGGGAGTTTTATTTAAAGAGATCGATCACATTATTGAGCGTCAGTACGCCGCTGAGGAAGCATTTCTGGCCGAGTACAAAAAAGGCAGTTACACCATCGACCACCCGTATGTGGTTGTAAACCCGTATATCATCGCCCCGCTTACCGCTTTGGTAATGTTTGAGGCGGCAAAGCCTGCCTTTGCCAAGGTTACGGTTAAGGGGAAAGAGGCTGCCGGCGATTACATGTACCGTCCCGCCAGCGATGGGATCCATATGGTGCTTCCCATTTACGGGCTGTATCCTGAATACGAGAATACCGTTGTGATTGAGCTGAGCACCGGGGAGACCAAGGAGTTAAAGATCCAGACTGAGAAACGTCCGGAGAAGCTTCATAAGCCCACCAGTATCCAGACTACCCCGGAGTATTTTGGCGACAATGTAATGTTTGTAAGCCCCACTTCACCGGCTTTGACTGCTGCTTACGATTACGCAGGGGATGCCAGATGGTACAATACCTTAAACCTGGCATTTGACTTAAAGAGAGTGAGAAACGGCCGTCTTCTGGTAGGTACGGATCGCCTGGTAGCTCCGCCTTATCACACTACCGGTATTTACGAGATGGGTATGATTGGTAAGATTTATAAAGAGTTCCGTATTCCCGGCGGCTATCACCATGACGAGTGGGAGATGGAAAACGGCAATATCCTGATCTTAAGCCAGATCTTAGAGCGAGGAACGGTTGAGGACTATTGTGTAATGGTAGACCGGGAGACCGGCGAGATTTTAAAGACCTGGGATCATCAGGACGTGCTTCCGGTTTATCCGGTAGGCGGATCCGGCAGCCAGGACGGCCATGACTGGTTCCATAACAATGCCGTATGGTATGACAAGAAGACCAATTCTCTGACCTTCTCCGGACGCCACCAGGATATTGTAATCAACCGTGATTTTGAAACCGGCAAGTTAAATTGGATCATCGGCGATCCTGAGGGCTGGCCGGAAGATATGCAAAAGTATTTCTTTAAACCCGTAGGCAACGGGGACTTTGACTGGCAGTATGAGCAACATGCATGTATGGTTCTGCCCAACGGCGACATTATGTGCTTTGATAACGGCCATTACAGAGCAAAAGTTAAGGAAAAATATGTGCCTGCAAAGGATAACTTCTCCAGAGGCGTTATCTACCGCATTAATACTGAGGACATGACCATTGAACAGGTATGGCAGTACGGTAAGGAGCGGGGAGCAGAATTCTTCTCCTGCTACATTTGCAACTGCGAATACTATGAGAACGGCCATTACCTGGTACATTCCGGCGGAATCGGCAAGAAGGGCGACGAATACTTAGACTTCCCGGGGGCAGGCCTTACCAAAGAGGTTGAGAGCGGAGAAGTTCAGCTAAGCTCCATTACCGTTGAGGTGAAGAACGATAAGGTTCTCTACGAGATGCATTTACCGGCTAACTATTACCGTGCCGAGAAGCTTCATCTGTATGATGAGAATGACAGGGTAACCTTTGGAAAGGGCCAGCTTCTTGGCCATATTACCTCCACCGAGGAATTTATGACCGAAGCTCCTGCAGAGCCCGCCGGAATGATCCCCGATGAGTACAAAGCCAAGATTGCCAAGGAAGCAGATCGTATTGTATTTAAGGGAAGCTTTGAGAAGGGAACTCTGGTAATGCTGAATCTGGAAGGGAAAAACGGCGCTCCTACCCGCCGCTATTTCGTTCCCACAACCAAGAGACCTTTCCTTGCAATGTGCGTAGGCACCTTCTTGGAGCACGATGCAAGAGCAGTGGAGTTCCCTGTAGGAACCGAAAATATCCCTGGCGAGTACCAGATTACCGTTACCATAGATGACAAGAAATACGACACCGGAGTGTCAGTAATTGTTTGAAAAAATATAAAAAACTTGGAATTTGTCGGTTATATATAGACATAACTGCCAAAGCCATGTTATAATTAAAAACGATGTGGGAGAGTATGCCGGAGACAGGGGTTTCCGGCACTCCTAAGTTGTTACGTTAAGTTTTGGTAGCAGATACCATAAAAAAGGAGGATAACTCAATGGGCTACAAAGTAAGCTTCGATGAAGTGAACCAGATTTTTGCCGATTTGAGCAAGGAGTATGAGATCTGGGCACCCAAAAGATTCCCGGGCAAGGGCCGCTATTCTGACACGGATATTATCCGTTACGACAAGGTAAAGGCCGTAGAAGAAATCGTTTTTGACGAGAAGTCCGATTTCCCGGCAAAGGAGGTTTTATCTCCGATTACCGAGCCTCTGTTCTATTTTACCGAGGACGAGTACAGAGAGAGCAAGATTAACAGCAAGAAGCTTCTGATTTTTATGCGTCCCTGCGATATCGCAGCTCAGCAGCGTCAGGAGAGAATCTACTTAGGGAATGGTGGATTCAGCGACATGTATTATGAGAGGATGCACGAGAAGGTTAAGATTGTTATGATGCAGTGCGATTTAGACGATGATACCTGCTTTTGCGTAAGTATGGGCACCAACAAGACGGATAACTACAGCCTGGCAGTCGTTTGCAAGGACGGTGCTTTAAAGGTTGAAGTAAAGGATGATGCTTTTGCATCTTACTTTGACGGCAAGGCAGCAGAGGACTATACTCCTTCCTTCCCCACTGAGAACAAGACCAAGGTTACCCTTCCTGAGATTCCCAATAAGGAAGTGCTGACTAAGTTAAAGAGCCATCCGGTATGGAATGAGTACAACAAGAGATGTATCTCCTGCGGCAGCTGTACCGTTGCCTGCAGTACCTGTACCTGCTTTACCACTACCGACATTGCCTACAACGAGAACGGCAGCGTAGGCGAGAGAAAGAGAACCACTGCTTCCTGTCAGATCGAGGGCTTTACTGATATGGCAGGCGGACACAGCTTCCGCACCACCCCCGGTGATCGCATGAGATTTAAGGTACTTCATAAATTCCACGATTACAAGGAGCGCTTCAAGGATTATCATATGTGCGTAGGCTGCGGCCGTTGCATTTCCCGCTGTCCGGAATTCATTTCCATCACAGCGACCGTTGACAAGATGAACAAGGCCATTGCAGAGATCGTGGCTGAAGAGAACAAATAAGGAGGAGGGGAGATTACTATGAACAATCCGGTAAAACCAGTTGCCTGCAAAATTCTGGAAATCAAGCAGGAAACCAAACTTGAATATACGTTTAAAGTGGAGACCGATATCAAACCTTCCCACGGACAGTTCTTACAATTGTCTATCCCGAAGGTAGGAGAAGCTCCCATTTCTGTCAGCGCTTACGGCGATGGCTGGATTGATTTTACTATCCGTTCCGTTGGTAAGGTTACCGAGGAAATCTTTAAAAAGGAGCCAGGGGATACTTTGTTCCTGCGCGGTGCATACGGCAAGGGCTGGCCGGTTGAGAGCCAGTTTAAGGGCAAGCACATGGTAGTGATTGTTGGCGGTACCGGTTTAGCTCCTGTACGCAGCATGCTGCGGGTATTTGCTGAGAATCCCGGCTATGTTGAGAGCGTTACATTGATTGCAGGCTTTAAGAACGAAGAGGGCATTGTATTCCGTAACGAGATCGAGGGCTGGAGAGATAAATTTAACTGCATCTACACCCTGGACAGAGATAAGATTGATAACTGGGAAGTTGGTTTTGTAACCCAGTTTGTTTCCAAGGTTCCGTTCAAGGATTTCGGCGACAACTATGAAGTAGTAATCGTTGGACCGCCGCCAATGATGAAATTTACCGGTATCGAAGCAACCAAGTGTGGTGTTCCGGAAGAGAAGATTTGGGTATCCTTCGAGCGTAAGATGTCTTGTGCAGTCGGCAAGTGCGGACACTGCCGTATTGACGAGACCTATGTATGCTTAGAGGGTCCGGTATTCAATTACACCCAGGCTAAGTATCTGGTAGATTAAAGAAAGGGGCGGACAAGAATGAATCACGATATTGATGTTAAAAAGACACGAATTAACTGTTTCAGACAGTCTAAGGTACCCGGAGAGTTTATGCTTCAGCTCCGTGTTCCGGGCGCTTTGATTGATGCAAAGCATCTGGCACTGGTTCAGGAGCTGTGCGAGAAGTACGGCAACGGCACATTCCATATGGGTATGCGCCAGACCTTAAATGTACCGGGCATCAAGTATGAGAATATTCCGGCAGTAAATGCTAAGATTCAGGAATACATCCAGGATGTAAACGTTGAGATGTGCGACTGCGATATGGAAGCAGATGATCAGGGATATCCCACCATCGGCGCAAGAAACGTTATGGCATGTATTGGTAATTCCCACTGTATCAAGGCTAATGCCAATACCCATGATATGGCTAAGAAGATTGAGAAGCTGGTATTCCCCAGCCACTACCATATCAAGGTTTCTGTTGCAGGATGCCCCAACGACTGTGCAAAGGGCAACTTTAATGACTTTGGCGTAATGGGTATCTACAAGATGGATTACGATCAGGATCGCTGCATCGGCTGCGGCGCCTGCGTAAAAGCTTGTGATCACCATGCAACCGGCGTTCTTTCCTTAAATGCTCACGGAAAGATCGATAAAGACAGTTGCTGCTGCGTAGGCTGCGGCGAGTGTGTTATCGCTTGTCCTACCGGCGGCTGGACCAGAGGCGACAAGCACTTATGGCGTGTTACTTTGGGCGGACGTACCGGCAAGCAGTTCCCACGTATGGGCAAGCTGTTCTTAAACTGGGTAACCGAGGACGTAGTTCTTGGAATGTTCGGCAATTGGCAGAAGTTCTCCGCATGGGTAATGGACTACAAGCCTGAGTACCTTCACGGCGGACACCTGATTGACCGCGCCGGTTACGTTAAGTTTAAAGAGATGATTCTGGATGGCGTTGAGCTGAATCCGGAGGCTAAGGTTGCAGAAGAGCTGTACTGGACTGAGGCTGAGCAGAGAGCAAACATTCATGTAAAGCCTATCTCCAAGCATCACAAGGCAGGCCCCCAGTAATTGGGCCGGAGGCTTGGAAAATCAGAAATACAGGTAAGAAAGAAAAACCAGGGGTTGTATAGCCCCTGGTTTTCGTTTAAAATAAGGAAAAGATGAAATAAGGCGGCTGTAGAATCTGTTTCTGGCAGCAGCCTTTGGATTGGAGACGAAAGAAATGTACTGTATCAGTGTAAGCCATAAAAAAGCCCCGGTATCGGTGCGGGAAAAATTTGCCTTTTCCCAGGAGGAAAAGAAAGGGCTGCTGACGGGCCTTTTGGCCAGTCCGGAGATTAACGGCGCAGTGGTGCTCTGCACCTGTAACCGCAGCGAGTTTTACGTGTCCGGCAGTAAAAAGGCGATTTCCATCCTGCAGGATCAGGTAGCATCCTTAAAGAAGATCCGACTGGAAGAGCTTTTGCAGTATTTAAATATATACAGTGAGGACCAGACAGCCGCCCATGTGTTTAAGGTGTGCTGCGGCTTTGACTCTATGGTTTTGGGGGAAGATGAAATATTAGGACAGGTAAAAGATGCTTATCAGCTTACATTAGGAGAGCGGGCGGCAGATTATGAGATTAACACCGTATTTAAGCGTGCCATTACCTGTGCAAAAAAGATTAAAACCGACACTAACCTGTCCAGAACCCCTGTATCAGTGGCAACTTTGGTGGCCAATGAGGTGTTTCACTTTCAGAGAGACGGGGAGGATTTGCCGGTAAAAAAGGTGTTGGTTATGGGAGTTACGGGGAAAATGGGCGGCTCCATTACCAAAAACATTTTAAGCAAGCCGGGTATTGAGGTGTATGGCACGGTGCGGAGCCACCGGGCGGATCTGGATCTCCAGTGGAAAAGTGATCACATTCACCTGGTAGACTACGCAGAGCGTTACGAATATATGAAGGATGCAGATATTGTTATCAGTGCCACATCCGGCCCCCATTATACGGTGGTGGGGGAGATGCTGGAAAAGGTGTTGGACACAGATAAGAAGCGGCTGTTTATGGATGTGGCGGTTCCCATTGATATGGATCCCCAAATTGGAGGCCTGCCGGGGGTAACCTTGTATGATATTGACTTTTTTGACAAGCTTTCTAAAAATAACAACCAGATGAAGCGGAAGGAACTGGATGCTGCCAGGGAGATTATGGAGGAAGAGTTGGATGAATGTAGAAGAGAACTTCTGTTTCATCCCTGCTTTGGGAAAATGGGGCAGTGGAAGGAGACTTTTGAAAAATATCCGTTGGAAACCATTTTGTACCGGATCCGGGATCATGTCACCAGTGAAGAGCTAAAAGTATTCTTAAATGTAATGGACAGTATCGGAAAGTGGATAGAGGAATAAAATATGGCGTATTTCCCGTTTTTTGTAGATATTGAAAATCAAGATTGTTTAATTGCAGGGGGAGGGGCAGTGGCCCTTAGGAAGGTGGAGGTTCTGCTGCCTTATGGCCCCCGGATTACTGTGGTATCACCGGAAATAGGGCCGGAGATGGAAGCGCTGGCAAATGGCAGGGAAACAGGGGGACAGGAAGCAGAAATTATTCTGAAACGGCGGCCTTTTTCGATGGAAGATCTGGATGGCCGGGATTTTGTTATTGCCGCCACAGATAATGAGGAGCTAAACCACAGGATTTCGGAGGCCTGTAAGGCCCAGAGGATTCCGGTAAATGTGGTAGATGTAAAGGAAGAGTGCAGCTTTATTTTCCCTTCCATTGTTCGGGAAGGGGACATTGTGGTGGGGATTTCCTCAGGAGGAAAGAGCCCTACCGTAACCCAATATTTAAAAAGCCAGGTGCGCCAGGGGATCCCAAAAGGGTATGGAAAACTGGTAGATCAGCTTGGAAGCTACCGGGATTTTGTAAAAGAGAGGGTTCCGGATGTGGATTGCCGCGCCGTGATTTTCAGACGCATGGCGGACTTGGGGAGAGAAAACGGCTGCCGGTTGGATGACAGCCTGGTGGAAGGACTGATTAAGCAGGTGACAGAGGAGAGAGGATAAGATGGAAATGGTTGAAAAAGTCCGTATCGGAACCAGAAAGAGCGCTTTGGCGGTAGTCCAGACGGGTCTGGCGGCTGACTTAATGAAAGAGAAGACCCCGGGCCTGGAGGTAGAACTGGTGTTAAAGCAGACTACGGGAGATAAAATATTAGATAAGCCTTTGCTGGAATTTGGCGGTAAAGGGGTTTTTGTATCAGAATTTGAGGAAGCCCTTCAAAAAGGAGAGATTGATTTTGCCGTCCACAGCGCAAAGGATCTGCCTATGGAGCTGGCAGAAGGGCTGGAAATTGTGGGGGTGCCAAAACGGGGCGACGTCAGGGACGTGCTGGTTACCAGAGGAGACGGCTGTTTGGAGGAAAAGGCGGCAAAAGGAGAAACCATAGTGGTGGGAACCTCCAGCCTGCGCCGCCAGATTCAGATAGAGTCCATGGGCCCCGGACCTTTAAACGGCGCTCCGGTGGCCTGTGAGAACCTGAGAGGGAATGTTCAGACCCGGCTCAGGAAATTAATGGAAGGCAGCTATGACGCCATTATACTGGCAGCAGCCGGACTAAAGCGGCTGGGAATCCTGGAAGAAGAGCCGGACAGCCAGGAAGGCGGCACCTGTGAGGATACTGTAGAGCGCACTGCGGGGCAGCTGGGGCTGGAAGCCCAGGGTGAAACTGTTTGGAAACAGGAGGACATTGTCCGCTTCACCTATTTAGACTGGGAAGAAATGATTCCTGCAGGCTGCCAGGGAATTCTGGCCGTGGAAGGCAGAACCGGCTGCAGGGTCAATGAGGCGGCAGAACGGATCTGCCATAAGGATACTCTGATTTCCTTTCAGCTTGAGCGGCGGGTCTTAAAACTTTTGGACGCAGGCTGCCATGAGCCTGTAGGTGTGTGCAGCCGGATCATCCAGGGCCGTTTAGAGGTGCGGGGCATCTACCAGAGAGAAGGGGGAAAGACCGTTTACGCCCGCTGGAGCGGGCTGCCGGAGGATTGGGAGAAGGCGGCAAAGGCAGTGGCAGAGGAATTAAAAGGAAGGAAACAGATGGGTTCTGTTATTCTGACAGGGGCCGGGCCGGGAGACCCGGGACTTATTACGGTAAAGGGAATGGAAGCGCTCAGAACCTGTGACGCGGTAGTTTATGATTCCCTGGCGTCCCAGGAGCTTTTAAAGGAAATCCCCCCGGATTGTGAGAAAATTTATGTGGGAAAACGGGCCGGACACCATTCCATGAAGCAGGAAGAGATCAACCGCCTGCTGGTAGAACAGGCAGGCCTTGGCCGGAAAGTGGTGCGGCTGAAAGGGGGAGATCCCTTTGTCTTTGGAAGAGGCGGCGAGGAGGTCATGGAGCTTCAAAAAGAGGGAATTCCCTTCCAGGTGATTCCGGGAGTGACTTCTGCCATCGCGGCCCTGGCGTCTGCCGGAATCCCCATTACCCACCGGGGCATGAGCAGAAGCTTTCATGTGATGACCGGACACACCAGAGAAAACGGCCTTCCGGAAGATTTAGAGGAGTTTGGCCGTCTGTCCGGCACCCTGGTATTTTTAATGGGACTGAATCATTTAGAAGAAATCTGTGACTGTCTGATTAGCCAGGGACGGGAGAAAGCCACTCCGGCGGCGGTTATCCAAAGCGGCACACTTCCGGATCAAAAGACGGTAAGGGGCACTTTAGGGGATATAAAAGAAAAATGCCGGGAGGCAGGCATCGGTTCTCCGGCCATTATCGTGGTAGGAGAGGCGGCCGGCCTTCATATGGAAAGTACATTAAAGATGCCTTTGGGGGATGTGAAAATCGGTATCACCGGAACCCCGGCATTTACCGCCAAATTAGAAGCAGCTTTACAGAAGCAGGGGGCCCGGCCGGAGAAGATCGCGGTGCTGGATGTGGTTTCCCAGGCAGATACCGCCCCTGTACAGAAATGCATGGATAATTTGTCTGATTATACCTGGATTGGATTTACCAGCGCCAACGGCGTAAGGATTTTCTTAAAGGCACTTTTGGACAGCGGCAGAGATTACCGGAGCCTGGGCCATTTAAAGCTGGCTGTTGTGGGAAAAGGAACGGATCGGGAGCTTCGGGTTCATGGGCTGCGGGCTGATTACATTCCAGAGAAATACTGCACAGAGGACTTGGCACAGGGGCTTTCCGGCATCCTTGGGCCAAATGATAAAATTCTCATCCCCAGGGCAGTGCGGGGCTCCCGGGATTTAACAGATATCCTGTCCCAGGCCGGGATCCCTTATGACGATGTTCCTTTATATGACGTAAAAGGTTTGGGTCTTCAGGGGGAGGAACTGAAAAAGAAGTTAAAAGACCTTCACTACCTTACCTTTGCCAGCGCTTCCGGGGTGGAAAGCTTTTTGGAGAATTTACCGGAGCCGGATCGGGATGTTTTAAAGGAGATTAAGCTGGTTTCCATCGGCTATGCCACTGCAAAAGCCCTGGAGGAAGCCGGATACCCATCAGATTTGACTGCCAGGGAATTCAGCATTCCGGGGATGGTGGAATGTATTTTGAAAGACGTAAGTTCTTAAAGCTCCTTTACCCGGTAAGCCCGGGGAGAGATCCCAAGCTCCTTTTTAAATATGCGGTGGAAATAGCTGAAATTATCATAGCCCACCGCCATGCTGATATCCGTAACAGACAGCGCAGTTGAACGGAGGAGAAAACGGGCCTGGTTCAGCCGCTTTTTCTGTACCAAATCCGTATAGGTGGAGCCGGTAAGCCGTTTGACGGTTTTGGAAAGCCAGGTAAATTCACAGTTCAGCTGGTTTGCCAGGGCAGTCAGACTGCCGTCCCGGTAATGCTCTTCAATATACTGAAAGACATTCATCAGGATTTCCTGTTCATAGGAAGTATCGCTGGTTTCCAGCTTATCCATATGGTTTAAAAGCTGTAAAAACAAAAGCCCCATGGTGACCTGATTCATCAGCCGTTTATTTTGAATGCCGTGGGTGATGGTCCATACCAGATTTTCCACCAGGTTTTGGACAGGCAGCACATCCGCCACCTTAAAATGAAGAAAGGACACAGGGGAGTCCAGGGACTGAAGGCAGCCCACCACAAAATCCCGTAGAAGCCCTGGCTCAGCCCCCAGCATGGTAAGAGTCTGGTCAAAGAATTCCGGCAGAATAATAAAGTTTACTGCAATATCTTCCCTGCCTGCCGGAAGAATCTCCTGGAAGGCGTGCTGGTTCAGCAATAAAAGCTCCCCGGTATGGAGAATCAGCCTGGTTTCGTCTATTATGTGGGTAGTCTGGCCGGAGCACATATAGATCATCTCCACATAGTTGTGGGTATGTCTGGGAAAATGGACAAAACGGGTGTGTGGACGCACTTGGATCAGCTTGCCGGCTTCAAGAATTTTCCGGCTGTCAATGACAAAAGACGGACTGTCCCAGTAAATAGACGGATCCATGGAAAAGCCGTCTAAAATCCGCTGTTCTTCTTCTGTGATTTTGCTTAGCTGGTCTAACAGGAGCTGGTTCATGGGACAGGAATCCTTTCTGGTATTGATTTACACCGGGGTGGGATGGACCGGATGGATATATTGTACCGTATACAGACGAAAATGGCCAGAAGAATGTGGGATTTATGTGGGTTAGGGCAATTTTCAAACACGCTCTGGAGACCAGAGATGAGAAAGCGAATTAACCGCAAGGAGGCAGATTAAATGAATCAGTCAGAGTTAAGATTAATTTGGGAAAAAGAGGAAGAGGCAGCGTACATTAAAGGCTGGGATTTTTCACACATCCATGGAAAATACGAGGAAGAGCATGATCTGCCATGGAATTATGGAGAGATAGTAAGACAGTATTTAAGAGACGATTGGAATGTGCTGGATTATGACACAGGCGGCGGTGAATTTTTATTGTCGTTAAATCACCCCTTTGATAAAACATCAGCTACAGAAGGATTTAAACCTAATGTACAATTATGTAAAGAAACATTATTGCCATTAGGAATACATTTTAAAGAATGTAGCAACCCTTCCCGAATTCCTTACGAGAATGAGACGTTTGATCTTATTATGAACCGGCATGGAAGCTTTGACGCCGGGGAACTGCACCGCCTGTTAAAAAAGGATGGGATTTTTATTACTCAGCAGGTGGGAGGCGATAATGAGAGGGATTTGGTTGAAATGGTTCTTCCCGGAACAAAAAAACCTTTTCCGCATTTGAACCTGAAAGAGCAGAAAAAAGTGTTTGAGGATGCCGGTTTTCATATTATCCGTGGAGAGGAAGCATACCGTCCCATTAAGTTTTATGATATTGGAGCGTTTGTATGGTTTGCACATATTATTGAGTGGGAGTTTCCCGGTTTTTCCGTTGATAAATGCTTTGAAAGATTATTAAAAATGCAGGAAATAGTGGAAGAGAAAGGGGAAGTTGAGGGGACGATTCACCGTTATTTAATTGTGGCGAAAAAGTCTTGACAACCGCAAGGCATACAGATATACTTATTACATAAAATGAATAAATCTTCAGGGCAGGGTGTAATTCCCTACCGGTGGTACAGCCCACGAGCCGTAAGGCATGATTCGGTGCAATTCCGAAGCCGACAGTATAGTCTGGATGAAAGAAGATTGTAAAATGCGGGAGAGTTTTTTCTGCATGCAGCATATTTGCTCTGGTATGTTTTTCATTCCAGAGCTTTCTTTTGTTTATTTTTACATAGATAATTTCTATGCTGTTTTTCAATGCCTTGGACGATTTTGTTCAAGGCATTTTTGTCGTCAGGCCAAGGCCTGTTTTCATTTAAGAAGAGTCTGGAAAAGCGCGATGGAGATGTCTCTTGTCGGATTTTGGAGGTAACGGAATGAATGACAGTGCATATATGAAAATTGCTTTGCAGCTTGCTGAGAAAGGCTGCGGATGGACTTCGCCCAACCCTATGGTGGGCGCTGTCATTGTAAAAAACGGAAAAATTATTGGACAGGGCTGGCATGAAAAATACGGTCAGCTCCATGCAGAGAGGAATGCTTTGGCAGCTTGTACAGAGAATCCAAAGGGAGCGACAATGTATGTAACCCTGGAGCCATGCTGCCATTATGGAAAACAGCCTCCCTGCGTCAATGCCATCATAGACGCAGGGATTGAGAGGGTGGTGATTGGTTCCGGCGACCCAAATCCTCTTGTAAGCGGCAAAGGGGTTCAAACGCTGCGGGAACATGGGATAAGGGTAACGGAACACATTTTAAAAGAGGATTGCGACAGGCTGAACCAAATATTCTTTCACTATATTTTGACGAAACGTCCCTTTGTTGTCATGAAGTACGCTATGACAATGGACGGGAAAATCGCGGCTTACACTGGCGCGTCAAAATGGATTACAGGAGAACCTGCGCGAAATTATACAGGGAGACAGCGCCACCGTTATACTGGCATTATGGTTGGAGTAGGAACCGTGTTAACGGATGATCCGATGTTGAACTGCCGGGTTGAAAATACGAAAAGCCCAATCCGTATTATCTGTGATACCAATTTACGCACACCGATTCACGCACAGGTAGTTTCCACGGCAAAACAAATCCCTACCATTCTTGCAACTTGCTGCAGGGATAGAGAACGACAGCTGCTTTACGAAGAAAAAGGGTGCCGCATTTTGGTTTTAGAAGAGCAGAACGGTCATGTGAATTTAAACCAGCTTATGGAAGAGCTGGGGCGGGAACAGATTGACAGCATTTTGCTGGAAGGCGGCGGCACCCTGAACTGGGCAGCGCTTCAAAGCGGTATTGTTCAGAAAGTACAGGCTTATATTGCTCCTAAGCTGTTTGGCGGAGAAACTGCAAAAACGCCGGTGGAAGGCGCAGGAGTTAAATCGCCTTTGGATGCATTTCACTTAAAAAACAGCACAGTGGTACAATTGGGGGAGGATTTTTTGATAGAGGGAGAGGTGGAGTAAAATGTTTACCGGGATTGTAGAAGAAATTGGAACAGTCAGGCAAATAAAAAAAGGGAAACATTCTGCCGTTCTCACAATCAGCGCCGGGGATGTGCTGGACGGCACAAAGACGGGGGACAGCATTGCCGTAAATGGGATCTGTCTAACGGTTACTGCCGTGCTTCCCGGCGCATTTATGGCAGACGTTATGCACGAAACCTTAAACCGCTCTGCGCTTATAGGGCTTTCGGCTGGAAGTCCTGTAAACTTAGAGAGAGCTATGCAGGCAAATGGGAGGTTCGGCGGGCATATTGTAGCGGGACATGTGGATGGCACAGGAAAAATTGTAAAGATAGAAAGAGACGATACAGCGGTTTGGTTTACCATACAGACAAAGCCGGAACTTATGCGTTATATTGTAGAAAAAGGTTCTGTGGCAATAGACGGTATCAGCCTGACTGTAGCCAAAATAACAGAAAGCGATTTTTCTGTTTCAGCTATCCCTCATACAGTAAAACAGACCGTTTTACAGGAAAAGCGGAAAGGAGATTTGGTGAATCTGGAAACGGATATTATTGGAAAGTATGTAGAAAAGCTTTTATCCCCTGCTTTAGAAGAGCAAAAGGAGAGTAAAATTACAAAAGAATTTTTGACAAACTGCGGATTTTAGGAGGACGGGAAATGGGAACATTTAATACAATTGAGGAGGCACTTGAGGACTTAAAAAAGGGTAAAATTATTTTGGTGACAGACGATCCGGGGCGTGAAAATGAAGGAGATTTGATTTGTGCGGCAGAATTTGCTACAACAGAGAACATCAATTTTATGGCAACCTATGGAAAAGGGTTAATCTGTATGCCTATGTCAGAGGAATATGTAAAAAAGCTAAAAATAGGGCAGATGGTGGAAAAAAATACGGACAACCATGAAACCGCTTTTACGGTATCCATAGACCATGTATCCACCTCAACAGGTATTTCTGCAGCAGAACGCGCTGTTACAGCGCGGGCCTGCATTGAGGAAAATGCAAAGCCGGAGGATTTCCGCAGGCCCGGACACATGTTCCCATTGCTTGCAAAGAAAAACGGCGTGCTGGAGCGGAACGGACATACAGAAGCGACGGTAGATTTATGTCGTCTGGCCGGGCTAAAGGAGTGCGGGCTGTGTTGTGAAATTATGGGGAAGGACGGAACAATGATGCGTACACCGGAACTTTCACAACTGGCAAAAGAATTTGGCATAAAGTTTGTTACGATTCAGGATTTACAGAATTACCGAAAATGCCATGAAAAATTGGTTGACCGGGTAACCACGGTCAAAATGCCTACAAAATACGGGGAGTTTATTGCCTGCGGCTTTGTAAACCGACTGAATGGAGAACATCACATTGCATTGATAAAAGGTGAAATCGGAGATGGAAAAAATGTTCTCTGCCGTGTTCATTCAGAATGTTTAACCGGCGATACCTTTGGCTCTCTGCGCTGTGACTGCGGACAGCAGCTTGCCTCTGCTCTTACACAGATTGAAAGAGAAGGGAGGGGGATTTTGCTTTATATGCGGCAGGAGGGGCGCGGCATCGGGCTTATCAATAAACTGCGGGCGTATGAGCTGCAAGAACAGGGTATGGACACATTGGAAGCGAATCTTGCTCTGGGATTTTCCGGTGATGAACGAAAATACTATATCGGCGCACAGATTTTGCGGGATTTAGGGGTTACGAGCATGCGGCTTTTGACAAACAATCCGGATAAAGTTTATCAGCTAAAAGAATTCGGATTAGAGATAGCGGAGCGTGTGCCTCTTCAGATGAACGCCACAGCCCATGACCTGTTCTATCTGAAGACCAAGCAGAAACGCATGGGACATATCTTGAACTATTAATATACAACCGTGTCTATTGAAGGAAAAGGAAGGGAGATCAATATGAAAACATTTGAAGGAAAACTGACGGCAAAAGAAATAAAAATCGGTATTGTTGCAGCAAGGTTTAATGAATTTATTACGTCAAAGCTGCTAAGCGGGGCGGTAGACGGCCTGGTACGCCATGATGTGAAAGAGGAGGATATTCATGTAGCATGGGTGCCGGGGGCATTTGAAATACCTCTCATTGCATCTAAAATGGCCAAAAGCGGAAAATACGATGCGGTCATTTGCCTTGGAGCGGTTATTCGCGGTTCAACCAGCCATTATGATTACGTATGCAATGAGGTTTCAAAGGGGATCGCAGCTGTGTCGCTGGAAAGCGGAATTCCGGTTTTGTTTGGCGTGCTTACCACTGAAAATATTGAGCAGGCCATTGAGCGTGCAGGAACCAAGGCAGGAAATAAAGGCTATGACTGTGCAATGAGCGCAATTGAAATGGTTAATTTAATTCAGGAAATGGAGTGTCTGATGGAAGATTGAATGGTTTTGCGGAAGCCTTCAGGAAGGAATTCAATCTATTCTGGTAATAAGATCTAACAAATGGACAGATTTTTATATTATTTTTCCATAGAAAGAAGGGAAGAAAACGATAAAATAGAACAATAAGAACAAGGTTACATATAGAATATCTTGTGAAATTCAGGAGGGACAATATGGGAATTATTTTTAATGAAAGCACGAAAGAATTTCATTTGTATAACGAGAACATCAGCTATCTGATGAAAATTATGCGAAATGATCAAATGGGCCAGCTTTACTTTGGCAAGCGGATTCCCCAAAAGGAAAATTATGACTATCTTACCGAAAATCGATACCGCCCGGTAACGTCATATGTATTTGATAATGAATATTCCTTTACGCTGGAGCATTTAAAGCAGGAATATCCCTCCTATGGAACCACGGATTATCGTATGCCGGCTCTGGAGATTTTACAGCCCAATGGCAGCCGGATTACGGATTTTAGGTATATTTCCCATAAGATTTATAAAGGAAAGCCGGCTTTAAAAGGGCTGCCTGCCACATACACAGAGTCAGAGGAAGAGGCGGATACTTTAGAGCTGGTTTTGCGGGATGAGCTTCTTCAGATAGAGATGACTCTGCTATATACCATATTCCAAAAGGAAAATGCCATCGCCAGAAGTGTCCGCTTTGAAAACAAGGGAAGGGAAGCGTATCAGCTTACCCGTGCAATGAGCCTTTCTTTGGATTTACCCGATGATGAATATGAGTGGATTCAGTTTTCCGGCGCATGGGGAAGAGAGCGATATGTAAAGACCAGAATGCTTCAGCAGGGGATTCAGTCTGTGGGAAGTACCCGGGGAGCTTCCAGCCATCACCATAATCCTTTTGTGATGCTGAAAAGGCCTGCCGCAGATGAATTTCAAGGGGAGGTTATGGGATTTTCCTTGATTTATTCCGGAAATTTCCTTGCTCAGGCAGAAGTTGACACTTATAATGTGACGCGGATGATGATCGGTATCCATCCCCTTGGATTTTCCTGGTGCTTAAATCCAGGGGAGGAATTTCAAACCCCGGAGGCAGTGATGGTTTATTCTGCTGAGGGCATGAATGGCATGAGCCAGACCTTCCACCGGCTGTTCCGTACCAGACTGGCCAGAGGATTTTGGCGGGATAAAGAGCGCCCGATCCTGTTAAATAATTGGGAAGCCACTTATTTTGATTTTACGGAAGAAAAGCTGATTGAGATTGCCAAAACGGCAAAAGAGGATGGGGTGGAGCTGTTTGTCCTGGATGACGGATGGTTCAGCACCCGCTGCGGCGAGACCAGCGGCCTTGGGGATTGGTGGCCTAATTTAGAGCGCCTGCCCCGGGGAATTAAGGGCCTTTCGGAAACCATCGAGGAGCTGGGGCTGAAATTTGGGCTTTGGTTTGAGCTGGAGATGGTGAATAAGGACAGTGAGCTGTACCGCAGTCATCCGGACTGGATTATCCACACACCGGACAGACATGCTTCCCACGGAAGAAAGCAGTATGTGCTGGACTTTTCCCGGAAGGAAGTGGTGGACTATATCTATGAGATGGTAGCCAAAATTCTCAGAGAATCAAAAATTTCCTATATTAAATGGGATATGAACCGCAATATCACCGAATGTTTTTCGGAAGGCTACGGCGCGGAGCATCAGGGAGAGATTTTCCACCGCTATATCCTGGGACTGTACGATTTGTATAACCGGCTGAATACAGAGTTTCCGGAGATCCTCTTTGAGTCTTGTGCAAGCGGCGGCGGACGGTTTGATCCGGGTCTCCTCTATTATGCGCCTCAGTGCTGGACCAGCGATGACACGGATGCGGTGGAGCGCCAAAAGATTCAATATGGAACCTCCTACGCTTATCCGGTCAGCTCTATGGGAGCCCATGTATCTATCACGCCGAATCATCAGCTGAACCGCACCACGCCGCTGAAAACAAGGGGGAATGTGGCCGCTTTCGGAGCCTTTGGCTATGAGCTGGATTTGGCCAGACTTACGGCCAGAGAGCGTGAGATCGTAAGGGAACAGATCGGCTTTGTGAAAAAGTACCGGAAGCTGATTCATACCGGCACATTTTACCGGCTGTTAAGTCCCTTTGAAGGAAATTTTACCGCATGGATGGTGGTTTCTGAGGATAAGAAACAGGCAATTGTAGCGTATTTTAAAACGTTAAATGATGTAAACCGGGAGTTTAGGCGGCTCCGTCTGCAGGGATTAGATCAGGATCTTTTCTATCACATGCAGGAAGAAGGAGAGGGGAAAGGCTCTTTCTACGGGAGCGAATTAATGAATATTGGCATGGTCACTACCGATGCGGCTGCCGGAGAACTGCCCCAAGGCGAAGCTCCCTGCAGTGACTTTTGGTCCAGAATTGTCGTGCTGGAGGCAGAATAATGGACAAACATGAATCCTCACAAAAGTGGAAGCGGATTGCAATGTCCTTTTTTGGAGTCATTGTCACCGGATTTTGCATCGGTGCATTCCAAAAGGCGAATCTGGGGGCAGACCCATTTACCTGTTTTGTTACAGGAATCGCAAACATTTTTCATTCTACATACAGTACCTTTTACATCATTGTAACTGGCGCGCTGCTGGTGGGCGTGTTCTTTGTGGAAAAGCATTATATCGGTATTGCTACGGTAATCAACCTGTTTTTTACCGGAATGGCGGCGGATTTTATGAGGAATATCTTAGACAATATTTTCCCCGCCCCGGGAATGGCAGCGCGGCTTGTGATGATGCTTTTCGGGATTTTTGGAACCTGTTTTGCAGCTTCTGTATATTTCACCGCAGATTTAGGGGTGTCGGCATACGATGCGTGGTCTTTGATTGCGGCGAATAAATATAAGCTTATGCCGTTCCGCCTGTGCAGAATTGCCAGCGATTCTGTCTGCGTACTCACTGGCCTGATCTTCCACGTTACCATTGGGGTGGGAACGGTAATTACCGCACTGTTTATGGGACCGGTGGTGCAGTGGTTTAATACAAATGTATCAGAGCCGTTTCTGTATGGACATAAAGGAACTCAATAATTTTACAGCAATGCTAAAAGCGTATTTGATGGGAGGCCTCTTCAAGACCGGAAAGGGAGAGGCCTCCTGTTTCACTTTTCCGGATATCCTCCTGGCTGGATAAGGTTTGATTTATAATCATCTTCCGGTAAGCGGCAGGGGACATGCCGTACTGCTGCCGGAAAAGCTTTATCAAGGACTCCGGCTGCTGATAACCGCAGGAATAGGCGATGTCAGATACGGAAAGATTGGAGGATTCCAGCAAGTGCTGCGCCTTGGTCATCCGGAATTTCTGAATATATTTTAAGGGAGAAAGCCCGGTGTGCTGTTTAAACAACGTGCTTAAATAGCTGCGGTTCAGCCCCACATGCTTTGCCACGCTGTCTGCCTGAAGAGGCTCCGCAATATGGTCCCGGATATAGGCGATGGCCTGGCTGACATAGATATTTCCATTCCCAAAGGAAGATTTATCAGGGTCTGCAGCAGCTACCGTACTTAGAAAAAGATACAGCATGGACAACATATAAAATGAGTCAACCGGGGTTTTTTGATTATGCTGGATCATACCTAAAATACATTGTGTCAGGGTGTCTTTTTCACTGCTTTTGAAAATCGGCTGCTCCTGGGAAAGTCCTAAGGAGGAAACGCACCGCTTGGCGTCTGCCCCGGAAAATCCCACCCAGATATAGGTCCATGGCTCTTCTTTATCCGCCATATAAATGGTCTGATAATCTGGTTCAATCAAAAAACCCTTGCCTGCGGAAAGCTTATAGCGGGTGCCATTTACCACAAATTCACCCTTACCTTTTAAAATGTAGTGTATCAGATAATAAGGACGTACTGCCGGCCCGTATTTATGACAGGGCATGGTGATAGAATGACCGAAAGCGTTGACGCAGAGCTGTTGATTTTTATGGCTGGGAATATTAATCGAAAGTGAATTTTCCATAAAGCTTCCTTTCTCAATGTGCCGTGGGCCGCTGTCCGCAGGCGGGCCTGGCTAGCGTACTGATACATTCATAATTGAGCAAACAGAACACCAGGATCCTACTTATTGTAACGCGGGTATTTCGAAAAATCAATCGAAAAAGCCTTCTGGAACCATTGAGAGAACTGTACTTCCGAAGATAAAAGATATGCTTAGGTGGGGAGTAGTGAAAGCCGGAGATATTTTGGTCGCAAGAGGTTCTGATGAGGAGGCTGTCCTTCTTCAAAATGGACATGTTTCTATCAATGATGAGGAAATGTCTATGCAGGACTGGTTAAGAAGGGTAACGGGGTGGAAGTCTGTAGAAACATATAAATTTGCTATTCACAAAGAATCAGGCAAAATCTCCGCAGATTTTCAAGCTGCTCCAATTAACGCAGAGGAAGCTGCCCTTCCCCTGCGCCCGCGGCAGCCAGCTCCCCCTTTGTGGACTTGACGGTTATCTGTTTTATAGATTATACCTTAATATCCAAAGATGGCTTCGGTTTTAATGAAAATTCGCTGTCGCCTTTTACAATGCGTTTTTCTACATCTTCACGGGTAATGTTGCGTACAATGCTTGTATCAAATGGCTGCCCATGCTGCCAGTTTGGGTTTGCTTCTCTTACAGCTTCGTAAAATGCTTTTGTATACATTCGCTCATATTGTCCAAGAGTCCATGTACCGCTTAACCTATCTGCTTTGTTAACGCTTAACTGATAGCGCGTAAAAACCTCAGTACGTTTTGTTGTATTGCCATTAGCGATTCCTTTTTCTTGTATGAAATGGCGCATTGTTTCATCAAACATGTCTTGCCGGGCAGTTTCGGAAACATCTATTATTTTATGGAATTCAGACGGGTCTTTACCTGTAATGTCCATTCCCGCTACACCATAGGAATTTACGAAATCGCCGTCCTCATCCAAAAGTCCCATATAATTACGAATAAATGTTTCTTCGTCTGCTTCAAGTAGATTTTTAAATTTAAAATCGAGGTCATCATATTTTTCCCCAAGCATCTGCTTAAGCATTTTCAGGTTTTGCAAATCCTTTTCAGCCTTCACTTCCGCAGCAGACTTAGTTGCTTCTCCGTTGGGATGTCCTTCGTCATACATTGCTTTCGCACGTTTGTATCGCGCGCTGTTTGTGTTAATTACACCTGTGTAAGGCTTATAACCTGCAACCATTGACATAACGTAACCCTCCTTAAATATAAATTCTTTTTGACTATGCACTTTATTATTATATCGGCAATTTAGCAGAATTTTTTAAGGAATCTTTTTCTATTCCCGGAATCCCGGAGTGCTAAAAAATAGAAACAGCATTTTTGCGGGGAATATGGAAACTATACAAATATCCGGACTGGGTGCAGGAGAAACGGACACGGGAAGCTACGGTGAAAAAGAAAGTAGGTTCCGTATAAAACTGCTTCTGAAATATATGAGGGCGGTACCGGATCCCAGATGCGGCCGGTTTTCTTGTGGGAAGGACGATAATACGCAGGAGCCTTAGATGATGTGAAAAGCATCTGGAAGAATTGAGAGAGTATCTTCCATAACGGGGAAAGGGGATCGGGCAATGACTGGAAAAAATGTCCGTGCAGTACCAAAGTGCAGTTATTGCATTTTGGGGTCTTTTATTATTCTGAAATAGATAAAATATTATTCCTTTCTGGTTAATAATATTCCGAAAATAAGATATTCTATTGAGGGAAGAGAGGTGTGATCTTTATGTATATTACAGTAAAGCAGGTAGCAGAAAAGAGGGGAATTTCTGTTCGTATATATAATGCTGATAAGATCGTGAGTAAAAGTGCGCTTTATAATGTACCACCAGAATTTAAGACTCAGCGAAAAATGCTGAATCGTGGACTGGCAGAAGCAACCCCGTTTTTTGAAGCAGACGGTATTTATATACTTCCGGTTGGCGGCTTCGGATTTAGATCTTATTTTGAAATATAAGATGCATTAAAGATTGATAACATCATCAAGACTGACAATGATTTCTATCACACTTTTATAAGATTTAGTGTGACTGCGACTTATGCTGAATGGAACAAGATTTCCTGTGACGGCAAAAATAAGACATCAAATACAAAAGTGGTTGATGTTTTTGCCGATAATATGATATACTATACGGTAAGTATAGTTATTTGATTCGATTTATGACGGAGGATAGCAGATGCGATACCTTTCAGTTACTGAAATAGCAAAAAAGTGGGATGTGTCGGAACGCAGCGTTAGAAATTACTGCGCCCAGGGACGTGTGAATGGTGCATTCCTTACCGGAAAGACTTGGAACATTCCTGAAAATGCAGAAAAACCGGAGCGTACCAACAAACGAAAAGAGGAACCTATTACCCTGTTGGATATTCTGAAAGAGCAGAAAGCAAGCAAATACTCCGGCGGTATTTACCATAAAACGCAGATTGATTTGACATATAACTCAAATCACATTGAAGGCAGCCGGCTGACTCACGATCAGACCAGATATATTTTTGAAACCAATACTATTGGCGTGGAAAATGAAGTTCTTAATGTTGATGACGTGATTGAAACGGCAAATCATTTCCGCTGTATCGACATGATTATCGAGAACGCAAAAACGGCATTAACCGAGAAGTATATTAAGGAGCTTCATCTGATCCTGAAGAACGGTACAAGTGATTCCAGAAAAGATTGGTTTGCTGTTGGCGACTATAAGAAGCTTCCGAATGAGGTTGGCGGTATGGATACTGCCTTTCCGGAAGAAGTTGCCGATAAGATGAAAGTGCTGCTGGCAGAATACAATTCCAAGGAAGAAAAGACCTTTGAAGATATTCTGGATTTCCATGTGAAGTTTGAGAGAATCCATCCGTTCCAAGATGGTAACGGTCGTGTAGGAAGATTGATTATGTTCAAGGAATGCCTGAAATATAATATTGTTCCATTCATCATTGAGGATAATCGGAAGATGTTTTATTACCGAGGTTTGAAAGAATGGAACAACGAAAAAGGCTATCTGACAGATACCTGTTTGACCGCACAGGACAAATATAAAGTGTATTTGGACTATTTCAGGATTGCCTATGAATGAGTTTTAATGAGAGCACTTTGATTAAGATTGCTCATAGATTTCGTTGTTTTCAGAAAACAACAATATATAGTATTATATATTTTTTTGCTTCTGTATTTAGTATCATATGCGCGCTTTACAACACCTGAGCAACCTTGGTAATAATGGGTTTTCCGATTTGTCCTTATTATACTGTAAGGGCATACCTACTGTACAAACCGGGTGAGGGATGGGGTAAGTCCTAAAACTTTACAAAAGCTCATGGGACACGAAGATATAGGGACTACCTTACAGTGCTATACTCATTTGGATTATGAGGATGTGGAAAGGGAGACAAACTATACTGTGACAAGAAATTAAAACTTAATGCTCCAGAATATCCAGAAAATCAATTGTAAAAAAATACGATTGATTTTCTGCGTGTTTCTGAGTATAATATAAGCAGTAAAATTGGAAAGGGAGAGCAGTGTATGCGTGAAACAAGAACAATAGAGTTCAAAGAAATGATTACAAATACATTTTTAAAAACAGTAAGCGCCTTTTCGAATTATGATGGTGGAGAAATATTTTTTGGCATTGATGACAACGGTAATATCAAAGGACTGTCGGATGTAAAGCAAGCGTGTCTGGATATCGAAAATAAAATTAATGACAGCATTACTCCGCAGCCTGATTATACACTGGAATTGCAGAATAATGACAGAACGATAAAACTAACTGTAAAAGGCGGGCTTCAAAAGCCATATTTATATAAATCGAAAGCGTATAAGCGAAATGATACTGCAACCATAGAGACTGACACACTGGAACTGTCAAGACTGATTTTAGAAGGAAAAAATATCAGGTTTGAAGAATTGCCGTGTAAAGATCAAGAGCTAACTTTTGATACGCTATGCCAAAAATTAAAAGAATATATTCAAATTGAAACTTTTAATCAGGATACCTTGAAAACGCTGAACTTATATAACAGCGCCACCGGATATAACAATGCGGCTGGTATTTTGGCGGATAAAAATCATTTTCCGGGAATTGATATAGTGAGGTTCGGTGAAAACATCAGTGTGATTCATAAGAGAGCAACATTTGATAACATATCCATTTTGGCAGGCTACGAAAAAGTATCAGAGGTATTCAAAGATTACTATCAATATGAGGAAATACGAGGCGCCGAAAGGAAAAAGACAGAAAAAATACCGGAGGCCGCGTTTAGAGAAGCAATCGCAAACGCGCTGATTCATAGGGTGTGGGATGTGGAGTCACAGATAAAAGTTTCGATGTTTGACGACAGAATAGAGATTATTTCTCCGGGAGGACTGCCTTCCGGAATAACAGAAGATGAGTATTTATCGGGGAAACTTTCAGTCTTAAGAAATCGAAATCTTGCAAATGTATTTTACAGGCTGGGGTTTGTCGAAATATTTGGTACAGGAATTACACGGATAAAGCAGCTCTATGAAGAAGGATTGAAGCAGCCGGATTTTGAAGTGTCGGAAAATGCAATTAAGATTGTACTTCCGGTTTTTGAGAAAAATCTGAATTTAACGGAAGACGAAAGAAAAATATATAAAATTTTAAGTAAAACAATGCTGAAATCAATTAGCGAAATTGCTCCTTACGTCCCGTTTGGTAAATCAAAGACAACACAATTACTAAAAGAGATGGGTAAAAAAGGTGTTGTGAAAATTGAAGGCAGAGGAAGGGGTACTAAGTATGTGATAAGGTAATCAACCCATGTAAACTTTGATGACGCGAAAGAAGAACTGCACCGGGTAGTGAACTCTTAAAAACCCCATTGGTAAAGCTGCTTACTTTACCAACGTATTTACCAATTTTACAGGGACAAATATGAGAAAGTATGAAACGATTTGAGAAAATACTTTGGAAACACAGAACGTAGGAACAGTCGAAAAAAACTGTAAAATCAAGCATTTGAGAAGAAATGCAGAACATATAAGGAGTTATGGAAAAATGATAAAAATACTTTTTATTTGCCACGGCAGGAGTACGGTAAAAACCGCATAATTCGGCACTTCGGGGCAAACTTGGGCATACCGTGGCAGGCAAATAATACTTGGACTACGATAAAACTACGAATGAGGGAGTGAAAATATCTTTATAGCCGTCTGCGGTGATGCCAAGAACGATATAGGCGGCACGGCTTAAGATGCGTCCGTCCTCCTTGACCTTATAATGGATACAGTCCATAAATACAAAGGGATAGACTGGATTTAATGGACGTGACTGCCACTCTTGCAGAGTATCAAACATAGAAAACACTATGTTTTGCCCCCAGCATCATGACATTGTTATTTTACAGGCTTTTCAGTCCAAACGTCTATTATTCAAACTCGACAAATCCCATTATATGGGGCTGTATTTCCTGTGCTTTTACAGGCAAAAATTTCGCAAATTTGTTAATATTTCACCTGTTATTCTTGGCCGCTCATTTTCTTAGTATCAAAATAGTGTCACAAAAGGCGGGGGAACGCAATCACTTTCTGCCACCTGTTCTGGATTATTTGTTGCAAAAAATCTAATATAAGCTCGAAGTATTTTAGGTGAGGCCCATCAAAAAATCTTGTACTTGTTCTGCCAAAGAAATTGCGTCATTGAAAATCTTATTTGTCATAAAATTTTGTATGAAAACGCTTGATTATCTCAAAAAAGCCTTGATTTACGGGCGTACAAGCAGGATTTCAAGCTGAATTTACTACCAATTTACTACTTTTGAGGGAAAGAGCCTTGATATGCCGCCCCCCCAACCCTGCCAGCCCAGCCACCAGCACACAGCATTGAGAAAGAATAAATGAAAACTGAATACGACGCATACGCGGCGTTTCTCTATCCCAACACGGGAGAACAGGAACGCCGCTTTTTAGTACCATATAAGTGTAAGAGATAAAGCATTTCATCAGTGCTTTACCTTCTGCACTTATTTTTTTATGATAAGGGAGTAATTGGTCTGGCGAGGCGCTTTTTGGATTAACCACATCCGTCATAAAAACCGTCAACCATCCCTTATTATAAACAGTCGTTTAAGCAGGTTGAAACCCGTAAGGTGCTTTCGTGTAACGAACTAAAATGAGTGGTAATAAGTGTGGATGGGACAATTACAGATTTATTTTGGAGGTTACAGATGATAAGTGTAGGAATTGATGTGTCAAAAGAAAAAAGTACCGTATGTATC